>CAYHEW010000036.1:0-42137 GCA_964355715.1 uncultured Opitutaceae bacterium | reverse complement strand
TCCGTGGTTCAAAACCCCTGTCCCCATGCTGAAGAACAAATCCGCCCTCGTCACCGGCTCCACCAGCGGCATCGGCCTGGGCATCGCCCGGGCGCTCGCGCAGGCGGGGGCCAACGTCATGCTCAACGGCCTCGGCGACCCGGCGGTGATCGAGCGCACGCGGCGCGACCTCGCCGGCGCCACCGGCGCGGACGTGCGTTTCCACGGCGCCGACCTGACCCGCCCGGAGGAAGTCGTTGCGCTCGTCGCCGCCACCGAGGCGGCCTTTGGCGGCGTGGACATTCTGGTTAACAACGCCGGCATCCAATTCGTCGCGCCCGTTGACGAGTTCCCCGTCACCAAGTGGGACGCGATCCAGGACATCGTCCTCAACGCGAGCTTCCACGCCATCCGCGCCGCGCTGCCCGGCATGAAGCGCCGCAACTGGGGCCGCATCGTGAACCTCGTGTCCGCGCACGGCCTCGTGGCGTCACCGTTCAAGTCGGCGTACGTCGCGGCCAAGCACGGGCTCGTCGGCCTCACCAAGACCGTCGCCCTCGAAGTCGCCGAAACCGGCATCACCTGCAACGCGATCTGCCCGGGCTACGTGCGCACGCCGCTCGTCGAGGGCCAGATCGAGGCGCAGGCCAAGGCGCACAATCTCCCGCACGACCGGGTCATCCGCGAGGTGATCCTCGCCGCGCAGCCGACCAAGCGTTTCATCGAGGTCGAGGAAGTCGCCGCCCTCGCCCTTTTCCTCTGCGGCGAGCAGGCCCGCTCGATCACGGGCGCCTCATTGCCTATCGACGGCGGCTGGACCGCACGTTGAGACAAAGAGGAACGCTGATCTGCGCTGATCTCCACTGATTGGTTGCCAGCGACCTGGGCGCGACTACGCCAACTGGCGGATGCCTGCACCGAGTGGTGTAATCTGCGTGGACCGGTTTGCCCTGGTGGGTTGCCGCCGGTCATACCAGCCGGCAGAATGCTGAAACTAACCCCCAGTGATCTTCATTCCGATTCGCAGCCCCTGGCCGCCGACTTTGACGCGATCCCGACCTTGGCCGTCGAGGACCTGGATGGTTGGTTCGCGACGGAGGTGAGGCCGCTGCAAGGCCTCCTGCGCCGGTACCTGGCCCGCCGTTTTCACTTGGGCGGCGAGGTGGAGGACGTGATCCAGGAAACCTACCTCCGCCTCTGCAAGTTGCGCACGCAGCGAGAGCTGGAGAACGTCCGCGGACTGCTGTTCACGATCGCCCGCCATGTGGCCGTGGACGCCCTGCGGCGCCGGCAGCGCGCGCCGTTTGTGGAGGTGACGCGGGAGCAGGCCTGCGCCGTGGCGGGGGAGCACGACGTGGCGGAGGCGACGGCTCGCGGGCAGGAACGTCAATTGCTGGCTGTGGCCTGCGCCAGCCTGCCGCCACGCTGCCGCGAGGCCCTGCAGATGCGGCACTTGTACGGCATGTCGTGCCGCGAGGTCGCCGCCCGGATGGGCATCTCCGGCCGAACCCTGGAAAACCACATCAGCCGAGCGGTGAAGGGCTGCGTGGCGTTCCTCCGCGAGCGGGGCGTGCTCGACGAATCCGGGTGCGAAAAAAAAGGCCGGCCCGAAGGCCGGCCTCTTTGAAGCGCGGGTGGTTTCTCACCAGATCTTGCAGCGGTCCTCGGGCTTTCGCCACATCGGATCGCCGGGCTTGATGCCGAAGGCGTCGAAGAACTCCTGCTGGTTCACCAGCGGGCCGAAGGCGCGGAAGTTGCCGGGGGCGTGCGGGCCGCGGGCGATCTGCAGGCGCATGGCGTCGTCGCGGTAGAGCGTGCGCCACTGCTGGGCCCAAGAGATGTAGAAGCGCTGTGCCGGCGTGAGGCCGTCGATGAGCTTCTGCTCCTTGCCCGCGAGCGAGCGCTGCAGCGCCTCGAAGGCGATGGAGGTGCCGCCGAGGTCGCCGATGTTCTCGCCGAGCGAGAGCTGGCCGTTGATGGCGAGGCCGGGGAGCGCGTGATAGCCGTTGTACTGTTCGACGAGCTCCTGGGCGCGCTCGCGGAACTTGGCGGCGTCCGCCTCCGTCCACCAGTCGGTCAGGTTGCCGTCGGCGTCCGAGCGGCGGCCCTGGTCGTCGAAGCCGTGCGTGATCTCGTGGCCGATGACGCCGCCGATCGCGCCGTAGTTGACGGCGTCGTCCGCGTTGAAGTCGAAGAACGGCGGCTGGAGGATGCCGGCCGGGAAGACGATCTGGTTGGTGACGGGCGAGTAGTAGGCGTTCACCGTCGGGGGCGTCATGCCCCATTCCTGCCGGTCCACCTTGCCGCCGGTGCGGTCGATGCGGCGGCGGGAATCAGCCACGGTCGCGCGAATCACGTTGCCGAAGTAGTCGTCGCGCTTGATCTCGACGGCCGAGTAGTCGCGCCACTTGGCGGGATAGCCGATCATGGGCTCGAAGCGATCGAACTTGGCCAGCGCCTTGGCGCGGGTCTCCTCGGACATCCACTCGAGCTTCTGCAGGCGCTCGCGGAAGACCGCCTTGATGTTGGTGATCATCTCATCCATCCGCGCCTTGGCTTCCGGCGGGTAATGCTTGGCGACGTAGAGCTGGCCGAGCGCCTCGCCGACCCGGCCGTCGACGACCTTGGTCGCGCGCTGCCAGCGGGGTTCCTGCTGCGGGGTGCCGTTGAGCACGGTGCTGTAGAAGCGGAAATTCTCGTTCTCGAAGGCCTCGCTCAGGTAGGGGGCGGCCACGCGCAGCAGCTGCCAGCGGAGGTAGGACTTCAGGTCGTCGAGGGAGGCGTTCTTCATCGCGAGCGACAGGCCCTCGAAGAACTTGGGCTGGCCGATGATGACGTCGGTCACGGTGGCGGGCACGCCGAGCTCGGCGATGAAGCGCTGGAGCGGGAGGCCCGGGTAGGCGGCGACCGCGTCGGCGATCGTCATCTTGTTGTAGTTGGCGATGCGGTCGCGCAGCTCGACGGGCAGCTTGGCGTTCGCGGCGAGGCTTTTCTCGAAGGCGAACACGGCCTCGGCTTGGCGGTAGGCGTCGGCACGGGCGACGCCGGAGAGCTCGAGCATCTTTGCGACGTGGCCGAGGAATTCCCAGCGCTCGCGGGCGAACTTGTCGGAGAAATAGTACTCCTTCGAGGGCAGGCTCATGCCGCCCTGGGCGAGGTAGAAGCCGTAGGTGTCACTCTGCTTCTGGTCGGCGTAGAAGGCGGCGCCGAGGAACGGGGCGCCGATGCCGACATGCAGCTTGGCCGCGAGGGTGATGAGCTCGGTCGTGTCCTTGGCGGCGGCGATGGCGGCGAGGTCGGCCTTGATGGGCTCGAGGCCGCGGGCGTTGATCGTCGCGGTGTCGAGAGCGGAGGCGTAGAAGTCGCCGACCTTCTGCTTGAGGGAACCGGGCTCGCCGGGATTGGCGGCGGCCTCCTCGACGAGGGCGCGGAGGTTGGCCCAGTTGCGCTGGTCGAGTTCGTTGAAGCCGCCCCAACGGGCCTTGTCGCTCGGGATCTGGTTATTGGCGTACCAGCCGCCGGCGGCGTACTTGGCGAAGTCGGCGCGCGGATCGACGGAGCGATCCATCTTGTCGACGCTGAAGGCGGTGTCGGGCAGCTTCGCCGCGTCATCCGCCCACAGGGGTGAGCCGGCGGCCAGGGCCAGCAGGCCCACCGCCAGGGAGAGGAAACGTTTGGACATCATAGGGGGCAAAACGTGGTTAATCTGTGACCTTTCCGCAACCGCAGACCGGCTGGCGGTCAAAAGGCGGGATGGGTGGCGGACGGAGGCGGAGGGAACGCTGATCTGCGCTGATCCCCGCTGATCCGATCCAAGACATTTTTACAGGAGGGAACGGAGGCAACGGAGATCAAGACAGAGATTGGGGTTTGGGTCTCTGTTCCCTCTGTTTCCTCCTGTAAGATAGTTTGGTCTTTCTGCGTCAGAAATTAGCGTTGATCAGCGCAGATCAGCGTTCCTCCCACCGGCTCGAACTTGGCAGTGAAGTGCCTCAACACGGCCGGAGCGTGGGTAAACCTCAGGCCAGCTAAGCGGTGGCGGAGGGCGTTCACGTGGAGGATGACCTCCCCCAGGTAGTCGACATGGCTCTGGGTGTAGACGCGGCGGGGAAAGGCGAGTCGGACCAGTTCCATCGCGGCGGGCTTCTCGGTGCCATCGGGCTGGCGGCCGAACATGACCGAGCCGATCTCCACGCCGCGCACGCCGCCCTCGAGGTACAGCGCGCAGCTCAGCGCCCACGCCGGGAACTCATGCGGCGGGATGTGCGGGAGCATGGCCTTGGCGTCGATGTAGACGGCGTGGCCGCCGGTGGGCTGCACGATGGGGATGCCGTTCTTCGTTAGCAGGTCGCCGAGGTACTCGATCGAGCGGATGCGGTAGCGCAGGTAGTCCTCGTCGAGCGCCTCGTAGAAACCCACGGCCAGCGCCTCGAGGTCGTAGCCGGCGAGGCCGCCGTAGGTCGGGAAGCCCTCGGTCAGGATGAGGTTGGTCTTGCAGCGCTCGGCCCAGGCCGGGTCGTTGAGGGCGAGGAAGCCGCCGATGTTGGCCATGCCGTCCTTCTTGGCGCTCATCGTGGCGCCGTCGGCGCAGGCGAACATGGCGCGCGCGATCTCGAGCGGCGTGGCATCGGCGAACTCCGGCTCGCGCTGCTTGATGAACCACGCGTTCTCGGCGAAGCGGCAGCAGTCGAGGAAGAGCGGCACGCCGTGCTTCCGGCAGATGGCCTGCGCGCCGCGGAGGTTGGCGAGGGAGACGGGCTGGCCGCCGCCGGAGTTGTTCGTGACCGTGACCATCACGAGCGGCACCTTGCCCGGGTGGTCGGCGAGGCAGCGCTCGAGCGCGGCGAGGTCGAGGTTGCCCTTGAACGGAGCGCGCAGCGCGGGCTGCCGGCCCTCGGGCACGGGCAGGTCGAGCGCGGTGGCGCCGGTGGCCTCGATGTTGGCGCGCGTCGTGTCGAAGTGCGTGTTGTTCGGCACGATGTCGCCCGGCTTCAGCATCGTCGAAAACAGGATGCGCTCGGCCGCCCGCCCCTGGTGCGTCGGGATGATGGTGGCGAGCCTGGTGATGTCGCGCACCGCCGCCTCGAAGCGGTAGAATGAGTCAGCCCCGGCATACGACTCATCGCCGCGCATCATGCCCGCCCACTGGTGCTTCGACATCGCTCCCGTGCCGGAGTCGGTCAGCAGGTCGATGAGCACATGCTCCGCGCGGAGCAAAAACGGATTGTATCCGGCCGCCGTGAGGTGCGCGACGCGCTCCTCGCGCGTGGTGAAACGGATCGGCTCGACCGACTTGATGCGAAACGGCTCGATGATGGTCTTGAACGGGGGATGCATCTGGGGGAGTAGCGAGGAGTGAGTAGCGGGTAGCGAGTAGGATGGACTCGGCTTGGGTGGCGGCTGCTGTGATTACAGCGGCGGCGCGTTCGGGAGTCGAGCGAGCCGGCGTAGGCCAAAAGCACCAAACCGTTTTTAACCACGGATTACACGGATAACACGGATTGGATACGGTCCAATGGCCCCTCCTTCAACCGGCCTACGGAGGGCAGGCACAAGAGGCGCAAAAGGGTCCGATCCGGTTTACAGGAGGAAACAGAGAGAACAGAGAGCCCGATCCACAACCTCTGTTTCCTCCTGTAAAATCATCGGGGCCTTTGTGCCTTTTGTGGCGATTCAACAGCACTTCATCCGCCTGACATCCGTGTCATCCGTGAAATCCGTGGTTAACCGGTATTCAGCGATTCTCGTAGAGCGCCTTGTCGGCGGGGAGGTCTTGGCCGGCCCAAGCTTTTTCCCAGGTCGTGGGGACTTCGGGAGCGGACCAGAACGGATCGGCGGGATCGAGTCCGAGGGGGAGCAAGGCCGTGCTGCAGAGGTAGAGGCTGCCGGTGGAGATGTAGTTTTCCGCCAGCGAGGGCTGCGCGCCCGCGAGGCCTAGGCGGAGCCAGCCCTGGGCATCGAAGGTGCCCGGGGCCTCCAGCGTGCGCTGAAGCACGGCGGTGAGCGCGCGCCGGACCTGCGCCGGGGGCAGCGCGGACGGTAGACCGTGTCGCAGTGCGGCCAGTGCGAGACCCTGGAAGGCGCCGGCCCGATAGACGATCGAGCGGCCGAGCACGGGGTACGAACCATCGGGCGCGATCATCCGCTCCTGGATCGCCGCGAAGCGAGTCAACCGGGCGACGGCCTTGGTGTGGAACTGCGTCCACTCCTCACCTTCCCCGGCGATGACGTCGAGGATCTCCACGAGCATGGGTTGAATGACGTAGGAGTTGTAGTAATCGGTGTGGAAATCCGGGCCGTCGCCGTACCAGCCGTCGCCCGTATACCACTCCGCGTGCCGGCGCAGGCCGTAGGTGAGGCGCGCCTCGTCGCGCGGCTCGCCCAGGCGGTGCAGGCACGCCTCCACCATCGAGGCGAAGAGCAGCCAATTGCTTTCCCACGGCTTGATCGCCCGCGTGGATTTCAGACCGGCAATCACGTTGGAACGCACGCTCGCCGGCAGCGGCTGCCACAGCGCCCCGGGCGCGCGCAGCAACGCCTGCGCCAGAAACGCGGCATCGACGAGCGGCTGCGTGCCGGTGGTGAAATTGACGTAGTCGGGTGACTGCGGATCCGTCGCCGCGTCGAGCGCCTCGCGCGCGACGGCCGGCCAGTCGCCACCGTCGCGGCCCAACTCAAGCCAGGGCGCCAGGCCGCAGAGCAGGCGGGCAAAACCCTCGAGGTGCGTGAAGGGACGGTTGTTCTCCGGCACCGCCGCCTCGACCGGCATTGTCGCCTTGAGCCGCCGTGCCGCGAGCGCGGACAGGAGCGGAGTGGCGAGTCGATCAGCCCACTGCCGCCAGCGTTCACGCGCGGGGATCTCCGCGGGCGTCGGGGCCGACGCAGCCTGCAAACTGCCGGAGGCACCGGCGGCACTGGCGATGGCCATGATTTTGACGAAGTCGCGACGGGAAGGCTTTCGGTTCATGGGAGAAAACTCAAACCGGGGATATCTTAACCACGGATTTCACGGATTGCACGGATCAGAGGATGGCCACAAGAGGCACAAAAAGCACATAAGGAACCAAACCAATTAACAGGAGGTAACAGAGAAAGCAGAGACTTAGTGTTCCGAGCCTTATGCGCCTTCTGTGGCCATCCATTCAGGCCGCATCCGCCGGATCCGTGATATCCGTGCCTGCCCTCCGTAGCCTTGGCGAAGGAGGGCAATCCGTGGTTCAAACGGTTCGGGGTTGGTGGACGGAGTCTTTGGGTGACCCCGTCCACCTTGGTTTTCACACACACACACTAACTACCTAACCCAAAGGTTTTTGACCGGTGAGGACGTTGAGACCGAGGAGGGCGGACTCGACGCGGTCGAAGACCGGGAGGCCCACGTCGCGGAAGGCTTGGCGGTAGGCGGCGTAGTCGAGGCCGGAATCGACCACGACGGCGAGCGGCTTGCCGTGGGTCTCATGCAGCTGCGCCAGGCTGGCGGCAAAGGGAGCGGCGTCGACCGCGCCCGTGTTGAGGCGCTTCGTGAACGGCACGAGGCCGATGACCAGCACGCCCGCGGTGTCGCAGAGGAGATCCGTGGCAGCAAGAAACGCGTCCTCGCCTGCCATTGGGGTGAGGTCGAGTGGGAGCTGCGGGTTGACGAGGCCCGCGAGTTGGTGGCGCTCGAGCAGCGCGGCGAGTTCGATACGCACCTCAGCATCGAGCGTCGCGGTCGGCAGGCCGCTCGCGGCGAGGTAATCGCTGCCATTGACACTCTCGAAACCGGCATTGGTGAGCAGGGCCACCGGGCCGACAGGGAGATGCGGATCGGCGCTGAGCCATTCGAGCGCGGCGTCGAATGCGGCGATGGATGGCGCAAACCGCACCCCCGCCCGTTCGAGCAGCGCGCATTCAAGATCGATATCGCCCGCCATCGCCCCGGTGTGGCTCGCGGCCGCAACCTGCCCGGCGGCGGTGCGGCCCGCGCGATGCATGAGCACGGGCACGCCGCGCGCGCGCAGGCGACGGACGGCGCGGGCGGTCTCGAGCAGGTGGCCGGGGCCGAAGCCCTCGACGTAGGCGGCGACGGCGCGACAGGTATCATCGGCGGCCAGCGCATGCAGGAAATCGGGCAACGCCGCGTCCATCTGGTTGCCGAGCGCGACACCGAGCCCGAACCGCAGGTGCGGCGCGCGAGAGCGGCGGCTCAGGAGAAAGGCGCCGCTCTGGCTGAGCAGCACGAGCCCGCCGCCGGTCGGGGCCGGCAGCGCGAGTTTGTCGGCCGGGATGAAGGACGTGTCGAGCTGCGTGCCCGGCACCCAGTGACCGAGGAAGTTCGGACCGAGGATCGTCGGGGTCCACCCGCCCGCGGCGCGCGTCTCGTGCAGCAGTTGCGCCAACTTGCGGCCGAGCCCGGTCGTGTCCGCCCCATCGCCAATGCCGCCGGCCACGAGACCGACCACCTTGGCGCCTCCGCCTTGGGCGATGAGCGCGCTGACGGTCTGCACCGCGGCCCGCGCCGGCAGCGCGAGCAGGAGCAGGTCGACGGGCAGATCGTGCAACGCAGCGAGGTCGCTGATGCAGGGCAGGCCGAACAGCTCCGTACGGCCGGGTTTGACGAGGCAGATGCGACCGGCGAGATCCGGACAACGACGGAGATTCTCGAGGATGGTGTACCCCACCCCGCCGCCCTTCTCCGACACTCCGGCCAGGGCCACGAGATGCGGCGCCCGCAACGCGGTAAGAAAGCCGTCCGGCGGCGGCAGGCGGCGCGACGCAGGTGCGGCGCGGCGGCCGACGGCGTCGAGCGGACGCGGGAGGCCGGCGCTGTCGAGGACGACCGGGTTAAGCTCGAGCAAGGCGATGTCCTCGGCCTCGGCGAGCGCGGCCAGGCGCCAGAGACCTTCGAGGAAATCGAGGAGCTTGCGCTCGGTCGTGAGCGCATCGGTGCCGCGCAGTTGTCCAAGCCAGATACGGCCAAGCAAGTGCGTCTTGAACTCGGCGAGCGCCTCCGTCGGCGTGGTAAGTGTTAGCGGCCAGCGCAGCGGCGGCACGGCAGCCGCGAGGGCGTCGGCCTGGAGTCCGCCGCAACCGCAGAGCGCGACCCAGCCAGCCTCGCCGCGCGTGAGGGAGACGAAGCCCTCGGTGGGCAATCCCTCGGCCCGCGCGATGGCGATGCGTTCGCAGACCAGCGCATCGAGCCAGCGGTGACCGGCGGCCTCAACGCGGGTGCGCATCGCGCGCGCGGCGGTGACGACCGCAGCCGCACCAAAATCGAGAAAGGCGACGGCCCCGAGCTCGGATTTATGCCAGAGCTCCTCGCCGAGTCCCTTGAGCACGACCGGCTCGCCCGCGGCAAACGGCAGCGACCCGCCGACGACAGCATGGCGCGGCGGGTACAAACCGGCGCGAGTCAAAAGCGCGTAGGCCTCGGCTTCGCCGACGAAGGTCGGACCGGTCGCGTTCCCTTGGACGGGAAGGGCGTGATCCACCGCATTCATGCCGGCGCGAGAACAGCCTCCACCGCGGCGCGGCCGGCGGCGTAGGCCGACTCGTTCAGCGGCAGGAGGGCGGGTTTGTCGTGGAGGACGTGACGGAGCGTGCCGACGAGGCTGTCCTCGGGGAGGAGGTTGAGGGCGGTCTGCAGCGCGCCGAGGGCGACGACGTTCTTCACCATCGGCCGGCCGAGGTCGGCGGCGATGCGCGTGAGCGGGATCGGCAGAATGCGCCGGCCGGCGGGCAGGCGGCCAGGATCGGTCACGACCGTGCTGTCGTAGAGGATGAGTCCGCCGGCGGGCACGGTGGGCGCGAACTTGGCGAGGCTCGGGGCGTTGAAGGCGACGAGCACGTGCGGCTCGGCGGCCGCGGGATCGAGCACTTCCTGCTCGGCGATGTGGACGTCGGCATACGACGTGCCGCCGCGGCTCTCGGGGCCGTAGCTTGGGATGGCGGTCGCGTCGAAGCCCACGGAGATCGCGGTGCGCGTCAGCAGCAGGGCGGCGGTCTGCGCGCCGTCACCGCCGGAGCCAGCGAGCTTGATGGCGATGTCGCGGGCCGGGAGGTGGTCAGGCCAGGTGGCGATGGTGCGGGCCTTGTCCTCGTCGAGGCGCTCGGCGCCGCTAAGGCCGAGCACGGCCTCGGGCTCGAAGCTCGGGGAGCCGCGCTTGAACCAGGGCTCGACCGTCAGGTCCTTCTTCACGCCGAGCGGGAAGACCGGCTCCATCTTGGTCCGCACCCATTCCTCGGCCTCCTGCGGGGACATCTTCAGGTGCGTGGGGCACTCGGAGATGATCTCGATGAAGGAATAGCCGCGGCCCTCGACCTGGTTGGTGATGGCCTTCTTGATCGCCTTGCGGGCCTTGACGCGCTCGCGGGCGCTGAAGAGGGCGACGCGCTCCACATAGACGGGGCCGTCGAGGGAGGCGATGAGCTCGGCCATCTTGAGCGGCTGGCCCATGGCGGCGACGCGTCCATCGGGGCTCGTGCTCGTCTTCTGGCCCATGAGCGACGTCGGCGCGAGCTGGCCGCCGGTCATGCCGTAGATGGCGTTGTTGATGAAGATGACCGTGATGGGCAGGCCCATCTGCGCGATCGAGATCGTCTCGGCGAGGCCGATGGAGGCGAGGTCGCCGTCGCCCTGGTAGCTGATGACGACGGCCTCGGGGTGCGCGAGCTTGTGGCCGAGCGCGACCGCGGGGGCGCGGCCGTGGGCGGCCTGGGAGTTGCCGACGTCGAAGTAGTAATAGGCGAAGACCGAGCAGCCGACCGGGCTGATGAGCACGGTGCGGTCTTGGATGCCGAGCTCGTCGATGGCGGCGGCGAGGTCGCGGTGGGCGACGCCGTGGCCGCAGCCGGGGCAGTAGTGCGTGCTGCGGGCCTTGATGCCCTCGCCGTGGGCGTGGCGGGAGAAGTGGTCGTAGAACGCGCTCATGACAGCACCTCCGCACCCTGCAGGATGCCTTCGAGGATGGCGGACTGCGCCGGCAGTATGCCGCCGCAGCGTCGGACGTGATCGATCGGCGGCGGGGCGATGCCCGCGTGGCTCAGGGCAAGCCGGAGCTCGTCCTCGAGTTGGCCGGGGCCGGCCTCGACGACGACGATGCGCTCCACGCCGGGAAGGATCTCGGCGAGGGTGTCGATCGGGAAGGGCCAGATCGTGACGGGCCGGAAGAGTCCGGCCTTCACGCCCTGGGCGCGCGCGGCCTCGACGGCGCCCTTGGCCATGCGGGCGGGCGTGTTGCACGCGACGACGAGCACCTCGGCGTCGCCACAGCGGTGGCACTCGACGCGCTGCTCGCAGGCGGAGATGGCGGCGTACTTGCGGTTAAGGTGCTGGTTGTGCAGCTCGAGATCGGTCTCGGCGAGGGCGATGGAGGTGATGAGATTGTGCCGGTGGGCGCGGTCGCCCCAGACGGCCCAGGCCGGGAGGCCGGGACGTGTCATCGTGGCCGGGAGCTTCACCATGCCGGTCATCTGGCCGAGATAGCCGTCGCCCAGGATGATGACGGGGTTGCGGTAGCGGAAGGACAGCGCGAAGGCCTCGCGGGTGAGGTCGAGCATTTCCTGCGGCGTGCTGGGGGCGAGGACGATGGCGCGCGTGTTGCCGTGGCCGAGGCCGCGGCAGGCGAGTTTGATGTCGGCCTGCTCGGGGGCGATGTTGCCCAGGCCGGGACCGGCGCGCATGATGTTGACGAAGACGCCCGGGACCTCGGCGCCGATCATGTAGCTGACGCCCTCGAGCATGAGGCTGAAGCCGGGGCTGCTCGTGAAGGTCATGCAGGGCAGGCCCGCGCCGCCGGCGCCGTACATCATGTTGACGGCGGCGACTTCACTGACGGCCTGCACGAAGGAGCCGTCGAGCTTGGGCAAAATCTTGGCCATGAGCTCGGCGCCCTCGGTGCTGGGCGTGATGGGATAGCCGAAGACGTGGCGGCAACCGGCGAGGAGCGCACCGATGGCGGAAGCGTAGGTGCCCTTGAGCACGAGGGGCTCGCAGGCGGGCAGCGCGATCTGGTCGTCGGGGAGGTCGCCCTCGGAGAAATTGGCGACGCAGCGCTCGCCGAAGAGCTTGGCAGGGTCCTCGAGCTCGAAGTCGCCGTTGGGCGCAAACGCGGGCGCCGGCGGATCGGTCTCGAGGCGGAGGCCGTAGGGCTCCGGGCAGGCCTGCAGGCAGAGCGTGCAGCCGTTGCAGTTTTCCAGGTGCAGCTCGACCGGCACGAGGCCGGTGGCGGGATTGATCTCGGACCCGGGCGTGATGCACTCGCGCGGGCAGGCCTCGATGCAGCGGAGGCAGCCTTTGCAGTATTGGGGTTCGAGGAAGGGTTTGGGGCGGGGTGCGACGGACATGGCGGTAGAGCCGGTCGAAACCGGCGGGTGTGTGTGTGTTGTCCTGATGATAGCCTTTCCCGCCCCTGAAACTGCGCATGAGTTGGCGGACGCTGCGCAGGAGTTGAACCCTTTCGTTAAGCCAAAAGGAGTAGAGATTTGGAAACGCGAAGAACGCTTCGATGCGGCCGTGCAAAATGGCTCTCGCGGAGGCGCGGAGGGCGCGGAGATGCCGAATGCCAACTCCGCGGCCTTCGCGCCTCCGCGAGAGACCGAACAGCGATTCGAAAAGAAACCGACCGATCCCCTTAGGCCTTAATCCTGATCCCCAGTTCGCGGATCGTCTCCAAGGCGGCAGGGTTGTCGACGCTCGTGAGGTCGCCGGCGGGGCGACCGGTGTAGACGCGGAGGATGGTGCCGCGGAGGATCTTGCCGCTGCGGGTCTTGGGCAGCGCGGCGACGACGTGGACGGCTTTCGGCGCGAGGGGTTTGCCCATCTGGGCGGCGACGTGCGCGATGAGTTCCGTTTCGGTCGGCACGGCGCTGCCGGGCTTCACGACCACGAAACACACGAGGACCTGGCCCTTGAGTTCGTCGGGGGCGCCAATGGTGGCCGCCTCGCTGATCGCGGGGTGCGACGTGAGCACGCCCTCGACCTCGGCGGGGCCGACGCGCTTGCCGGCGACCTTGATGGTGTCGTCGCTGCGCCCGAGCACGAAGCAGGAGCCGTCCTCATCCTGGCGCGCCCAGTCGCCGTGGTACCAGACGCCTGGCATCTGGCTGAAGTAGGTCTCGAGGTAGCGCGCGTCGTCGCCGAGGAAACTCTTGGTCATCGACGGCGCGGGCTGGCGACAGACGAGGTGCCCGACCGCACCGCGCGGGGCGGGCTGGGCGTCGTCGGTGTAGATGGTGACGTCCATGCCGAGGCCGGGGCGGCCGAGGGAGCACGGGCGCAGCGGCAGGAGCGGCGTGGCGGAGAGGAGGCAGCCGACGATCTCGGTGCCGCCGGAGATATTGATGACAGGACAGCGGCCGCCGCCGACGTGCTCGAAGTACCAACGGTAGGAGGTCTCGTCCCAGGGTTCGCCGGTGGAGCCCAGCACGCGGAGGCGCGAGAGGTCGTGGCCCGCCGGTCCCTTGCCGTCGGTGGCGCGCATGAAGAGGCGCACGAGGGTCGGCGACGCGGCGAAGGTCACGACCTTGAGGCGCTCCAGCGTGCGCCAGAGCCGGTCGTGATCGGGAAAATCGGGCGCGCCGTCGAAAAGGACGATCGACGTGCGGTAGAGCAGGCAGCCGATGATTTCCCACGGGCCCATCATCCAGCCGATGTCGGTGAACCAGAAGAACGGCTCGCCCGGCTGCACGTTGAACGCGTAGCGCACCTCCTTGCCCATCTGGGCGAGGCAGCCGGCGTGGGTGTGGACGGTTCCCTTGGGCCGGCCGGTGGTGCCGCTGGTATAGATGATGAGGCAGGGTTCCTCGGCGGCGGTGCGCTCGCAACCGGTGTAGCTCGGGGCACCGTGGAGGAAGCGGGGCCAGTCGGGAGTGTCGAAGCAGATCACGCGCTGCACGCTCGGGACGCGCGCGGCGGCGGCGCGGGCGATGACGCCGGTGTTCACGGATTTGCCGCGGCGATGCAGGTGCTCGACGGCGAAAAGCACCCGGGCCCGGCAGGACTCGATGCGCTCGACGACGGCGGATTCGCCGTAGCCGCAGAAAATGGGGACGAAGCGCGCGCCGAGCTTGAAGCACGCCAGCATGACCTCGACGGTCTCGATGCGCATGGGCGCGTAGAGCGCGACGCTGTCGCCGAGGCCGACACCCATGGCCTTGAGCGCGCCGGCGCAGTCGTCGACCGCGACCTTGAGTTCGGCGAAGGTGCGCGTGCGGCGATCCTCCGGGCGGTCGGAGTCGGCCTCGTAATGCAACGCGACCTCGTCGCCGTGGCCGTCGCGCACGTGGCGGTCGAGACAGTTGTGGGCGATGTTGACCTCGCCACCGACGAACCACCGGGTCCACGGGAAGCCGCGGGAATCATCCTTCACCTGCGTGTAGGGCGTGAACCACTCGACGCCCATGTCCTTCATGGCGGCATCCCAGAACGCGGCGGTGTCGCGCACGGATTTCGCATGCAGCTCATCCTGAGAAGCACACCCCTGCGCACGCATGAAGCGCGCGAGGTGCGAGTCACGAGTCCACGGATGGTCGTCAGGATGCCAGAGGTAGATTGGGGTACTCATTTTTTAACCACGGATTACACGGATGGCACGGATAGCAGCTAACGTACGATGCGCTTCCAGCGCAGGGTGGCGTGTTTGAAATTGAGGAGGAGGGCGACCTGAAGCTGGGTGATGTTCAGGTAGCCGATCATCTGGGCGGTGTGAGCGTCGTTGAGGTCGGTAACGACTTTGGGGTCGGCAATCACCACATCGTCCACAATCAGGTCGGGAATCAAGGTTCCAATCTCCGCTCCGTCATACCTGACCGGAAACTGCCGCTGCTGGTCGACCTTGTGACCTCGCTTGGCCAATTCGATCACGAGAGCCCGCTCATACAGCTTTTCATCCAGTCCCGGTTTCAGCGTGTTCAGCACGACGATCGCCGCGCCAATGACCGCCTCGGTAATCTTGCCGTGCCGCATCGTCCAATCCGTGCAATCCGTGTAATCCGTGGTTCAAGACTCCGTCACACGAGTTCCACGCAGGCGGCCAGGCCTTCGCCGCCGCCGATGCAGATGGCGGCGACGCCGCGCTTGAGGCGGCGTTCGCGGAGGGCGGCGATGAGGGTGACGAGGATGCGGGCGCCGCTGGCGCCGATCGGGTGGCCCAACGCGATCGCGCCGCCGCGGACGTTCACCTTGTCCGCGGGCACGCCGAGCTCGCGCATGAAGGCCATGGGCACGACGGCAAAGGCCTCGTTGACCTCCCAGAGATCAACGTCGCCCACACCCCACCCCGCCGCCGCCAACGCCTGCTGCGCGGCGGGGACGGGCGCGGTGGTGAACCACACCGGTTCCTGCGCGTGCGCGCCGAAGGCCACGATGCGGGCGATGGGCTTGAGCCCCTTCGCCGCGGCGTGGGCCGACGTGGTCACGACGAGCGCGGCGGCGCCGTCGTTGATCGAGGAGGCGTTGGCCGGGGTTATGGTGCCGTCTTTCTGGAAGGCGGGCTTCAGGGTCGGGATCTTGTCGTACTTCACCTTGGCCGGACCCTCGTCGTGCTCGACCTTGGTGACGTTGCCCTTGGCGTCGGTCAGCTCCACCGGCGTGATCTCGTCGGCGAACATCCCGGCCTTCTGCGCGGCGTTGGCACGCTGGAAACTCGCGACGGCAAAGGCGTCCTGCTGCTCGCGGGTGAACGTGTACTTGGCGGCGCACTTCTCGGCGCAGCTGCCCATGTGCAGGTTGCCGTAGGGATCCCAGAGTCCATCGGTGATCAGCGAATCGATCACCTGCTGGTGCCCGAGGCGGAAACCGTCGCGCGCCTTGGGCAGGAGGTAAGGCGCCTGCGACATGCTTTCCATGCCGCCGGCCACGTAGAGGGAGCCCATCCCGGCGCGCAGCGCATGCGCGGCCTGCATGACGGCCTGCAGGCCGGAACCGCAGACCTTGTGCACGGTGACGGCGCGGGCCGACGCCGGCAGCCCGGCGTGGATCGCGGCCTGCCGCGCCGGCGCCTGGCCCTGGCCAGCCTGGAGGACATTGCCCATAAGGACATCGGTGACGTCAGCCGGCGCGACGCCGGCGCGGGCCAGCGCGCCCTTGATGGCCGCCGCGCCGAGCCGCGGCGCGGCGAGCGACGCGAGGCCGCCCTGAAAAGCGCCGATGGGAGTGCGGGTGGCAGAGAGGATGACGAGGTCGGACATAAGGGGTGTTAAGGGTAAGGGCGTAAGCGGTAAGGGGAGGCTTACCGTGGGCGCACCAGGTTGAACACATCCCGCGTGGTCGCGTAGTTGTCGCCGCCCATGCGGGCGATGAGGTCGAGCTTGGCGGGGTCGGGTTTGCCGTCGGGGCCGAGAATGTCGTCGCGGAGGTGCGCGGTGCGGATGCGGCCGAAGACGACGTTGGCGGCGAGCGGGCCCTCGCCGATGTTGATGATGCGGTCGAGCGTGCACTCGAACGCGACGGGCGCGGCGGCGACGCGCGGCGGACGAATGGTCGTGGACGGCGCGGCGGCGATGCCGAACTTCTCGAATTCGCTCTCGCCGTACGGCAACAGCGCGGCGGAGTTGTTCATCTGCAAAGCAAGGTCGTGCGAGACGAGGTTAACGACGAACTCCGGCACGGCCTCGATGTTGCGGACGGTGTCCTTCTTCACGCCATCGCGGTTGTTGACCGGAACGAACATCAGCGTCGGCGGGTTGGCCGTGATGCCCTGGAAGAAGGAGAACGGCGCGAGGTTGGTCTTGCCGTCGGCGGAGATGGTCGAGACCCACGCGATGGGCCGCGGGAGGATCGTGGAGATCATCCACTGGTAGGCGTTGCGTACGTCGAGGCCGGCGAAGTCGAGAATCATAGAAGAGCGGATTGCGGATGGCGGATACCGGAAAGTGGCGGGAGACACAATCCCTGCATCTGGTGGCTGGTTCCTAGATCCTAGTTCCTAGTTCCTAGTACCCAGCACCTAGCCCAGCCAGCTCAGCGGGTAGTTCGGGTCGTCCATCGCGAGGGCCTGGGCGGTGAGGTCGAGGGGTTGGGCGGTGTCGAACATGACGGCGAGCTCCTCGGTGCGGGTGGCGGCCATGCTCTTCATGGTCGTGCCAGGATGCGGGCCGTGGGGGATGCCCTGCGGGTGGAGGGTGAAGGAGCCGGGCTCGACGCCCTTGCGCGAGCCGAACTCGCCGCGGACGTAGAAGAGCACCTCGTCGGCCTCGGTGTTGTCGTGCGCCCAGGGGACCTTGATGGCCTCGGGGTGATGATCGAGGTAGCGCGGGGCGAAGGTGCAGATCACGAAGCCGTTGATCTCGAAGGTCTGGTGCACCGGGGGCGGCAGGTGCACGGTGCCGGTGAGCGGCTCGAAATCGTTCGCGTTGAAGGTGAACGGATACAGGCAGCCGTCCCAGCCGACGACGTCGAAGGGATGGCTCGCGAGGATGTTTTTGGTGAAGCGGCCGCGGTCCTTGGTGAGCACGGCGAAGTCGCCCTCGTCATCGCGCGGCGCGAGCTCGGTGGGGCCGTGGAAATCGCGCTCGCTGTACGGCGCGCCGAGGCGAATCTGGCCCTCGGGGTGCAGGTAGCGCGCGGGGATGCGGACGGGGTGCGCCGACTCGAGGATGAGGTAGTCCTCGTGCGCGATGTCGTCGGGCACGAGGCGGTAGATCGTGCCGCGCGGGATGACGATATAGTCGTCCTGCCGGTAGCGCAGGCGACCGAAGTTGCTCTCGAGCCAGCCGGCGCCGCGCCAGACGAAGATCACGTCGTCGCTGCGGCCGTTGCGGTAGAAGTCATAGCCCGCCGCCATGGCGGTCGCGGGGCGGCACCGGCTGCACGTGATGTCGGGGTTGAACATCAGCGGCACGCGGCCGGTGTACGGATCGCCCGCGCGGGCCATGACGGCGGACTTGAGGTGGTGGTGCCGCAGGGGCGTAGGCGCGCCCGGCTGCAGCGTCCAGTCGGCGAAACGCTCGACCGCCTTCACGCGCGTCGGCGGCTTAGTGTGGTAGAGGATGGAGTAAGCGCGATCGAAACCCTCAGTGGTGACGACGTGCTCGTAGTGCAGCCCTTCGCCCTGGTGGCTCGCCGCGACCGGGCGCGGGAATTTCACGTGGTGCTTGCGGGGGATGGAGCCGAGGCGGAGGTAGTGCATGGGGAATATTAGAGCGTTCCCCGTCGGGCCTGCTCGCGTTCGATGGCCTCGAAGAGGGCGCGGAAGTTGCCCTCGCCGAAGCCGAGGGCGCGGCCGCGGCGCTGGATGACCTCGAAGAAAAGGGTTGGGCGCGTGAACACGCACTTGGTGAAGAGCTGGAGGAGGTAGCCGTCGTGGTCGCGGTCGACGAGGATCTTGAGGCGCTTGAGCTCCGCCTTGTCCTCCTCGATCGCGCCGATGCGGGCGTCGAATTCCGCGTCGTAATAGGTGTCGGGCACGTCGAGGAACTCCTGCCCCATGCGGCGCATCTCGGCGACGGTGCGCATGATGTCGGGCGTGAGGAGGGCGATGTGCTGGACGCCGGCGCCGTTGTAGCGGTCGAGAAATTCCTGGATCTGCGAGTTGGCCGAGGAGGGCTCGTTGATCGGAAGCTTCACCCAACCGTCGGTGGGACTGACAACCTTCGACATCAGGGCGCTGCGGCCGGTGTTGATGTCGAAGTGCATGAAGAGATCGAAACCGAAGACCCGCTCGTAGAACTGCACCCACTCGTCCATGTGCTCCACGTTGGCGACGACGTGGTCGATCATCGCGAAGTGGATGTCGCCATCCTCGACCACGCCCGGCACCGGCACGTAGCCGGGGGCGAAGCCGGTGTGGGGCTTGCGCTCGATGAAGGTGTGGATCGTGTCACCGTACGCGGCGATGGCGGCGCCGTTGAATTCGGCGTGCTGGTCGAGCGCGCGGACCGCCTTGGCCCCGCGACGGACAGCCTCGTCGAGGGCGTGGCGGGCGTCCTGCACGCGGAAGGCCACGTCGCGCACGCCGCAGCCGTGCTTGTCGAGGTGCCAGCGCATGAAGTCGGCCTCGGGGCCGCGACCCTGGGGCTCGGCGACGATGAAGTTGATGCGCCCCTGCCCCACGACGTGGGCGCGGCGGCCCTTCACGCCGGTCTTTTCATCGGCATAGAAGCGGGCGGCCATGCCGTACTTGTTGCGGAAGAAATCGCGCCACTGGTCGGCGTCATCGACGATGAACTCGATGTGGTCGACGCCGCGGAGCCCGAGGGGATTGGCGGCGGTTTTGCGGGCGACGGGCTTGTCAAAAAAGGTCGTGCTCATGTGGTGTGGCGGGGTGCCCCGCAATCTACCGGCGGGGTGCCCCGCGGTCCATCAGCCAAAGGGAGTAAGCCGCGGCTTGTGCTCGGGCGGGCGGCCCGTATGGTGCCGGCATGTCCTCCCGTCCTGCGATACCCCCGCCGGAAGGCGCGCCCCTGCGGCTCGCACATTATGAAACCATGCTGGAGGAGGTGCCGGTCGGCCTCCTGCTGGTTGACCGCGACCTGCAGCCGCTGTGGTTCAACGCCGAGGCCGCGCGCGCGTGCGCGGTGTGGAATTTCGGCGAGCGCAAGGCCGCGGCGCTGCGCGTGCGCGAGGCCTTCGCGCTGCCGCCCGGGCTGGCGACGGCCTGCCTGGCGCTCGCGGCGGACCATGCGGCAGGGACCGACACGAGCGCACACGCGCGGGTCGTGAGCGACCACGGCCGCGGGCTGCACGCGCGCATCAAGCTGCACGCGCCGGGCGGACCGGGCACGCCGCCGGCGTTTCACATTCAACTGGATTACCGCCGCCCGCGCGGCGACCGGCATCGGCCGCTGTCGCCCGGCGCGGTGGCCCTGCTGGCCCGCCTGTCGGAGCGCGAGCGCGAGGTCGCCATGCGCGTCCGCGAGGGCCTGCGCACGACCGAGATCGCCACCGAGCTGCGCCGCAGCCCGCTCACGATCAAGACGCAGCTCGCCGCGATCTTCTCGAAGCTGGGCGTGCGGGGCAGAACGCGCGTCGCCGCGCTGCTGAATCGGTGAGCGTCACGCCCGTCGGGAGCCGCGGTTTTTTAACCACGGATTTCACGGATCCCACGGATCCGGCCAGCGGAGCCTGGTGGGATGGCCACAAAAGGCGCAGAAGGCACAAGAAGAACAAAAGGGAATCACCTCTTGTGCTTTATGTGCCTTCTGTGGCTATGGATTGATCCGTGCCATCCGTGAAATCCGTGGTTAAAAAAACCCGCGTGACGGCTACTTCGGCCGGGCCACGATGCGGTTCCGCAGGACGCCGATCTTCTCGATTTCCAGTTCGACCACGTCGCCGGGCTTGAGCCAGCCGCCGGCGGTTTCGGGGCCGAGCTCGAGGATGCAGCCGGTGCCGACCGTGCCGGTGCCGAGGATGTCGCCGGGGTGGAGTTCCGCGTCGCGCGCGGCCTGGGCGATGAGGCGCGGGATCGAGTAATGGAGGCTCGCCGTGTTGCCGCGCGAGAGCTCGCGGCCGTTCACGCGGGCGCACATCTCGAGCGCGAGCTTTTCGCCGCTGATGCGGTCGGCGAACTCGTCACGCGTGACGAGCGCCGGGCCGAGACCGGTGGCGAAATCCTTGCCCTTGGCCGGCCCGAGGCCAACCGGCACTTCGGCGCGCTGCAGGTCGCGGGCGCTGAAATCGTTGAGGATTGTGAAGCCGGCCACGTGCTCCCAGGCCTGCGCGGGCGTGATGTCGCGGCCGGCGCGGCCGATGACGATCCCGAGTTCCAGCTCGTAATCGAGCTCCTGCGAGCCGGCGGGAGCCCAGACTTCGCCGTCATGGCCGTTGAGCGCGCTCGGATTCGTAAAATAGAACACCGGGATCTCGTACCAACCCGGTGCCATCTCGAGCCCGCGCTTGCCGCGGCAGGCCTTCACGTGCTGCTCGAAAGCGTAGAAATCGCGGATCGCCGGCGGCCGCATCACGGGCGGCAGGAAGGAAAACTCGCTCGGACGATAACGCGGCCCGCGCCAGGTCGCGGCGCGTTGCATGAGGTGCGCCGTGTGCGCGAGCACCCAGGGTAGACCGTCCTCCAACCGCGGCATCGGCCGCCCGGCGAGACCGGCGAGCTCGATCCAGGTGCCGTCGGGCGCGGCGGCCACGACGACGGGTTCGACACTGGCGCGGGGCAAGATGGTGGCGAGGCGCATGGTCGGGCTGGTTGGTTGCGCCCATGCTGGGTGACGCCGGCCACGGCGCGAAGCAAAAATCCGCCCCGACCCGCGGGGCGGCGGACATATTACGCCATACGGGCGATGGTACCCGGCGGAGGGCGCTGTTAGCATCCGTTCACCCCGGCGTGCCCCCGCCACCCTCACCCCACCCACCCCGGAGATGACTTCCGCCCCTGCCTCTTCACCGTCGACCACCCCCACCCCAAGCCCGGGCGACGACCCGCGCTGCGTGCCGCACAAGCTCTCCGCCCCGCTGCCAGTGGGCGACGCCTGCCCTTACCCTGACTACACCCCCGCCGAGCAGTCCGTCTGGCGCGACCTGTACGCGCGCCAGGCGGAGCTGCTCCCCGGCCGGGCGGCCGACGAGTTCCTCACCGGCCTGAAGGCCCTCGCGCTCGAGTCGGACCGCATCCCGGCCCTCGCCGCCGTCTCCCAGCGCCTGCACCGCGCCACCGGCTGGCGCATCGCGCGCACCCCGGGTCTGCTCGATGCGCGCGATTTCTTCGGTTACCTCGCCGAGCGCGTCTTCCCCTGCACCGACTACATCCGCGGGCGGCACGAGCTCGACTACACGCCGGCGCCGGACTGTTTCCACGACATCTTCGGCCACACGCCGATGATCATGCACCCGCGTTTCGCCGACTTTTACCAGAAGATCGGCCAGGCCGCCGTCGCCTGCCGGGACGCCGCGGTCGAGGAGGGCCTGACGCGCATCTATTGGTTTACCGTCGAATTCGGCCTTATTCGCAATCCCGGTGGCCTGCGCATCTACGGCAACGGCATCATCTCGTCGTCCGGCGAGACCCTGCACAGCCTGACCGACAAGGTTAAGAAACTTCCCGCCGTGCCCGAGCGCATCGCGCAGCAACCATACGATATCTGGCATTACCAGGACCCGCTGTTCGTGATCGATTCGTTCGATGCGCTGGAGGCGGATTTCGTCCGCTGGGCCAGGGGCCACGGGTTGCTTTAGGCGCGAACCCCAGTCCGGGCTTGTCGCACCCCGGCTGGGGTTGCTTTGTAGGGCGAACAGGGGAAAATCCCCCGTATTCCCTGATGCGCCACCACCGTAAGCACGCCGCCTTCAGCATCATCGATGTGATGATGGGGGCGACCATTTTGGTGGTCGGGCTCATGGGCCTCATCCAGGCCGTCACGATCGGTTCCGAAATGCTGGCCACGGCGCGCCGGCAGACCCTCGCCGCGCAGATCCTCGACCACGAGATCGAGAACCTCCGTTTCGTGACCTGGAGCACCATCAGCGGCTACGCCGCCGGCCCCACGACGATCACGATCGACAGCCGCTTCCGGCAGGCCTGGAGCTCGTCGACCGCCTATGTGATCGGCGACGTCGCGAGCAGCAGCAACATCTGGTACATCTGCACCGCCGCCCACACCAACCAGTCCGTCGCCAACACCTCCTACTGGCGCCGGTCCACGGGCGCGGAGATCGGGATCATGTCCGACACCAACATCGCCCAGGGCGCGACCTACGCGCTCACCCGCTCGGTGGCCAACGTCACCGGCGCCACCGACCTGCGCGAGGTCACCTTCACCCTCACGTGGACGGCCACGCCGAGCGGCCTCAACGCCCGCACCTACACCCGCAAGAAGTCGGCGTATTTCGGCAAGTACGGGTTGAACCTCACGCTGCAGCGCTCGTGATGATCCGCCGTTCCCACTCCCGCGCCGGTTTCACCCTGGTCGAGCTGCTCGTGGGCATGACCCTCGCGCTCATGGTCATGACGGCCGTGTTGTCCACGTTCGGCTTCCTCGGCCGCAACCTCAACCGTCTCGCCAACCAGCAGCTGCTCGAATCCGAGGCCCGCCGCGCGCTCGCCTACTTTGCCCAGGACGTGCGCATGGCCAGCGGCTTGAGCAGTCCCGGCGAGGCGCAGCTCGAACTGGCGGTACCCGCCGGGACCGCCACGCGGAAGATCATCTATTACTACAACAGCACGGCCACGGCGGCCACCGTCAGCATCGGTGCGACCGGCGATCAGGTGAGCGTCACGGCGCCGGGCAATTCCCTCGTGCGCTTCTTCGAGGACACCGCCAACCCGAACACCGGCAGCACGGTCACGCTGCTTCGGAATCTTCTCAGCTGCGACTTCGATTACCGCGACGTGAGCAACAACGCGGTGACCGACTTCACCAACAAGGTCTCGAGCATCAAGAAGGTGGCGCTGGAGTTCCGCTCGCAGACCGGCGACTCCGCCAACGGCACGCTCGCGCCCGTCTACCCGTGCGCCTCGCCCTTCCTGGCGATCCGCAACAAGGCCCTGCTCGAATGATGCGCCGCCCCCCATCCCGCCAGCGCGGATCCGTCGTCCTCGTCGCCCTGTGCTTCGTGGCGGTGCTGGCCATCGCCGTCACGACCTACCTCACGCTCAGCAGCCGGGCGATGAACTTCAGTGCCCGCTCCTACAACAGCAGCCTCAGCGCGCAGCTGGCCGAGATCGGCATGGAGCTGGCGATGTCGGCCCTGAACGACCCGAACGAAGACTGGTCGGACTGGACGACGAGCGGCGCCACCGCCACGCGCACCCATACCCCCGCCGCCAGCTACGGGCAGGGCATCGTGGGCTCGGTCAAGATCCTGGTCACCAACCGCAATGCCTCGAACTGGCGCAGCGCCACCACCTATGCGGTGGGCGAGGCCGCGTGGTACCGCGGCCAGTGGTACCTGTGCACCACGGCCGCCGGACCCACCCTCGTCCCGCCGCCCGCCTCCACCTCGAGCTGGACCAGCGCGCCGGGCACCTGGAGCGCCTACACCCCCTACGCCGTCGGCGACATCGCCATCCACAGCGACGTCGTCTACCAGTGTCTCGTCGCCCACACCGGCAAGGCGCCGCCGGAAGCGACGTACTGGACCGTCTCAACCACCGCCGCTTGGAGTGCCGGCACCGCCTACGCGGTCAACAACACCGTCCTCCGCGGCGGCACGGTGTACAAGTGCCTCTCGGCCCACACCAACCAGGCGCCGCCCAACACCACGTATTGGTCCGGCTCGCCCGTGGTCTACGCCGAGGGTACCGTCACCCTCACGGGCAACAACCCGGCCCAGCGCACGCAGCTCCGCGCCGAACTCCAGCCGGCCGCCCTCTTTCCCAACGCCGTCGGCGCCAGCAACACCACCACCAGCATCAATATCGCCTCGAGCGGCACGATCGAGAGCTACAACTCCAATCTCCTCCAGCCAGTCGTCTGGTCCAGTGCCACGTCCTACGTGATGGGCGCCGTCGTCTATTACCCGACGACCGGACAATATTACCGCGCCTTGGTGGCGCATTCCAACCAGGCCCCCGTGGTCTCCGGCAGCCTCAACACCTCCTACTGGGCCGTGGCCGCCTCGTCGTATCCCGCCTGGGATTCCGGTCGCACCTACGAGATCGGCGACATGGTCGCCAACAACGACCTGCTCTACCGGTGCACCGCGACCAACACCAATCAGGAGCCCCCGGACACCAGCTACTGGGCGCAGCAGATGGAGTACGTGGCATGGAGTTCCACGAAAACTTACGGTGTCGACGCGCTGGTCGCCAACGCCGCCGGCACTGTCTACCGCAGCATTCTCTCGCCGAACCTGAACCGGGCGCTGACCAATACAACCTACTGGCAAGTCCACGACCTCTCGGCCAATCCCACGACCTGGGGCGAGGGCACGGCCTATATTGTCGGCGATCTCGTTTCCAGCTCGAGCCTGTACTACCGCTGCATCTCCGCCCACACCAGCAACGCCGGCGGCAACACCATCGCCAACACCACCCTCTGGGCGCGCGAGCTCGTCGGCTACCCCGTCTGGAAGGCGAGCGTGGCGTACTCGGTCGGCAACGTGGTCTTTTACCAGCCGCCTGACATCAACGGTCACCCCAGCAGCGGCCTGCTCTACCGGTGCCGCACCGCCCACACCAGCAGCTCGGGCTCCACCCCGACCAACACCACCAATTGGGAAGTAGGCTCGGTGAATTATGCGACGTGGACTTCCACGATCGGTTTCCGCGTCGGCGACGTCGCCTTTTACCCGGTCACCGGCCTCTATTATCGCTGCACGACGGCGCACACCAACCAGGCGCCGGCCAGCACCACCGTGACCAATACGTCCTACTGGGCCCACACGAGCACGGACTACGCCGCGTGGTCGAGCTCCGTTGCGTACAGCGTCGGCGACATCGTCTATCGCGCCGCCAACCAGACCGTCTACCGCTGCATCAGTGCCCACACCAACCAGACGCCGCCCAATGCCACGTACTGGTCCACGGCGATGTTCGGCTATTCCGCCGTGGTCGCGGCGCCGGCCGTCACGAGCTCCAGCACGGCCACCATCCGCGGCTACGTCAACGCCACCACGACCACCTTCGGCAGCAACGCCGTCGTGCAGGGCCTCACCAGCGCGGCCTCGCCCAAGGTCGACCCGACCCGCGTCTTCAGCAACCCCTACGTCCCGCAGTTCGACCCGCCGGACGCGTACTCCGACCTGAGCGGCCCCGGCATCAGCCTGCCCGACAGCGAGGGCAATGGCACCGCCCTCTACGAGGGCGCCCGCACCCTCGGCACGCCCGGCGCCACGACCCCGACCGTCTACAACATCACGGCCACCTACATCAGCGGCGGCTGGTCCTCGACCTCCGGCCTCTACCTCGACAGCTCCACCGATGTCCTCACCATCGTCGGCCCCGTGATCCTCAATGTCTCGGGCATCCTCTACACCAACGACGGCCGCATCGTCGTCGCCCCCACCGGCTCGCTCGAGATCTACTTCAACGGCAGCCAACTCTACATCGGCAACAGCACGACCAACACCGGCGGGGGCATCATCAACCAGACCTTCGACCCGACCAAGATGCTCATCGCCACCGGCAGCACGTACAACTCCTCCAGCTATCACTACTACTGGTCGCGCCACCCCTTCCACGGCCTGATCTACATGCCGTCCGCCTACCTCCACAAATGGAACAGCGGCTTCAACGGCGAGATCAACGGCGCCGTCTCCGCCAAGACCGTCTACTTCAACCACGCGGTCAACGTCGACTACGACATGGCCCTGCGCACCGCCGGCAGCATCGGCACCTACATCGAGCAGCCCTTCCAGATCGTCTCGTGGCGCGAGCTCACCGACCCCACCGAGCAAATCTCGCTCTAGGCCATGACCCCTCAAACCCGGCCGTCCACCCCCACTTCGCGATTGCTACTCCCGGCCCTTCCGTGACATCCGTGTTCGTGATCGCCCAATCCCGGCCGGCCCGCGCGCTTCGCGCCTCGTGAAATTCCCTTCCCTCAATCTTTCCCGCCAAACCCGGAGCGGTGTCCTTTTCAACCACACGGACAACCAGCTCCAGCTCGCGCGCCTGCGCCTGAACCAGACGCCGGTCCTCATGGACGCGTTTGCGGAAGTCCCGCCGGCCGACGGCCAGGGCGTCGAGCACTGGGCCGAGGCCCATGTGCAGGAAAAGGACAGCCGCGGCCGCCTTCCCGCCTACTGCGGCTTCCATCCCGTCGAGCGCGTCATCGCCCGCGTCCAGATCAACACCCGCCGCCTCGCCGAGCCTGATTACCTGCCGGCCCTGGTGGCGGAGCAGGCCAAGATCACCTCCGCCAAGGAGTGGCTCATCCGCGTGCTCAATCCCATGGATGGGACGCCGCTCACGAACGACGGCACGGTCCGCCCCGGCCTGCTCTTCGGCGTCCCCTGGTCCGCCGTCCGCGTCACGCAGGAGCGCCTCCTCGACCTCGGCCTGCGGCCGCGCAGCCTCGAGGTGACGACCCTGCCCCTCCTCGGCATCCTCACCCAGCACATCGCGCAGACGGGCTACCGCCACGCGGTCGCCGTCTGCGAGATCGAGCGCGACCAGTCCCGCGTCTACATCATCGCCAAGGACGGCATCCACACCCTGCTGCCCCTGCCCTTCGGCCTCGCCTCCGTGATCGAGACCGCGATGAAGGAGCTCAGCACGCCCGACCTCGCCGCGGCCCGCGCCCAGCTCGAGGAGCCCGACGAGTTCACGCTCGAGCAGGGCCGCCGCCTCGTCCGCCTGATCGCGCGCCACCTCAAGCCCGCCGTCGACCAGTTCGAGCTGCAGACCGGCCACCGCATCGACGAGCTTTACTGCGGCCAGCTGCCCGATCGCCTGCACTGGCTGTGCCGCAAGCTGGGCGAGGCTGTCGACCTGCCCCTGCTCGAACCCGCCCTCCAGGCCGCGAGCGTGCAGTTTCTCACCGAGGGCGCGTCCGTCGGCCAGCAGTGGCTCGCCGCGCTCAGTCTCCTCACCACCTTCAACCCCAACTCCGCGGGCAGCCGCGCCCCGGCGCCGGTGGCCGACCTGCCCGCCGCCGGGGCCGCCTGGCACTGCGACTGCCGGCTGGTCGCCGAGCTACCCGAGGACAGCGTCGTTGGCACCCGCTTCCTCATCAACGCCGTCTTCGGCGGCATCACCCTCGGCGTGGGCCTGGGCGCCGGCTGGCTCGCCTACACGAACTTCGAGCTGCGCGGTCAGGTCGGCATCTGGGAAAAGCGCATGGCCGAGAACGCCCAGTTGCTGCAGGAGATCGCCACCGTGCAGGGCCAGTTTGCCCGCGACAGCGCGCGCCTCGACGAGGCCTTCAACCTGATGTACCAGCCCATGGCGGTCTCCGAGCTCACCACCCTGCTCGGCGAGAGCCGGCCGGCGCAGGTGGTCTTCGAGCTCATCGAGACGGGCGGGCCCGAGATCATCGTGCTGCGCGGCAGCCTGCGCGAATCCTCCGAGCGCGCCAGCCGGCTGCTCGGCGCCTACGTCGACGAGCTGCGCACCCACCCGAAGCTCGGTCCCCTCTGCCGCGAGATCGTCCTCACCAGCCTCGAGCGCCGCGAGCTCGACGACTCGCTGTCGTTCGAGATCACCTTCCGGCTGCATCCGACGGAGACGCCCACGCCATGAAGCCGCCCGCCGTCACCTTCCTGCGCCGGAACCTCTTCGCCGTCGTCTGCAGCGCGACCATGGCCGTGCTGCTCGGCGCCGGCTGGTACCTGTGGCATGACCTCAGGCACCAGGAGGAGGACCTCCAGTCGCGCACGCTCCAGGGCGAGGCCGAACTCGAGACCATCGCCATGAGCCCGCTCCTGCGCGAGGCCCTCGCCCAGACCCGCGCCACCGTCGAGCGCATCAACCGCAACCTCGCCGTCGAGAGCAACCTCGCCGACAACCTGTGGTACTTCTACAAGCTCGAGGAGCAGACCAAGGCCCGCATCCGCGGCCTCAACCAGCTCGCCACCAGCGGCCCCGGCCAGGAGGACCGCGCGGAGTACAAGCCGATCCTCTACACGATGGAGGTCAGCGGCACCTTCGCCCAAGTGATGGATTTCCTGCAAAGCCTCGAATCCGGCCCCCGCCTCGTCAAAGTCCGCGGCTTCACGTTCCGCCGCAACGAGACCGGCACCGACGCCGTCGTGCTCCAACTCGACCTCACGGTCCTCGGCAAGGCATGAACCTCTCCCGCCCCATTCTCCTCGGTCTCGTCGCCCTCGCCGCCGGCCCGCTTGCCGGCGCGCAGACGGTGAACGCCAAGTTCATCAAGCGCACGCAGGACCGCATCGCCGCCCTCTACCAGCGCCACGACCAGC
Source organism: uncultured Opitutaceae bacterium (assembly GCA_964355715.1). Taxonomy (GTDB): domain Bacteria; phylum Verrucomicrobiota; class Verrucomicrobiia; order Opitutales; family Opitutaceae; genus UBA2377. The sequence continues at coordinate 13,426 of CAYHEW010000036.1, read as the reverse complement.
GCGCCCCGGCCCCCGGCGAGCGCGGCAACCCCTTCCGCGTCGGCGGCGAACTCCCCGTCACCCCGCAGCCCGCGGCCGGCGGCGAGGTGGTCACCGACGCCTCGCGCGACGTGCTCCTGCTCCGCCAGGCCGCCGCCACGATCAAGGTCACCGGCGTGGTCAACGTCGCGAACCGCATGCACATCGCCGTGGACCGCTCCACATACCGCGAAGGCGGCGTCATCCCCGTCCAGCTTCCCGGCGAAATGGTCTTCCTCCGCGTGGGCGAGGTTACCCCCCGCAGCGCCGTCCTCCGCCTCCGCGACGCGGAGCTCACCATCAAGTTCTGAGGCCAAACGGTCTCTCGCGGAGACGCGGAGCGCGCGGAGGTATCTTAACCACGGATTTCACGGATGGATCCGATCGTTTGAACAGGAGGAAGCAGAGGAAGCTGAGGTCAAGATTCAGACCCTCTGTTCCCTCCGCTACCTCCTGTAAAATGGATTGGATCCTTATGTGCCCCTTGTGCCTGCTGTGCCTGCCCGCCGTAGCCTTGGCGAAGGTGGGGCCATCCCCAAGCGTCGCATCCGCCGACTCCGATCCGTGCAATCCGTGTAATCCGTGGTTCAAAATTCATGACCCCGGTCAAGGTCGCCCTCGACGAGGTCTGACATCATCGCCCACATGAACGATCGCTCCGCCGGTCCCCGCGAACTGCTCCTGCCGAAGGAGCACGGCAGCTGGTCGCTGGCCTTTGAGCCTGTGGCCCTGGGGCTGCTCGTCGCACCCTCGGGGGCGGGCGGCGCGCTGGCGCTGGCGGCGGCGGCCGGGTTTTTCCTGCGGCGGCCGCTCAAGCTCGCCGTCACGCTGCCGGACGACGATCCCCGCCGCGCCGCCGCGCGGCCATGGGTGGCCATTCTTCTGCTCGCCGCGGTGACGGGCCTCGCCGGAGCCGCGCGCCTCGGCACCTTCACAGCCTTGTGGCCGCTGGTCCTCGCCGCACCGTGCGGGCTCCTCTTCGTCTGGTTCGACCTGCGTCAGGGCATGCGCGAGGCCGAGGCCGAACTCGCCGGCAGCGCCGCCTTCGCCGTACTCACCGCCGCCTTCGCCACGCTCGCCGGTTGGTCCGCCCCCGCCGCCCTCGCCCTCGCCGCCGTGATGCTCGCGCGCAGCGTGCCCACCGTCGTCACCGTCCGCACCTACCTGCGCCTCGGCAAGGGCCGTGCCGCCAGTCCCTGGCCCGCACTCGCGGCCGCCATGGGTGCCCTTGGCCTGATCGCCGCCCTCGCGCTTCGCGACCTCGTGCCCACCGCCGCCGTCGTGGTTGCCGCCGCGTTGGCCCTGCGCACCGCCTGGCTCGTCACGCGCCTCCGCCCCGACTGGCCCGCCAAGCGCGTCGGCATTCTCGAGGCTGCGCTGGGTGTCGCGATGCTGGCGACGCTGGCAGTGGCGTATTGAGGCAGGGAAATCCGTGAACGCGTCGGCCGTCCGCTTGCGGACGCTCGAACCGCGCCCGCAAGCGGGCTGCCTACCGTGGCGCCTGTGGCCTCTGCGCCCTTCCCGGCATACCCTCTGCCCCACCCCCGCCCGCTTTGCTTGACCTGCATCAAGGCACCAAGCCCCCGCCCTGCGTACAGTAACCCCATCACCCACCGTACCACCATGATGTCCACACCCATCCTCCCCACCAAGGCCGCGGCGCTGCTCCTCAGCCTCGCCCTCGTCGTTCCCGCCCTGCGGGCCAGCGAAGGGCCCTCCGACACCCAGGGCCCGGTCATCCTGCCGCCCGACGTGCTCGCCCTGCCCGTCGAGCAGGCCATCCTCACCGCCCCGCCGCATGTGCCTCCGGCCATCACCCGCAAGCACGCCGCCCGCGTCGTCGTCCACCTCGAGGTGCGCGAGGAGGTCATGCGCCTCGCCGACGGCGTCGAGTACACCTTCTGGACCTACGGCGGCACCGTCCCCGGCTCCTTCATCCGCATCCGCGAGGGCGACGTCGTCGAGTTCCACCTCGACAACCACCCGTCCTCGAAGCTCCCGCACAACATCGATCTCCACGCGGTGACCGGCCCCGGCGGCGGCGCCACTTCGACGTTCACCGCTCCCGGCCACTCGTCGCAGTTTACGTTCAAGGCCCTCAACCCCGGCCTCTACGTCTACCACTGCGCCACGGCCCCGGTCCCGATGCACATCGGCAACGGCATGTACGGCCTCATCCTCGTCGAGCCCAAGGACGGCATGCCCAAGGTCGACCGCGAGTACTACGTGATGCAGGGCGAGTTCTACACCACCGGCCGCTTCGGCGAGGAGGGCCTGCAGTCCTTCGACATGGCCAAGGCCATCGACGAGCGCCCGCCCTACATCGTGTTCAACGGCGCCGTCGGCTCCCTGGTCGGCGACAAGGCCGTCACCGCCAAGGTCGGCGAGACCGTCCGCCTCTACTTCGGCGTCGGCGGCCCCAACGTCACCTCGTCCTTCCATGTCATCGGCGAGATCTTCGACCGGCTCTGGCCCGAGGGCGGCACGAAGTACATCCAGGAAAACGTCCAGACGACCCTCGTCCCCTCCGGCGGCGCCACCATCGTCGAGTTCAAGGTCGACGTCCCCGGCACCTTCATCCTTGTCGACCACTCCCTCACCCGCGCCTTCAACAAGGGAGCCCTCGGCATGCTCAAGGTCGACGGTCCCGCGGACCGCGTGACCTATTCCGGCAAGGAGGTCGACGCCGTCTATCTCGGCTCGCAGGCCGAGGCCGGTTCCGCCTCGTCCCGCCGCGAGGCCGAGCTCAAGGCCCGGATCGCCGCCGAGATCAAGGCCAACCCCACCATCGCCGGCCTCACCAAGGAAATGCAGATCGAGAAGGGCAAGCAGGTCTACATGGGCCTCTGCTTCGCCTGTCACCAGGCCGACGGCAAGGGCCTCCCCGGCGCCTTCCCCCCGCTGGCCAACTCCGACTACATGCTCGCCGACCGCGACCGCGCCGTCCGCATCGTCCTGAAGGGTCTCTCCGGCCCCGTCACCGTCAACGGCACCACCTTCAACAGCGTCATGCCCCCGCAGGAGGCCGTCCTCACCGACCAGCAGATCGCCGATGTGATGACCTACGTCTTCAACGCCTGGGGCAACACCGGCGACGCCTTCAAGACCGACCACGTGAAGTCCCTCCGCAACGAAACCCGGTAAAAACAAAATACCGTTCAACCACGGATTTCACGGATGGCACGGATGGGACCCAACCCATGGCCACAGAAGGCACAAAATGCACATAAGGAACCAGACGGCCTTACAGGAGGTAACGGAGAAAAACAGGAATCCTGATATCCGGAACTCCGCTTCCTCTGCTTCCTCCTGTTTATGGATCGGGTTCTTCTGCGCCTTATGTGCCTTATGTGGCCATCCCTTCAGATCCGTATCCGTGAAATCCGTGTAATCCGTGGTTAAAAATCAACGCCCCATGCGCCTAGCCACCACACGCTTCACCATCCTCCTCCTCGCCGCGGCCCTTGCCCTCGGCGCGGCGGAGCCGGTGGCGATGGTGGCGATCCCGGCCGGGACGTATGTGCCGCTGCAGCGCTCGGTAAAGGACGAACCCGAGGTGAAGGTCGCCGCCTTCCTCCTCGATGCGCGGCCCGTCACCAACGCGGAATTCCTCGCCTTCGTCACCGCGAATCCGAAGTGGCGCCGCTCGCAGGTCAGCCGACTCTTCGCCGACGCCTCCTATCTCGAGCACTGGACCGGCGATCTCGAGCCCGGCCCCCGGGCCCCGCTCGACGCCCCGGTCGTCCGCGTGTCGTGGTTCGCCGCCCGCGCCTTCGCCCGCGCCCAGGGCAAGCGTCTCCCCACCACCGCCGAGTGGGAGCTCGCCGCCGCCGTCGGCTACACGCGGCCCGACGGCAACAACGACGAGGCGCTCAACCGCGATCTCTACGCCTGGCTCGCCCGCCCCGTGCCCGCCGTGCATCGCGCCGTCGCCACCGGCCGGCCCAACCTCCACGGCGCCTACGACCTTCACGGCCTCGTCTGGGAATGGGTCGACGACTTCAACACCGCCATGGTCACCGGCGAATCCCGCGGCGACTCCGGCCTCGAACGCGACCTCTTCTGCGGCGCCGGTTCCGTCGGCGCCAAGGACACCTCCAACTACGCCGCCTTCATGCGCTCCGCCCTGCGGTCGTCGCTCAAGGCCAACAACACGACGACGGCGCTGGGCTTCCGCTGTGCGCGCTGAAGCGCGTCAAATTACGAATTACGATTTACGAATTACGATCATGCACCTGAGAACTCTCCTCCTCGTAGCTTTCCTCCTTGCTAGCGCGATCGCCTCCACCGCCTACGCGGGTTCCTGCTGCAAGCCGACGGCCGAGCCCGCGCCCAAGCCCGCCTGCTGCCCGGCCACGCCGGCGCCGGTCGAAGCGGCGCTGCCCTTCACGGCGGAGTCGCTCTATCAGCTCGATGTTTCCTTCACCGACGACACCGGCAAGGCCTTCAGCCTCGGCGAACTCCGCGGCCGCCCCGTCGCGCTCAACCTCTTCTTCGCCTCCTGCGGCTACGCCTGCCCGCTGACGGTCACCGACCTGCTCAGTGTGCAATCGAGCCTTCCGGCCGACGTGCGCGAGCGCACCGTCTTCGTCCTCGTCAGCTTCGACACCGAGCGCGACACCACCGCCGTCCTCGCCCAATACCGCCAGCAGCGCCAGCTCGACGGCAACTGGATCATCCTGCGCGGCACCGACGACGCCGTGCGCGAACTCGCCGCCCTCGTGGGCGTGAAATACAAGCGCGAGGCCGATGGCTCCTTCGCCCACTCCAACGTCGTCACCATCCTCAACGCCCAGGGCGAGATCATCCACCAGCGCCTCGGCCTGAAGGGCGGCCTTGAGGCTGCCATCACCGCGCTCACCGCGGTGCAGTAAGCTGCACACTTGTCCGTTCCCATCTGATCCCAGCCTCATACCCCCATGAAAAAGCTGCTTCTGCCCCTCGGTATCATTGCCGCCGCGCTGTTCACCACGGCCCCCGCTCACGCGTGCGAAGCCTGCAACAACCTCATCGCGCGCCGGCTGCTGGGCGGGGCCAATCCGTCCGCCCACGCCGCCGAGCTGACCGATCTCGTGCGCAAGTCCGGCTGGAGCGGGGCGGACAATCTGCTCGCCTTCGCCGCGGGCGCACCGCTGCAGTTCAGTGCCGAGACCGGCGGCAGCGGCGGCGGGACGGGCGCCGCCCCTCCACCCCATCCCTTTCAGGCGGTCATCGACCGCGACAAACAGCTGGGCATGTGGGAAACCAGCTACGTCGCCCCCGGCACCAAGGCGGACAAAAGGTTCAACCTAGAGATGCGCGAGAACGACGTGTTTATCGGCAACGGTGTCGTCTACAGCGGCTTCACCGTCAACGGCACCATCCCCGGCCCCACCCTCATCGCCGAGGAGGGCGACGTCATCGAGATGACCGTGGTCAACCGGGGCGACATCCAGCACGGCGTGTCCATCCACGCCGCCTACACCCAGACCTCGAAGTATTTCGGCAAGATCCCCGCCGGCGGCACCAAGACCCTCCTCTTCCGCGTGAACCATCCCGGCGTCTACATGTACCACTGCGCGCCGGGCGGCCATGCCATCCCGATGCACACCCTGCTCGGCCAGTACGGCATGCTCGTGGTCAAGCCGAAGACGGTGAAGTTCAAGGCCGAGGAAATCATCGGCCATCCGCCCGACGTGGAACTCTACATCGTGCAGCATGAGCTCTACGCCAGCGGCAAGGAGGCGGTCGAGGGCCATGCCGCCTACGTGATGTTCAACGGCAAGCTGTTCCGCTACGTCGAGAGCCCCATCAAGGTGCGCCCCGGCGATTTCGTTCGCATCAACTTCCTCAACGTCGGGCCGAACCTCATCTCCACCTTTCACATCGTCGGCATCATCTGGGACTACGCCTACTGGCAGGGCACGCCGGCGACGGAGAACACCCTCGTGGGCGGCCAGACCGTCACCGCCGGCCCGTCCGATTCCTGGGTGGTCGACTTCCGCGTGCCGCCGGACGAGGGCAATTACCTGATCGTTACCCACGCCTTCGGCTCGACCACGCGCGGTGCCATCGGCGTGCTCGCCGCCACCAAGGACGCCGTCCGCACGCCCACGGTCCTGGCCGATGGCCCGGCGTTCACCGAGGAGGAAATTGCGCGGCACACCGCCCAGGCCCTGCGCGTGATTTCCCCGTTCAAGCCCACCACCGAAGAGTTGGAAAATCCCTACGTTCTCGCCCCGGGCCAGAAAAAGCTCCGCGTGCAGATCATCGGCAATTCCTTCTGGCCCAAGGTCGCCTCCGTGCCACCCGGCACCACCGTCGAATGGACCAACGAGGACATCTTTGCATTCGCCAGCGGCGAGTTCGCCGGCATCCACGACGCCGTCACCAGCGAGTCGCCGGAAGGGGCCGGCTTCTCCTCGAAGCTGCTCGGCCACGCTGAAAAGTGGAGCACGGTTCTGACGGTCAAGGGCGAATACAAATACTACTGCACCCCGCATCCCTATATGGAAGGAATCATCCGGGTGGAGTGAAGCCACGATTTCCCGACCTCTGCTCCCTCCGTTTCCTCCTGTAAAATTCCGTGCCTAATCCGATGTCCCGCCTTTCGTCGCAAATCTTTCCCGTTCTCCTGGTTGCCTTGGCCGGCCTTCCGCTCCTGTCCTCCGGTGCTTCTGCCGCCGAGCCGGCCTCGTTCGCCAACGCCCTGCAGCAGGGCAAGGTCTCGCTCAACGCCCGCCTCCGCTTCGAAGGCGTCGAGCAGACCGGCCTGCGCGACGCTGAGGCGCTCACGCTGCGCACCCGCCTCGGTTTCGCGCCCGCGCCGTACCAGGGGTGGAAATTCCTCATCGAGGCCGAGAACATCACCGCGGCCGACGGCGACAGCTACAGCCAGTCCGGCCTCAACGCCGGCGGCGCGGGCAAGGCCGTGGTCGCCGATCCCGAGACCACCGAGTGGAACCAGTTTTTCGTGGCGTACACCCGCGACCAGACCACCGCGAGCGTCGGGCGCCAGCGGCTCGTCCTCGACAATGCCCGGTTCATCGGCGACGTCGGCTGGCGGCAGAACATGCAGACCTTCGACGCCTTTGTCCTGACCGACAAGTCGCTGCCCAAGACCACACTCACCTACGCCTACCTCGACCGCATCCACCGCGTCTTCAGCCGCCGCCACGCGCAGGGCCGCTGGGACTCCGAGTCGCACGTGTTCAACGCCAACTACGCCGGCTGGGCTGCGGGCACGCTCACCGGCTACGCCTACCTCCTCGATTTCGACAACGCCGCCGCCAATGCCTGCGCCACCGCCGGCGTGAGCTTCGCCGGGAGCCGTCCGCTCGACGGCGGCCTGCAGTTCACCTACCGCCTCGAGGCCGCCACGCAGTCCGATTACGGCTCCAGCACCCTCCGCTACACCGCCACCTACACCGCGCTGGAGCTCGGCCTCGCCCGGAAGGCCAACAGCCTCGTCTTCGGCCACGAGGTCCTCGGGGCGGACCACAACACCGGTTTCAAGACCCCGCTTGCCACGCTCCATGCGTGGAACGGCTGGGCCGATCTCTTCCTCGCGACGCCCAACGCCGGCCTGCGCGACACCTACGCCAAGGCCACGGCCAACCTGCCCGCGGGCCTCGTGCTCACGGCCTTCCACCACTGGTTCGAGGCCGACACCGGCGGCGCGCGCTACGGCCGCGAGTTCGACCTCCAGCTCACCCGCAAATTCGGGCCCCGCTTCACCGCCCTCGTCAAAGTCGCCGACTTCCGTCGCGACCTCGCGACCCTGCCCGACGTGAAAAAGGTTTGGGCCCAGGTGGAGTTCGTCTTCTGATCAACCGCATCCCATGGCTGCCCCCAAATTCAAGACCTTCGACGTCCGCCCGCTGCTCGCCCGCGGCGAGGAACCCCTTCCGCTCATCCGGTCGCGCGTCGATGCGCTGACGCCCGGCCAGGGCGTGACCATCGTCGCCCCCTTCATGCCCGCCCCGCTCATCGAGATGCTCAAGAGCGAGGGCTTCCAGTCCACCATGGAACACCGCGCCGACGGCGCCTGGGCCGTGAACTTCTGGCGGGAGTAATTCCCTAGCCCGATAAGTTTGACCGCGCCGCTGGCGCATCCTGTACTCATCGCGCATCATGGCTGCGACTAGCCCCCGCCTCCGGATCTTCCTGCTGCTGTCGCTGACCTGCACCGCCGGGCTCTTCGCCGGGCTGGGCACGTACACGTTCACCTACGCGCACGGACTGTCGTATTTCTCCAACGACCCGCGCGCCTGCATGAACTGCCACATCATGCGCGAGCACTTCGACGGCTGGCAGAAGTCCCCGCACCACGCCGTCGCCACCTGCAACGACTGCCACACGCCGAAAAATTTCGTCTTCAAGTATCTCAGCAAGGCGGAGAACGGCTTCTGGCACTCGAAGGGTTTCACCCTGCAGGATTTCCATGAGCCGATCATGATCCGCCCGCACAACTCCACCGTGCTCCAGAACAACTGCGTGCATTGCCACCAGCAGATCGTCGACGGCATCAACACCCACGCCGGCGACCGCCAGCACATGCTCGACTGCGTCCACTGCCACCGCGAGGTGGGCCACGGCCCGACCCGCTAGGCATCGTTCTCGTTCTCTTAATCTTTCTCTTTCTCCCCCCCTGCTCTCGCTCGGATTTACGATTTACGAATTACGATTTACGCACCCATCCCCATGAAAACGAACGATCGCCGCGGCCTCGCCCTCTGGGTCCTCATTCTTCTCCTCGCCGCCACCGCCGGTGGCACGTTCCTCATCTTGATGCTGTACCAGAACATCGTGGCCCGGAAGGCCGAGGCCACGAAGGACGTGTTCCGCGTCGTCGAGGTCAGCGACCAGACGATCGACCCCGCCGTCTGGGGCAAGAACTACCCGCGCCAGTTCGACAGCTACAAACGCACGGTCGACACCGAGCGCACCAACCATGGCGGCAGCGAGGCCTTCCAGCACCTCGACGAGGATCCGGTCTGGCGCCGCCTCTTCGCCGGCTATGCCTTCGGTGTCGATTACCGCGAGGAGCGCGGCCACGCCTACATGCTCCTCGACCAGCGCGAGACCGAGCGCGTGAAGAACTTCAAGCAGCCCGGCGCCTGCCTCCAATGCCACGCCTCCACGCTCAACCTCTACATCGAGCAGGGCCTCAAGGCCGGCGCGCCCGCCGGCAAGGCCCACTGGGAGGAGCAGATCCAGAAGGGTTTCGAGGTCGTCTGCGCCATGCCCTACAGCGAAGCCTCCAAGCTGGTCGAGCATCCCGTCTCCTGCATCGACTGCCATGACGCCGAGAACATGAACCTCCGCGTCAACCGCCCGGGCTTCCTCAACGGCATCCGCGCCCTGGCCGATTCCGATTACCCGACCCCGCACCTCCCCAGCATCGAGCGCTGGCGCCGCGACGGCCGCCAGGGCCGCTACGAGCCCAACGTCCTGGCCACGCGCCAGGAGCTGCGCTCGATGGTCTGCGCCCAATGCCACGTCGAGTACTACTTCAAGGGCGAGGGCAAGCTCGTCACCTACCCCTGGCACAACGGCCTCAAGGTCGAGCAGATCGAGGCCTACTACGACGGGGTGAAGCACGTTGACTTCAAGAACAAGGAAAGCGGCGCCGCCGTCCTCAAGGCCCAGCATCCCGAGTTCGAGCTGTGGAGCCAGGGCGTGCACGCGCGCGCGGGCGTCTCCTGCTCCGACTGCCACATGCCCTACGTCCGCGAGGGCGCCATCAAAGTCAGCAACCACCACGTGCGCTCCCCGCTCCTCAACGTCGCCCAGGCCTGCCAGACCTGCCACCGCGTGCCCGAGCAGGAGATCAAGGCCCGCGCGCTGCTCGTGCAGGACCGCAACGTCGCCCTGCTCAACCGCGGCGAGCAGGCCGTCATCGGCCTGATGGACGCCATCGCCGCCGCCAAGGAACGCGGCGCGACCGATCCCCAGCTGCAGGCCGCGCGCGACCTCCAGCGCAAGGCCCAGTGGCGCCTCGACTTCATCTCCGCGGAAAACTCCATGGGCTTCCACGCCCCGCAGGAGGCCGCCCGCATCCTCGCCGAGGCGATCGACTACGCCCGCCAGGGCGAAATCGCCGTCGCCCGCACCGCGCAGCCCGCGGCGCCATGAGTTGTAGCCGGGGTCGCTGACCCCGGTCCGCTTCGCTGCTCGCCAGTGCCTTCCGGGGTCGGCGACCCCGGCTACAGCTCCGCCAGCGGCAGCCGCAGGGTGAACTCGGTGCCGTGATCGTCCGGGTGCGTGGCCGCCTCGCGGCTGGTCACGGTCACCGTTCCGCCGTACCCGGTCACGAAGCGATGCATGAGGGGCATGCCGAAACCCGTGCCCTTTTCGCCCTCGGTGCCGGGATGGCTGCGGCTTTGCGTGAAGTCGAACACCTTGCTGGCGGCCTCCGGTGACATGCCGATGCCGGGGTCGCGGAAACTCAGGCGCACCCCTGCATTCTCGCGCTCGCCGGTGATGCTGAGGCGGCTGCCGCGCGGCGAGAACTTGATCGCGTTCGAGATCAGGTTGCCGAACACCGAATTCGTCAGCGAGCACCGCTCGGCGCGGACCCGGAGGTCCGGCACGGCGACGTCGAACCCCAGCTCCTTGGCCTGGATCCGGTCCTCCGCCAGCAGGAGCGCCTCGTTCAACGCCTCCAAGAGCGCCACGGGTTCCAGCTTGAGTCCCTTGTCCTCGGCGTAACGCAGGTCCCGCACGAGCCCGGTGAGGCCGATGCCGTTGCGCACGGCCACGGCGATGCGCGGCAGGTACTTCCGGATGTCGATCTCGGGATGATTCGTGACGATCTCGACCGCCATGCTGAGCACGGCGAACTGGTTGCCCACGTCGTGGCACACGATCTGGAGCATCTGCTTGAGCTCGCCGTTGCGCGCCGCGATCTCGCGCTGCTGCGCCGCGACCGTGAGGTGGGTGCGCACCCGGGCCCGCAGCTCAGCCGCCCGGAAGGGCTTGGCCAGGTAATCGTTGGCGCCGGTCTCGAAGCCCTGGACGATGTCGTCGACCTCCGTCCGGGCGGTGAGAAAGATGATCGGGATGTCGCGCGTGGCCGGCGCGGCCCGCAGCGTCCGGCAGACCTCGAAGCCGTCCATCTCCGGCATCATCACATCGAGCAAGATGAGATCGATCCGCTCGTTCGTGGCGCAGATCTGCAGCGCCTTGGCGCCGCGGTTCGCGACTTTCAGGTCGTAGTCGGCCTTGAGCAGGCCGACGAGCACGTCGATGTTGGCCGGCGTGTCGTCGACCAGCAGGAGGCAGGGGCGGCGGGGGGCGGTGTAGTTTTCGAGGGTCATGCGTTGGTTCGGTGATGGGTGAATGGACTGGCTCCGTCCTGGATCAGCGGTCGGCCTTTTCGACGGCCTGGCGGATGGCCTTCACGACCGCCAGCGCGGCGTCGAAATCGTAGTTGCCGATGGCCCCGGCGACCTCCGCCACCTGTGGCGCCCACGGGGTGCTGTGCGCGCCGGCCACCAGATCGTCGATCAGATCGGCGGCCTTGGTGTCGTTCCGGGCGAGGAGCCCTTCCAACGCGAGCAACTGCGCGGCAAACGCGGCCCGGTCGAACGCCCGCGGGGCGGTGGGCGGGGCGGCCGGCTCCGCCAGCGCGGCGAGACCGGCGGTCACCGGATCCAATTCGGCCAGAGTCTTGGCCAGCGCCGTGGCGATCACCTCCGCGCGGCCGCCCTGGCAGGCCTTTTCTAGCGCGGCCGCCGCGCGTTGCAGCGCGCGGGCGCCAATGGTGCCGGCCGTACCCTTGAGCGTGTGCGCCATTCGCGTCGGCGCCGTGGGATCCGGACCCACCTGGGCGGCCCGGAACGTGTCGGCAAATTCACGACCGCTGTCGCGGAACTTGCGCAGGAGCTTGCGGTATAGGTCCCCGTTGCCGTTGGCCGAGGCGAGGCCGGCGGCGACGTCGATCCCCGGGAGATCCAACTCCACCGGTTCCGCCGGGGCTGCCGGCACCCCGGCCGCTGCGGAGCCGCGCCGGCCGGCCGGCTTCACCAGCCGGGCGATGGTGGCAAACATCTCGCTCACGTTGAGCGGCTTCGCGATGTGGTCGTTCATGCCCGCCTCGATGACCTTTTCGCGCTCCCCAGCCATCACGTTGGCGGTCATCGCGATGATCGGGAGGTGCGCGAAGGCGGGCTGGCGCCGGATGGCGCGGGTCGCCGTGTAGCCGTCCATGACTGGCATCTGGCAATCCATGAGGATGCCGTCGAAATCCGCCTCCTGGGCCAGCCAGTCCAGGGCCTCCTGGCCGTTGTTGGCCACGACGACCTCAATGCCGGCGTTGCGCAGGAGCTCGAGGGCGAGTTCCTGGTTGAGATCGTTGTCCTCGACGAGCAGGAGCCGGGCGCCCTCCAGCTGGCGCATGTGCTCGCTCTGGAACCCGGCCTTCTCGTGCGCCCGCGTCTCGATGACTGCGCCCTTGTTCAGGGCCGCGCCAATCGTCTCGAGCAGCGTCGAGGGCGTCACCGGCTTGGTCAGCACCGACTGCATGTGCACGCCGCGCTGATCGGCAAGGCCCTGGGCCTCGTCCCGGCCGAACGCCGTGACCATGATGACCACCGGCCGCTGCGGATGCGCCGACTTCTGCAGCTGCTCCGTGCAGGTCACGCCATCCATCACCGGCATGCGCCAGTCCATCAGCGTGACGTCGTACGGCCGCGCCGCGGCCTCCGCCTGCTCGATCATGGCGAGCGCCTCGGGACCATCCGCCGCCACGTCGACCTCCAGGCCGAAGTTCCGGCCCATTTCCGCGAGGATGGTGCGCGCCGAGGCGTTGTCGTCGACCACCAGCATCCGCACGCCCTGCAGCTCGTCGGCGCGGAACATGCGCCGCGGCTTGGACGCGGCCTGACAGGCGAGGTGCACCTCGAAGTGGAAGCTGGAGCCGCGGCCGGGCTCGCTCTCGACCCAGATCCGGCCCTGCATCATTTCCACCAGGCGCTTCGAGATCGCGAGCCCCAGCCCGCTGCCGCCGTACTTCCGCGTCGTGGAGGCGTCGGCTTGGCTGAAGGACCGGAACAACCGCTGCTGTTGCTCGGGCGTCAGACCGATGCCGGTGTCGCGCACCCAGAAGTGCAACTCCACCGACTGGTCGGTCTGCGTGGCTTTCTCCACACCGATGACGATCTCGCCCTTTTCGGTGAACTTGACGGCGTTGTTGCCGAGATTGAGCAGGATCTGGCCCAGGCGCAGCGGATCGCCCACCAGCGCCGTCGGCAGGTCGGGCGCGACCTGGAAGAGCAGCTCGAGCCCCTTGTCCTCGGCCTTCATGCCGATGAGGCTCGATAGGTTCTCCATCACGTCCTCGAGCCGGAAATCCACGGTCTCCATCGTCAGCTTGCCGGCCTCGATCTTGGAGAAGTCGAGGATGTCGTTGATGATGCCGAGCAGG
>CAYHEW010000035.1:0-42502 GCA_964355715.1 uncultured Opitutaceae bacterium | reverse complement strand
GCGGCGATGACGACGTCGCGGCCGGTCTTGAGCTGGCCGTCGGTCTCGACCGCGATGCGGGAGCGGAGGTTGTTGAGGACGAGGGTCTGGTGGGTCTCGGCGAGGCCGAGCTCCCACGGCAGGCCGGCGTGCTGCAGCGAGGTCTGCGGCGAGGCGCCGGTGCCGCCGTCGTAGCCGGAGATGAGGACGACGTCGGCGTGCGCCTTGGCGACGCCGGCGGCGATGGTGCCGACGCCGACCTCGGACACGAGCTTGACGCTGACGCGCGCGTGGCGGTTGGCGTTCTTGAGGTCGTGGATGAGCTCCGCGAGATCCTCGATGGAGTAGATGTCGTGGTGCGGCGGTGGCGAGATGAGGCCGACGCCCGGGGTCGAGTGGCGGGTCTTGGCGACCCACGGGTAGACCTTGCCGCCGGGGAGCTGGCCGCCCTCGCCGGGCTTGGCGCCCTGGGCCATCTTGATCTGGAGCTCGCGGGCGCTGGCCAGGTATTCGCTGGTCACGCCGAAGCGGCCGGAGGCAACCTGCTTGATGGCGGAGTTCTTGGAGTCGCCCTGCTCGTTGGTCCAGGTGAAGCGCGCGGGATCCTCGCCACCCTCGCCGGTGTTGGACTTGCCGCCGATGCGGTTCATGGCGATGGCAAGCGTCTCGTGCGCCTCCTGCGAGATGGAGCCGTAGGACATGGCGCCCGTCTTGAAGCGCTTCATGATCTGGGCGGCCGGCTCGACCTCCTCAAGCGGGATCGGCGTGCCGGACTTGAACTCGAGCAGGCTGCGGAGCGTGCACAGGTTCTTCCCCTGCTCGTTGATGACCTTCGAGTAGTTCTTGAAGGTCGCGAAGCTGCCGGTGCGCGTGGCCTTCTGGAGGAAGTGGATGGATTCGGGCGTGAACAGGTGCGCCTCGCCGTCGACCCGCCACTTGTAGATGCCGCCGACGGGCAGCACGTGGCCGTCGACCTGGCGTTCCGGATACGCGGCGTGGTGGCGCGCGAGGACCTCCTTGGCGATGACGTCGAGGCCGATGCCGCCGACGCGCGAGGCGGTCCAGGTGAAATAGTGATCGACGACATCCTGGCGCAGGCCGAGCGCCTCGAAGACCTGGGCGCCGCGGTAGCTCTGGATGGTGGAGATGCCCATCTTGGACATGACCTTCACGACGCCCTTGGAGGCGGCCTTCACGTAGTTCTTGCAGGCGGTCTTGTGGTCGATGCCGGTGAGCACGCCCTCGTGGATCATGTCGTCGATGGTCTCGAAGACGACGTACGGGTTGATGACGCTGACGCCGTAGCCGATGAGGAGGGCGAAGTGGTGCACCTCGCGGGCCTCGCCGGTCTCGAGCACGAGGCTGGCGCGGGTGCGCAGGCCCTCGCGGATGAGGTAGTGGTGCAGGCCGGCGACGGCCAGCAGCGCGGGGATGGGGGCGAAGTCCTGGCTGACGCCGCGGTCGCTGAGAATGAGGATGTTGATCTCCTCCTCCTCGATCATGCGGCGGGCGATCATGCAGATCTCCTCCATGGACTTGGCGAGGCCCCGCTCGCCGCGCGCGGTGCGGAAGAGCGCGGGCAGGACGCCGACCTTGAAGCCGGGCTGGTCGAGGCGGCGGATCTTGGCGAACTCCTCATTGGTGAGGACGGGCCACTTGATCTCGACGCGGCGGCAGGCCGAGGGCTGCGGGTTCAGCAGGTTGCCCTCGGAGCCGAGGCGGGTCTCGGCGGAGATGACGATCTCCTCGCGGATGGAGTCGATCGGCGGGTTGGTGACCTGCGCAAAGAGCTGCTTGAAGTAATCGTAGAGGAGGCGCGGCTTGTTCGACAGCACCGCGAGGGCGCCGTCGTTGCCCATGGAGCCGATGGCCTCGACGCCGTCGCGCGCCATCGGGGTGATGATGATGCGCTCGTCCTCGTTGGTGTAGCCGAAGGCGATCTGACGCTGGAGGAGGGTCTCGTGGTCCGGCACCGGGACGGACGGCGCCTCGGGCAGGTCCTCGAGGTGGAGGTGGTGCTCCTTGATCCAGTCGGCATAGGGCCGTTCGCTGGCGAGCTGCCGCTTGATCTCCTCATCCTCGATGATGCGGCCCTGGACGGTGTCGACGAGGAAGAGGCGGCCGGGCTGGAGGCGGCCCTTGCGCACGATGTCGGCGGGCGGGATGTCGAGCACGCCCGACTCGGAGGCCATGATGACGAGGCCGTCCTTCGTCACGCAGAAGCGCGAGGGGCGCAGGCCGTTGCGGTCGAGGATGGCGCCGATCTGCTTGCCGTCGGTGAAGGCGATGGCCGCGGGGCCGTCCCAGGGCTCCATCAGGCAGGCGTGGAACTGGTAGAAGGCGCGCCGCGCCGGGTCCATGTGCGGGTCGCCCGACCACGGCTCCGGGATCATCATCATGACCGAATGGGCCAGCGGGCGGCCGGCCAGGACGAGCAGCTCGAGCGTGTTGTCGAACATCGCCGAGTCGCTGCCGTTCGGGTTCACGATGGGCAGGATCTTGGCGACGTCGTCGCCAAAAGCGTCGGTGTCGAACAGCGCCTCGCGGGCGTGCATCCAGTTGATGTTGCCGCGGAGGGTGTTGATCTCGCCGTTGTGCGCGATGTAGCGGTAGGGATGCGCGCGGTCCCAGCTCGGGAAGGTGTTCGTGCTGAAGCGCGAGTGGACGAGGCCGATGGCGGTCTCCATCGCGGGGTCGGACAGGTCGGGGAAGTACTGCGCGAGCTGGTCGGTGAGGAGCATGCCCTTGTACACGAGCGTACGGCTCGAGAGGCTGGTGACGTACCACTGCTCGGCGCCCGCCATGGTGGAGGTGCGGATCTCCGAGTAACTGCGCTTGCGGATGAGGTAGAGCTTGCGCTCGAAGGTGATCTCGTCGGTCACGCCATCGCCGCGGCCGATGAAGATCTGGCGCATGAATGGCTCGCAGGACTTGGCGGTCTCGCCGAGCGACGCGTTGTTGGTCGGCACGGTGCGCCAGCCGAGGCAGTGCTGGCCTTCCGACTGGATGATGCGCTCGAAGGCCTGCTCGATCTTGCGGCGGACGGTCGGGTTGCGCGGGAGGAAGATGATGCCACAGCCGTACTCGCCGGGGGCCGGCAGGGTGAAGCGCGCCTTCTTGGCCGCCTCCTGCAGGAACTTGTGCGGCATCTGCAGAAGCACGCCCGCGCCGTCGCCCGTGTTGGGCTCGCTGCCGGCGGCGCCGCGGTGGTCGAGGTTCGTCAACACCTGCAGCGCCTGCTGCAGGATCTGGTGCGATTTGCGCCCGTGCATGTCCGCCACAAAACCGACGCCGCAGGCATCGTGCTCAAAGGCCGGATCGTACAGACCCTGCTTGGCGGGCCGCTGGTTGAACTGCGTCGGGAGGGAGGACTTGCTGGACATGGATGGGGGCGCGGTCGGTGGTTCGGAAAAGTCAGGTCGGATGAATCCTGTGTACTGTGCTAGCCAAATTCATGCCGTGGCCCGGGCGGCGGGCCCGCAGGTCTGGGGACAGAGGGTTAGGCATGGGGACAAAAAAAAGGCCGGTCGCGTTGCGCGAGAGCCGGCCCGGAGCGTTTGGATTGCGGTGAGCTCTCTGCGTTAGAAGAAGCGGACGGTTTTGGTGGCCATTTTGGCGTGTTCCGCGTCCGAGCAGCCCGCGTTGGTGGGGATGTCGGTCGGGGCGTCGGTCGGTTTCACGAGGTCGTTGCTGAGCAGATAGTTCTCCACTTCCTCGCCCGAGATGTCGGCGAGCATCACGCCGTCGATTTCGACGCAGGGCGAGAGGGGCTGGCCGGACTTCTGCACCATTTCCGCGTAATTTTCGCGGTGGTTGATGATATCGATGTCTTCAAAGGCGAGCCCGTGCTTGCGGAGGACGGCGCGGACGCCGTTCGACCACCCGCAGTGCGGCTTAAGATAGGCTTTGATTTTCATGCGATAGGATGACGCGGGACAAAAGTCGCGCAAGGTATAGGGCGCGAATTTCCATCGGCAAGAGGAAGTTTAGATTATTTTTGGCATAAGCGCGCTCGCGCTTATAACCCACGCCGCAGTCCGCGCCTGAATTCCGTCGGCGCCTGCCCGGTCTGGCGCCGGAATTGCCGGGAAAAATAAAAGATGTCCTGAAAGCCCAGCGCCTCGGCGATCATGCCGACGGTCAGGTCCGACTCCGCCAGCAGCTGCCGCGCCCGCGTCACGCGCGCCTGGATCACATAGTCCTGCGGCCGCAGGCCGGTGACCTTGAGGAACACCCGCGAAAAGTGATCCGCACTGTAGCCGGCCGTTCGCGCCAGCTCCGCCACCGGCGGCACCTGGCGCGGGTCCTCCCGGATCCGGGCCGCGAGGCGCAAAATCAGGTCGCGATGCCGCAAGTCCGTGCCCGGACCCTGGGTTTCCTTCTGCGCCGCCTGCTCGCGGACGAGTTCCAGCAGGAGTCCGCCCAGCAGCGCTGCGCCCACCGGGTCACCGTCACGCTCGGGCGCCAAATCGATGATGCGGCGCATGACGGCATCGACCAACTCCACCTGCCGCGTGCGCAGCACCTCGAACGGCGGCTTGAAAGCGGATAAAGGCAAACCCCGGGATCCGCGCACCAGTTGAAAGTGGATGTAGTTCACCCCCAGGCGCTCCACCGAGTCCTGCTCCGCCTCGTAGCGCCGGCCGGGGCACATCCAGATGCACGTGCCCGGCGTCAACGGCACCTCCTCGCCCTCGATCGCCATCAGCCCGCGACCGGCCCAGACAAACCAGAGGTCAAAGTCATGCAGCCCGCGCGACCAGTCGCGCCCGAGGTGCCAGCCCGGTTCGCAGCGCACCCGGCCCCGGGTGCCGAGCCGGGGTTCGCAGGTCTGGGTGCCAAGGGTGATCATATCGGATAAGCACAAACAATTAACGGCGCCGTGCATGGCCCCGCAATGCGATTTCTGGCACCTTCGCCGGCCGTCACACCCACCCCACCATGAGCGCTGCCGCCACTCCCCCCACCCAATTCGATCCCGGCGCCGAGATGCATGCCCCGGAGCTTTACCAGCCAGTCGCGACCGGCTTCGGCGTCGATCGCCTCGAGGACATCGGCGATGCCGAGATCGCCTTCTACCGCGAGCACGGCTACCTCATCGTGCGCCAGGCGTTCACGCCGGCCGAGTCGGCCGCGGCCCTGCAGGGGCTCGTCGACCTCATCATGGGCAAGCGCCCGGACTTCAAGGGCATCCACTTTGAGGCCGCGGCGAAGGACATCATCTCCACCCTCACCTCCGACCAGCGCCAGGACGCGGTGCGCAAGGTCTGGCACTTCGTCAATTTCGAGGACCGCCTGAAGGCCCTCTCCCACCACCCGAAACTTCTCGCTGTCGTCCGCCGCCTGATCGGCGACCGCGCGCCGTTCATGTTCCAGGACATGGCGCTCATCAAGCCGCCCCGCCTCGGCCGCGAGAAACCCTGGCACCAGGACCACGCCTATTTCGATTATCCGCTCGGCACGCCGGTCGTGGGCGTGTGGATCGCCCTCGACGAGGCCACGGTCGAGAACGGCTGCATGCAATTTCTCCCGGGCCGGCACCGCGAGGGGCCGAAGATCCACTTCCAGCGCCGCGACTGGCAGATCTGCGACAACGAGATGATGGGGGCCAAGTCCGTCGCCGCCCCGCTTCAGCCGGGCGGCCTGCTCCTCTTTGACGGCCTCCTCCCGCACGGCACGCCGCACAACTCCTCCCCGAAGCGCCGCCGCGCGCTGCAGTTTCACTACACGGCTGAGGACGTCGTGAAGTCCGCGCCCGAGGAACGCCTCAAGCACTTCGGCAGCGAGGGGAAGAACGTCACCTGCTGAGGGAAGACCGGCACCGTAGGCCGCGAGCTTGCTCGCGCTCGTTCGGCGTGCGTGAGCCCAACCAGCGCCCGCAAGCGGGCAGCCTACCGTGGCCCTCGATCCACTTTCGCCTAGCCGCCCCCGGCGGCGTGCCTTATCACACGGCGGATGAAAGTCCTCGTGACCGGCGCCGCCGGGTTCATCGGTTACCACGTCAGCGCCCGTCTCGCGGGGACGCAGCACTGCGAGGTGCTGGGCGTGGACAACCTGAACGACTACTACCCGGTCGCGCTGAAACGCGCCCGCCTGGCCCAGCTCGAGCCGCTCGATTCGTTTCGGTTCGTGCAGGCGGACATCGCCGACGCCAAGGCCTTCAACGGCCTCTACGACCACTTCAAGCCCGACTACGTCGTCCACCTCGGCGCCCAGGCCGGCGTGCGCTACAGCCTCGAAAACCCCGCGGCCTATGTGCACAGCAACCTCCTCGGCTTCACCACCGTGATGGAGGCCTGCCGCCGGCGACCGCCGAAGCATTTCGTGTACGCGTCGAGCAGCAGCGTCTACGGCGCCGGCTCGCAGCCCCCGTTTGCCGAGGACGCCAACACCGATTGCCCGCTGTCGTTCTACGGCGCGACCAAGAAGAGCAACGAACTCACCGCCTACAGCTACGCCCACCTCTTTGGTCTCAATGTCACCGGCCTGCGCTTCTTCACGGTGTACGGACCCTGGGGCCGGCCGGACATGGCGCCGATCATCTTCGCCAAGGCCATCGCGGCAGGGCAGCCGCTGAAGCTTTTCAACCACGGGAAGAACCTGCGCGACTTCACGTATGTCGACGACATCGTCGACGGCCTGCTGAAAGTGCTGCTCTATCCACCGACGGAGCGCTCCACCCCGCCCGCCCGCGTGTTCAACATCGGCCACCACCGTCCGGTCGAGACCATCCTCTTCGTCCGCATGCTTGAGCAATTGCTCGAGCGCCCCGCGCAGGTCGAGCTGGTCGAGGCCCAGCCCGGGGACATGTTCGAGACCTGCGCCGACCTCACCCGCATCCAGGCCGCCGTGGGCTACACACCCAAGGTGCCGCTGGAAGAGGGGCTGCGTCGGTTTGTCGAGTGGTTCAAGGGCTACTATTCCGCCTGAGGCCGGCGGCCCATACTGCGCGCATGAAAACCATCCTGCTCCTCGTGGCGTCCAACATCTTCATGACGCTGGCCTGGTACGGACATCTCAAGTTTCGCTTCCTCGATGGCCGGCCGCTGTTCACGATCATCCTGTTCTCGTGGGGCATCGCGTTCTTCGAATATTGCCTGATGGTCCCCGCCAACCGCGCCGGCTACTTCAACGGCGGCTTCAGCGGCTACCAGCTGAAGATCATCCAGGAATGCATCACCCTGCTCGTGTTCGTGGGCTTCGCCTGGCTGGTGCTGAAGGAAAAACTCACGTGGAACTACCTCGTGAGCTTCGGCTTCATTCTGCTCGCGGTCTATTTCGCCACTGCCTTCAAGCCCGCCACCGCCGCCACGCCTCACTAAAGGCCTGAAGAAGGGCGGTCGCACCCCCGCCCCACCCCAGTCCATTTATGTCCATGCCTGGGACCGCCGTTGTCCCACCCGGCTGGTAGAATGGGCGCATGTTGAACACTCCGTTTGCGCGTTTACGCCACTTTGCCGCCAAGCCGGGCTTGCCTCGCCTGCGCCGCCTCGCACGCTGACCGCAAAGTCGTCCCCCTCTCCCACCGATTCATCCTCCCCACCCAATGTCCAAAGCCGCTCCCGCCAAATCCAGCGCCGCCGTCGTCCCCGCCGCCGCAGCGCGCGACAAGAACATCGAGCTCGCGCTCTCCTCCATCACGAAGCAGTTCGGCGAGGGCTCGATCATGCGCCTCGGTAGCAATACCAAGATGAAGGTCGAGACGCTCAGCACCGGCTCGCTCGCCGTCGATCTCGCCCTCGGCGTTGGCGGCCTCCCCAAGGGCCGCATCATCGAGGTCTACGGCCCGGAATCCTCCGGCAAGACCACCTTCTGTCTCAGCGTGATCGCC
The DNA here is from genome assembly GCA_964355715.1 of uncultured Opitutaceae bacterium. GTDB lineage: Bacteria > Verrucomicrobiota > Verrucomicrobiia > Opitutales > Opitutaceae > UBA2377. The sequence continues at coordinate 34,692 of CAYHEW010000035.1, read as the reverse complement.
GAGGCCCAGAAGCGCGGCGGCCTCGCCGCCTTCATCGACGTCGAGCACGCGCTCGACCCGAAGTACGCCCGCGTCGTCGGCGTCAACCTCGACGACCTCCTCGTCTCCCAGCCCGACTCCGGCGAGGACGCGCTCAACATCATGGAGACGCTCATCCGCTCGAACTCCATCGACGTGATCGTCCTCGACTCCGTCGCCGCCCTCACGACCAAGGCCGAGCTCGACGGCCAGATGGGCGACATGACCATGGGCAGCCAGGCCCGCCTCATGTCGCAGGCCATGCGCCGCCTCACCGCCGTCGTCAGCAAGACGAATTGCATCTGCATTTTCACGAACCAGATCCGCGAGAAGATCGGCGTCATGTTCGGCAATCCCGAGACCACCTCCGGCGGCCGCGCGTTGAAGTTCTTCGCCTCGATCCGCATCGACATCCGCCGCAAGGACCAGATCAAGACCCCCGAGGGCCGGGTCGTGGGCAATCGCACCAAGATCAAGGTGGTGAAGAACAAGGTCGCCCCGCCGTTCACCGAGTGCGAGTTCGACATCATGTACGACGAGGGCATCTCGAAGCTCGGCTCGGTCCTCGATCTCGGCCTCGAGCACAAGATCCTCGAGAAAAAGGGCGCCTGGATCGCCTACGAGGGCAACCTCGTCGGCCAGGGCCGCGACGCCGCCAAGCAGGCGCTGCGCGACAAGCCCGAGCTCGCCGAGAAAATCTCCGCGGCGATCCTCGAGAAGGTAAACGTCAAGGGCGGCGAGGACGTCACTGGCGAAACCGCTGAGTAAGCCGAGGCCTGATTCGCTATTGATAGCATTCACCGTCTCACGCGGAGTCGCGGAGGCCGCGGAGGATAAACCCACTCCGCGCTCTCCGCGCCTCCGCGTGAGACCGGTTCGGAACTAAAGTCCTTCATGCGTGCCGCTGACATCAAGATCCGCGACCCGTTCATTTTGCCCGTCGCCGTCGAGCAGACCTATTATCTTTTTGGCACAACGGATGCCATCCCCTGGGGCGACCACCCCGGCACCGGCTTCGACGCCTATCGCAGCCGCAACCTGATCGACTGGGAGGGACCGTTCCCCGCCTTCCGGCCGCCGGAGGGCTTCTGGGGCATGCAGCACTTCTGGGCTCCCGAGGTGCACGCGTGGCGCGGTCGGTATTACATGTTCGCGAGCTTTAAGTCGCCGACCATGCATCGCGGCACGCAGATACTCGTCGCCGATCACCCGCTGGGGCCGTTCCGCCCGCATAGTCCGTCACCGGTCACGCCATCCGACTGCGAGTGCCTCGACGGTACGCTGCATATCGAAGCCGATGGCCGGCCATGGATGATCTTCAGCCGCGACTGGCCGCAGGTCACGGTCGGCCGCTATTCCGCGGTGCCGCTGCGCGAAGATTTCACGGCCGCAGCCGGTCCCGTGATCGAACTCTTCCCCGTCAACGCCGTCCCGTGGGTGATGGCGCCACCCTGGCAAACGGAGCAGCGGGCCAAGCAGGGGCTGCCGCCCTGTTTCGTGGCCGACGGCGCGTGGCCATTCCGCATGCAGGACGGGGATTTTTGCCTGCTGTTCTCGAGTTGGACGGCCAACGGCTACGCGACCGGCATCGCCCGTTCGACCTCCGGCACCCTCGCGGGGCCGTGGCGTTTCGATGCCGAGCCTCTTTTCGACAAGGATGGCGGCCATGCCATGATGTTCCAGAGTTTCGACGGTCGCACCTACTTCACGCTGCACCAACCGAACGATCCCCCGCCCGAGCACCCGCGCATCTTCCCCGTAGAGGAATCCGCCGGCCACCTGCGTCTGCTACCAGCCCTCGATTGACCAGCTTGGTGGGCCCGGCCGGCCTCTGCGAGATTGCGGCCCCTTGCCGGTCCTGTTTGCGTGCGAATCCCCGCATGCCGTCATCCACGCCGCCCAGCACTGCTGACCTACCCACCGCCGCTCGCGAACGGGTGTTCCACGTCCGGGGGCTCACGAAGACTTACGGCGAGGGCGATGCCGCGGTTCACGCCCTCGAGGCCGTGGATCTCGACTGCCATGCAGGCGAGTTTGTCGTGGTGCTCGGCGCTTCGGGCAGCGGCAAGTCCACCCTCCTCAATCTTCTCGGTGGCCTCGACTCGGCCACGAGCGGTACGCTGCGTTACCGCGACCAGGACTTGGGCGCAGCCGATGAAAATACCCTCACGCTTTACCGACGCAACCGGGTCGGCTTCGTCTTTCAGTTCTACAACCTCATCCCCAGCCTCACGGCCCGCGAAAACGTCGCCCTCATCACCGAGCTAGCGCCGGATCCCATGGAGCCGGAGGAGGCGCTGCACCTCGTCGGGCTCAGCGCGCGCATGGATCACTTCCCCGCGCAGCTCTCCGGTGGCGAGCAGCAACGCGTCGCCATCGCGCGCGCGATCGCCAAGCGGCCGTCCGTGCTGCTCTGCGACGAACCCACCGGCGCCCTCGACATTCGCACCGGCATGGTGGTGCTCGAGGCCATCGAGCACATCAACCGCGAGCTCGGCACGCTGACGATGGTGATCACGCACAACGCCGTCATCGCCGACATGGCCGACCGCGTGCTCACGCTCTCCGACGGCCACATCACGCACGAGCGGCGCAATCTGCAGCGCGCCTCCGTTTCCTGCCTCTCCTGGTAACCCCCGGCCATGAGCCTCCTCGACCGCAAACTCCTGCGCGACCTTCGCTCCCTGAAATCGCAGGCCTTCGCGGTCACCCTCGTCATGGCCTGCGGGCTCGCGATGATGATCATGACGCGAAGCCTGATCCTCTCGCTGGAGAACACGCGCGACGAATACTACCACGCCCACCGCTTTGCCCAGGTGTTCGCCAAGCTGAAGCGCGCCCCGCAGGCGGTGGCCGGCGAACTCGCCGCCATCCCCGGCGTCGCCGCCGTGCAGACCGGCATCGCACTCCAGGCGACGCTCGACCTGCCCGGAATGGACGAACCCGCCACGGGCCTGCTGCTTTCACTGCCAGAGGACGGCGAACTCCGGCTCAACCGCCTCTACCTGCGCGCCGGCCGGATGCTCGTCGGCCGCGCCCCCGCGGGCGAGATCCTCGCCGGTGAAGCGTTTGCCGAAGCCAACGGCCTCAAACCGGGCTCGGAACTGGCCGCCGTGCTCTACGGCCGGCGCCAGACGTTCCGCATCGCCGGCATCGTGCTGTCGCCCGAGTTCGTGTTCGAGGCCCCGCCCGGCGCTGCCCTCCCGAACAACAAGACCTACGGTGTCTTCTGGATGCCGTACAAGGAGCTGGCCACCGCCAGCAACCTCGACGGCGCATTCAACAATGTCGCGCTCACCCTCGCACCGGGCGCCGCGGAGGACGCGGTGATCGCCGCCGTGGATCGCGTGCTCAAGCCCTACGGCGGCCGCGGTGCCTACGGCCGCGAGTCGCACCCGTCGCACACGCGCGTGCGCGACGAGATCCGCGTGCTGCAGGGCCTCTCGGTCGGGTTTCCGCTGGTTTTCCTCAGTGTCGCCGCGTTCATGACCAACGCCGTGATGAGCCGGCAGATCACGCTCCAGCGCGAACAGATCGCCATGCTGAAGGCTTGCGGATTCTCCAACCGGCAGCTCAGTTGGCACTACCTCAAGTTCGCCCTCGTGATCGTGCTCGTCGGCATCGCCCTCGGCACGGTGGGTGGCGTCGCCCTCGGGCACCGGTTGGTGGACATGTACCACCTGTTCTTTCGCTTCCCCGAGCTGGAGTTTCAGCTCGCCCGCGGCGTGCTCGTCGCCGCCGCGATTGTCAGCGCGCTGGCTGCCGTCACCGGCGTCTGGGGCGCCGTGCGCCAGGCCGTACGGCTCGCGCCCGCGGAGGCGATGCGTCCGGAGCCGCCGGCCGATTATCGTCCAGCCCTCATCGAGCGCCTCGGCCTCGGCCTCGCGTTCACCGCGACGTTCCGCATGGCGCTGCGCAACATCGAGCGCCGCCCCGCCCGCGCCTTCCTCACCAGCGTCGCCCTCGCGCTCGCCACCGGAATTCTCGTCGTGCCGAGTTCGTTCCGCGACGGCATCAACTACGTGCTCGATTACCAGTGGGACCTCATCCAGCGGCACACGGTCTTCGTCGCGCTGATCGAACCCGGACCCACCCGCGCGCTCGCTGACATCCGTGCCCTGCCCGGCGTCGTGCTGGCCGAGCCCATGCGCGCCGCGCCGGTGGAACTCGCGTCCGGTCCCCGCATGCGCCGGCTGAGCCTCGTGGGCGTCCCGGCCAACGCCACCCTCAACCGCGTGCTCGGCACCGACAACCGGCAGCTCATCCTGCCGCCGCACGGCGTGGTGCTCTCGGTAAAGCTTGCGGAAGTCCTGCAGGTGCGACCCGGCGACCAGCTGCAGGTGCGCGTCCTCGACGGCAGGCGGCCCGTGCTCACCGTGCCGGTGGTTGCGCTCTCGGAGGATTTCGCGGGCACGGCGGCGTTCATGGAGATCGACGCGCTCAACCGCTTGCTCGGCGAAGGCGATCGCATCTCCGGCGCGTACCTCACCGTGCGCGCCGTCGCGTGGCGCGACTTCCTTCGTGCCACGAAGGAGGTGCCGCGCCTCGGCAACGTCGTCATCAAGGAGGCCATCCGCGAGGGCTTCCGCAAGACCACGGCCGAGAGCATCGGCCTGATCCAAAAGCTCTACCTCAGCTTCGCGACCGTCGTCGCGTTCGGCATCGTCTACAACAGCGCGCGCATCTCGCTGTCGGAGCGCCAGCGCGAGCTGGCGACGCTGCGCGTGATCGGCTTCACGCAGGGCGAGGTCGGTGCAATTTTGATCGGCGAGCTCGTGCTGCTCACGCTCGTCGCCCTGCCCTTCGGTCTGCTCATCGGCTCCGGTCTCGCCGGGGCGATCATCCAGACCGTGAACACCGAATTTGTGCGCCTGCCGCTCATCCTCACGCCTGGGAACTACGCGTTCGCGGTGCTCGTCATCGCGGTTGCCTCGCTGCTATCGGCCTATCTTGCATGCCGTCGGCTCAACCGGCTTGATCTGGTCGGCGTCCTGAAGGCCCGCGACTGATTTTCCATGAATCCTCCCCCACCCACCCCTCGCCCCACTCCGCCGAACGGCGCCAGCGCCCGCCGCTGGACGCGTCGCCTGCCGTGGTTCGGCGGCGGCCTGCTGTTCCTGTTGATCGTGGTCGGTCTCTGGCCGAAGGCGCAGCCGGTCGAAGTCGCCGCCGTCGTGCGCGGCCCGCTCGCCGTCACGGTGAACGAGGAGGGCATGACCCGCGTGAAGAACCAGTACATCGTGTCGAGCCCCGTCGCCGGCCTGCTGCAGCGCATCGACTGGAAACCCGGCGCGATTGTCGAGGCCGGCAAGACCGTGCTGGCGACCCTCGATACCCGTGGCGCCGATATCCTCGACGCCCGCAGCGAGGCCCAGGCCCGCGCCCTGGTGCAGGCCGCGCACGCCCGGCGCGAACTCGCTGCCGCGCAGAGCGCCAGCGCCCACGCCGCGGCGACGCTGGCCGCCCAGGAACGCACACGTCTGGCGACGCTGCGCGCCTCCGGTTCGGCCTCGCAGCAGGAATTCGACATCGTGGAAACGCGTGCGGTCGTCGCCGACCAGGAGGCACGCGCCGCGGTGTTCGCGCTGCAGGTCGCCGAATTCGAGGTCGCCCAAGCCGAAGCCGTCCTCCTGCGCGGTTCGCCCGCCGGTGACGCCGTGCGTAGCAAACCGCTCGTCATCACCTCGCCCGTCAGCGGCCGGGTGCTGCGTGTTTTTCAGCAAAGCGAGCGCACGGTGCCCGCGGGCTTTGCCCTGCTCGAGGTCGGTGATCCGACGGATCTCGAAGCACGCATCGAGGTGCTCTCGCGCGACGGCGTGGCCATCCGTCCCGGTGCACGCGTGCAGCTCGAGCAGTGGGGTGGCGGCGAGCCGCTTGCCGGGCGAGTGCGGCTCGTCGAGCCCGCCGCGTTCACCAAGATTTCCGCCCTCGGCGTCGAGGAGCAGCGCGTGTACGTGATCGTCGACCTGACCGATCCACTCGCGCAGCGCCCCACCCTCGGCGACGCCTATCGTGTCGAGGCGCGCATCGTGACTTGGGAAAGCGCCGACGTGTTGAAAGTGCCGAGCGGTGCGCTCTTCCAACGCGGCGACACGTGGCAGACCTACGTCGTCGACGGCGGCAAGGCGCGCACGCGCACCGTGCAGGTAGGACACAGCAACGGCCTCGAGACTGAGGTCCTTGCAGGCCTGAACGCAGGCGACCGGGTCGTCGTCTATCCTGGTGACAAAATCGCCGACGGCGTGAGGGTGTCAGCCATCAGTGTCGAGTGACGGAGTTTTTTTAACCACGGATTACACCGATTCCACGGATTCGGCGGATGAAGCGTTGCTGGATGGCCACAAGAGGCACAGAAGGCACAAAAGGAACCAAGTGGTTTTACAGGAGGTTACGGGGAGAACAGAGAATCCTGGCCTCCGTTCTCTCTGCTTCTTCCTGTAAATCGGTTTGGATTATTCTGCGCCTCTTGTGCCTTCTGTGGCTATCAAACGGTGCACCATCCGCCTGATCCGTGTAATCCGTGAAATCCGTGGTTAGTCTGGATCCGGTTCGGACTGGTGGCGGCTTTTATTTTGCCTTCGTGCGTCGGGCGCGTTGCCTGCGGGCATGGGGCAATTCTCCGACACCATCGCCGCGCTGGCGACACCGACGGGCACTTCGGCCCTGGCCGTGCTGCGCATCAGCGGTCCGGATACGGACCGGCTGGCGGCTAACCTCGCCGGCGCCCTACCCCCGCCCCGGCAGGCCACGCGGACTGATTACCGGGACCAGGCGGGACAGCTGGTTGACGACGTGCTCGTCACCTTTTTCCGGGAACCGGCTTCCTACACCGGCGAGGACGTGCTGGAGATTTCATGCCACGGCAATCCCTTCATCGCGCAGCGGATCCTCGAGGACTTGCTCGCGCGTGGTTGTCGCGCGGCCCGGCCCGGCGAGTTCACGCAGCGCGCCTTCGTCAACGGTCGACTGGACCTGAGCCAGGCCGAGGCGGTGATGGACCTGATCCACGCCCGCAGCGAACGGGCGCTGGCTGCGGCCAACCAGCAGTTGCGCGGGTCGCTGGGCAAATACTTGGGCGAACTCACGGAAGGCCTCCTCGGCGTGCTGGCCCGCGTCGAGGCGTACATCGACTTCCCGGACGAGGACCTCCCTCCCGAGGACAAGCAGGTGATATTGGGTGAACTGGCCCGCCTGGGTGCGGGCACCAAGCGCCTCCTTGCCACCAGCCATTATGGCGAGGTCCTGCGCGAGGGCTTGAAGACCGTCATCGTCGGGTTACCGAATTCCGGCAAGAGCCTGTTGCTCAATAGGTTGCTAGGTAAAGACCGGGCTTTGGTGAGCGCGGAACCGGGCACGACGCGCGATTACTTGGAGGAGCGGATCATCATCGGGCCGCACAGCCTGCGCCTCATCGACACGGCCGGAATTAATCCCACGCCTTCACCCTTGGAGAAGCAGGGCATGCAAAAGAGCCTCGAGCGCGCCCAAGAGGCGGACCTGATCTTGTGGGTCTACGATTCTGCTCTGCCGGCGCCATTGTTCCCCGTGGAACTTCGGCCGTTGCTTACCAGCCCGCGAACCGTGTTGGTGGCGAACAAGTCGGATTTGCCTGCAAACGGTACCGCGCCAGCTGACTATGGCACCTTCGAGTCGGTGCGGGTTTCCGCCCTGACTGGGGCCGGGTTGGACGACCTGCAGGCGGCAATCGTGCGTCGCGCCGAAACGCTGTCGGTCGCGTTTGGATCCGAGATAATCGCCATCAACGCCCGCCATGCCGACGCCCTGGCCCGGGCGCAGGCAGGTTTCAAATCAGCCACTACCCTCCTCCAATCCGACCGGGCCTCCGAGCTCATGGCGAGCGAGCTGCGCTCCGCCTTGGCCGCACTCGGTGAGATTGGTGGAAAGATCGATAATGAGCGGGTGCTCGATCATCTTTTCGCCACATTCTGCATCGGCAAGTGATTATATTAAAATCGTTTAGATGATTTTCAATCGCCATCCTTTCGATGTAATCGTCTGCGGCGCCGGCCATGCCGGCGTGGAGGCTTCGCTGGCTGCGGCGCGCATGGGGGCCTCTACCCTACTCCTCACGGGCAACATCGATACGATCGCCCAGATGAGCTGTAATCCGGCCATCGGCGGCCAAGCCAAGGGACAGATTGTGCGTGAAATCGATGCGCTGGGCGGCGAGATGGCGATCAACACCGACCTGACTGGAATCCAGTTTCGGTTGCTCAATGAGTCGAAGGGTCCGGCCGTCCAATCCCCCCGCGCCCAGTGCGACAAGAAAGCCTATCAGTTCCGGCTCAAGCACACCCTCGAGCTCCAGCCGAACCTGCAGGTATTCCAAGCCACCGTGACCAGCCTGGTGTACGACAAGGATCATGTGACCGGCGTGCGAACCAATCTCGACATCGAGTTCGCAGGGCGAACCGTGGTCGTGACCACTGGGACTTTTCTGCGCGGTTTGATGCATATCGGCCAAAACAAGAATGAAGGCGGCCGATTGGGCGATTTTAGCGCCAAGACGCTCTCAGCGAGCTTTCTGGAGGCCGGCATTGAATTGCAGCGCCTCAAGACCGGGACGCCGCCGCGGCTGCTGGGGCGCAGTCTGGATTTCAGCAAAATGCAGGAACAGAAAGGCGACTTGGAGCCGACCTTGTTCGCGTTCCATGACACGCGCGACGCCGAGGACATGTTCCACGTGGAACACACCGGCGAGCAGCGCCTGGGCTGGAAACCGGGCGAAGCCCAGATTTCGTGCTGGATGACCCACACCACGGACGAAACCGCTCGGATCGTCCGCGAGAACCTGCACAAGTCCGCTATGTACAGCGGCGAAATCGCCGGGGTTGGTCCGCGGTATTGTCCGAGTATCGAGGACAAGTTTGTACGCTTCGCCGACAAACCCCGCCATTTGCTGTTTCTCGAGCCCGAGGGTCGCTCGACGAACGAGTACTACGTGAACGGACTTTCGACGAGCCTGCCGTTCGACGTCCAGCTCGACATGGTCCACAGCGTGCCCGGACTCGAGCACGCGACGCTCCTGCGGCCGGCCTATGCCGTCGAATACGACTTCTCGCCGCCGACCCAGCTTTATCCGACCCTCGAATCCAAGCGGGTGGGGAACCTGTTCTTCGCCGGTCAGATCAACGGCACCTCCGGGTATGAGGAAGCGGCCTGTCAGGGCTTGGTCGCCGGCGTGAATGCCGTGTGCAAGGGCAGGGGAGGGCCCCCACTGATCATCCAGCGCCACGAGGGCTATATCGGGGTCCTGATTGACGATCTGGTGACCAAGGGAACGACCGAGCCTTACCGCATGTTCACCAGCCGCGCCGAGCATCGGCTGCTCTTCAACCACGGCAGCGCTGAACTACGACTTCTACATCACTCCGAATCACATAAGTTACTTTCTGAAAATCGGATAGATCGCATTCGGAGTAAGCGAGATCGCATCATTCACTGGCTTCAGGTTCTCGAGAATCAACGCGTCGCCGGCAAGTCTTTGGGCGATCATTTGCGGCGCGGCGAGCCCCCGGTTCCGCTTCCGGATGACTTCACCCGCGAGCCCGCCGCGGTACGTGACGAGGTGCTCTATCGCGTACGTTACCAGGGCTACCTGGAGCGGGAGCAACGGCAGATCGAAAAGATGAGCAATATCGAGAAAATCCGTATTCCGGAATCTCTTGATTATTTACAGATCAAAGGCTTACGCAAAGAAAGCGCTCTCAAACTGGCCGCCCTCAAGCCGTACACCCTCGGCCAAGCCAGTCGAGTCAGTGGAGTTAACCCAGCGGATATCAGCGTCTTAATGGTTCTGATCGAATCACAGCGACGTGCCAACATCAACGAGACCCTGTAGGCCGCCAGCTTGCTGGCGCTCGTTCGACTTCCGCACGCCATTCGAGCGTCAGAAAGTCGGCGGCCTACGGATGCACGATTGTCCGGTTCGGTCCTTTCTGGCGTTGTAACATTTGTGAAACGCGCCGGGATTTCACTAGTCCGTCACCCCTGTCATCGGATAGCAATGAAGCTGTTATGACCGAGCACCAGCCCAAGAAAATCCTCGTGGTGGATGACGAACCGGACGTCACCGATCTTCTCGCGTACACGCTCAAGGCCAAGGGATTTGCCGTCGAAGCGGTGAACAATCCCAACGCCAGCATCGGCCTGGCGCGCTCCCTAGTCCCGGACCTGGTGATCCTCGATGTGATGATGCCCGAGCTGAATGGCATCCAGATCTGCCGCATGTTGCGCGCCGATCCCAAACTGAAGCGCGTCCCCGTGATCTTCCTCACGGCCAAGGCAGAGGAGGCGGATCGCATTCAGGGTCTCGAAAGCGGGGCCGACGACTATATCTGCAAACCTTTTAGCACCAAAGAATTAGTACTCCGCGTCCAATCCATCCTGCGCCGCACTTCAGAAGGTGCGGCCACGCCCGCACAGATGCTGCAGGCCGGTGAGATCGTGCTCGATGTCGATCGCCATGCCATCACCGTGCACGGCAAGCCGGTGGAGCTCACCGCCACCGAATTCAAGCTCCTGCACCTGCTGATGGAGCGTCGCGGCCGCGTGCAGACCCGCGAGCACCTGCTCCTGAACGTCTGGAACTACGAGACCGAGATCGAGACACGCACGGTCGACACCCATGTCCGCCGCCTGCGCGAAAAACTCGGAAGCGAGGCCGACTGGATCGAGACCATCCGCGGCGTCGGCTACCGCATGGCCGAAACCCGCGTGCGCGCATGACCTGGGTCCTGGCCATCCTTCTGGCGGTCGCCTTTGCGGTGGCCTTCATCAAACTCCGCGAGCACCGCCGCGCGCTGCGCGAACTGGAGCGGGCCATCGCGCAACGGCAGCCCCTGTTGCGCGAGGAGCGGTCGGTGTATCTCGGCGCGGATTGGGACCGCCTCTGCGAATCCGCCAACGCACTTTGTCAGGAGGTCAACCGCCTGCAGCAATTCCGCGCCGGCCAGCTCGCGCAACTGGAGGCGACCCTTGGCAGCCTGCAGGAGGCGGTGCTGATCGTCGACGACACCAACCGCATCCTCCTCGCGAACCAGGCGCTGCAGCAGATTTTCCCTGCGGCAACCGACATCCTTGGCCGCCGCCTCGAGCTCGTGCTGCACAGCCGCGAGTTTCTCGATTACGTCGAGACCGTGCGCCATGGGCAGGCGAAACCGCAGACCGCCTTTGAGTTCACCCGGGGCAGCGACTCGGTCTGGCTCGAGGTCACCGGCGCCCTTGTCCCGCCGCTCGAGGGCGACCGGACCCAGTGGACGCTGTTCGTGCTCCACGACATCACGCGCCAGCGGAAGCTCGAAGGTATCCGAAAGGATTTTGTCGCCAATGTCTCCCATGAGCTGCGCACCCCGCTGAGCGTCATCAAGGGCTGCGTCGAGACGCTCATCGACGATCTCCACGGCATGTCCGTGGAGGATCGCGAGCGCTTTCTGCGCACGGTCCAACGCCACACCGAACGGTTGAATTCCCTCCTCGAGGATCTCCTCGTGCTGTCGCGGCTCGAATCGACCAACCCGGGCCTCGCGTTTGAGACAGTCGACTTCGCTCACCTCGTCGGCGAGATCGTGCGCGAATACCAGGGCCGTCCGTCTGCGTCGGGCCGCAAGCTCATCTTCGTGCCCGACGAGCGGGTGGGGCAGCTGCGGGTCGATCCACTGCGGATCACGCAGGTGATGGAAAACCTCCTCGAGAACGCGGTGAAATACACACCGCAGAACACCTACATCTCCATCGTCCTCGAGCCGCGCGAGCGAGAGATCCAGGTTTACGTTCGCGACAACGGCCCGGGGATCCCCGCCGAGGACCTGCCGCATCTGTTCGAGCGTTTTTACCGGGTCGACAAGGGTCGCTCGCGCGAAAAGGGCGGGACCGGTCTCGGCCTCAGTATCGTGAAGCATATCGTGCAGCTGCACGGCGGAAAAGTCGGCGTGGAGAGCGTGCTGGGGCAGGGGACGGTCTTTCATTTCACGCTGCCGCGTCCGCCCGCCGCGTGAGCGCCGCTCAGGCCGGGCTTGCACCGCTGGCGCCCAGGCCCTAGCCGCATCGCCCCAATGCCGCTCGATCAAGCCCACGCCATCCATGCCGCCCGCCGCGCTGAACTCACCGCGGCGTTCGCCGGCTTATGGCCGGGCTGGCCGGAGGGCATCACGCTGGAGATCGGCTGCGGACACGGGCATTTCCTTACGGCCTACGCCCAAGCACATCCGCAGGAGCATTGCCTCGGCCTAGACCTGTTGGAAGACCGCATCCACCGGGCGCGGCGGAAGGCTCACCGGGCCGGAATCGCCAATCTGTTCTTCGTGCAAGCGGATGCCCGGCTGCTCCTTGAAGCCCTGCCACCTGCGGTGCATTTCAACCGGATCTTCATCCTATTTCCCGATCCCTGGCCCAAGCGGCGCCACCACAAGCACCGGTTGATGCAGGCCGGCTTCCTCGAATTGCTGGCCAAGCGGACAGGGAAGGGGGCCCGGCTGTGCTTCCGGACCGACTACGAGCCCTATTTCCGCGACGCCCTGGCTGATCTGAAGGCCGGCACCGACTGGCAGGTCGTCGAGGAGCCCTGGCCTTTCGAGTTCGAAACCGTGTTCCAAAGCCGGGCGGAATCGCACCATTCGTGTATCGCCCGGCGCACTGCCCATCGCGCATAAGCACGCGTCATTCTCCTCCGGCGGAGTATTCAAACGCGTCAAACCCATCCGCGTCCTTTTCAGTGGTTGACGGAGCGCAGGGCGTTTGACTACGTCAGACCTCTTCAAACCCTTTTTTCCTGTCCAGCGCACCATGTTACGGGTCCAAAAACTCGCGTCTTTTCTTCTGCTCCTTGCGGCTGCGTGCCTGCCTGCCTATGCCGCCGGGGGCGAGGGTGGGGGAGTTTCCCCAGCTGCGGCCAAGCTTGTCGACGTCGGTCACGGTTGGTCGATCACGAACAGCATGGTGACCGGCTGGGCGATCTCGGCGCTGCTGGTGCTCGTCGTGCTGCGCCTCATCGGCAAGCCGCAGGTCATGCCGACCAAGGGTCAGGCGGTCTTCGAATCGCTGATCGAGGGGTTGCGCGAGCTGTTCGAACCGATCGTCGGCAAGAAGGCGTTTCCCTTGGCGTTCCCGCTGCTGATCACGTTTTTCGTCTTCATTCTCTTTCACAACTGGATGGGCCTGCTGCCCGGCGTCGGCACGATCGGCTGGGGCCGTGAGGTCGATGGTGCGTTCCACATGTCGCGCCCGCTCATCCGACCGTTCACGTCGGACTTCAACGGCACCATCGCGCTGGCGCTGATCTCGTTCGGTGCCTGGGCGATCATCGTCTTCAAGATCGCCGGTCCGAAGATGATCCTCTGGGACCTCTTCGGCAACAAGGCCGAGAAAAAGGAAACCCCGGCCTGGCTCTACCCGATCCTCGCGCTGGTGTTCCTCCTTGTCGGTTTCATCGAGGTCTTCTCGATTGGGATCCGCCCCTTCACGCTTTCGGTCCGTCTCTTCGGCAACGTCTTCGGCGGCGAGAACCTGCTCCACGGCACCGGTTTCTTCTTCGTGTTCTACTTCATGGAGCTGCTCGTTGGCCTGATCCAGGCCCTGGTCTTCACGCTCCTGAGCGCCGTGTACATCGGCCTCATCTGCAACCATGGCGACGATCATGACCACGACCATGATCACGCTCCCGCCGACAAGCCCGCGGCCGAAGCCTCGCATTGATCCCTTTCCCGCCGGGAGCGTGCCCCGCGTGCGCACGGCGGACAATCCACAACCCGCAATCAAAAACATCATGATCACCCTCATCGCTGAACTCTCCGGCAACATCGCCAGCGCGTTTGGTCTCCTCGGCGCCGCCATCGGCGTCGGTCTCATCGGCCAGAAGGCCGCCGAGGCCGTCGGCCGCAACCCCGGCGCTTCCGGCAAGATCCTCGTGCAGGCCATCATCGGTATGGCGCTCGCCGAAGGTCTCGGCATCCTCGCGCTGTTCCTCGCCAAGTAATTGTCCGTTTTACCCGGCGGCGCGGCCTCGGTCGCGCCGCCACCCCTTTTCCACCATGCTGCCTCTTCTGCTTGCCTCCGCCGACGCCGCGCACGCGGCCGCCCAGCCCGGGATCTTTGAGAAATTCGGCGTCGAGTGGCACTACGTCGTCGTCCAGGTCATCAGCTTCCTGATTGTCCTCGGCGTGCTCTACAAGTTCGGCATCAAGCCGACCATCGCCACGATGGAAGAGCGCAACCGCAAGATCGGCGAGGGCCTGAAGCACGCCGAGGAGATGCAGGCCAAGCTCGCCGCCGCTCAGCAGGAGAGCGCTGCGATCATCAAGCAATCCTCCGTCGAAGCCGCGCGTCTCGTTGAGGAAGCCCGCAAGACCGCCAAGGAATATCTCGACCGGCAGACCCAGGAAGCCAGCCAGAAGGCGAACGACATGCTCGTGAAGGCGCAGCACGCCATCGAACTCGAGCACCGCAAGATGCTCGGCGAAGCCCGCTCCGAGATTACCCGCCTCGTCGTCGTCACCGCCGAGCGCGTTCTCGCCAAGAAACTTTCCGACGCCGACCGCGCCGCCTACAACGAAGCTGCCGCCAAGGAGCTCACGGTCATCTGACCCGACCTCACATGGCCGCCTACCACAAGCAAGCGCAGCAGTTCGCCCGTCAGCTTTTCCGGCTGAGCCTGGTCAATGGCCAGGTCGGAGCCGAGCAGGTTGCCGGCGTCCTCGCCTACCTCGAGAAGCATCGCCCGGCCCGTCCGCTCCTCGTCCTCCGCGCCTATCAGCGCTACATCACGGCCGAGCTCGCCCGCAGCCACGCCCGCGTCGAGCACGCCGGCCCGGTGGGCGACAACATCCTCCGCCTCCTCGAGGGCGCCCTGGCCCAGAAGTACAAGCGGCCCATCGCCGCCACCGCCCACCACGACGCCCGCCTCATCGCCGGCCTCCGCGTGCGCGTCGGTGATGACGTCTACGAGACCTCCATCGCCGCCCAGCTGGCCAATCTTTCCACCGTCTGACCCTTTCAAAAACCCAACCCTGTCCGTCCGCGCCCATGAGCACCGTCCTCGAACAAATCGAACAACAGATCGCCAAACTCTCCAACAAGGCGGTCAAGAAGAACACCGGCACCATCCGCTCGGTCGCCGACGGCGTCGCCAAGATCGACGGCCTGTCCGCCGTGATGTACAATGAGATGGTCCAGTTCCCCGGCGGCGCCATCGGCATCGCGCTCAACCTCGAGGAGGACGAGGTCGGCTGCGTCGTCCTCGGCGACGTTTCCCTGCTGAAGGAAGGCGACGAGGTCTACACCACCGGCCGCCTCCTCTCCGTGCCCGTCGGCAAGGCCCTCCTCGGCCGCGCGATTGACGCGCTCGGCAACCCGATGGACGGCAAGGGCCCGATCGACTCCAAGGAGTTCAATCCCGTTGAGAAGATCGCCCCCGGCATCATCGTCCGCAAGTCCGTCTCCCAGCCGCTCTTCACCGGCATCATGGCGATCGACTCCATGATCCCGATCGGCCGCGGCCAGCGCGAGCTCATCATCGGTGACCGCGGCACGGGCAAGACCACCATCGCGATCGACACGATCATCAACCAGGCGAAGATCAACAAGGTCGGCCTCGCCAGCGGCGACAAGAGCTTCCGCCCCGTCTACTCCATCTACGTCGCGGTCGGCCAGAAGAACTCCAACATCGTCCGCACCATCGCCGCCCTCGAGGCCGCCGGCGCGCTCGAGTACACCGTGATCGTCGCCGCGCCCGCCGCCGACAACGCCGCCAACCAGTACCTCGCCCCGTTCTCCGGCGCCGCCATCGGCGAGTGGTTCATGGAAAACGGCATGGATGCGCTCATCGTTTACGATGACCTCTCCAAGCACGCCGTCGCCTACCGCCAGATCTCGCTCATCCTGAAGCGCCCCTCCGGCCGCGAGGCGTATCCCGGCGACGTGTTCTACCTCCACTCCCGCCTGCTCGAGCGCGCCGCGCGCCTCGACGGCAAGGGCTCGCTCACCGCGCTGCCCATCATCGAGACCCAGGCCGGCGACGTCTCGGCTTACATCCCGACCAACGTGATCTCGATCACCGACGGCCAGATCTTCCTCGAGACCGACCTCTTCAACCAGGGCATCCGCCCCGCCGTCTCCGTCGGTCTCTCCGTCTCGCGCGTCGGTTCCGCCGCGCAGATCAAGGCCACCAAGCAGGTCGGCGGCAAACTCAAGGGCGAGCTCGCCCAGTTCCGCGAACTCGCCGCCTTCGCGCAGTTCGGCTCCGACCTCGACGCCAAGACCAAGGCCCAGCTCGACCGCGGCGGCCGCATCGTCGAGCTCTTCAAGCAGCCCGCCTTCAACCCGATTCCGATCGAGCTCCAGGTCGCCGTGCTCTTCGCGATGCAGAAGAACTTCTTCGACGCGATCGACGCCAAGAAGGTCGTCGCCGCCGCGAACTCGCTGAAGGAGTTCTTCACCGCCCGCAAGGACGCCCTCCTCACCGAGATCCGCACCAAGGCCGCCCTCGACAAGGACCTCGAGGCCAAGCTCCAGGCCGCCTGCGAGGAGTGGAAGGCCAGCTACAACGGCTGAGGCGAATCACGAAGGACGATTTACGAGTTACGAATTCCAAGCCGCAACCCGCCCATCGCCCTTCGCCCCGCCACCTCAAAGTCGAAAATCGTAATTCGTAAATCGTAATTCCCGATGGCCTCCACCCGCGACATCCGCCGACGCATCAAGTCGGTCAAGAACACCCGCCAGATCACCAAGGCGATGGAGCTCGTGGCCGCGTCGAAGATGAAGAAGGCGCAGCAGGCCGCGCTCGCCGGCCGGCCCTACACGCAGCTCATGGCGAGCATGCTCGCCACGCTCGCCCACCGCGTCGAGGAGTCGCAGCACCCGTTCCTCGTCGAGCGCCCTGTCCGCACGCGCGGCATCCTGCTGGTCACGACGGACAAGGGTCTCTGCGGCCCGCTCAACGCCAACCTCTTCAAGCTCGTCACCGACATCAAGTCGCCGGCCAAGTTCTACGTCGTCGGCCGCAAGGGCGCGCAGTTCGTCTCGCGCACGAAGCGTGACATGGTCGCCGATTTCCAGGTGACCGACCGCGTGGCATTCGCCGAGGTCAAGGTCGCCGCCGAGTTCATGGTGAAGCACTTCCTCGAAGGCATCATCGACACGATCGAGGTCATCTATCCGCGCTTCAAGAACACCCTCATCCAGGAGCCCACGCTCCGCCCGGTGCTCCCGCTCGCCAACCTCCAGGAATTCGTGGGCCACGCGCAGGTCGAGGCCGGTCACAGCCAGACGCGGGCCGCCGACACGCGCGAAATGCTCTTCGAACCCAACGCGCAGGTGGTGCTCGAGGCCCTGCTCCCGTTCTACGTCAACCGCCACCTCTACCAGCTCGTGCTCTCGGCCAAGGCCTCGGAGCACAGCGCGCGCATGGTCGCGATGAAGACCGCCAAGGACAACGCCACGAAGCTCCTCGGCGACCTCACCCTTGAGTACAACAAGGCCCGCCAGGCCGCGATCACCCAGGAAATCCTCGAGATCGCCGCCGCGTCTTTCGCCGCCTGATCCCACTTCTAAATCCAACACCCCGTCCTTCCTGTCATGAGCAATACCGGCAAAATCGTCCAAGTCATCGGCCCCGTCGTTGACGTCCAATTCGCGGAAAACACCATCCCGCCCATCTATCAGGCGCTGACGATCGACTTCGACGCCGCCGGCCGGAAGCAGTCGCTCACCCTCGAGGTGCAGCAGCACCTCGGTGGCGGCGTGGCCCGCACGATCGCGATGTCCTCCTCCGAGGGCCTCGTGCGCGGCATGGAGGTCGCCGACAGCGGCGCTCCCATCTCCGTGCCCGTCGGTGAGGGCGTGCTCGGCCGCATCTTCGATGTCACCGGCGCCACCGTGGACGGCCGCGGTCCCGTGGCCTACCAGAAGAAATACCCGATCCACCGTCCGCCCCCGACCCTCGTCGAGCAGAACACCAGCGCCGAGATCCTCGAGACCGGCATCAAGGTCATCGATCTCATCGCCCCCTTCACCAAGGGCGGCAAGGTCGGCGCCTTCGGCGGTGCCGGCGTCGGCAAGACCGTCGTGATCATGGAGCTCATCAACAACATCGCCAAGGCGCACGGCGGCTACTCCGTGTTCGCCGGCGTGGGTGAGCGCTCCCGCGAGGGCAACGACCTTTACCACGAGATGTCCGAGGCCGGCGTCATCGACCAGAAGGACCTCACCAAGTCCAAGGTCGCGCTCGTCTACGGCCAGATGAACGAGCCCCCGGGCGCCCGTATGCGCGTGGCCCTCTCGGCCCTCGCGATGACCGAGTACTTCCGCGACGAGAAGAATCAGGACGTGCTTCTCTTCATCGACAACATCTTCCGCTTCTCCCAGGCCGGCTCCGAGGTGTCCGCCCTCCTTGGCCGCTCACCGTCCGCCGTCGGTTACCAGCCGACCCTCGGCTCCGAGATGGGCAACCTGCAGGAACGCATCACCTCGACGAAGAAGGGTTCCATCACCTCCTTCCAGGCCGTGTACGTGCCCGCGGACGATCTCACCGACCCGGCCCCGGCGAACACCTTCGCCCACCTTGACTCGACCATCGTGCTCGAGCGCTCCATCGCCGAGCTCGGCATCTATCCCGCCGTGGATCCGCTCGCCTCGACCTCGAAGGCCCTCGCCCCCGACATCGTCGGCGAGGAGCACTACTTCGTCGCCCGCGAAATCCAGCGCGTCCTCCAACGCTACAAGGATCTTCAGGACATCATCGCCATTCTCGGTCTCGACGAACTGTCGCCCGAGGACAAGCAGATGGTCTACCGCGCGCGCAAGATTCAGCGCTTCCTCTCGCAGCCGTTCTCGGTCGCGGAAGTCTTCACCGGCTCCCCCGGCAAGTACGTCTCCGTCAAGGAGACCATCCGCGGCTTCAAGATGATCCTCTCCGGCGAACTCGACCAGGTGCCGGAAGGCGACTTCTACATGAAGGGTGGCATCGACGAGGTGCTCGCCGCCACGAAGAAGTAATCCGCCATGCCGCTCACACTCGAAATCGTCACGCCCGAGGCGAAGGTGTATTCCGACACCATCGACAGCGTGGTCATTCCCACGCTCGAGGGTGAGGTCGGCATCCTCCCCGGTCACATCCCGCTCCTCACCAAGGTCGAGGACGGCGAGCTGCGGGTCACCAAGGGCAACCAGACCCTGCATCTCGCGGTTGGCGGCGGCTTTGCCGAAATCGACGGCGACAAGGTTTCCGTCCTGGCCGAGCGCGCCATCACCGAGGAGCAGATCGACGAAAAGGCCGTCGAGGAGGCCATGAAGCGTGCCGAGCAGGCCATCCGCGACGCCAAGCACCTGGACCCCAACGAATTCGAAAATCTGCAGAACATGGTGCGGTTCGCCGGCGTCCAGCTGGCGGTCAAGCGCCGCCGGCGCTGAACCCCAGAGAACTATTAGCCAAGCGCGGTCCGACGACCGCGCTTTTTATTTCTAGCCAAAGCGTCATGTTGCCCTTGAAACTCAGTCTCAGTTTTATCAACGTTCCTGCGCCTTGAGTCACACCGGCCCCCAGTCCCACATCCCGCTCTGCCAGCTCCCCGCTGGTTTCACCGGCCGGATTTGCCGTCTGACGGGAGACGAAAGCTTCTGCCAGCGCATCCGCGAGATGGGATTCGGCGAGGCCTCACTGGTCACAAAGATTTCCGGCACGACGACGAGCCTTTGCCTCGTGAACGGCACCCGTCTGGCCCTCAATCACGACGCCGCCCGCAGCATCCTCGTGGAACACTTGCCGGCTGGCGCCCGCTAAGCGTTCCGCGCGGTCATGGCTGAAGTACCACGCGCCGGAGATCAGGCGTCCGCGCCGCGGCCGGATTTGCCGCGACACATCGCCACCGAGGGCGGCCACAGCCGATCGCCCGGCCACGACGGCCGCATCCCGGTCTACGCGATGGTCGGCAACCCGAATTGCGGAAAGACCACGCTCTTCAACGCCCTGACCGGCCTCCGCCAGAAGGTCGGCAACTATCCGGGCGTCACCGTCGAGAAGAAGATCGGCGAGGCCTTCTCCCAGCACGGCCGGCCGATGAAGATCATCGACCTGCCCGGGGCCTACTCGCTCGCCGCGCGCTCGCCCGACGAGGGCGTCACGCGTGACGTGCTGCTCGGCCGCCGCGCCGACACGCCGCAACCCGACCGCATCATCTGCGTCATCGACGCCTCCAACCTCGAGCGCAACCTCTACCTCGTCCACCAGATCCTCGACCTGGGCCGGCCGGTCATCGTGGTGCTCAACATGATGGATCTCGCCGCGCGCAGCGGCGCGCAGATCGACCACGCCAAGCTCGAGGACGAGCTCGGCGTGCCCGTCATCGCCTGCGAAGCGGTCAACGGCAAGGGCCTCATCGAGCTGCGCCTGGCCATGAGCCGGGCCGAGCTACCGCTCGCGCGCCATTCGTGGGACGTGCCCGCGCCGATCGCCGCCGCCGTCGCCGAGCTCCAGGCTTCCCTCGTGGACGCCGACGGCCGTTCGCCGCTCGTCGCCCGGGCCGAGGCCCTGCTGCTCCTCACGGATTTCGACGCGGTCCGCGTCGCCGGTTCGACGCCGCACAGCGCCCGCACCGTCACGGTGTTGAACACCTGGCAAAAACGCTGGCAGGAGCAGGGGACCGACTGGTCCGCCACGCTCATCAAGAGCCGCTACGACGCCATCAACCATCTCTGCCGCGACGTCATCCGCCGTCCGCGCACCGCCGGACCCTCGCTCTCCGACCGCGTGGACACCGTCCTCGTGCACTCGGTCTGGGGCTGGGCGTGCTTCGGCGCCATCATGGTCGCGCTCTTCTTCTCGATCTTCAGCCTGGCCGAGCCGCCCATGAACTGGATCGACGAGCACATGGCCGCCCTCGCGGCCTGGGTCGAGGCTGGGATGGCGCCGGGCGACCTGCGCGACCTCCTGACCGACGGCATCATCGGCGGCGTCGGCGGCATCGTCATCTTCCTGCCGCAGATCCTGATTCTCTTCTTCTTCGTTGGCCTGCTCGAGAGCACCGGCTACATGGCGCGCGCCGCTTTCTTGATGGACCGCCCAATGAGCAAGGTCGGCCTGCACGGCAAGTCGTTCATTCCGCTCCTCGGCTCCTACGCCTGCGCCATCCCGGGCATCATGGCGACACGCACGATCGAGAACGCGAAGGATCGCCTCGTGACCATTTTGGTCGCCCCGCTCATGAGCTGCTCCGCGCGGCTGCCGGTGTACCTGCTCATGATCGCCACGCTGCTCCCGAGCGAAACGGTGCCCACCACCACGAAGGTCGCGATCATGTTCGGCATGTACGCTCTCGGCACGGCGGGCGCGTTCGGATTTGCGTGGCTCTTCAAGCGAACCCTGCTGCAGAGCGCCCCGGCGCCGATGATCCTCGAGCTGCCGCCATACCAACCGCCGCGCTTCGCCGAGATCCTGAGGCACATGATCGAGCGCGGCTGGCTCTTCCTCAAGAACGCCGGCACGATCATCCTCGGCATCTCCATCGTGCTTTGGTTCCTGACCACCTATCCCAAGCACCCCGATCCCGCGGCCACGCCCGACGTGCAGATCGCCGCCAGCTACGCAGGCCAGGCCGGACACCTGATCGAGCCCGTCATCAAGCCCCTCGGCTTCGACTGGCGCATCGGCATCGGTCTCGTCACGTCGTTTGCCGCGCGCGAGGTCTTTGTCAGCTCGATGGGCGTGATCTTCGGCGTCGCTGACGCCGAGGAGGACATCGCCCCTTTGCGCGACACCCTGCGCGCCGCCACCTGGCCCGACGGCGCCGCACTCTTCACGCCGCTCGTTTGCGTCGTCCTGATGGTCTACTATGTTTTCGCCATGCAGTGCATGAGCACCGTCGCCGTCGTGAAACGTGAGACCAACTCGTGGCGCTGGCCGCTCTTCCAGATCGCCTACATGACCGGCACCGCGTGGGTGATCTGTTTCATCATCTACCAGCTGGGCCGCGCCTTCGGATTCTGACATGTCCCCGGCTGTCCAGACCATCGTCGCCCTCGCCATCGTGGCCGTCGCCGCGGGCGCGCTGCTTTGGCGCACCCTGCGCCGCGATCCGGCCAAGGGCTGCGGCGGCAACGGCGCCTGTGGGGCCGTCAGCCCCGAGGTCAAAAAGCTCCGGGCGCGCCTGAAGTCCTGATCTTTCCCCAGTCGGCGCTTGTCCGCCGCCGCCGCCCCGCGTAGTCCTTGCCCCGCCATGGAAGTCCTCATCCGTGAAAACACCGAGATCGGCTGCCTCCTTGGGGCCAAGATCATTGCCCGTGTCGTCCGCGAAAAGCCGGACGCAGTGCTCGGACTCGCCACCGGCCGCACGCCCCTGCGCCTCTATCAGGAGCTGATCCGCATGCACCGCGAGGAGGGTTTGGACTTCAGCCGCGTCACGACCTTCAACCTCGACGAGTACGTCGGCCTCCCCGCCACGCACGACCAGTCCTACCGCTGGTTCATGCGCGAGAATTTCTTCCGGCACATCAACATCGACCAGAAGCGCACGCACGTGCCCAACGGCACGGCGCCGGACCTGCACGCGGAGTGCCGCGGCTACGAGCAGCGCATCGCCGACGTCGGCGGCATCGACATCCAGCTCCTCGGCCTCGGCCGCAACGGCCACATCGGTTTCAACGAGCCCACCGGCTCGCTGCGCTCGCGCACCTGGATCAAGATCCTCTCCGAGCAGACCCTGCGCGACAACAGCGCGGTCTTCGGCTCCTTCGAATCCATGCCAAAGCACGCCATCACCATGGGCATCGGCACCATCCTCGACGCCCGCCGCTGCCTCCTTCTCGCCTTTGGCCCGGCCAAGGTTCGCGCCGTCGAGCACATGGTCGAGGGCCCGCTGTCGGCGATCTGCCCTGGATCGGCGTTGCAGCTCCACCCGCGCGCCACCGTCATCCTCGACGAGAATGCCGCCGCCGGCCTGCGCTACGCCGACCACTACCGCTGGATCGACCAGCACAAGCTCGACTGGCAGAAGCACCAGTAAGGGCGGCGCTGGAAACAAGCCGCCGGTTTCCACGCCTGTTCGCCTTGTGCGAACGCCGGCCCTGCATTTCCTCGCGGCTTCCCCATGGAAGCTCCGCTCCTCTTTCCCTTCGCCGACTATTGGTGGTTTTACGGCCTGTTCACCCTCGGGGTGCTCGTCGTGCTCGCCCTCGACCTGGGGGTGTTCCATCGGGAGGCCCATGAGGTCGGCTTCAAGGAAGCGCTGGGCTGGAGCGTCTTCTGGGTGGGTCTGGCCCTGCTGTTCGGTTGGGGCCTCTACGAGTTTGCCCAGTACCGCCTGCCTCTCGACCCGCGACTCGCGGGGCTCGACCACCTCGCCCTCGCGAAGCAGACCGGCCTCGAGTACCTCACCGGCTTCGTCGTCGAGAAGTCGCTCGCGGTCGACAACATCTTCGTCTTCGTCGTGGTGTTCACCTACTTCGGCATTCCGGCCAAGTACCAGCACCGCGTTCTGTTCTGGGGCATTCTCGGCGCGCTCATCTTCCGCATCATCTTCATCGCGCTCGGCTCGGTGCTGATGCAGTACCACTGGGTCGTCTGGATCTTCGGCGCCTTCCTCATCCTCACCGGCCTCAAGATCCTCTTCGCCCCCGAGAAGCCGATCGAGCCCGAGAAGAACCCGGTCATCCGCCTCCTCCGCAAGTTCGTGCGCGTGACCCCCAAGCTCGAGGGTCAGGCGTTCTTCCTGCGCAAGCCCGACGGCTTTGTCTACGCCACCCCGCTCTTCGTGGGCCTCGTATTCCTGGAGCTGTCCGACATCATCTTCGCCGTCGACAGCGTGCCCGCGATCTTCGCGCTGACCCGCGAGCCGCTCGTGGTCTTCACGTCCAACGTCTTCGCCATCCTCGGCCTGCGCGCGATGTTCTTCCTCCTCGCCGGCGTGATGCACAAGTTCCACTTCCTGAAGTACGGCCTCGGCCTCGTGCTCATCTTCGTCGGCCTCAAGATGGTGTGGCTCAACGACGCCTTCGGTGGGAAGTTCCCCATCGCCTGGTCCCTCGGCATCATCGGCGCCATCCTGAGCCTCTCGATCGTCGTCTCGCTGCTCGTCCCGGCGCGGCGCACCCCGGCCCCGGCCGCGTAAGCCTTTCCGTTTGCCAGCGTAGCCGCGCCGGTTTTGCTGGCCGCATGTGCTCCCGCCCCCTCGGCCTCAGCGCGCTGATCGCCGCGCTGCTGCTGCCGCTGTCCGCCCAGGAAAAACCCGTCGCCTTCACCGGCGCGCAGATCATCCCCGTCGCCGGTGCGCCCATCGCCAACGGCATTCTGCTCGTCCAGAAAGGCCGCATTGTCGCCGTCGGTGACGCCGCCACCGTCCGCCTCGCCGCCGACGTCACGGTCATCGACGCCACCGGCAAGGTCATCATGCCCGGCCTCGTCGACTCCCACAGCCACATTGGCGGCGGCAGCGGCGGCGACGGCTCCGGACCCATCCACCCCGATGCGCGCATCCTCGATTCCTTCGACGTCCGCGACACCCGTCTCCAGAAGACGCGCGCCGGCGGCATCACCACCGTCAATGTCATGCCGGGATCCGGCCACCTCATCAGCGGCCAGACCCTCTACCTCAAGCTGCGCCCCGCCCGCACGATCGACGACCTGCTCATCCCGCTCCCCGATGGCACGCCGGCGGGCGGACTCAAGATGGCCAACGGCACCAATTCCATCCGCGAGACCGGCCCGTTCCCCGGCACGCGCGGCAAGTCAGCCGCCCTCGTTCGCGAACAGTACATCAAGGCCCAAGAATACCTCGCCAAAATCGAGCGCGCCAAGGCCGACCCCGAGAAGCTGCCCGCGCGCGACCTCGGTCTCGAAATGCTGGGTCAAGTCCTGCAGGGCCGGCGCGTCGCCCAGCACCACACCCACCGCCACGACGACATCCTCACCGTCCTGCGCCTGGCCAAGGAGTTCAACCTCAAGGTCGCGCTCCACCACGTCAGCGACGGCTGGAAAGTCGCCCCCGAGATCGCCGCCGCCGGCGTGCCCTGCTCGGTCATCGTCATCGACTCGCCCGGCGGCAAGCTCGAGGCCCGTGATCTCGACTTCCGCACCAGCGCCGTGCTCGAGCAGGCTGGGGTCACCGTTGGCTTTCACACCGACGACGGCGTCACCGATTCGCGCCTCTTCCTCCGCTCGGCCGGCCTCGCCGTCCGCGGCGGCATGACCCGCGAGGGTGCCCTGCGCGGACTCACGATCGCCAACGCCAAGATCCTCGGCCTCGAAAACCGCGTTGGCACCCTCGAGCCCGGCAAGGATGCAGACTTCATCATCCTCTCCGGCGACCCGCTCAGCGTGTACACCGAGGTCGAGCAGACCTGGGTCGAGGGCCAAAAGGTCTTCGACCTTTCCGATCCGCAGGACCGACTCTACGCCCACGGCGGTGTTGGCGCCGGCGATCCAAAGCGCATCACGCTCTGCTGCTTCGGCAACGCCTGGGACCTGATCATCGCCGCGAACCAAGGAGGTGCCCAATGAGAACACTTTCCCTCTTCGCCGCCTTCGCCTCGTTGGCCGCAGCCGAGCCCGCGATGCCCGTCGCCATTCACGGTGAGACCGTCCACACGATGGCCGGTGCGCCCATCAAAGACGGCCTCATTCTCGTCCGCGACGGCAAGATCGCCTACGTCGGCCCCGCGGCTGACCGCATGTACACCGCCGACCACCGCGTCATCCGCGCCAAGGTCGTCACCCCGGGCCTGATCGACGCGCGCGCCACTGTCGGCCTCACCGGCATCCTTAATCAGCCTCAGGATCAGGATATGCTGGAGAAATCCGCGCCCGTGCAACCCGAGTTGCGCGCCCTCGACGCCTACAATCCCCGCGACCCGCTCGTCGCTTATCTGCGCTCCTTCGGCGTCACGACCGTCAACACCGGCCACGCGCCCGGCACGCTCGTCTCGGGCCAGACCATGGTGGTGAAGACCCTTGGGCGCACCGCCGACGAGGATGCGATCAAGCCCGCCGCCATGACCGCCGTCTCGCTCGGCAGCGCCGGGACCACCGAGCAGGCCGGCAAGTCGCCCGGCACGCGCTCCAAGGCCGTCGCACTCCTGCGTGCCGAGCTCATCAAGGCCCAGGAATACGCCCGGAAACTCCAGGCGGCCGACGAATCCAAGCGCCCGGGCCGCGACCTCCGGCTCGAAACCCTCCTGCGCGCCCTCGATGGCACGCAGCCCCTGCTCATCACGGCCAACCGCCAGCAGGACATCGTGTCCGCCCTGCGCCTCGCGCGGGAGTTCAACCTGCGCATCGTCCTCGACGGCTGCGCCGACGCCCAACTCGTTCTCGCCGAGATCAAGGCCAGCGGCTTCCCGGTGATCCTGCATCCGACGATGCAGCGCTCCTTCGGCGACATGGAAAACCTTAGTTTCGAGACCGCGGCCGCGCTGCGTGCCGCCGGCGTGCCATTTGCGCTGCAGAGCAGCTACGAAAATTACGTGCCGAAGACGCGCGTCGTCCTCTTCGAGGCGGCGCTGGCCGCCGGACGTGGCGGGCTGCCGTTCGAGGCGGCGCTGGCCAGTATCACCATCGACGCCGCCCGCATCCTCGGTGTCGCTGATCGCCTAGGCTCCCTCGAAGTCGGCAAGGACGCCGACCTCGCCCTCTATACCGGTGACCCCTTCGAGTACACCACCCACTGCACCGGCGTGCTGATCGAGGGTCAGGAATTCCCCGGCGAAAGCTACAAGTAGGCCAGCGCACTCGTTCGCGCCCGATCACCCCGGTTCACGCCCGCAGCCACTGCACCAGCGCTTCCACGAGTTGCGCGGCCGCGCCGCCGAGAAACACAAAATAGAGCACGCCAAGCACGAAGACGACGTAGCCGCCGAGGATGAAGAATCCGTCGCGCTCCAGCAGTCCGGCCGCCAGCAGCAAAATCGCCCAGGCGGGAAAGGAGTTGGTGAACGGGATGGGCAGGGGCAGCAGCAGCGTCAGCGCCGCCAGCAGGATGACGAACGCGTGCAGCTGCAGCAGCACCGTCGAGGCCGTGAGTGGCGCGAGGCGCGGTCGCAGGAATTTCTCGAGGAACGCAATCACCCGGGCCGCCACGGCGAAGACCTTGCTGAAGAACCCCGCGGGCAGCTCCTTGCGCTGCAGTTTCATCGGCAGCCAGGGCCGCTGACCTAGGCTCAGCCGCAGTGCGATGAACCCGATCGCCAAGCCGAAGGGCGTGGACAATCCCGGCAGTGGCAGCGGCGTCAGAAACGGCAGCGAGAGCAAAATCAGCAACAGCGTGTAGGCCCGACCACGCAGCGTGTAGATCACCTCGCGCAGCGTCACCGGCCGCTCCGCGAAACGGTTGCGCACATCCGCCAGTTCCTCCGAGAGCCGGCGGGGCAGGGGAGGGAGCCGCTGCTCAGGTGCCGCGTCGGTTGCCATAAAGCTCCAGGTGCAGCCGGTGCGCGTAACGGAAACCACGCGCCTTGCACAATTCACCCAGCCAGCCGGCGCGCGCGCGGATCGCCTCCACGGTCACGCCCTCCGGCATCAGCAGCACCTTGTGCGGCGGGATGTCCCGCTTGAGCGAGACCAGCATGCCCTCGATCTCCTCCACGTCGGCCGGCTGCGCCACCACGAACTTGAGCTGCCACGGATACGCATCCAACCACGCCTGCACCACGGCCGGCTGCCAGCGCAGGATCTCGTGCTTCTTGCGCCAGGTCTGGCTGAGGCGGGCATCCGGGGCGGAGTTCAGCAGCTTCGGCGACAGCGAGGCCAGGTCGCAGGCGATGCCCTCCGGCGCCACCGTACCCGCCGTCTCGATCGTGAGGTGGTAGCCGAGCAGTTTGAGTTCCTCCGCCAGCCCGCGGATTTCCGGCGCGATCATGGGCTCGCCACCCGTGAGCACCACGTGCCGCGCGGCGGGAAACGCCTGCACCGCCGCCACCACCTCTTCAACCGTCTGCGGCTTCCCCTCCGGGTGCCACGAGGCATAGGGCGTGTCGCACCAATTGCACCGCAGGTTGCACCCGCTCGTGCGCACAAAGACCGACGGCACACCCGTCAATTCGCCCTCACCCTGCAGGGAATGGAAAATCTCAGCGATCAGCATCAGGAAGAGTTAACCACGGATTGCACGGATGACACGGATGGATACCGAAGCAATGGACACAAAAGGCACAAGAAGCACAGGAGGGGCATGGTATCTTCTGTGCCTTTTGTGCCTCTTGTGGCCATCCAACCAAGCCCCATGCGCCAAATCCGTGTCATCCGTGAAATCCGTGGTTAAAAGGCCTTGGGCTTGGCCGGCAGCGGCGCAGTGGACGCATACACGGTCGGATCCTTCAGCCCTGCCGTGAGGAACGCCTCGCGGCGTTCCACGCAGGTGCCGCAGGTCCCGCAATGCACCACACCGCCCTTGTAGCACGACCACGTGCGGGCGAAATCCACGCCCAGCTGCGCGCCCTCGGCCGCGATCCGACCCTTGGTCAGATCGATGAACGGTCGCAGGAGCTTCACCCCCGCATACGTTCCCAGCCGCATCGCGTCGGCCATCGCGCGCATGAAATCCTCCCGGCAATCCGGATAGATCGCGTGGTCGCCGCCGTGGGCCGCGATCACCAGCGCCTCCGCGCCCGCGCTCTCGGCAAACCCGCAGGCGATGGACAGCATGATCGCGTTCCGGAACGGCACGACCGTTCGCTGCATGTTCGCCGCCTCGTAATGCCCGTCCGGCACCTCGCCCCCGCTCTTGAGCAGATCCGAGGTGAATAACCGATTCACAAAATCCAGCGTGACCGTCTCGTGCCTCACCCCGAGCCGCGCCGCGTGCTCGACCGCGAACGGGATCTCCCGGTGATTGTGCTTCGAGCCATAGTCGAAGCTCAGCGCCGCCACGACCTCATGCTCCCGCCGCGCCCAATGGAGCGCCGTCACCGAATCCATCCCCCCGGAACAAAGCACGACAACCTTCATGGCCGCACCGTGGACCAGACCCTTATCTCATGCAAAATAGTTCGATCTTCCCGATTCCCTGATTTCCACATTCTTCACATTGTTTTCCCACCCCATGCTCATCCTCCACGACCCGCAATGTGCCGCCTACGGCTCGTCGCTGCGGCCCGAGCAGCCCGCCCGCATCACCCGGTCGGTACCCCACCTGCAGGCCACCCATCCCGGCTGGACCTGGCAGGTTCCCGCCGCCGCCACCGACGAAACCCTCCTGCGCGGCCACACGTCCGCCCACCTCAAACGCCTTCTCCAGCCGCGGGATTTCGACGCCGACACCCCCTTCTTCCCGGGTATCGCCGACCACGCCCGCCGGGCTGTCGGTGCCGCCTGCACCGCAGCCGACTCCGCCCTGGCTGGCAACCGGGCCTTCAGCCTCATGCGCCCGCCCGGCCACCATGCCACGGCCGATCAGGCCATGGGTTTCTGCTACCTCAACCAGGTTGCCCTGGCCGCCCTGCACGCGCAGGCAAAAGGCGCCGCCCGCGTTGCCGTCTGGGACTTCGATGCCCACCACGGCAATGGCACCGAGGCCATCCTCCACCGGCGGCCCGGCCTTCTCTTCACCTCAGTGCATCAATCCCCCGGCTACCCGGGAACCGGCACCGCCTCCTTCGACAATTGCCACAACTGGCCCGTCCGCCCCCACACCCCGCGGGCGGAGCACATGGCTGCCCTGGCCGCCTCGTGGGAGACCGTGACCGCCTTCAAGCCCGATCTCGTCCTCGTCTCCGCCGGCTTCGATGCCTCCGCCCAGGATCCGATCACCAGCATGACCCTCGAGACCGAGGACTTCGCCACCCTGGGCCGCTGGCTGCGCGAGTCCGGCCTGCCCGCCGCCGCCATCCTCGAGGGCGGCTACAGCACCGCTCTCCCCCTGCTGATCGATGCCTTCCTGACCGCCTGGGGAGGCTGATCTCCTGATAATTGGGCGTTGAACGTTCGGCGTTCAGCGTTGAGCGTTCAGGCTGTCGCGTATGCCGCGACAGCCTGATGATTTCACGCTTCCTTCCCTTGCGTCTGCGCCGCCTGCTCGGCGTCAAGACGGTCGCCCGCCTGCCCGCCTACCAGCTCATTGACCGCCAGGATCAGCTCGCGCCGCTGCTTGCGGCGCTCGATCGCGTCGACGAGGTCGCCCTCGATACCGAGGCCGACAACATGTTCCACTACAAGACCCGGCTCTGCCTCCTGCAGTTCCTGGTCGACGGACAGGTCTTCCTCGTCGACGCCCTCGCCGGCCTGCACCTCACCGGCCTCTGGCACCGCCTCGCCAAGAAGCACCTCATCATGCACGGGAGCGACTTCGATCTGCGCCTCCTGCAGGATCTCTGCAAGTTCCGCCCGCACAGCATCTTTGACACCATGCTGGCCGCGCAGCTGCTCAACCGTCCGCGCGTCGGCCTGGCGTCACTCCTCGAGGACCACTTTGGCGTCAAACTCTCCAAGGAATCGCAGAAGGCCAACTGGTCGCAGCGGCCGCTGACCAAGAAGATGCTCGATTACGCCGCCCTCGACGTCTGGCACCTGCCGGCCCTGCGCGACCTTCTCAAGCGCGAGCTCGTCCGCCTGCGCCGCGTGGAATGGATGGAGCAGCAGTGCCAGGCCCAGATCGAGTCCGGCCTGACGGGGTTCGCGCCGCCCGACGAGAACGACTGGCGCATCGGCCAGAGCGAGAAACTCCGCGGCTGCGGCCTGAGTGTCCTGCACGCCATCTGGCATTGGCGCGAGGAGCAGGCCCAGCGCCTCGACACGCCGCCGTTCAAGGTCTGCGGCAACAAGCTCCTCCTCCAGATCGCCAACGCCGCCGAGGCGGGCGACGCCGAGGCCGCCATCCTTGCCCAGATCCACCTCGGCAAGCGGCACACCCGCCTCTTCCCCTCGCTCTCCGCCGCCCTGCGCGCCGGCTTCGCCCGCGACCCGCACACCCTGCCGCGCCGCCGCGGCCGCGATCCCAACCACGTCTCCCTCAGCCATGCCGAGGTCGCGTTGCAGGACCGCATCCGCGCCGAGCGCGACAAGCTCGCCGGCAAGCTCTCGCTCGAGCCGACCCTCATCGCCACGCGTTCCCAGCTCGCGCAGATTGCCCGCCGCCCCAAGCATCTGGATGAAATCCTGCTGCCGTGGCAGGCCAACCTGATGCGCCAGCTCCCTGCTCTCAAACAGGATTGATGACGGGGCCGCCCCGATGGCCGAATCCGCCAACATCGCGCGCCACCTGCCGCTCATGGCGGCCCGCCAGCCGGACCATCCGGCCCTGAAGATCCCGCGCGGCCGCACCGCCGACGGGCGCATCGACTACCTCACGCTCACGTTTGCGGAACTCGATCGCGAAGTCGACGCGTGGTGCCATCGTCTCGCCCGGGCCGGCGTCGGCCGTGGCGACCGCGCCCTGCTCATGGTGCGCCAAGGCCTGCCGCTCATCGCCGCCGCCTTCGCCCTGTTCAAGGTCGGTGCCATCCCTGTCATCATCGACCCCGGCATGGGCCTGCGGAACTTCCTCCACTGCGTCCGCCGCTCCCAGCCGCGCGCCCTCGTCGGCATCCCGCTCGCCCACGTCATCAGCCGCGTCTTCCTCTCCGCCTTCAAAAGCGTATCGACCCGTGTGTGGGTCAGCGGCTCGCCCACCGCTCGGGCCACCGCCGGGTCTGTAAATCGAAAATCTGAATTCGTAAATTCGTCCCCTTCCGACCTGGCCGCCATCCTCTTCACCTCCGGCTCCACCGGCGCCCCCAAGGGCGTGTGCTACGAGCACGGCATGTTCGAGGCCCAGGTGCGCCTCATTCGCGAGACCTATGGAATCCAACCCGGCGAGGTGGACCTGCCGATGCTCCCGATCTTCGCGCTCTTCAATCCGGCGCTGGGCATGACCACCGTGGTGCCCGAACTCGATCCGCGCCGCCCCGCCGCCGTGGACGCGGCGAAGATCGTCCAGGCCATCCGGCAGGAGAACATCACCAACTCCTTCGGCTCCCCCACGCTCTGGCGCAAGATCCAGGCCCATTGCCTCGCGCAGGGCATCACGTTGCCGTCGCTGCGGCGCGTGCTCTGCGCCGGCGCGCCCGTGCCCGCCGCGCTGTGGGAAAACCCCGCGCGCTGGCTGCCCAACGGCACGCTGCACAGCCCGTACGGCGCCACCGAGGCGCTGCCTGTCAGCACCGTCTCCGCCGCGGAGATCGACCCGACCTCCGTGCACGGCGCCTGCGTCGGCCGGCCGTTGCCGGAGATCAGAGTGCGCATCGTCGCGCTCGGCTCGGCCGACGCCGTCCTGCGCGAACTCCCGGTCGGCGAAATCGGAGAAATCATCGTCAGCGGTCCCGTCGTCACCAAGGCGTACGACGCCCTGCCGCTCGCCACTGCGGCCGCCAAGGTCACCGACGGTGAAGCGCTCTGGCACCGCATGGGCGACTGCGGTTTCCTCGACGCGGACGGACGCCTCTGGTTCTGCGGTCGCAAGGCCGAACGCGTGACGACCGCCGCCGGCCCCCTGTTCACCGAGCCCTGCGAGCAGGTCTTCCGCCGCCACCCGCGCGCCGCCCGCTGTGCGCTGGTCGGCCTCGGCCAGGAAGGGGCGCAGCAGCCCGCGCTGGTCGTCGAGACGGAGGTCCGCGACCGCGATGAAGCGCACGCCCTCGCCGCCGAGCTGCGGATCCTGGCCAAGGCCCACCCGCACACCGCCGGCATCAACCTCTTCTTCTTCCGCCCCAATTTTCCGGTGGACGTGCGTCACAACGCCAAAATCCACCGCCTGACCCTCGCGCGCTGGACCGGCACGAGCACCGGCTTCAAGGGGGATCACGCGCCATGAGCACCTTGGTCACGGGCGGCACCGGCTTCCTGGGCCGACGCCTCGTCGAGCGACTCCTCGCGCAAGGCCGCCGCGTCACCGTGCTTGGCCGCACGCCGGCACCCGATCTGGTCGCGCGCGGCGTCACCTTCATTCAAGCCTCCCTCGAGGATGCGCCGGCCGTCACCGCCGCGTGCGCCGGCATCACGACCGTGTTCCACACGGCCGCGCGCGTCGGCGTGTGGGGACGCTACGACGATTTCTACCGCACCAACGTCCTCGGCACCCGCACCCTGCTGGAGGGCTGCCGGCGCCATGGCGTGCACACCTTGGTGCACACCAGCACGCCGAGTGTGGTCTACAATGGCTGTGAGCTGGCCAACGCCGACGAGTCGCTGCCACTGACGACCGCGTGCCCGAGTCCGTACCCGCTCACCAAGGCCATCGCCGAGCGCGAGGTCCTCGCCGCGAATTCTCCCGCGTTCCGCACCGTCGCCCTGCGTCCGCACCTCATCTGGGGCGTCGGCGATCCGCATCTGATCCCGCGCGTCCTCGCCCGCGCCCGGGCCGGGCGTCTCCGCATCGTCGGCGACGGGCGCAACCGCGTGGACATGGTCCACGTCGAAAACGCCGTCGACGCCCACCTCTGCGCGGAAGCCGCGCTTCAGACTGTAGCCGGGGTCGCCGACCCCGGTCCGGGCTCAACGAGCCCAGCTACAACTGCCGCCGGCCGGGCCTACTTCATCACCAACGACGAGCCCGTCGTGCTCTGGGATTGGATCAACGGCCTGCTGACCGCCCTCGGCGAGCCGCCGGTGACGCGGAAGCTCTCGCTCGGAGCTGCCACGGCAATCGGCGCTGTCTGCGAGGCCGCGTGGCGGCTGTTGCCACTCACGGGCGAGCCGCCGATGACCCGGTTCATCGCCGCCGAGCTGGCAAGGGACCATTGGTTCAACCTCACCGCCGCCCGCCGGGATCTGGGCTACGCACCGCGCGTCACCATGGCGGCCGGAACTGCGGAGCTGGTGGCTTGGTATCGGCAGCATCAGCCTTCGACCGCATGAATCTCCGTCCCATCGTCCTTCCGGCCCTAGCCATGGCGGCGATCGTGCTGGTCTCGAACGTGCTGGTGCAGTTCCCGCTCAATGCGTGGCTCACCTGGGGGGCGTTCTCCTATCCGGTGGCGTACTTCGTCACCGACGTGTGCAACCGCGTGGCCGGTCCGCAGCTCGCGCGCCGCGTGGCCTGGATCGGATTCGGCGTCGGCCTGGTATTCTCCGCGATTCTGGCGCCAGTGCGCATCGCACTCGCCTCGGGCACGGCCTTCATCGTCTCGCAGCTGCTTGACGTCGCGGTGTTCAACCGCCTCCGCCAGCAGAGCTGGTGGAAGGCGCCGCTGTGGGGCTCCGTCGCGGCCTCGATCATCGACACGGCGATCTTCTTCAGCCTCGCGTTTGCCGGCACGGATTTCAGCTGGGTTCACCTCGCCGCGGGCGACCTCGGCGTGAAGCTGTTCATGGCGGTCGCTCTGCTGCCGCCGTACCGGGTGCTGGTGACGCGCCTCACCCGGCCCGCTGCCGCACCGCCTCGAACAGCGTGATGATCGTCGCCATGGCGACGTTGAGCGAGTCCGCCTGACCGGCCATGGGGATGCGCACGGGGAGGTCGCTGTTGTTCAGCCAGAATTCACTGAGGCCGTATTGCTCGCTGCCCATGATCACCGCCAGCGGACCCCGCAGGTCCGCCGCGGTGTAGAGCGTCTCGGCCGCGGGGGTCGTCGCCACCGTGCGGATGTGCCGGCCGCGCAGCCAGGTGAGCACACGGGCGCTTTCCTCGACGACGAGCGGCACCGAGAACAGCACGCCGGTCGAGGCGCGCACGACGTTGGGGTTGAAGATGTCCGTCACCGGAT
>CAYHEW010000034.1:0-45651 GCA_964355715.1 uncultured Opitutaceae bacterium | reverse complement strand
CGACCTCGTCCTTGGCCAGCTTGAAGTTGAGCAGGTAGTCTTCCTGGCCGGCGAGAGCCCGGCCGGTGACCGTCAGCGTGGAGTCGTTCTTCAGGTCGTAATCGAAGCGCATGTCTTCGATGCCCAACGCGCCAGACTTGGCGGTGGCGGTCCTGGCCTGATAGGCAGCTTTGCTGCCATTGATATCGGCGCTACCCGCCGAGAACGTGATGTAGTTGGTCTCGAACGCCGGAAACGCATCGGTTTCCTTGGCGCCGACCGGAACAGACAGAAGCGCCAGACCCGCCGCTAGACCGGTGGAGCGCAAAACAAAGGTGAGTGATTTCATTTGAGTGTCGGTTGTCGGGTTAGAAGCGCAGGGCGTGGCTAACGTTGGAGCCGTGGATTCCCTCATGGCAGCCGGCAACCCAGCAGGTGCCGTTGACCGGATTTCCGGCGTGGTCGCGTCCGCCCGCCATGAGTCGACCCGAGGTCGAGCCCGTGGCATGGCACTGCAGGCACAGATTCGAATCCGGCGCAGCGAGCATCTTCTCATTCACCGAACCGTGCGGCTTGTGGCAGGAGACGCAGCCTTCCTTCATGGCGTTGTGCTTGAAGATGAAGGGCCCCTTTTGCGCCGTGTGGCACTCGGTGCAGGACTCGTTCTGCGAGTGCAGCGAGGCACCCGTGCCCAAGATGGCGTTACCCTTATGCGGGTCATGGCAATCCGTGCAGGTCACGTGACCGGCCATCACGGGATGCGCGCTCGGCAATTGGAACTCGGCGCGCTTGTCCAGGTGGCACTGGAAGCAGGACTCGGGCGACTTGTCCGGATTGACGATCGTGCCCTTGCTGCCGCCGGCCTTGACGTGCAGCGAGCCGGGGCCGTGGCAGGCCTCGCAGCTCGTGTCACCCAGCTTGGGATCGGCGACGGCGACCTTGGCATGCGTCGCGGATCCGAAGTGCTTGGTGGTGTCCTCGTGACACTGCGCGCACTCCTTAGAACCGACAAATTCGGCGCCGGCAATCTTCGGCGGCGCCACGATGGTGCGACTTGCGACGACGCACGAAATAAGGAGCAGGCCCCAGATGGCCGTGCCTCCGAAGATTAGGATGTTTTTAGTCCAACGGGGTCGTGAGTTCATAGACGGTTGTGGATGTTAGGAGTCAGAGTTACAGTTTTGTGCAGTTTCGGGGTTTTCGGCCTAATGCTTGTCTGGCAGTATGCTTTATTGCCGAAATAGTGGCTGCGCACGGGTTGGCGAGATATGCGCAAGCCTTGCGCTATCCGATAAGTATCTTTTGGCGGTGACCATACTAATGTAGTGTATTCGTTTTACTTATGAACCGGCTTTCCACCCATGAGAATTACGGTGCGATGGGCGGAAATCCGGGTGAGGCGGGCATGAGATCAGGGCGGCGGACGATGCCTTAGTGGCCAAGGCGTGAGAGCATCGCGTAGACAATCAGGACCAGCAGCACGAGGCCGGTGCCGAAGAAGAAGAAGCCCATGGCCTTCGCCATCTTCTTGCGGCCCTCCCACTCGTCCTTGACGGCATAGGCCTCGAGGCGGCCCTCGGCGACCAGGCGGTCGTACCAGCGCTTCCGTTCGTGCAGCATCTCGGTCTTGGAGATGCGGCCCGAGAAGATGACGGTGTCCATCGGGAACTTCTCGATGCGGAAGTGCGTGTTGAAGAAGTGGAAGGTGAAGATGAAGCCGGCGGCGAGCAGGGCCTCGTCGGAGTGGATCACGTGGGCGATGTTGATCACCCAGCCGGGCAGCACGATCGTGAACAGCTTCGGGAACCACAGGATCAGGCCCGAGACGCCGATCATGAAGATGCCCCAGAACACCGCGAAGTAGTCGAAGCGCTCCCAGTAGGTCCAGCGGTCGAACTGCGGCTTCGGGCCCTTGCCGAAGAACCATTTCTGGTGGGCGACGAAGTCGTGCCAGTCCTGGAACGACGGCACCATGGAGTCGGGGCCGAAGACCGCGCGGAAGAGGCGCATCGGCTCGATGCGGCCCGTCTCCGGGTTGCGGATCGCCCGGCGGCGCTCCCACAGGGAACCGATCACCTCGACCAGGTGCAGGAAGAAATACAGGAAGGTGATGATCGCGCCGAAGTGATGCAGCGTGCGCGCGACGGCGGCGCCGCCGATGATGTTGAAGATCACCTTCGCCCACTCCGTGTAGTAGAACTTGAGCGGCATGCCCGTGATCACGAGCAGCAGGAAGCTGCTCACGACGAGCAGGTGCAGGAAGCGCTCAAAGGGCGTGAAGCGCGTGTATTGCACGTCGTCCTTGTGCTGCTGGACGATGGCCTCGCGGAAGGTCTTCGAATCGGTGAGATAGAGGTACACCGAGCGGAAGAGCCAGAAGACGGTGTGCAGGCCGAAGAAGCTGAAGGTGCCGATCAGCAGCGCGGTCATGAACAGGAAGACCTTGTTGAGGATCGGGTAGTTCGCGGAGTCGAGCGGGTTGGCGTGGGCCTGGAACTTGGTGAAGTTGACGTTGATGCCCTCATGGCACTGGCCGCAGGTGCCGACGATCTTGTCGGCGTGCAGGCGTGAGCGCGGGTCGCTCACCGGGTACACATCGTGATGGCCGTGGCAGTCGTAACAAGCGGCGACGTCGGTGGCCACGTTGAGCTGGCCGAGGGCCATGGCCTTGCCGTGGTAGGTGTCGCGGTAGTGGACGAGGCGGTCCTCGTGGCACTTGCCGCAGCTCTGGTCACTCGTCTGCTTGAAGTGCGCGTTCGCGGGCTTCTCGATGTCGTGGGCCGAATGGCAATCCGTGCACACCGGGCCCTGCGGGTCGCCCTTGGCGAGCAGCTGGCCATGCACGCTGGCGTTGTAGGTCTCCTCGATGCCGAGGTGGCAGGTGCCGCAGGTGGTGGCGATGTTGGCGTGGTTGGAGCGCGAGTCCTTGTCGATGCTGCGCTTGATGTCGTGGACGCCGTGGCAGTCGTTGCACGAGGGGGCGACGACCAGGCCCATCTTCACCAGCGCCTGGCCGTGGATGCTGTCGAGGTAGTGCGCCGCGGCCTCGGTCTGGCCCATGCGGTAGTCCTTGGTCATCTTGGCGTCGTCGTGGCAGGTGCTGCAGGTCTTGGGCAGGTTGAGCTTGAAGACCGGTGAATCGAGCTGCTTGACCGGCACCATCTCATGCGTGCCGTGGCAGCTCGCGCAGGAGGCGGCATCGGAGGCACCCATCTGATGGCTCATGCCGTGGATGCTGTTGGCGTATTGCTTCACCTCGGCGTCGTGGCACGTGCCGCACTGGGCGGGCGGGATCTTGGACGGATGATCGGGCTCGGTGATGGCGGCGTGACAGTCCACGCAGTTGAGTTTCGCGTGGACGGACTTGGCGA
Organism: uncultured Opitutaceae bacterium; assembly: GCA_964355715.1. Taxonomy (GTDB): domain Bacteria; phylum Verrucomicrobiota; class Verrucomicrobiia; order Opitutales; family Opitutaceae; genus UBA2377. The sequence goes on along the minus strand of CAYHEW010000034.1, from coordinate 42,301 downwards.
AGAACTCGGGTCGCACGCCGATCCATTCGGGTTCCTGCCCCTTCTTGCGGGGCTTGAATTCGGCCTCGTGGCAGTCGAGGCACTCGCTGTTGGGGACCGGTTCGGGGGCTTTCACCTCGGGGGTCTCGGGGGTGGCGGCCAGCGCCAGCCCGCATCCGGCCAGCCAAATAGCGAGCCAGCGCGCCATCGGCGCAAACGGTATCCGGAAAGCTTTCATAGGGTGGCGCCAGTATGCAGATGTTGCGCAAGCAGGGCTACGCAGCGCTTGCGCACTCTTGGCCGTTTCTTGCGCAGGGGCGCGGGCGGAAACCGGACAAATCGCGGAAGCGCGGGAGGACGGAAACGCGGAGAACCTCGCGGATCAGGGGATCGGCCGGGCCGATCCGGCTCACCGACCCCTTCCGTGTTTCCGCTCTTCCGCGTTTCCGCGATTATGCCTTGGGCGGATTTTCGTCCTTCGCCTTGGCGGCCTCGGCGGCCTTGATCTCGGCGAGCTGCAGCGGGTGCTCCTCGAGCATCTCCTGCTCGGACATGCGGCCGGTGAGCCAGGCGAGGTTCATCGGGTACACCTCGGGATTGAAGATCACGAAGTAGAAATGCCAGACGATGATCGCGAGGGTGGCCAGGATCGCCTCGTAGAAGTGGACGATGCGGGCGATGTCGAAGCCGAGCTTCGTGATGTAGCCCATCGAGGTGTTGTCGAACCAGAGGATCGCACCTGTCAGCGCCATCAGGATCGTGCCCCAGGCCATGGCCCAGTACTCGGCCTTCTCGATGTAGCAGAAGCGGTCAAAGGCGGGCTTCGTGGCCGAGAGACCGAGGTTGTACTTCAGCACGTGCCAGGGATCAGTGACGTCGCGCCACTGCGGGAGCAGATCCTTGAACAGCTTCCGGCCATTGGCGGTGAAGGCGAGATACCACAGGTGCCAGAAGCCGCTGAGCACCATGACAACGCCCGCGACCCGGTGCGCGAGGCTGCGCAGCTCGAAGGCGGAGTCGCTGAGCTGGCGGATGCCCACGACCCACCAGGCCTCGGGGTAGCGCAGCATGAAGCCGGTGACGACGAGGAGGACGAAGCTCACGACGAGCACGCCGTGCTGCAGGCGCTCGTGGACCGTCATGCGCAGGTAGAGGCGATGCGCCACGTGTTCCTCGACGATCTCACCCTTCTGGATGGCGAGCTTGCGCCGCGTCTTCTTCAGGAAGTCGAGCAGGTTGTGCAACGCCATGCCGCCCACGACGACGACGATGAGGATGACGTAGAGGTTGGAGATCCAGTACAGCCACGGCGAGGCGGCCCGGTCCTTTTCGCTGGCGTGCACCTGCCCCATGGCAAAGCGCGTGTTGGCGCCCGGGTGGCACTCGCCGCAGGTCTTGGAGAGGTTGTCCTTGTGGACGGTGGAGGTCGGATCGAACTGGGACTTGATGGCGTGGTCGCCATGGCAGCTGGCGCAGTTGACGACCTCGACGGCACCGCCGCGGACGGCGAGGCCGTGGTAGCTGTCGGAGAAGGTGTTGAAGGTCTCGCTGGAGAGCCCATAGCGCTGCGAGAGGCGGACCGAGGCGTGGCACTCGGCGCAGACCTGCTGCGCGAGGTTGGACTTGTGCACCCGGGCGGTCGGGTCGGTGTGCTTGCGGATGTCGTGCTCGCCGTGGCAGCTCGTGCAGTCGGCGGAGTCGCGGTTGCCCTTGGCCAGCGCGGTGGCGTGGACGCTCGAGGTGTAGTCCTCCGCCTGCTGGGCGTGGCATTTGGCGCAGGTCTCGGTGAGGTGGAGGCGGCTGACCTTGGCGTCGCTCACCGCAGCCTTGTTCATGGCGTGCGCCCCGTGGCAGTCGATGCAGCTGGCGGCATCGGCGTTGCCCCCCGCGAGGGCGGCACCGTGCACGGACTGGTCGAAGGAGGAGACAAACTTGGCCCCCAGCTGGGTCTTGCCGGCGACCTCGGCGTTGCCGACGTGGCACGATTCGCACAGCTTGGCCTGCACGATCTTGAGGTTGCTCGCGGGAAGGTTCGGATCGGCGGACGTGATGTTCTCTTGGTGGCACTCCAGGCAATCCGGCGTGACGCGCTCGCCCGCCGTGGCGCGGAAGACGTGGGCGGAATTGCGGTAGTCGACGGTCTCCTCTTCGTGGCAGGCGCCGCAGGCCGCGACCTGGCGGGCCGGCGTGAAGGGGAAGTCGGTGTGCTTCACGCCCAGGGTCTCGTGCGTGCCATGGCAGGCGGTGCAGCTCGTGTCCTTGCCCCCCGGAACCGGATCGAGCGCGAGGCGGGGGTGGAAGGCGTGCTTGGCCGCCGTGTCGGCCGGCTTGTGGCACGAGGCGCACTGCACCGCGGCGAGCTTGGAGTCGTGCGGCGTCTCGGTGATGTCGGTGTGGCACTCTACGCAGGCGAGCTTCCCGTGCACCGACGCTTCGTAGGCCTCGATCCGGACGCCGATCCATTCCTTCGGCCCACCCTTGGTCCGGGCCTTGAACTCGGCTTCGTGGCAATCCATGCAATCCGCGTTGGGCACGGCGGGCGGGGCCTTGGCCGGTTCGGCGGCCTGCAGCATGGGCCAAAGCAGTGCCGCCGATAGAGCCAGCAGCACTCGGTTCATTGGGCGGAGGCGGATCGTAACGTGGTTCATATTTCCCCTCGTATGCCATCATACGCCAGTCCGTGACGCCACGGCTACGCACTGCTTGTCGGTGGGTGGTCGTATCTTGCCCATGCGTACGCTGCCCCGGGGGCTGCACCGGCCGCCAGCGCGCAAGGCAAGATATGCGCATCCTAGGACAATCCCGAGGTAGAGGCGCTGCCGGCATTCGACGATACTCGCCCCAGCTCGCTTTCGCTACCCCCCACTACCCCGGCGTGCCGCTGCTGCCCCCTCTCAGCCTATGAACACACGTATTGTCATCGCGTTTGCCGCCCTCCTGGGCGCATCCGCTGCGTTATCCGCGGCCGACGCCGCTGCGAATTGGGAACAACACTGCGCCAAGTGCCACGGAGCCGATGGCAACGGCCAGACGAAGATGGGCAAGAAACTCAAAATCCGCGACCTCACGGACGCAACGGTCCAGGCCACGTTCAACGACGACGAGGGCTTCCAGGCCATGAAGGCAGGCAAGAAGGACAAGGGCGGCAAACTGCAGATGAAGCCCATCGAGGGACTCACCGACGAGGAGATGCAGGCCCTCGTCAAGTATGTGCGCGCGCTGAAGACCTGACCTGAATCCCGGTCATGAGCGCCTTCCGGATCCCGCCGCAGATCGTGCGCCTGCTTTTGCTCACGCTGCTGATCGTCGCATCCTATGTGGCGATGCGGTGGCTGCTGAAGCCGGACTCGTTCGGAGAGTTCGGCCACTACCGCGGCGCGGCGCTCGCCGAACGCGCGGCCCTCGAGCCGGTGTTTGCCGGCGCCAAGGCTTGCGCGGAGTGCCACGACGAGGTCGTCGACCTGCAGAACCAGCACGAACACCGCCGCATCTCCTGCGAGACTTGCCACGGCCCGGCCCGGGCCCACGCGCAGGATCCGGACATCAAGACCACGCCGATCGCCGAGGCGCACTGCCTGCGGTGCCATGCGTTCGAACCGGCCCGGCCCGCCAGCCAGCGGCAGATCACCGTGGCGGACCACTACGAGGGCAAATGCCTCGAGTGCCACCTGCCGCATCACCCCAAGGAGTCGCCGCCATGAAATCCCCCCTCTCCCGTCGTCAACTGCTGGCTGGTTTCGGCGGTATCTGCGGCTGGCTCATGGCCCAACCCGTCGCCAAGGCCGCCAAGCAAGTCGTCCAGAAGGCCCTCGTCTCCACCCTCGCCCCCAAGGGCTACGACCCGTTCCAGCACAAGTGGCTGATGTGTTTCGACATCGATCGCTGCATCGGCTGCGGCATGTGCGTCGATGCCTGCAAGAAGGAGAACCACGTCCCGGAGGCCACGACCTATTTTCGCAACTGGATCGAGCGCTACATCATCAAGAAACCGAAACCCGGCTCCGGCGAATCCCGCGGCGAGGTGCTGGTCGACTCCCCCAACGGCGGCCGCGACGGCTTCCCGCCATCGCTGGTGCCGCGCGAGGAGATCCTGAAATCCTTCTTTGTCCCGAAGCTTTGCAACCTCTGCGAGAGTTCGCCCTGCGTGCAGGTCTGCCCCGTCGGCGCGACGTTCGATACGCCGGACGGAGCCGTGCTGGTCGACCCGAACTACTGCATCGGGTGCGGCTTCTGCATCCAGGCCTGCCCCTACGGCTGCCGCTTCCTCAATCCCGAGACCAAGTGCGCCGAAAAATGCACGCTCTGCTACCACCGCATCACCCGCGGCCTGCAGCCGGCCTGCGTCGAGGTCTGCCCCACCCAGGCCCGCATTTTCGGGGACCTGAAGAACCCGATCGAGAACGACCCGATCCAGGAATTCTTCCGCAAGAACAAGGTCAACGTGCTCAAGCCCGACCTGGGCACCGGCCCGCGCGTGAGCTACGCCAACATGGACAAGGAGGTCCGCTGACATGAACCTCCTTCTCGCCACCGCCGCAGCCCACGCCGTCATGCCCATCGACGGCTATGTCTACCCCAATGAGCAGAACTTCCTCTGGAGCGTTCTGATCGTCGTCTATCCCTACATCACCGGACTCGTGGCCGGCGCCTTCATCATGGCGTCGCTCGTGCGGGTCTTCAAGGTCCACGCCCTCGAGCCCGCGTACCGCCTCGCCTTGCTCACCGCGCTGGCCTTCCTCATCTGCGCGCCGCTGCCGCTGCTGCTGCACCTCGGTCACCCCGAACGCTGCCTTGAGGTCATGATGACGCCGCACTTCACGTCGCCCATGGCGATGTTCGGCTTCGTCTACGCCTGGTACATCATGGCGGTCCTGCTGCTCGAGCTGTGGTTCGACTATCGGCGCGACCTGGTCGTCTGGGGCCGCGAGGTGCCGGGCCTGCGCGGCTGGATCTACCGCGTGATGACGGTCGGCGTGACGGACATCTCGCCCAAGGCCCTGAAACTCGACGAAAAAATCTGCGACGCCATCACCGTCATCGGCATTCCGTCGGCGTTCCTCCTTCACGGCTACGTCGGCTTCATCTTCGGCTCGGTCAAGGCCAACCCCTGGTGGGGCAACGTGCTCATGCCGGTCATTTTCATCTTCTCGGCCATCGTCTCCGGCATGGCCCTGTGCGTGGCCCTGTATTATTTCCTGATGTGGGCCCGCCGCCAGCCGGTGGCCGACGCCTGCGTCGATGAGATGGGCAAGTTCCTGTTCTACGCCCTGCTCGTGGACGCCTCGGTGGAAGGGCTGGACTGGCTGCACCGGCTCTACTCCGCCGAAGAGTCCATCCATATCCTCAAGGAACTGGCCGGGGGCCGGCTGTTTAATTCGCTGCTCATCGCCCAGGTGCTGATGGGCACCGTGATCCCGCTGCTCATGCTCGGCTCGGCGCAGCTTTTCCGGAACCAGATCGCCATGTGGGTTAGGCGCCGTCTTTACCTCATCAGTGCGCTGCTGATCGTGAACGGCGTGCTGGCGATGCGCTGGAACGTTGTCATCGGCGGCCAGCTCTTCTCCAAGAGCCTGCGCGGCTTCACGACCTACAAGATGGAGCTGCACGGCCAGGAGGGTTGGCTGATCGCCGCCGCCGTGATGATCCTGCCGTTCGTGATCCTGTTCGTCCTGGTGAAACTCTTCCTCCGCGAGGATCAGGTCTCGTCCACCCTGCCGGCCGATCACGTCTCCGCTCCGGTCGCCGCGGGGAAGTAATCCGCGGCGAGGGGCAGGATCGATTCCGCCGGCGGACCTCAGCCGGCGCCGCCGCCCTGCCGGCGCCGCCGGCTGTAGAACAGCGAGATGACTAGCAGGCCCACGCCAAGCACGAGGAAGGAAACGATGCGGTAGGCCGGCGGCAGCCGGGCCAGGTCAAAGACGAACACGTACCCGACCGTCGCCAGCACCGTGCCGATCGCCATCCAGCGGTACTTGCGGTTCCGCAGCCAAATGCTCACGCCGAAATAGACCGCCGCCGCCAGCAGCCAGGAGGTGCTCACCCAACCGGGCGGCACGGTGTGGTACAGTCCGTAGGGCACCGCCACCGTCGCCGCGCCCAGGTAGAAGTTGCGCATGAGTTCCGTGCGCAGTTCCAGCCGCTCGTTCTGCCAGTTGAGCAGCCGGGCCGTGAGCAGCGCCACCACCGCGAAGCTCAGGTTCACGGGCCCGGAGGCGGGCGCGAAAAGCAGGTATGCGGCATACATGCCGGCAAAGATGAACACATTCGCCACCACGATGATCTTCGAGCGGAACCACACCGCCGTCGCCGCCACGAGCAGCCCCTCCCACGCCAGCCAGCCAAAGGTCGCGGGCACCGGGAAATGGCGCACGAGGAACACGCTGAGTGTCACATAGCCCGCACAGGCATAGACCGCCGTCGCATAGCGGCTGGCATGGTGCCGCCAGCCGGCAATCGCCAACCCGAGGAAACCTGTCGACAGCGCCAGTTCAACCCACGGTGGGCCGCCCTGGTGAAACATCAGGATGTTCAACCCCGCCACCACCAGCACCCCGCCGCTGAGCACGAGCGGCCGGCCGATGCGCCAGAGGAGCTCCCTTTGCGAGGCCCCGGGAAGGAATCCAGCCAGTGAAAGCACCGCGGCATAGAGCGCCAGGAATGCGAAATTGAACTGCGACTCCTTCACCCCGTGCAGGGCATGCCCCGCCAGCGGATTGCCCATCAGGTACAGCAGGTGCGTGCTAAAGGCCAGGGCGAGCACCATCGCATAATGCCAATGCCAGTCGCGCGCCCGCGCCAGCCACACCGCGACACCCGCCATCGCCGTCACCAGCGCCAATCCCACCGGCATGGAATCGCTGACGATCGCCGTGACTATGCCCAGCGCTGTCACCAACGCGGCCGTGGCCTGGCTGCGCCTGCGCCAGGCGGCGGCATACAACGCCACCTGCACCGCCACCAACAGCGCCAGGGCGACACCGCGATGCGGCAGCAAGGGCGACTGGGCGAAGAAATGCAGCCGCAGGGTGGCAAAATAGCCCAGGAACAAAGCACCCCAGAAGAGGAGCCGCGCCATCTCCGGCAGGGACTTTTCCCACCGCCGCGCCGCCATCAGCAGGAGACCGAAGGCGCTGAATCCGATCACACTCGGCACCCAGACCGGCAGGGCCGTGAAGGGATAGGCCACGAGAAAGCCCAGGCCCACCATCAGCGCCACGATGCCAATGCGCGCCAGCCAGAATTCGCCGATCTCCATTTCGAGTCCGTCCTCCGTTGCCGGGGTCGCAGCCACCGGCGTTGCGGCCGAGGCCTCCGCCCCGGGCACCACCGCTTGCAGGATGGAATCGGCATCGGTCGCCGTCAGCGGTCTGAAGCCGAGGTAGTTCTCCAAACGCAGGAGCCTCGCTTCCAGCAGCCGCCGGTCAGCCGCCATCGCGGCATCCGGGCACGACGGCTCCGCCGGCAGGTTGCGGTCCGGTGGGGTCTCCGGCGGGCGAGGGGTAACGGAATTCATAGCGCCCAGACCCCCAGTGTGCTCCAAAAGCCGACCGCCGGCTACGCAGGCATTGTGCAAACCTACGCAATTTTTGAATAGGGCCTATTCGAAGAACTTGTAGCCATCCGGGGCGGGCGCCCAAAAAAAAGACGCGCCGGCCAGGCCAGCGCGTCCTCGGGTGCAGCGGTTGCGAGCTTGCCGCCTATTGCTGGATGCCGCCGTTATGGCAGTCGGCACAGGTGAGCTCGGGGTCGAGTTCGCCGCCCGGGTGCTCGAAGTCGAGGCCCTTGGCGGACAGCATCTCGAGCTCGGCGCCGACGCCCTGCGACAGGATCGAGTGGCAGGACGAGCAGTCGCTGCCGCTCACCGTCCGGCCGGTCTCGGTCTTGTGCTTGCTGTCGTGGCAGCGGAAGCAGCCCGGCCAATCCTTGTGGCCGATGTTGTTCGGGTAGACGCGCCAGTCGGCCTTGCGATCGGCGAAGATCGAGACGCTGAAGATGCGCTGGACCTCGGCGATGGCGGCGTCGACTTCGGCGGCCAGCGCCGGATCCTTGTACTTGGCGCGCATGAAATCCGCGATGAGCTGCGGCGCCGCGGCATCGGACGCGATCGTCTCCTGCGTCATGGCCTGCACGGCCACGCGCTTGAGGTTGGGCAGCTTGGTGCTGAGCGTGCCGGCGGCCATGGAGCGCTCGATGGCGTCGTTGGCCGTCGGGAAGACGTGGGCCGGACGGTTGTGGCAGTCCATGCAATCCATGACGCGGACCTTGTCCAGCGGGGGCTCGCCCTCGAACTCGTCGGTCTTGAAGATACGCACGCTGTTGTCGCGCAGGTCGGTGACGCGCATCCAGGGGATGTTCTGGCGCTTCTCGTCGGTGGCGTAGTACTCGACCTTCTCGCTCTCGTTGACGTGCCAGTGGATGCCGCCGGCGTGGCCGCCGGGCCGGCTCGTGTTCACGTGCATGAGCATGCGGGCCGTGTAGGGGGTGTTCTTCCGGTCGGACATGAAGTGCTCGAAGACCATTTCGACGTTGCCATGGAACTTCTCGGGCCAGTGGCACTTTTCGCAGATGTCCTGGGCGGGGCGCAAGTTCTTGAGCGGCGTGGCGATCGGGCGCTCGTAGTCGGTGAGCGTGTAGGCGATGAGCTGGTGGGCGCCGTTGACCTTGGCCTTGACGAACCAGACCGCGCCCGAGCCGATATGGCAGTCCACGCAGTCGACCCGCGCGTGCGAGCCGCGCTGGTAAGTCTGGTATTCGGGATTCATCGCCTTGTGGCAGACCTCGCCGCAGAAGGCGTTGGACTCGGCCACGTGGTAGGCCTGGTAGCTGCCAAATGCACTCAGCATCAGGAAGAGCACGCCACCGAAGCTGAACAACACCACCAACCTCCGATGGCCGGGGGTGGTCAGGTCGAGCCGCCACTTGTCGGGCATGCTCGCGTGCTTTATCGCCCAGCGCCGCTGCGCCCAGGCACCGAAGAACATGATGGCCAGGCCGGCGATCAGGAACCCGGGGGCGACAACATAAGTGAAGATGCCGAGGTAGGGGTTGTTGCCCTTGCCCGTAAGGTCCATCCACACCAGGAAGAGGAAGGAGAACAGGGCGCCGACGGCCAGCACCGCGCCGATGGCGCTGATCCAGTTGTTGAAGTTGGAACGCGGCTTCATGGGCAGGCGCTCAGGTGTGGACGGGATGTTATCAGGCATGGCGGGGCAGGAGCAGGGTGAGGATTAAAAAGCCCGGGGGGAAATGAATTCCACCCGGGCTGGTTCGAAGCGATTGGCCAGTGCGGGGATCAGGCCTTGAACGCGCGGATGAAGGCGACGAAGTCCTTGATCTCGTCGGCGGAGAGCTCGTCCTTGAAGGCCTTCATCTTCTCCTTGCCGTCAACCATGACGCCCTCGGTCGTGACCTTGACGATTTCCTCGTCAGACAGCTTGGCCTGCACGGCGGCGTCCGTGTAGTCCTTGAGCTTCAGCTTCTTGCCGACCTTGGTCTGGCCCTTGCCGTCGGCCCCGTGGCACTTGGCGCAGTGGTTGTCCCAGTTCTCGGCGGCGGGGGCCGCGAAACCGAGCGCGGAACCGAGGAGGAAAGTGATGCTGGCGGCGATGATCTTTGTCTGCATTTTCATGATGAGGTGAGGTTTTGGTTTATGCTTCGGGAGAATGGACGCCCGGGTGGCGGATGTCACGCCCAGTATGACCGCCAATCGGGCAATCGGCTCCGCATGCCTTGCCGAGTAATGTGCAATACTTGCCGGCGCGAATAGGCGCGGATCTTGGCGCGCGGACTATGCGTTTCTTGCGGCCGTACAAGGTTTGGGTAATGCTCCGCAAGATATGCGGAGCCGAATGCTTCCGGCCCGTCCATAGTGAACCTGACCCTTCGGCACCGGCACCACACCCGGAATCGGCCGCCGGTGGGGATTGCCACACCGCCCTTCCTTCCTCCCACTTTCTTCCATGAGTCCACTAGCCCGCCGCCTCTGGCCCCTCCTCCTGCCCCTGGTCCTCGCTGCCTGCCGCGATCCCAAGATCGAGGTTTACCAGATCCCGAAGGAGTCCGCGACACCCCCGGCGCAACTGGCCGCCCCCACCCCCCACCCCGGCATGCCCGGCGCCGACGCCATGGCCGGAGCTACCGTCGCCACGGCTGAGGGTCCGAGCCTGACTTGGACTGCCCCCGCCGCCTGGCGCCCCAAGGGCGGCTCGACGATGCGCAAGGGCAGCTACGCCGTGGGCCCGCAGGACGGGCCGGCCGGCGACCTCGGCATCACCGCCTTCCCCGGCGACGTCGGCGGCGACCTTGCCAATATCAACCGCTGGCGCGCCCAGCTGCAGCTTCCGCCCATCGAGGCGAACGAGCTCGCCGGCGCCCTGACCCCCCTCGAGGCCAACGGCCTGAAGATGCTCGTCGCCGACATCGACGGCGGCGACAACGCCCAGAAGATGCTCGGAGCCATCGTGCCGTTCAACGGCGCCACCTGGTTTTTCAAGCTGGTCGGCCCCGCCACCGTGGTCGCGGCTGAAAAGGACGCCTTCCTCGCCATGCTGCGCACGGTCAAGGTGGCCGAAGCTCCCGCCGCCGCCCCCACGGCCCCCGTCGCCGCCGCTCCGAGCCAACCGGCTCCGACCGACATGGCCAACACCGCCGTGCGCACCGCCTCCGGCCCCGAGCCGACCTGGACCGCCCCCGCCCACTGGCAGAGCGTGACCGCCTCGGCGATGCGCAAGGCCACCTACCGCGTCACCGGCGACGCCGGGACCACGGCGGAACTCGCCGTCACCGCCTTCCCCGGCGACGTCGGCGGCGAGCTCGCCAACGTCAACCGCTGGCGCGGCCAGCTCCAGCTTCCCCCCATCGGCGAGGCCGAGCTGCCCGCCGCCATCAGCCGCCTGAACGTCAACGGCCACAGCGTCGCCATCATCGAGCTCACCGGTGGCACGGCCGCCGCCCCCCAGCGCCTCCTGGGCGCCTTCCTGCCCGTTGGCGGCGCCACCTGGTTCTTCAAATTCACCGGACCGCCCGACCTCATCGAACGGGAGAAAAACGCGTTCCTCGCCCTCGTGAAATCCATCCAGACCCCCTGAGCCATGATCGCCAACCTTCTCCGCGACCTGCGGGACCTTCTCGTATCCCTCAAATTGACGGTCGCCCTCATCATCTTCTCCTGCGTGCTGATCCTCGCGGCCACGCTCGACCAGGTTAACCTCGGCATCTGGGCCGTGCAGGAAAAATACTTCCGCACGTTCGTCGTCTATTGGCAGGCCGGCGACTTCAACCTGGCGATCTTCCCCGGCGGCTACACCGTCGGCAGCCTCCTCCTGCTCAACCTCATCGGGGCCCACTTCTACCGCTTCCAGTGGAGCCTGAAGAAAACGGGCATCTGGCTCGCCCACGCCGGCCTCATCATCCTCCTCATCGGCGAGCTGCTCACCGGCCTGTTCCAGGACGATTACTATCTGCGCCTGACTGAGGGCGAAACGAAGAACTACTCGGAAAGTCATCGCCACGTCGAGCTGGCCATCACTGACACGACGGCGCCCGACGCCGACACGGTCATCGCCATCCCCGAGGAGCTCCTGCAGCGCAAGGAGGCCGTGCAGCACCCGAAGCTGCTCTTCCGCGTCACCGTCAAGACCTACTTCCCCAACTCGACCCTGCACATGCGGACGCCCCACAGCGCAACCGGCATGGACGTGCCCACCGAGGCCACGCAGGGCATCGGCCCGCAATTGATGGCGACCTCGCAGCCGCTGACGTTCAAGTCCGACGAGCGCAACCTGCCCACCGCCTATGTCGAGCTCGCCGGCGCCGAGGGACCGATCGGCACCTGGCTCGTCTCCACCATGCTGGAGGACCCGCAGACCTTCAGTCACGCCGGCCGCACCTGGAAGATCACCCTGCGCTTCGCCCGGCACTACAAGCCCTACTCCCTCACGCTGCTCAAGTTCAGCCACGACCGCTACGCCGGCACCGAGATCCCGAAGAACTTTTCCAGCCGCGTCCGCCTCACCACGCCCGACGGCCGCGACGACCGCGAGGTTCTCATCTACATGAACAACCCGCTGCGCTACGCGGGTCTCACGTTCTATCAGGCCGGCTTCGAGAACAACGACCGCACCACCATCCTCCAGGTCGTGCGCAACCCGAGCTGGCTGATGCCCTACATCGCCTGCACGGTGATGACCCTCGGGCTGCTCATCCAATTCGGCATCCACCTCTACGGATTCGTCACCCGCCGCCGCACGGCTGCCGTGGCCACCGCCGCTCCCACCGGACCCAAGGTCCGCCCAGGCGGCATCTACCCGCTGGTCGTCATGGCCGTCGCCGCCGCCGCGGTGATCTACACGCTCCTGCCGCCGCGCTCGCGCGGCGAATACGACCTCGCCGTCTTCGGCGATCTTCCGACCCTCGTCAACGGCCGCATCAAGCCCCTCGACACCGTCGCCCGCACGTCCCTGCTCGTCCTGCAGGGCCGCCAGCGCGTGAAGGCGCCCGACGGCCGCACGCTGCAGCCCGCCGAGTGGCTCCTCGACGTCGTCTTCCGCCCCGATATCGCCAACAGCTACCAGCACTTCGAGATCGTCCACCCCGACGTGCTCGCCCTTCTCAATCTCACCACCGATGAAGGCGCCGGAAAGAAGCGCTTCAGCTTCGCGCAGATGGCCAAGGGTCTGCCCGAGCTCGACCGCCAGGCCAAGATGGCCGACGCCGTCGAGACCGCCCTCCGCAGCCCCTTCCAGCGCGCGGTCGTCCAGCTGCGCAACAACATCATCCTCTTCCAGCGCCTGCAGAGCAGCTTCGTGGCCTCGGGCATTGACGGCTATCTCGACAAGCTCGGGCAGTTCGACGCCATCGTCGCCGCCGGGCTCAAGGCCCAGGAGGCGCAACGTGCCGGCCAGCCGCACGATGCCGCCGCCGCCCGCCTGCTGCGCGACCTGAGCGTGAGCTTCGCCTCGCTCGAGTCCTTCGGCTACCTGCTCCCCATCCCGCCCGAACAGGGCAAGGCCGATCCCACCAAGTGGCGCAACACCGGCGCGGCGCTGCGCGAAAGCATGGCGCAGGGCCGCCTCGACCCCGCCGTCGCCGGCTACGTCGCCATCGGCCGCGCCTGGCGTGGCTACCAGCCCGCGGAGTTCAACCGCCTCGTGCATGACTACCGCGCGGGCCTCGACCGCGAGATCCCCGAGGTGATGCGCAAGTCCGACGTCGAATCGCTCTTCAATACCGCCCAGCCGTTCTACACGAGCTCGGTGCTCTACCTGATCGCCTTCCTCGTCGCCGTCTTCTCCTGGCTCAAGTGGCCGGGCGCCCTCGGGCGCACCGCCTTCTGGCTGATGACCATTGCCTGGCTCCTGTCCACCGCCGGCATCGCCGCGCGCATGTGGATCGAGGGCCGGCCGCCGGTCACCAACCTGTACTCCTCCGCGCTCTTCGTGGGCTGGGGCGCCGTCGCCCTCTGCCTCGTGCTCGAGGTGATCTACAAGAACGCCATCGGCAGCGTGGCCGCCGGCAGCATCGGCTTCGGCACCCTCGTGATCGCCCACCACCTCTCGCTCGGCGGCGACACGATGGAGATGATGCGCGCCGTGCTCGACTCCAACTTCTGGCTGGCGACCCACGTCATCACCGTGACCATCGGCTACTCGGCCACGTACCTCGCGGGCTTCCTCGCCCTGATCTACGTCGCCCGCGGCGTGTTCACCAAGTCGCTCGACCGCGGCACCGCCGATGCCCTCAACCGGATGGTCTACGGCATCATCTGCTTCGCCACGTTGTTCAGCTTCATCGGCACCGTCCTCGGCGGCATCTGGGCCGACCAGTCCTGGGGCCGCTTCTGGGGCTGGGATCCGAAGGAGAACGGCGCCCTCATCATCGTCCTGTGGAACGCCCTCATCCTGCACGCCCGCTGGGGCGGCCTCGTGAAGGCCCGCGGCATCATGAACCTCGCCATCTTCGGCAACATCGTCACGAGCTGGAGCTGGTTCGGCGTGAACATGCTCGGCGTCGGCCTCCACAGCTACGGCTTCATGGACGCCGCCTTCTGGTGGCTCACGTTCTTCGTCTGCAGCCAGCTCGCCTTCATCGCGATCTCCGCCCTGCCCCAATCCAAGTGGCGCAGCCCGCTGGGCGCGACGCCCACGGCCTAACCACCGGCAGCAACGCTTCAGGATTCCTCCACCGACCGCGCGCGGTCGTGGAGGATATCCAGCAGCATCGGATGATCACCCAGCAGGCCGGTGCGGGTGATCCGCAGGCTCCCGCCGGACGCCTTTTCCGCGGCCTGGCAGATCTGCGCGATGTCGCCACCCGGGCCGGCGTGCCGCCCCGGCAACAGAAACAGGTGGGCCACCACGACGTGCCCCTGGTTCCAAGGTGCCGCCGCCAGCAGGCGACCGAGCAATGGATCGTTGAAATCGTATTCCGCTCCCGGCCGCCGCTCCATGCTGCACGGCGCCACCGCGGCCACGCGACCACCCAGCCTTTGCGCGAGCTGGGCTGCCACTTGGTCCCGCACCACAGACACGGACCGCACCGGACTGCCGTGGTCGACAACCGCCACGCGCACGCCGCCGGATATCGCTGAGCTCGGCGTCAGCACTGTCGCCACTTGGTCGGCCAAGATCCGCGCCAGCCGATCGTCATTTTCGCCGTGGAGCGGGTCGGCCACGCGCACCTGCAACCCCGGGAACTCCGGTCGCAGCCGCTCGACCGCCAACGGAATAAATTCTGACAGCGCGCGCGTCGGGCCGATGAACAGCGGCACGAGTAGGAAACTGCTCACCCCCGCCTCGAGCCGTCGTCGCAGCGCCGGCTCCAAAACCTCGGCCGCCCGACCACCCAGCTGCGCCGCCGGCACACGATCCGCATGCAGGATTGAGACCGGTTCAACCGTCCGACCCAGTCGGCCGCCCAGCGCATCGGCCAAAGCGCGATGCTGCAAAATCGCCGCCGGTTCCAGCGAACCGTTGTCGATCAGCAGTACACAGGACTCCGGACGCGAACGATTCATGCGCTCGCGAGCAACTGCTGCGCCGCGCTCGAACGCGTCACCTCCGCCCAACGCACGACCTCACCGACAATGATAAGCGCAGGTTGGCCATGCAGCACCGCGCTCAACGGCTCGGCCGTACCCAGCGTGGCAAGGTGCACGCTCTGCTCCGGCAGCGTCGCATTCGCGACAATCGCCACCGGTGTCGTCGCGTCCAGCCCGCCGTCGCGCAGCGCCCGCGCGATCTCCGGCAGCCGCCGCACGCCCATGTAAATGCACAGCGTCGCGCCTGTCCGCGCCAGCGCCGCCCAGTCCACCGTGCCGTCGCTCTTGCCCGCGCACTCGTGACCCGTCACGAACACCACCGCTCCCGCCGTGCCGCGCAGCGTCAGCGGAATCCCCGTCATCGCTCCGGCCGCCACCGCCGCCGTCACACCCGGAACAACCTCAAAGGGAATGCCCTCGGCCGTAAGGGCGGCGAGCTCCTCGCCACCCCGGCCAAACACGAGGGGATCGCCCCCCTTGAGCCGCACAACGTGGCGGTTCATTCGCGCTTCCTGCACCATCAGGGCCCCGATCTGCGCCTGCGGGAGGCAATGCTGGCCAGCACGCTTGCCGACATAAATCCGGGTCGCGTCTGCGCGGCAATATTCCAGCAGCTCAGTGTTCACGAGGTCGTCGTAGATCACCACATCCGCCTCCGCCAGAACGCGTTGACCCCGCAGTGTGAGCAGGTCCGCCGCACCCGGACCGGCACCCACCAAGGTCACCCGTCCGCCGCTCGGCTGCCTGTCATAATCGTTGTTTCGTGCTTTACTCATCCTTAATTTTCATTCCTTAGTAATTTACTTATTTAATCAACTTAAAAGTTTGTCATGTCCGAAACCGAATCCTCCAAGGTCTCCCACAACGAAGTTCTGAAGCAGAGCGTCCCCACGCTGGCCGGCACGATCGCGGCCACATTGGCCGATCCCCAGGCGGACCGGTTCTCGGACGATGACACGCAGTTCATGAAGTTTCACGGGATCTATCAGCAGGACGACCGGGACGCGCGCAAGACCGGCAAGAAGTACATCATGATGATCCGCAGCCGCATTCCCGGCGGCGTCATGACGGCGAACCAGTGGGTCACCTTCGACGACCTCGCGACCCGCCACGGCAACAACACCCTGCGCGTCACCACGCGCCAGTGCATCCAGTTCCACGGCGTCCTGAAGTCCGGCCTCGGGCAGGTCATCCGGGGCATCAACGAGTCGCTGCTCTCCACGCTCGCCGCCTGCGGCGACATCAACCGCAACATCACCGCCTCGCCCACGCCGGCCCACACGCGGGCCCGCGAGCAGGTCTACGCCGACGCCCTCCGCACCGTGCACGCCGTGGCCCCCAAGACCAAGGCTTACCACGCGATCTGGATCGACGGCGTCCAGCTCAACCTCGACGACCCCGCCAACAAGGACTTCGTCGATCCGCTCTACGGCCAGACCTACCTGCCCCGGAAATTCAAGATCTCGTTCGTCGTGCCGCCGGTGAACGACATGGACGTGTTCACCAACGACCTTGGCTTCATCGCCATCGTCGAGGGCGACCGGCTCCTCGGTTACAATGTCGCCGTCGGCGGCGGCATGGGCCGCAGCCATGGCAATATCCAGACGTTCCCGCGCCTGGCCGACGTCATCGGTTTCATCCCGCCGGAGCACGTCATCGAGGTCACCAAGGCCGTGATCACCACGTTCCGCGATTTCGGCGACCGCGCGAACCGCAAGCATGCGCGCTTCAAGTACGTCGTCGAGGAGCGCGGCGCCGACTGGGTGCGCGCCGAAATCAGCCGACGCGCCGGCGTTCCGTTCGCGCCGGCCCGGCCCTACGAATTCACCTCCACGGGCGATCTCTACGGCTGGCACCGCGCGGTCGACGGCAAGCTCTTCCTCACTCTCTTCGTCGAGACGGGCCGCATCAAGGACCTGCCCGGCCTCGCCCAGAAGACCGCCCTCCGGCAGGTCGCGGAGAAATTCCCGCACCTCGAGTTCCGTCTCTCGGCGAACCAGAACGTGATCCTCGCCAACGTCCCCGAGTCCGATCGCGCCGCGATCACCACCCTCTTGGCCGCCCACGGCGTGAAAGTGGATCACCAGACCTCGGTCCTGCACGCGGCCTCGATGGCCTGCCCCTCCCTGCCCACCTGCGGCCTCGGCCTCGCGGAATCCGAGCGCATGCTGCCCGGCCTCATCGACCGGATCGAGAAACTCGGCGGCGAACTCGGCCTCGGCGGCGAGGAAATCATCATCCGCTCCACCGGTTGCCCCAACGGCTGCGCCAGGCCCTACATGGCCGAGATCGCCTTCGTCGGCAAAGCCCCGGGCCGCTACCAGCTCTGGCTCGGCGGCAACGCCGCCGGCACGCGCCTCAACCGCGTCTACAAGGAAACGGTCAAGGACGCCGAGATCGAGGCGGAGCTCCGCCCCCTCTTCAGCCGTTGGAAAAGCGAGCGCCAGCCCGGCGAGCGCTTCGGCGATTTCGCCGCGCGCGTCCTCTGGCCGGAGATCGCCGCCCCCGCCGCCTGACGATCGATTTCCGCCTCCCGATGACGCCCGAGCAAATCGCCGCCGCCAACGCCGAGCTGCGCCACCGCAGTCCGCGTGACATCACCCGCTGGGCCCTCGCCCTCGCGCCGGGCCGCGCCGTCGTTTCCACCAACTTCCGGCCCTATGAGGCCGCGATCCTGCACCTCGTGGTCAACATCCAGCCCGACATCCCCGTGCTCTGGGTCGACCACGGCTACAACCGGCCCGCCACCTACCGGCATGCCGAGGAGCTGCGCTCGCGTCTCAACCTGAATCTCAAGCCGTACTTCCCACGCCTGAGCGCCGCGCACCGCGACGCCGTCCATGGGCCGATCCCCGGCACCACCGATGAGGACGGGCTCAAGCGCTTCAGCGCCATGATGAAGCTCGAGCCCTTCCAGCGCGGCATGCGCGAGCTCGCGCCGCGCGTGTGGATCACCGCCCTGCGCCAGGTGCAGAACCCCAACCGCGCCGGCCTCGACATCATCTCGGCCGATGCGAACTTCGGCACGATCAAGGTCAGCCCGCTCTTCTACGCCACCGACGCCGATCTCGAGACCTACCTCGCCGAGCACCAGTTGCCCAACGAGTGGGACTATTTCGACCCGGCCAAGGCCGACGAAAAACGCGAATGCGGCCTCCACGCCACCTGGGGCGGCCACGCCGCGGCCGCCGCGCCAAGGTAGGGCCCGGCCTCCGGACGGGCCGCTGCGCCCGTTCATCTCCTCCTGTCCGATTTCCGTCAAACCGTGAGCAATTACCATCTCGATCACCTGCAGTATCTCGAAACCGAGGCCATCCACATCATGCGTGAGGTCGCCGGCGAATTCGAGCGGCCCGCCCTGCTCTTCTCGGGCGGCAAGGACTCCATCTGCCTGCTCCGTCTCGCCGAGAAGGCCTTTCGGCCGTCCGAGATCCCGCTGCCGTTTCTCAATGTCGACACCGGGCACCACTTCCCGGAGCTCAACGAATTCCGCGACCGCCGCGCCCGCGAACTCGGCGGCAAGCTCATCGTCCGCAAGGTCGAGGACGCCATCGCCGCGGGCATCGCGCACCCGGCGCCTGGCGAGGTCAGCCGCAACCGCCTGCAGATCCCCACGCTGCTCGCCGCCATCGAGGAGTTCCGCTTCGACTGCTGCATCGGCGGCGCCCGCCGCGACGAGGAAAAGGCCCGCGCCAAGGAGCGCTTCTTCAGCTACCGCGACAGCTTCGGCCAGTGGGACCCGAAGAGCCAGCGACCCGAGATCTGGAACCTCTACAACGCGCGCCTCAACCCCGGCGAAAACATGCGCGTGTTTCCCCTCAGCAACTGGACCGAGATGGATGTCTGGGAATTCATCCGCCAGGAAAAACTCGAGGTGCCCTCGATCTACTTCAGCCATCGCCGCCGCTGCGTGCGCCGGCAGGGCCAGTGGCTGCCCGTCAACGACATCCAGCCGCCGAAACCCAACGAGGAGGTGCGCGAGCTGACGGTGCGCGTCCGCACCATCGGCGACATCATCAGCACCGGCCTCGTCGAATCCCCGGCCGCCACCGTCGACGACATCATCGCCGAGATCGCCGCCGCCCGCGTCACGGAGCGCGGCTCCCGCGCCGACGACAAGGCCTCGGAGGCCGCGATGGAGGACCGGAAGAAGGCCGGCTATTTCTGAGCCCTTTTTGACTGCGAACATGATCAAACCCATTTCCAGCCCACCGCCCGTGGACCTGCTGCGCTTCAACACCTGCGGTTCCGTCGACGACGGGAAATCCACCCTGATCGGCCGCCTCCTCTACGACTCAAAGTCGCTCATGGAGGACCAGATCGAGGCCCTCGAGCGCTCCGCCGACATCACCGGCGGCGGCCAGGTCAACCTGGCGAACCTCACCGATGGCCTGCGCGCCGAACGCGAGCAGGGCATCACGATCGACGTGGCTTACCGCTATTTCGCCACGCCGCGGCGCAAGTTCATCGTGGCTGACACGCCCGGCCACGTGCAGTACACGCGCAACATGGTGACGGGCGCCTCGACGGCCAACCTGTCCATCATCCTCGTCGACGCCCGCGCCGGCGTGATCGAGCAGAGCCGCCGCCACACCGCCATCGCCTCGCTGCTGCGCATCCCGCACCTCGTCATCGCGGTCAACAAGATGGACCTCGTCGGTTGGAGCGAGGCGCGCTTCAACGAGATCCGCGCCGAGTTCGAGCAGTTCCTGCCGCGCCTCGACATCAAGGACGTGAAGTTCATCCCGATGAGCGCGCTCAACGGCGACAACGTCGTCACGCCGTCGGCGCACACGCCCTGGTACGGCGGGCCCACGCTGCTGAGCCACCTTGAGACCGTGCACATCGCGAGCGATTGGAACCTCCAGGGCCTCCGCCTGCCCGTGCAATGGGTGAATCGGCCCAACCAGCCCACGGACCCGCGACTCCATGATTTCCGCGGCTTCAGCGGCCAGATCGCCGGCGGCATCGTGCGCACCGGTCAGAAGGTCATGGTCCTCCCCAGTGGCATCACAACCACGGTGAAGGCAATTCACACCTACGGCGGCCCCGTGGCCGAGGCCTTCTGCCCAGAGTCAGTCACGCTCGTCCTCACCCACGACGTCGACGTGAGCCGCGGCAACATGATCATCGGTCCCGACGATCTGCCCGGAGCCACCTCGGATCTCCACGCCAAGGTCTGCTGGATGCACCCGCGCGCCTTGCAGGCGGGCAAAAAATACTGGCTCAAGCACACGACACACACCGTGCAGGCCGCGGTCACCGAGATCACCCACCGCATCAACATCTCCAGCCTCGAGCAGGAGCCCGCGCCGTCCGGTCTTGCGCTCAATGACATCGGGGAGATCCGCCTCCGCACGTCGGCTCCCTTGGTCTTCGACGGCTACGCGACCAATCGCCTCACCGGTTCCTTCATTCTCATCGAACAAGGCACCCACGCCACCGTCGCCGCCGGCATGCTCCACCCACCGCGCGAGCTGGTGCGACCCGAGGACGCCGACTTCGTGATCTGACGGCGCGCGGTGCCGCCGCTAATACCAGCCTTCCGCCCACGCCGTCTCGTACATCGCGACGATGTTTTCGGTCGGCGTGACCGGCTGGATATTGTGGCACGGGGCCAGGATGAAGCCGCCGCCGGCGCCGAGCTGGCTCATGCAGTCGCGCACCTCGCGGCGCACGTCCTCGACGCTGCCGTGCGGGAGGACGTCCTGGTTGTCCACGCCGCCGTGGAAGCACAGGTGCGCGCCGAAGTCGCGCTTCAGCCCTGGCATGTCCATGCCCGGGCACACGTGCTGGATCGGGTTGAGAATATCAACGCCGATCTCGATGAAGTCGGGTATGATCCGCCGGATCGCCCCATCGTCATGGTGCATTACCAGAATCCCGGCTTGGTGCGCGAGGTCGGTGAACTTTTTCTGCAGCGGCTTGAACCACTTCCGGTAGCACTCGACGCTGATCATCAGGTCGTGCTGCGAGCCGTAGTCGTCGGTCACCTGCGTGAGATGGATCTTGCCCTTGCCGGCCTCGAAGAAGCGGTTGGCATACTCCCAGCAGAAATCGGTGATGCGCTTCAGCATGTACTCGGTGAGCTCGGGCTCCGCCAGGAGGTCCACGCAGCTCTGCTCGAGCCCGCGGATGTGGTTGTGCCAGTAAAAAGGCGCCACGTAGCAGCCCTCGATCGCGTGCTCGGGCCATTTGTCGCACTGCGCCTCGATCGTCGAGAAGTCATACCAATCGGCGCTGGGCCATTGGAACGCCTCCAGTTCCTCCATCGTCGTCGCATCCTTGAGCGCCCAACCCACCGGGTCGCTGTACTTGCCGGTGCCGTAGTCGACCTCGCGCACGCTCATCCACCAGGGCGGGACCTGCCGCACGCCACCAGCGAGCGCGCGCTCCGGCGGACCGACATAGCGCGGACTCACGCCGACGATCTTGTCGAGGTGCAGCCGCGCCCAGAGCTCGGGGTCGGTGGCGACGCCGAAATGCCGGAGCAGGCGCTCACGCACTTCGGGAGTCATCCAGATATCGAGGGGAACTCGGTCCGGCTGGCCGCGGCGGGCCGCGGTGAGGATACGTTCACGCGGGGTCATCATGGGGGATTCGCGCTGGAGGGGGCGGCATGAGTGCCGCGGGTACAGCCAGACGCGAATTGCGGCAGTGGCTCAACGGTGTTCTCGCTCAGGTTCTCAGATATTAACCCGCACACCGTCATTCAGTAGCGACCCATGCGCGTATATCCCACAAGGCACACACGAGGTGCGACCTACCTCGGCATCGCTCAAAATAGGGGTTGCCCACCGGTTGAGGCTTTACTTTAGTTCTTGGGTGAAGATTTCCGTCAAAGTGGATTACGCCTGCCGGGTGCTGATTGAGATGGCCCGATTGCACGGCACGGGGCAGCTGGCCCAGATCGATCATCTCGCGAAAACCGAAGCCGTTCCCTCCAACTTCCTCGCCCAGATCCTCAGCGAGCTCCGCAATGCCGGCCTGATCACCAGCAAGCGCGGCATCCAGGGCGGCTACATGCTGGCCCGTCCGCCCGATCAAATCTCTCTCTACGATATTGTGAAAATAATTGATGGAGAATTGCTTGAGTTCAGCGGCAATCACGCCGGTCGCTCCGGCCGCAAGCTCAAGCAGGTCTGGGGCGAGATCCGGACATCGCTCGACGAAAAGGCGCGCGCCTACACCCTCGACGCCTTGGCGACCAAGGACGTGGTCGACATGTACCACATCTAGGCCCGGCTGTTCGCGGTATCGGATGATGACAGAATTTACCCGCACAACCGCTTGACGAACTCCCCACCGCAATACTGTATAAACCTTATGTCCTCACTTATCTTTAACGATATCGTCGCCACGGTCGGCAACACCCCCCTCATCAAGCTCAACCGCATCGCGACTGGGCTCCAGGCCAACATTTACGTCAAAGCCGAGTTCTTCAATCCGCTCGCCAGCGTGAAAGACCGCATCGGCCGCGCCATGATCGAGGCCGGCGAACGCGACGGCCGCATCAAACCCGGCACCGTCATCGTCGAGCCGACCTCCGGCAACACAGGCATCGCCCTCGCCTTCGTCTGCGCCGCCCGCGGCTACAAGCTCATCCTCACGATGCCCGAGACGATGTCGGTCGAGCGCCGCGTGCTCCTCCGCATGCTCGGCGCCGAGATCGTCCTGACCCCGGGCGCCGAGGGCATGAAGGGCGCCATCGCCCGCGCCAACGATATCGTTGCCCAGCAGGGCGATCGCGGCTTCATGCCGCAGCAATTCGAGAATCCGGCCAACCCCGAGATCCACCGCCGCACGACGGCCGAGGAGATCTGGGCCGCCACGAAGGGCAACATCGACGCCTTTGTCGCCGGCGTCGGCACCGGCGGCACGATCACCGGCGTCTCCGAGGTGATCAAGTCCCGCAAGGCCATCAAGACCTTCGCCGTCGAGCCCTCCGCGAGTCCTGTGCTCTCCGGCGGCAAGCCCGGCCCGCACAAGATCCAGGGTATCGGCGCCGGCTTCATCCCGAAGAATTGCAACACCCAGGTCATCGACGAGGTGATCCAGGTCGCCAACGACGACGCCTTCGAGACCGCCCGCCAGCTCGCGCTGCAGGACGGCATCCTCGGCGGCATCTCCACCGGCGCCAATGTCTGGGCTGCCATCCAGGTCGCGAAGCGGCCTGAATTCGCCGGCAAGAACATCGTCACCGTCGGCTGCAGCTTCGGCGAACGCTACATCTCCACCGCCCTCGCCGAGAAGGCCCGCCAGGAAGTCGCGACCTGAGCGCGACCCCCGGCCGTTTTTAAGGCTCGCCTGCCGCCGCCCGAAGGCGTTTGCAGGTGCGGTCCCACGGCCGCCATGCATCACGACGACATCAAGCAGGCCCTGCTCGCCTCCTACGAGCGCGACGGCGGCATCAATCACCTCGACGGGGTCAATCTGCCGACGCAGGACTCGGTGCAGCAGCTCGCGTCGGACTACATGCACCTGATTTTCCCGGGCTTTTTCGAGTCCAAGGGAGTCACCCGCCAGGAAGTGCCCGCGCTCGTCGAGCGCCTGTTGCACCAGATCGAGCGCCGCCTCGTCACCGAAATCGAGAAGAGCCTCCGCTTCGCCCGCGATTCCGCCCCGGCCCAGCGTGCCGCCGCCCTCACCGCCGCCGCCCTCAATCGCCTGCCGGCCCTGCGGCAGATCATCCAGACTGACGTCGCCGCCGCCTACCACGGCGACCCCGCCGCCCGCAGCGTCGAGGAGATCATTCTCGCCTACCCCTGCGTGCTCTCCATCTCGCTCCAGCGCTTCGGTCACGAGCTCTACCAACTCGGCGTGCCGCTCCTCCCGCGCATGCTCACCGAGTACGCCCACGAGCGCACCGGCACTGACCTGCACCCCGGCGCGACGATCGGCACTCATTTCTTCATCGACCATGGCACCGGCGTGGTCGTCGGCGAGACCGCCGTGATCGGCAATTACGTGAAGCTCTACCAGGGCGTGACCCTCGGTGCGAAGTCGTTCGAGACCGACAGCGCCGGCAACCCGGTCAAGGGCGTGAAACGCCACCCCGACATCGGCGACCACGTCACCATCTACGCCCACGCCACCATCCTCGGCGGCGATACGCAGATCGGCGAACACTCCATCATCGGCTCCAACGTCTGGTTGATGAAATCCATCCCGCCCCGCTCCGTCGCCTACTACAAGGGCGACCAACTCGTGGTCCGCCACCGCGAGAAGCGCGAGGAATTGGTCGAAGGCGAGTCCGCCGACGGGCGGACGACGGATTGGCAGATCTGAGCCGACCCGCGCACTAGCGCGGGAACGCTCAACGCTTAACGTTCAACTTTTAACGCTCAAGGAAGCGGAACGTGTAGCAATGCCGGCTCCACTTGAGCGTTGAGCGTTCAACGTTAAAAGTTGAGCGTTCCCTGCTTCACCTTCCATGAAAGTCCTGCTCATCGGCGGCACCGGCCTCATTTCCAGCGGCATCGTCAAGGCCCTCCAGGCCCGTGGCGCCACCATCACGGTCTTCAATCGCGGCCAGACGGAGAACCGCTTCGGCGCCGCGATCCGTCAGCTCACGGGTGATCGCAATGACTTCCCCATCTTCGAGCGCACCGTCGCCGCCGACGGTCCGTGGGATGTCGTGATCGACATGATCTGCTTCCGCCCCGACCAGGCCGAGAGTGCCGTGCGCGCCTTCGGGGGCCGCTGCGGACACTTCATCTTCTGCAGCACCGTCTGCACGTACGGCAACACGCAGACGATCATCCCCACCCTCGAAACCACGCCGCAACAGCCGCACTCGACCTACGGCCGGGACAAGGTCGCCTGCGAACAGGTCTTCCTCCGCGCCCACGCCGCTGGCGCGATGCCCGTCACCATCTTCCGCCCCTCGCACACCTACGGCGTCGGCGGCAACGTGATCAACAACCTCGGCTGGGCACCCACGTTCGTGGATCGCCTGCGCCGCGGTTTGCCCATCGTCGTGAGCGGCGATGGCCACGGCCTCTGGCAGAGTGCCTTCGCCGATGACGTGGGCCTCGGCTTCGCCTACGCCGCCGGCAGCAGTGGGTGCTACGGTGAAACCTACAACGTCGTCGCCGACGAGGTCGTGACCTGGGACGAGTACACCCGCCGTACCGCCGCCGCCATCGGCGCACCGGAACCGCGCCTCGTCCACCTGCCGACGGATTTCCTGCTCGCCCTCGACCGCCCACGCTACGTCGCACTCGAGGAGATCTTCCGCTTCCACGGCGTGTATTCCAACGCGAAGCTCAAGCAGCACGTGCCCGAGTTCCGCAATGCCACTCCCTTTGCCGAAGGCGTGCGCCGCACGGTCGCCTGGATGGACGCCCACAACAAAATCGCCGCCGCCGCCACCGACCCCTTCGAGGACCGATTGGTTGTGCTTTGGGACAAGTTTCAGGCCGAGGCGGGCCGGGCCCTGAAAACCTGAAGGCGGGCGGGCATTCGAAGCCCGGCCCTATTTCGCCGCCGGTTTGACGAGAAACGGTAGACACCCGAGGCAGATGAGCCCGGCAAGTCCGTCCAGCAGGAGGGTCATGGGATAGCCCCACAACTCGATCGCGTGGCCCTGCCAGGTGGCGGTGTACGTGATGACCAGGTTCATCATCGCCATGTAGGCCGTGAATTGCGTCGCCGCGACCGCCGGCGTCGTGATGTCCATGAACAGCGCGGTCCGCGTGCCGTACATCAAGCCGTGAAACACCGCGAAGACGATGCATGCGGTCCAAAAAACCATCACAAGCAATTCGGACGGCACCGGCCGGTCTTTCCACAGCGGATCCACCGGCATGATCCAGCCCTCGCGATACATGACCCAGGCAAGCACCAGGCCGGGAACGGCCGTGCAGACGTAAAAGACCGCCAGCATCCGCCTTCGACCGAAACGGTCCGACAACCAGCCACCGAACACGCAGCAGGTCGCGCTGATGACCGTGGAGATCAGGGCCAGCTTGGCGACCTTCTGATCGGAGAGGCCGAACTCGACGGCCAGATTTGACTGTAGCGAGAGGCTCAGCGCATAGGCTCCGCCCGGCAGCAGCGCAAAGATCACGCCCACCCAGGCGGCCCGGCTGCCGGTGAAGGCGCGGTAGGCATCACGGGCAAATTGGCCCAGGTCCCGACCCACCGCGGCCAAGGCCGAGCCTTCCGCCCGCACCCGCGGCGGCCCCTTGGCTTCGCGCATTGGCAGGGCCACGAACAGCGTGACGGCCAGGAGCACAGCGGCGACGAATACGTAGGTCGCCGGCAGTCCGGTGTAAGGGATGAGGAACAGCACTCCCGCACCGCCGACCGCCTGGCCCAGGTACGCGCCACCGAACATGAGGCCATTGGCGAGGCCGCGCTCCTGTTCGCTCAGAACGTTCACCGCCAGAGCGTCGATGGCCACGTCCTGGGTCGCGGCGAAAAAGTTCAGCCCGAGGATGGCGAACGTAAATAGCTTCAGCTCGGTCGTGAAATCGATCGGCATCGCCACCATCAGCATCATCACCATCAGCGCCTGCGTGACCACGATCCACAGGCGGCGGCGCCCGAAGCGATCGGATGACAGCACGTCCACGAACGGCCCCATGACCCACTTGAACGCCCACGGCAGGTAAAGTGTGCCCACAAACGCGCCGATCTCGGCGGGACCGACGCCCGCACGCCGCATCTGCGTGGCGATCGCCGTGGCGGTGAAACCGAGAGGTATGCCCTCGGTGAGATAAAGGGCGAAGAAAGCAAACAAACGCCCGGGTTTGGTGGCCAGGAAGTCGGGGAATTTCACGGGGTAAGCCGGGCAGAGTGGAAGCTTTGCCCGCAATGTCCATCCCCGTCCTGTCTGGATCCCGCCTCTGCACGCCCCGCGCCTTCGACCATCAATGGAAGCCCGCGGCTATTCCGCCTCGCCCATCATCTGGCTCAAATGGGCCAGGATGGCGGCGCGCCCCGCGGCGGTCTTGGCCGAGCTGAGGAGAATGACCGGCGGCTCGACGCGCCATTCACCCATCGCGGTCGTGAAAGCCCTGATGTTCGCCTGACTTTGCGAGGCGGACTGCTTGTCGGTCTTGGTGAAGATGAGCGCATACGGCACCCTGCAGCCTTCCAGCCAACGCAGGAATTCGATGTCGATCGCCTGCGGCGGGAGGCGCGAATCGATGAGCACGAATACGCCGCGCAGCTCTCGCCGGCCCGTGAGAAAGTCCCCGACCGCCTGATTGAACGCGTAGCGCTGCTGTTTGCCGATCGCCGCATATCCGTAGCCCGGCAGATCGACCAGACGCCAGGCTCCGTTGATGTGAAAGAAATTGATGAGCTTGGTCTTGCCCGGGGTGTCGGAAACCTTCGCGAGTTCGCGTCGCTCCGTGAGCATATTGATCAGCGAGGATTTGCCGACATTGGAGCGTCCGATGAACGCGAACTCGGGCTGCGCCCACTCGGGACACGAACGCAGGTCCGGCGCGCTGGTTTGAAATTCGGCGGATTTGATTTTCATGGGCTTGAGCGCGGACGGATTGGGCAGGGTTCAGACCCGGGCGACCAAGCGACCAAGCACCGCGCGGCGACAGAGGGCCTCGGCGCGCTTGAAATCGCGGCACACCTGCGGGCGGCGTTCATAGATGGTGCAAAGTCGCGAAACGGGATCGAGCGCGACGCAGGCGCCGTTGCCCAGTTGCTCCATGCAACGCACGCCGTCATGCTCGACGACATACTCCTCGGGGACATCATCCACCAGCGGCACCAGTTCCACAAGGAGATGGCAGCATTGGCCGCAACCGGCACAGGCGGGGAGATCGTCGAGGACATTTGGCATCAGTGGTTGGACAACCATGCACAGATGCACGCCGGCAGCGACACATGGTTGGGATATATTGCGGAACAACGGCCCCGGTGCACCTATCGACGCCATCGAGACTGCTGGTCGGTGCAGACACGGCAGCGCAAATCCGCATCCCAATCCATCAGCCGGTTGCAGAATAAGGGCCCCGAATGGCAGCGGAAACATCGGAAATACGGGTCGCAATTCCAAGCTCCCCCCCCAGCTTCACCCGAATGGCATTGAGCCCGTGTACTTACCCCGCATGGACCGGTTGCTCCCGCACTGGCAATTTCCGGATTTCTATCATCTTCACGATTCTGCTTGGAGTTCTGACCAACGCGTCAGCCCAGGTCAGTTACGTGTGGAACAGTGGTGATTTGGTCACTGGGGCCATTACTCCGTCCGCCATACCGTCCAACACCGTTCTGGTTGGCGACACGCTCAGTATTGCCACCAGCGGAGACCACGACCTGCAGGCTCGTACGCTGACCAACCAAGGCGTCACCACTTGGACCTTGGGTTACATCCGCGGTGGTGCGGGTAGCAGCATCGTCAACGCTGTCGGCGCGACCTTCAACGACCTCAATTCCTCCAGCTACACGATGCACAACCCCGGCTGGGGCGGCTCCTTCGCTTTCACCAACAACGGCACCTACGTGCGCAACACCACCGGCACCACATTTTTTGACATTCCCTTCCACAACAACGGCACCGTCAGCCTGCTACAGGGCGACATCCAATTCCGCGCGGGCGGCAGCCTTGCATCCGGCGGCGCCATGTCCGCGGCGAACGGCACCAACGTTCTTTTCACCAATGGCTTCTCCATTGCCAATAGCAGTTCCCTCGGCGGCGCCGGCACTTTCAGGCTAAGCGGCGGTACTTTGTCCACCAGCGGCACCATCACCGTTGGCAACTTTGTCCAGACCGGCGGTTCTCTGGTCGGCACGACCACTTTGGGCGGCACGTATAGCTGGAACGGCGGCAACTGGAACAGCGCCAACGTGACCATCGCCGCCACCGGCGCGCTGACGCTCGGCAACAACGCTGATCATGATTTCAACGGTGGCACCATCATCAATCAGGGCACCGTCAACTGGCAGAACGGCTATATCCGTTCCGGCGCCGGTGGTTCCTTCACCAATGCCGCCGGCGCGACCTTCAACGACCTCAATTCCTCCAGCTACACGATGCACAACCCCGGCTGGGGCGGCTCCTTCGTCTTCACCAACGACGGCACCTACGTGCGCAACACCACCGGCACCACTTTTTTCGACATTCCCTTCAACAACAACAGCACGCTGAGTCTTCTGCAGGGCGATCTCCAGTTCCGCGCCGGCGGCACTATGTCCGCCACCGGCACCATCGCCACCGCCACCGGCACCAATGTCTGGTTCACCACCAGCTACACTCTCGCCGCCGGGACTTCCCTGACCGGTGACGGCACGTTCCGCCTCACTGGAGGCACCCTCACCATCCCAGGGGCGGTCAACTTCGGCAAATTTGTCCAGACCGGCGGAACCATCGCCGGCACCAACACCCTCACCGGACTCATCGACTGGCACGGTGGCACCTGGAACGCCGCCACGCCCGGGCTCGTCACCACCCTCGGCCCTGCGGCTATCCTGAACCTCGGCAACAATGCCGATCACGATTTCAACCAACGCACCGTCATCAATCAGGGCACCGTCAACTGGCAGAACGGCTACATCCGTTCCGGCGCCGGTGGTTCCTTCACCAATGCCGCCGGCGCCACCTTCAATGACCTCAATTCCTCCAGCTACACGATGCACAACCCCGGCTGGGGCGGCTCGTTCATCTTCACCAACAACGGCACCTACGTCCGCAACACCACCGGCACGACGTATTTTGACATTCCCTTCAACAACAACAGCACGCTGAGTCTCCTGCAGGGCGATCTCCAGTTCCGCGCCGGCGGCACCCTGGCGACCGGTGGCAGCATTACCGCGGCCAGCGGCACCAACGTGCACTTCACCAACGGCTACTCCATCGCCAACGGCAGTTCCCTGGGTGGAGCCGGCACCTTCCGGTTGACCGGCGGCACCTTGTCCACCAGCGGCACCATCACGGTTGGCAACTTCATCCAGACCGGTGGTTCGCTGGTCGGCACGACCACTTTGGGCGGCACGTACAGCTGGAACGGTGGCAACTGGAACAGCGCCAGCATCACCATCGCTCCCGGCACGGGCGCCCTCACGCTCGGCAACGGCGCCGATCATGATTTCAACGGCGGCACCATCATCAATCAGGGCACGGTCAACTGGATCAACGGCTACATCCGCTCCGGTGCCGGCGGCTCTTTCACCAACGCCGCCGGCGCCACCTTCAATGACCTCAATTCCTCCAGCTATACGATGCACAACCCCGGCTGGGGCGGTTCGTTCATCTTCACCAACAACGGCACCTACGTGCGCAACACCACCGGCGCGACGTATCTTGATATTCCCTTCAACAACAACGCCACCGTCAATCTGCTGCAGGGCGATCTCCACTTCCGCGCCGGCGGCACCCTGGCGACCGGTGGCAGCATTACCGCGGCCAGCGGCACCAACGTGCACTTCACCAACGGCTACTCCATCGCCAACGGCAGTTCCCTGGGTGGAGCCGGCACCTTCCGGTTGACCGGCGGCACCTTGTCCACCAGCGGCACCATCACGGTTGGCAACTTCATCCAGACCGGTGGTTCGCTGGTCGGCACGACCACTTTGGGCGGCACGTACAGCTGGAACGGTGGCAACTGGAACAGCGCCAGCATCACCATCGCTCCCGGCACGGGCGCCCTCACGCTCGGCAACGGCGCCGATCATGATTTCAACGGCGGCACCATCATCAATCAGGGCACGGTCAACTGGATCAACGGCTACATCCGCTCCGGTGCCGGCGGCTCTTTCACCAACGCCGCCGGCGCCACCTTCAATGACCTCAATTCCTCCAGCTATACGATGCACAACCCCGGCTGGGGCGGCTCCTTCGTCTTTAAGAATGACGGCACCTATGTTCGCGACACCGGCGGCACGACCCAAATAGACATTCCCTTCGTCAATGCCGGCATTCTCTCGCTCCGGCAGGGCGAACTTCGGCTGACGACCAGCAATACCTTCCAGTCGTCCGGCACGCTCGCGTTCACGCTTTCGGGTCCGACCGCCGGCGCCGACTTCGGCATTCTCAGTGTCAACAATAGCCTCATTTTCGACGGCATCCTGCAGGTCTCGTTTGCCGACGGATACGAATCCTCCATCACGCCGGTCAGCACCTTCACACTGGCGAGTGCCGGAACGCTCAGCGGCAGCTTCACCAATGTCGTCAACGGCGGCACCTTGGTCACTAATGACCGCCTGGGTATGTTTACCGTCAACTACGGTACCGGCAGCGCCTTCGCCGCCAACAGCCTCATCTTGTCCGGTTTCACCCCTGTGCCCGAGCCCTCGACCTTCGCGCTCCTCGCGCTCGGCGCCGCTGCCCTCTTCCTCCATCGTCGTCGCCGTTCGTAGCCACCTAGGCAGGTTATCGTAGGGATATCACACCCAGTCCGACCCTAGGTTTCAGGTCTCTGGTCTCAGGTTTCCGCTTCCCGGCATTCTTCTGCGCACTTGCCTCTCCCACTCGCTCCGCCAATCTCGCGCCCCGATGTCAGCCGACCCCGTTTCCCCCGGTTCTGATTCATCCGCCCCCGGCAGTCGCAACCCCAAGGGCGAATGGCGTCCGCCCTACCCCATCCGCTACTCGCCGCTCTTCACCTGGCCGCTGCGCCTCGCGGCAGTCTTCAAGTGGCTCTTCGGCTGGCCGGGGTTCCTCTGGCCGGTGAACCTGTCGCTCCTGCTCATCTCCGCCGTGTCATGGTACCTGACGCAGCCGGCCATCGAGCGTTGCGCCGACTTCGAGTTCTCCTGGATCACCCAGATCTGGCTGCGCAATCAGGTGATGATGTGGCTCTACTACGGCGGGTTCCACTACTACCTCTACATCCGCAAGGGCGAGGGCCTGAACAAAAAGTACGACCCCAACTGGCCCGCGACCAACAGCCCCCGCTTCCTGTTCCGCGACCAAGTCTACGACAACGTGTTTTGGACCGCCGGCGTCGCCGGCCTCATCTGGACGGGCTATGAGGTCGTCACGATGTGGCTCTATGCCAATCACCACATCCCGTGGCTTGATTGGTCCCGGCACCCGGTGTGGTTCGTGGCGTGGTTATTCATCATCCCGATCTGGCGCGAGTTTCATTTCTACTGGGTGCACCGGCTCATCCACTGGAAGCCGCTCTACCAGCGCGTCCACTACCTCCACCACAAGAACGTCAACCCCAACGCGTGGTCCGGCATGGCGATGCACCCCGTCGAGACGATCCTCTACCTCAGCGTCGCCTGCATTCACTGGATCGTGCCGTCGCATCCCTTCCACTTTCTCTTCAACCTGCAGCACGCCGCGCTCGGGCCGGCCAACGGCCACCACGGGTACGAGGGCCCGATTGCCCACGGCAAATGGCCGACGGGCTCCTATTTCCATTACCTGCACCACCGCTACTTCGAGTGCAATTACGGTGAGAGCACGCTTCCACTTGACCGCTGGTTCGGCACCTTCCGCGACGGCCTGCCCGAGGGCGAAGGCGCCAAGCTCGCCGGCGAGCACAAATACTAGGCGCTACGGCGCGAAGCGGAACGCGAAGACGTCCGCGTCACGCAGGTGAAAGCGCAGGCGCACCGGTCGCCCGGCGAGCGCCGCCAGGTTCGCTCCCGCCTTCCAGGTCACTGTCCGGTCCACCGCATCGCCGAAGACTGGATCGCAATCCGCGAGCGCATACCCCGTCAGCGGCGTGCCATCGGGCCCCTGGAGTTCCACCCGCACCTCGCCCGCGACACCCGTGGCGAAGTTCAACCGCAGATCGCTGCCCGTGAAGGTAAACGGCGGTGTCACCGCGCTTCCACCCGCCATCGGGGCATGCAGCGACACAAAGCCATCCAGCCGAAGCGTGTACCGGCGCAGCACGCTGCCCTGGCCCAGCCAGTAGTTCTCGAGGGCGTAGAGCGACAATTCCGGCGGCGCGTCCGGGCCAAGGTCAGATGCTGTCTCGACCACGTGCCAGGCCGCGTATTGGTGCCCGTAGTTCCATGTACCGCTGCGTTCCGGTCCCGGCCGCAGGAAACCCTCGGGCCAGCGCGTGAAGGTCACCCCGTCACGGCTGCACATCAGCAACGTCTCCGTCAGCGCCTCGCCGTAGCGTCGCTGGGCCGACGAGCGCATCTCGCGGTGCACCCGGTCCGGCAGGGCTCGCAAGGAATCGCCCCATGGGCGCTCGACATAACGCACCGGCAGGCCGATCAAGAGGTGCGGCGCCCGATGGTAGGGCTTGATCTGGTTGACGTAGAGTTCCTCGGGCGGCGGCGAGCCCGCGTAGACCAGTTCGCGCGCCGGTCCCCAGTTCCGGAAATCCGGCGACGTCGCCGTGCTGATTCCCCGCGGACCCTCGGGTTGCCAAACACCCTGCGCAACGGCGCCCCCGGGAAAACTCCGCCAATAGGCGCGGTAACAGCCATGGACTTTGTCCCAGAAGGCCAGGTTTTGTGAATCGAAGGCTCCGGCGGTGATGAGCGGCCCGTCGCCCAGCGGTGACCACTGCAGCCCATCCGGCGATTGCATCGCCACGAGCCCAAGCGCCCCATCCGAACGGAAAACCGCCTTGTACCGCGCCTCGGACGGCGCATCCGGATTGGTGTCGCGGAACACGGCGGGATGCGCCGCGTCCACGTCGATCGCCCCATGGCGTCCGCTTGCGATCACGATATTGTTGGCCCGCGAGCCGCGGAAATCCACGAGGCCGAGCCGGGGCTTGATCCAATGGATTCCATCCGTGCTCTCCGCGTAGCACGTAAACCGGAGCGCCGTGCGCTCAGCCACAATCTGCCCCGGCACCACCTGGATGTTGAACGCCTTGTAATACATCCGGTAGCGATCGCCGTCGCGAAAGACACTGTGATACCCCGAGCCCGTTCCTTCCCAGGGTTCGTCATGCCGCAACACCACCTCGCGCGGCACCGGGTGATGGAGCCGACGCGCAGCCTGGCCCTCGAGCCGCTCGATGAGCGCATCGTCAACGAACAATTCCCGGCGCGAGCCAAGCGCGAGAGGACCAGCGGAATCAGCGGTCGCCATCGGGCCATCCAAGACCATTTGGCCTGCGCGCCAATCCTTCTCTCACGCCGACGGCCGCCGGCGAAACAAACGGACCAGGACCCGCGCCCGCTCAAACCGGTGCTCGGTCCCGGCCCGCAGACGCTGCACGTTTGACCGGTGGGTGTAGAGAATGAACCCGGCGATCGCCACGGCCGCCACGAACCACACTCCACGCTGCGGTTCCGGCGCGATGAGCGCGACTGCCGGGATGAGCCCGAGCCCGGCGAGGATCGAACCCAGGCCCACGTAACCCGAGATGCCCAGGACCAGCAGCGCCGTCACCACCATGATCAGCGCGCCGGTCGGCCAAAGGACGAGCAGCACGCCGAGGACCGCGGCCACGCCCTTGCCGCCACGAAACCCAAAATAAACCGGCCACACATGGCCCGCCGCGGCCGCGGCGCCGGCCAGGAGTGCGACGACGAGCGCGTGACGTTCATCAGCAATCCCATACCCGCCAGCCCAGGCCGCGAGTGCCGCCTTGCCCACGTCGATCACGATCACGCCGAGGGCGAAGCGAACACCCTGGGTGCGCAGCGCGTTGGTGCCGCCGGCATTGCCGCTCCCCTGCGCCCGGATGTCGACCCCGCGCAGCCGGCCCAGGAGCAGGCTCCCGGAGATCGAGCCCAGCAGATAGCCCAAGAGGATTCTGGCAGCATCGGTCAGCATGGCGTGGGCGGACTGTATTCCTGCACGGCAATGACCAGCGAGCCCGGACCGGCGTGCGCCCCGATGGCAACGCCCGTTTCGACGATCCAGACCCGATCCAGCAATTTGCCCGCCGCCTCGATCTCACGTTGCACCCGGGCTGCATCGTCGGCGCAGTCGCCATGCCCGATGATTACGCGGTAGCGCCGCTGCGGATCCATCGTACGAGCGATGCGTCGCGCAAATCTCTCCGGCAGGCGGCTCCAACCCCACAGGACCCCGTGAAAACCAAGCCGGCCCCGCTTGCTGCACAGGATCAGGCAAAGCCGCAACAGGCGCGTCACCGGCAGGGCGGCCTTGGGAATCCGCCCCCCGCGCACGCCATAGGCAATGTCCCGCACGATCGCATAAACCCACGTCCGCTCCTTCACCTCCGCCAGCGCCTCGCCCAACTGTGCAGAAGTGAGCCCTGCCCGCGCCGCCTCCGCGGCCCAGATCACCATCAGGCCCTGGCCTGCGGCCACCTGGCCGCTGTCGAAGACCTGCACACGGCGCGGATCGCTGCGCACCGCCGCATTGAGCGCCGATTGCATGGTGCCCGACAGCTGGCGCGAAAGCGAAACCTCTATCACGTGCTCGTGCCGCGTCAGCAGGGCGCCAAACATCCGGCGAAAATCCCCGGGCGGTGGCTGCGAAGTCTGCGGCACCGCCCCGCGCTGGCGCATCGCCCCATAAAACTCCGGCGGCGTGATCGTGACCCCGTCCACATGCTCGCTGCCATCGAGCGAAAGCCGCTGCGGGACGACATGGATGTCCAGCCGCTCGACCTCGTCGGGCGGCATGTCGGCGCCGGAATCGGTGACGATCGCGACCTCGGCACGCCGTGAATCGGTTTCCCCCAGCGCCTCCGTTTCCTGGCCGGCCAGCGCGCCGAAGCGCGCCGCGGTCGCGAAGAAAGCCACCGGCGCATCCACCTCAGCCTGCAGGCGCACCCGCGAACGCGAACCTGCCAACAGGATCCGCGGGGCACCGAGATTCCGCAGTGCCATCCGCAGCGCCGGACGATCGACTGCCGTCGCCCGCACGGTGCAGGCCACGCGAAAGCGTTCCGGACCCGCCGCGCCAAGCCCGGCGAACACCTCGACCGCTGGAACTGGCGGCTGGATATCCGATCCGAGTGACACCGCCGCCCGGCCCCGCTCCAGCAGGTCATCGATGCCCTCGAGCAGCGCGACAAAGCCTCGGGCCCCGGCATCGACGACACCGGCAACCTGCAGCGCCTTGATCTGGTCTTTGGTGCGATGCAGCGCGACCTGGGTGACGGTAAGCGCGTGCCGGAAGGCCGGTCCCAGCCTGCCTTCCCCATTCTCAACCTGAGCCTGCATGGCCTCGGCGAACACCTGCATCACCGAGAGGATCGTGCCCTCGCGCGGATCGGCGAGGGTCATGCGCGCTTCCGTTGCCCCGACTGCCAGGGCCCGCGCCAGCACCGGCAAGTCCACCGGCGTGCCAGCCGGCAGCGACGCCGCCAAACCATGCAGATAATGCGCGAGGATCGATCCCGCGTTGCCACGGGCGGAATCGGCGGCCTCGGTCGCCACCCAATGGAAAAGCCCGGCCACGTCCGCCGGCGGACGCCGATGCAGCACAGGCAGGACGGCCCCGAGCATTGACGCGAGGTTGGTGCCCGTATCGCGATCCGGCAGCGGAAAGACGTTGATGCGATTCAGCTCGTCCCGATGCGCCACCACTCGTCCGATCCCAGCGCGGAGCGCCCAGCGCAGGCCGTGGACGGACAATCGTCGCCAGCTCATGGCAGACCGAGGCCGGCAGACCGATTAACCAGTGGGGCGCTGGTCGGAGTGAGCATTACTTCGGAAGCAAATCCCGCGCGGCATGCGTCATCCAGACAATTCAATCAGCCACCGTCCTTGCCTTGCGCCCGCCGCCCCGGCAACGATGCCCCAGCTGCATGTCGCCCCTTCCTGTCACCTTCGCGCTGGCCCGCCATGCCGGCCGCGTGCGCATCGAGTTGGCCACTCCACCCTTGGAACCCGGGCGCACGACCCGGATCGAATTTGCCGGCGCCCGTTGGCGATTGGATTGTGAGGTGCAGGAGACGGCATCAGGGATCGAGACTTGGAGAGTTCGCGCCACGGTCGAGTCCGGTTCGGCGCGTGATGTCGCCGTCGGCCTGTGCTGGACGGACGCCGCCTGGAGCCCGTCCAATTACGTGCTGATTCCCGGGGCCGTATATGCCGGCAATCGCTTTTCGGCCCTTCGCCGACCCTACCCACCGCACATCCGCGATCTCGGGCAACAAGGACATCGGCTGCACCTGGACATCGGTGACGTACCACGGTTGTCCGCCGAGCCCGGTCGCTCCCATCTGGACCAGACGTCGCTCGATGCCGCCGTGCCAGGAATGGGTCTGTACATTCCCGCATGCAGCCAGGGCTGGCTCTGGCTCACGCCCCAGGTATCCGCCCATGGCCCCTATGGGCTTGAGGTGATCGAGAATGCGGAACGCACGGCCGCGGAGATCCTGCTCCTGACCCCGGGTTTCATTCACCCGCTGCCCGACGATGCCGATACCGAGCCCGGGATCGGCAAACTGTCCGCCGTCCACCTCCATCCCGAAAATGCCCGGCCAGCCTGCCTGCGCCCCGGCGAATCGATCCACCTCACCTTCGAGATGCATCAATTCGAATGCCGGGGCGTGCCCGGACTTTTCGCACACCTCTTTCGCCACCGCACCAGCCTGTTTCGCGACCACGCCCGGCCCGCGCCGGATGTGCTGCCGCTTTCGGCCACGTGGGACCTCGTCGCCGCCAAGCACAATGCGGACAACTGGCACGAGGAGCGCGGTTTGTACCGGATTGGCCTGCCCTGGCTGCCCGGGCAATTCACGCAGTTCTGGCAGAACGGCTGGGTTGGCGGCGGGGCGACCGCCTACGCGATGGCGCAGGAGGGCGATGCCACCGCGCAGGCGCGGGCGGGCCGAAACCTCGACTTCATCCTGAAGAGCGGCCTCTCCAAGCGCGGATTGTTCAAGGCCATCATGGGCGAGGATGGTACTTGGAAAGGCGACGGCTGCGAGGGTTGGGACGAACCGTGGTGCCTGGTGCGGCGCCAGGGCGACACGCTGTTTTTCGTCCTGCGGCAGCTCGAGCTCCTCCACGAGCGGGGCGAAACGGTCCCCGAGGCGTGGGGTGCGGCCGCCCATCGGGCCGCCACGGCCTTGTGCGAGGTGTGGGAGCAGGAGGGCGAATTCGGCTTCCAGCTTAACTACGACACCGGGCGCCTCATGATCCGCGGCTCAACCTCGGGCGCACTCATCCCCGGGGCGCTCGTGCTCGCCGCGCAGTATTTTCGCGAGCCGCGCTTTCTTGGCGTCGCCCGGGCCGCAGCCGCGCATTACCGCGACCACGATCTTGCGTGGGGCGTCACGACCGGCGGGCCGGGTGACGCGGCGCAGGCCCCGGACGGCGAGTCCATCTTCGGCCTCATCGAGAGTTTCGTTTTGCTCCACGAGCATACGCGCGAACCCAGCTGGTTGGAGTCCGCGCGGCAGGCCTGCCACCAGGCTGCCTCCTGGGCCATTTCTTACCCCTATCGGTTCCCGCCCAGCTCCGCCTTGGGCGCCCTTGGCATCGACGCGCGCGGCGCCCTGCTGGCCAACGCCCAGAACAAGTGCGGGGTGCCCGGGATCTGCACGCTCTCCGGCCAGGGCATCCTGCGTACGTTCCGCGCCAGCGGGGACGTGCCGCTACTCGACCTGCTGCGCGACATCGCGCACGCCCTGCCCCAGTATGTTTCGCGGGCCGACCGCCCGATCCCGGCCCGCCTGACTTGGGCTCATCCGCTGCCGCAGTTGCCGGTGGGATGGATGTGCGAACGGGTCAACATCACGCCCTCGTGGCCCGAACCGCTCGGCGAACAGTCCGCCTACTCCTGCTGGTGCGAGGTCGCGCTCATGCTCACGTGGTGCGACTTGCCGGGAGTCTACGCCCAGCCGGATACGGGGCTCATCTGCGCGCTCGATCACGTGCAGGCCGCGTGGGCAAATGGCTCACGGAACCGCATCCGCCTGGTGAATCCCACGCCTTTCCCGGCCCGCGTGCGCCTGCTGGTCGAGACGGCCGGCCAGGCCCGGTCGCGCTCGCTCCCGACCAATTTCGCCGCATCGCTCCCGCAGGTCGCCGTTCCCCCTGGGGGTGATACCGAGTATGTCCTGCCGTGAGGCGGGGTGGCGCTAACTGGGGTTGCGCTCGGCGTTGCGCAGCATCGTGCGCATGCACGCTGCGCTGAAGGCCACGCCGGCCGGCGGGAACGGCGTGCGATAGACCGAACCCGGTGGAAGCGGCGGCGCTCGGTCGATGGCAAAGACGGGGACGTGGTCGGGCACGATCAGACCGTCGAATCCGACGTCGACCAGCGTGTTCATCACCGCCTGCAGGTCATGGTCACCGTTGTCGATGAACGTCTCCTGGAAACGCGGGAGCGTGCCGCGAAGGTTGCGGAAGTGCAGGTTGATCAGCCGTCCCTCGGCCGCCAGCCAGCGGATCATGTCATTCACCGGCTTGCCGGTCGCCTCGGCCGCCTCGATCCAAGTGCCGACGCAGAAATTCGCCCCGAGGTTGGGGCTCCGATTCAGCGCGAAGAGCTGCCGGAAATCCTCGAAGGTGTGCAGGATGCGAGCCACCCCGCCCTGCTCCGGTATCGGCGGATCGTCGGGATGGAAGGCCACGCGCACGCCGCTGGCCTCGGCCACCGGCATGATGTGGTCGAGACAGATTTTCAGCGCGGCCCGCACCTCCTCGGCCGACCAGCGTCGCTCTCCTGGCTGGTCGATCTTGGCGTATTCGGCCGTGTCGAAAATCCGCGTGCGGATGCCGTTCAGGTCGGCATAGCTCGTGTCGAACACCTGCGATCGCGGCAGCAGGCCCAGCCAGGCCGTGTCACAGGTCGGAATGCCCAGGCGGCCGAGGTCCCTGATGCCGTTGGCAAACACCTCCAGCTGGGCCTCGCGCGCCGGGCCACCCAGCAGCAGCGCGGGGCCGCGGAGATTGTTGTTGTGCACCGACTGGATCTTCAGCCCGTGCTTGGCGTAGCGCTCCTGCGTGCGGGCCAGATCCTCGTAGCCGAAATCCTTCTCATGCACGTCGAGCCGGCAC
The DNA here is from genome assembly GCA_964355715.1 of uncultured Opitutaceae bacterium. GTDB lineage: Bacteria > Verrucomicrobiota > Verrucomicrobiia > Opitutales > Opitutaceae > UBA2377. The sequence continues at coordinate 2,457 of CAYHEW010000034.1, read as the reverse complement.
CAGCCAAGTTCCAGCTGACGCATCAGTTCCAGATGTTCGTCGCTCATCCAGGCCGATACGCGCATGCCAAGCTTGATCGCCGCCTTGCGAGGCGTAGGCCGCGGGGCAACCGGGGCGGAGACCGGGGCCGCCATCGTCGGCAGGCTGCCGGCCAGCAGGGCCCCGCCCAGGGCGGCGAGGTTCGTTTTGATGAAATCGAGGCGCTTCATGGTAGCCTTTCAGCTGGGGGTTTCTTTCCGCGGCAACCGCGGCCAGAGTTACGGCATCAGGCTCCGCAGCACTTTTTGTACTTCTTGCCGGAGCCGCACGGACAAGGGTCGTTGCGACCGACTTTGGGCGCACTGACGATCGGCGCGGGACCTTCCCGCAAGACGCGCGAGAAAAGCCAGGCCCCCTCGATCAACTCGAATTCGGATTTCTCGTGCATGACCCCGGCCTTGCCGTCCTCGGTGAAGTGCGCGGAGAAGTCGACATGCGAGACGCCGGGGCGGACGTTGGCCTCGTGGCGGTGGATCTCGAGCTTGACCCATTTGATGGGCCGCGGGGTGCCCTCGTAGGGCGTTGGCGGCAGCTTCGAGGTGGGCAGGTAGGTGCGATCGAGGTATTGGGTGTCGCCCACGACGTGCGCCGTGTAACGGGAGCGCATGAGCGCCTCGGCGTCGGGTGCGGCGGTTGTCCCCGCAATGATGGGTGCGCAGCAGGCCCCGAAGTTGCGACCACTGCCGCAGGGGCACGGCGAAGTTGGGAGAATTGCGGTGGAGGCGGAAGGAGTGGCGCTCACAGGAGGCCGATTAGGTAGCATCCCAAGGCGATTGGCGAGCAATGGAGGCAGGGAGGCTTGCGGGCAGAAAAAAGCCCCAGCGTTCAGGCTGGGGCTTTGCTTGCGGGAATCTTTTTACTGGCAGGCCTCGCACTCCTCGCCGCGGCGCATGGCGTCGATACTGCAGGCCTTCTTTTCGGCCTCAGTGTAGACCTTTTTGGCGGCGGCACTGGCCGTCGCCGCCATGGCCATCGGGGAATGGGTTCCGCCCACGTCGCCGCTGTTCTGGCCGCCGGAGGCACCTTCGCTCACAGCTCCGCGCATTTCCTTTCGGACGCCGACAGTGGCTTTCTCGATGTTGGACGCGCCAAGGGAGCGGAGGTAGTACGTGGTCTTGAGACCGGTGTGCCACGCCTGGCGGTACATGTGGCTGAGGGTCTTCAGGTCCGGTGTCTTGATCCAGAGGTTCACTGACTGGGCCTGGTCGATCCACTTCTGCCGGCGGGCGGCGGCATCGATGATCCACTTGGGATCGATGTCGAAGGCGGTGAGATAGCGGGCCTTGAGGTCCTCGGGAACGTTGGGGATGTCCTTCAGCTCGCCGTCGTAGTACTTGAGATTGTCGATCATCTCCTGGTTCCAGAGGCCGCGGGCCTTGAGGTCCTTCACGAGGAAGGGATTGAGGACGATGAACTCGCCCGAGAGGTTGGATTTGACGAAGAGATTCTTGTAGGTCGGCTCGATGCAGGGCGACGTGGCCGTGATGTTGGAGATCGTGGCCGTGGGCGCGATGGCGAGGACGTTGCTGTTGCGCATGCCCTGGGCGGCGATCTTCTGGCGCACGGGAGCCCAATCCATGCGGCCGCCGCGGGGAACTTCGACGGGGATACCCCGTTCCTGTTCGAGGATGTCGACCGTATCCTGCGGAAGGAGACCGCGGTCCCACTTGGAGCCCTTGTAGCTGGAATAGGTGCCACGCTCAGCGGCGAGGTCCGAGGAGGCCTCGTAGGCGTAGTAGGCGATGGCCTCCATGGCCTCGTCGCTAAACTCGACCGCCTCGGGCGAGGCGAAGGCATGACCGCGCTGGTAAAGGGCGTGGGCCAGTCCCATGACGCCCAAACCGATGGGACGATGCCGGCTGTTGGAGAGCTTGGCGGCAGCGGTCGGGTAGAAGTTGATGTCGATGACGTTGTCGAGCGCGCGGACGGCCATGCGGATGGTCTCGCGGAGCTTCTTGTGGTCGATCGAGCCATCCGGGAGGAGGTGCGTCTCGAGGATGACGGAGCCGAGGTTGCAGACGGCGGTCTCGTCGTTGGACGTGTTGAGGGTGATCTCGGTGCAGAGATTCGACGAGTGGATGACACCGACGTGATCCTGCGGGGAACGGAGGTTGCACGCGTCCTTGAAGGTGATCCACGGGTGCCCGGTCTCGAAGAGCATCGAGAGCATCTTCTTCCACAGCTCGAGGGCCTCGATCTTCTGGCCGTGGACCTTACCCTGCTCGGCGAGCTGCTCGTATTCGAGGTAGCGCTTTTCGAAGGCGGCGCCGTAGAGCTCGTGGAGGTCCTTGACCTCGTTGGAACGGAAAAGCGTCCAGGACTGGCGGGCCTCCATGCGCTTCATGAACAGGTCGGGAATCCAGTTCGCCGTGTTCATGTCGTGGGTGCGGCGGCGGTCGTCGCCGGTGTTCTTGCGCA
>CAYHEW010000033.1:34030-47244 GCA_964355715.1 uncultured Opitutaceae bacterium | reverse complement strand
CCCGTCGTCGACCCGGGTCAGGTCGTTCCGGTCAGCCCGGCAGTCGGCTGATCGCGCAAGATTCCCAAAGCAAAACGCACCGCTCATCGGCGGTGCGTTTTTTTTCGCGCGAAATCTCGGCCGCGTCTGGAATTGAGAGTTCCGATGCTGGGCACGGTTGGCTTGGCACCAGTCAATGATCAGTGGACAGCCTCACCGGAGGCCTTACGAAGGCCGGCAACCGAGCGATCACCGCCGGCTTGGAACCCGCACCCACTGCATGCCGGCGGCCTCGGCGGCCTGGATGCCGAAGTCGGCGTCCTCGAAGACGAGGCAGCGGGCCGGCTCGACGCCGAGGAGGCGCGCGGCGAGGAGGAACATGTCGGGGGCGGGTTTCCCGTGCGTGACGTCCTCCGGGGTGACGACCGCCTTGAAGAGCGACGCGAGACCCGTCACCTGGAGCGAGCGCCGCACGATGTCGCGGGGTCCGCCGGAGGCGACCGCCAGGGGATGCGTCGCGGACTTCTCCCGGGCGAACGCGACCACGGGCTCGATCAGCCGCGCTTCCTCCTGCATAGCCGTGAAGATCTCCTCCTTGTGGTGGTAGACCCGGTCGAGATCCAGCTTCAGCCGGTAGCGCTCGCTGAAGAGTTCCGCGACCCGCTTGGTCGGCACGCCGCCAAGCGAGTAAAAGTAATCCTCCTCCAGCGGATGCGGCAGCCCCGCCGCCTGCATGGCTTGATCCCACGCCCGGAAATGCAGCGGCATCGTGTCGATCAGGGTGCCGTCGAGGTCAAAGATGTAGCCGTCAAAACTGCCGGGCGGAATGTCGAGCTGCATCGAGACCCCTAGTGTCCGGCGCGGGGGTTCTTTTTCTCCAGGCGCATGAGCTCGGCCATCGTGCGGGTGCGCAGGCGGGCGGCGCCTTGGTAGGCCTTGGTCCGGATGAGCGGGCCCTGCTTCAGGCGCACCTGCGCCTTGGCGGAGGCTTTGCGGTACTGCGGGAGCCACTCGGCCTGGGTGACGAGAAATTCGTCCACCATCTGCCAGACTTCGGGCGGGTTGCAGACGGCGCCGACGAGGGGATCCATGAGCATGGCCTGGCGGAGGAGCTGGTCGTCGCCGTGGACGGCCGCCTCGACGCCGAGGCGCTGGACGGAGATGCTCGCGTTGCAGACGGCGGCGCAGCCGAGCGGCAGGTCGCCGACGCTCGGGGTGTTGAAACCATGGCGGTCCACGTAGCCCGGCGCCTCGACGATCGCGTCGGGCGGGAGGTTCGTGATCGTGGCATTATTCACGAGGTTGAAGTGCCCACGGTAGACGCGGCCCGTCTCCATGCCTTCGAGGATGTGGCTGCCGTGCTCCTCGCTGCGGTTCTCCGGCGAGTACTTCATCGGCTTGGGGCGCTTGCCGCGGCCGAACTCGGCGCGGAACCAGTTGCGGCCCTCGGTCACGACGCGGAGGTAGCCGCCGGTCTCGCCGTTGATCCACGAGCGCATGTCGATCCACTTCTTGATCTCATCAGGGCGCTTCCGGTACCAGGGCACGTATTCGCTCAGGTGGCCGTTGGACTCGGTCGAGTAGTAGCCGAAGCGGCGGAGCACATCGATGCGCACCTTCTCGGTCTTCTTGTACTCGGGGTGTTTCTCGAACGCGGCGAGGAGGTCGCCGGTGCGGTCGCGGTCGCCGGTCTTCACGGAGACGTACCAGGTCTGGTGGTTGATGCCGGCGCAGATGATGTCGACGTCCTGCTTCTTGAGCCCGAGGACCTGGGCGATCTGGAAGTGGCCGTGCTGGACGCCGTGGCAGAGGCCCACGCAGCGGACGCCGCCGTACTTGTTGGCGGCCCAGGTCAGCATGGCCATGGGGTTCGCGTAGTTGAGGAGGAGGCAGTCGGGGGCGGCGACCTCGCGGATGTCGCGGCAGAAGTCGAGGATCGCGGCGATGCCGCGCTGGGCGTACATGAGGCCACCGGCGCAGAGGGTGTCGCCGACGCACTGGTCGACGCCGTACTTGAGCGGGATCTCGATGTCGTACTTGAAGGCCTCGAGGCCGCCGATGCGGACGACGCAGAAGACGTACTTCGCGTCTTTCAGCGCGGCGCGGCGACTCGTGGTCGCGACGATCTTCGTCTTGAGCCCGTTGGCGGCAATGTCGCGGCGGCAGATTTCCGCGACCATGTTGAGGTTGCGCGCGTTGATGTCGGTGAAGGCGAACGTGACGTCCGCAAATTCCGGAACCGTGAGGAGGTCGGCGACCAGGCGACGCGTGAATCCAATCGAGCCGGCACCAATGAAGGCAATTTTGAAGGGCATGGGGAGAGGAAGGCGCCCAACTGACTACGCGGCGCCGCAGCGGATGACTATGAAAAACTGGGGCTGGGAGCTAGGAGCTGGTTCCTAGTACCTAGTCGCTAGTTCCTAGCACCTAGGCCCCAGTTCCCAGCTCCGCCTGCAGCTTCTCGATCGCCAGCTCCTTTGCCTTGGCCTCGACTTCGACGGTGAGGGGCCAGCCGAGCCACTCCTTCGGAAAATCCTTTGGGTCGATGTAATCGTGGTGGCGCTCGGGTTTCGGGCCGGCCCAGCCCTCGAGCGGACTCGAGAGGTGAAACAAGGGCTCGGTCCTCCACGTCTGGCGGGCGCGCGCGGTGGCCTCGGCGACGCTGAGACCGTCCGGCAGGCAACGGTGGTGGTGCACGTCGTAGACGAGCGGCATCCCCGTGTCGGCGCAGACCGGCAGGAGATCCGCGGGCGTGTAGACCTTGTCGTCGTTCTCGAGCGTGAGGCGCGAGCGCACGCGGTCGGGCAGGCGCGCGATGTTTCGGCGGAGAACGGCGAGCGCCGCGACCTTGTCGCCGTAGGCGCCGCCACCGTGGATGTTCAGGGTGTCGGCCCCCACCCACTCCGCGACCTCGGCCTGGTAATCGAGTTCGGCGAGCGAATGCGCGAGGGTTTGCGGGTTCGGCGAATTGAGCACCACAAACTGGTCGGGGTGGAACGAGAGCCGCAGTCCGTTCTTCCAGGCGAAGGTCCCGCATTCCCGGAAGCGGGCGACGATGTCGGCGCCGCCCGGCAGGTCGGCGACCGCGTAGCCGGCCTCGGGATGGGTCTTCACCGGGAGGATCTGGCTATTGATGCGAAAGGCCCCGATGCCCGCGCCGGCGCAGTACTGCAGCGCCGCGAGGAGTGCGTCCGCGTTGGCGAGGCAAAGCTCGGCCAGGCGCGCAAGCCGGGCGCGGCGGGGGAGCCTCAGCATCGCCGTGACGGTCGTGGTGCGGAACTTGATCGGCTCGCGGACGAACTGGCAGCACAGGCCGAGGCGCAGGAGCTGGCGCTGCGCCGGCCTCAAGCGTTCAGCCTCCAAAGCGTGAAATTGAGGACCGCCGCGAAGCTGACCCAGGCCAGATAGGGCACCAGGAGCCACGCCGCGAGGCGGTGCACCCGGTGGAAGGCGGCGATCGTCGCTGCGATCGCCAGCCAGAGAAGCAGGATCTCGACGAAGGCTACCCCGAGAAGGTGCAGGCCGAAGAAGAGCGGTGTCCACGCGGCGTTGAGCGCTAGCTGCACCGCATAAAGCCCCAAGGCCAGCCGACGCGCCCCACCCTCGCCCCGCTGCCAGACGAGCCAGGCCGCCACGGCCATCAGGGTGTAGAGGAGCATCCACACTGGGCCGAAGACCCAGCTTGGCGGATTCCAGGAGGGTTTCGCGAGCGCGGCATACCAGTCACCAGGGATGAAGGGCGTCCCGATGGCCGCCGCGCCGAAACTGAGCGCCAGCAAACCGCCCAGCACGAGCCAGCGCCACTGGGTGGGATTTTGGTCGGACGGTTTGTTCACGGTATGGATTGGATTACCTTACTACGTCTTCAGCGCGACGTTGGATTCATTTCGTCGCCGCGCCGTCGGCCCACCCCGCCGCGTCTGCGCCCCCGCTCACGCCAGCACGAGCGCGATCGCACCCAGCATGGCGACGGCGCCGGCGAGGCGCGCGAGGAGGACGCGGCGGCCGGCGTGGCTCTCGGTATTCGTGAACCAATGGCCGACCCACCAGACGAGGAGGACGCTGAAGAGGCCGCGGACGCTGTAGACGACGTTCACCGCGGTCGCATGTCCCCAGACGGCGAGGGTCAGGGAAATCCCGAAATGCGTGACGCCGTTGCACACGGCGCCGAGGCCCACCCAGCGCCACGCGCCGGCCTGGATCGCGGTCAGCCCGCCGCGGGAGAAGGCCAGCAGCACGAACGAAAAGAGTCCCACGAGGAGGAACATCGGCGGCAGGAACTGCCCGGGACCCCACACCGGCGCCCATTTCTGGATCAGCACGTCGCTCAGCGAAAACAGGACGGCGCACACCCCCGCCATCGCCACGGTCGGAGCCGTCCGTGAAGCCTGGCGGCGGCCGCCGCCGAAATTGAGGAGCGCCACGCCTAGGGTGCTCAGGGCCGCGCCGGCCCACCAGGCCGCCGGCACGTCGCCGACGCGCAGGAGGCTCGAGAAGAGCGCGACGAGCACGACCTTCACCCCCAGCACCGGCGCCACCACCGAGACGTCGCCACGCGTGATCGCGAGGAACATGCAGACCTGCGCGCAGAGGAACACCAGGGCCGCGGTCGCCGGCTGCCAGTACGCGGTCCACGGAAGGTCCGCCATCCCGTACCCAAACCACACCGGCAGGAAGAAGAGCGCCGCCGTCCAGTTGGCGCAGAACGCGGTGCGCCACACGCCGACACCGCAGTCCCCCGCCCGCTTCATCGCCAGCATGCTGACGACGTACAGCAGGGCGCACGTCAGCGGAATCAGCAGAAAGCCCGGCGCAGCCATATCCCCAGCAGGACAAGGCCGGGCACCGGTTGGGAGGAAAAAAGTCTGGAGAACTGTGGATCGAAGCGCCAGAGGCGCGCCCAATTACAGCCTGGGGCAACGCCCCAGGAACCAATCCATAGATCCGTGCTAGGGCTGAAGGCCCGATCCATGGGGCGGGCTTTCAGCCCTCGCACGAATTTGAACGCCTGACCTGGGGCGTTGCCCCAGGCTATGATGGTTCGCGCCTTCGGCGCTGATGACGGCCCGCCTACTGCAGGTACTTCAAAATCACCTGCTCGTAATCCGCGGTCGCCATCGCGCCGGTCTTGCGGTCGCGGATCTGGCCGGTGCGGTCGATGAGGAAGGTGGTCGGGATCGCATCGAAGCCGCCGAACGCCTCGACCGTGGTCGCGTCGCCCATGACGACGATGTAATTCATGCCCTCGCGTTCCGCGAATTTCCGCACGGCCTCAGGCCCACGGCGGTCAAGCGAGACGCCGATGATGACGAGGCCGTCCTTGCCGTATTTTTCCTGAAGCTTGATGTAGCCCGGGATCTCCTCGCGGCAGGGTCCGCACCACGTGGCCCAGAAATCGACGACGACCACCTTGCCCTTGAACTGGTCGGAGTTGACGACGTTGCCGGCCAGATCCTGGAGCGACCAGGTCGGCGCCGGCACCGGGCCGAAGGGCTCGGCGCGGAGGAGCGAGACCGCGAAGAGAAGCGAGACGAATACGAAGCGAAGCAGGAGGTGCATGCGATTGGGAGGCGCGAACCGCGCAGTCTGTTCCCGGAACTGTAGCCGGGGTCGCTGACCCCGGTCCGCAACCCCCGGGCTCAGCGAGCCCGGCTACAGTCGAACCTCAGGCTTCTTCCGCATTGAACGGCAGGTCGAGGCCGAGCGTCTCGATGAACTTCTTCATCGCGGGCGTCAGCACGCGGCCCTTGCGGTGGAGAATGGCGAGCGGGCGGGTGAAATCGCGGCCCTTGAAGTGGACCGCGCAGAGCGTGCCCTGCTGGATTTCCTGCTGGACGGTCGCCTGCGGGACGATGGCGACACCGTGGTCGATCTCGACCGCGCGCTTCACCGTCTCGATGTTGTCGAACTCCATCACCGGCTCGATCTCGAGGCGGTTCTCGCGGAAGATCAGGTCGACGGCCTTGCGCGTCGGGATGTCAGGATCGAAGCCGATGAACTTCTGGCCGGCCATCTCCTTCACCTCGACCTCGGTGCGCTTCGACAGCGGATGCTTCGGGTGCGTGATGAGGACGAGGTGGTCGTTGCGGAAAGGGATCGAGTCGATCTGGCGGTGCTTCACCGGGAAGGCCACGAGGCCGAAGTCAACCGAGTTGTGCAGGATGTCCTCGTACACGAGGTTCGAGCGGCGGTACTCGACGCGGACATTGACCGAGGGGAAGTCGTGCAGGAATTTCTTAATGTACGGCGGCAGCTCGTGGAGACCGATCGAGTAGATGGTCGAAATGCGGATCGTGCCGCTGATGACTTTCTTCATCTCCTGCAGCTCGGAGAGGAGCTTGTCATAAGTATGCAGAATCTCCTTCGCGGAATCATATACCCTCTGACCCTCGCGGGTCAGCTGGAACTGCTTCTGGCTGCGGTCGATCAAGAGGGTCTTGAAGTGGCGCTCCATCGCCCGGGCCTGCTGGCTCACCGCGGATTGCGTGATGCCATTGAGTTTGGCCGACTTGGAGAAACTTTTTGTTTCCACCAAATCGGCGAAGATCTTGAAGTTTTCGATTTGCATAAGAACCGCAGTTGCCGCGGGAAGATAAATGGACCTTATTACCAAGCAAACCTATAAGCAGGTGGATTGATGTCACTCACATACGAAGAATTTAAGCAGCGGGCCGACCGGGTCCGCGCGCAGATCGCCGAGGCCTGTGCCCGGGCCGGCCGGAACCCCGGAGAGGTCGAGCTGCTGGCGGTGACCAAGACCCACCCGGCGACTGCCGCCGCCCATGCCGCGCGGTACGGCCTGCGCGCCGTGGGCGAAAACCGCGTGCAGGAGGGCGTGGAGAAGCGCGCCCAGTGCGCGGCGCTGATCGCCTGGGAGCTGATCGGCCACCTGCAGTCGAACAAGGCCAAGGTCGCCGCCGCGCATTTCGACCGCATCCAGAGCGTCGACAGCGTGAAGCTCCTCAACCACCTCGACCGCGCCGCCGGCGAACTGGGCAAGGTCCTGCCGATTCTGCTGCAGATCAACGCCGGACACGACCCGGCGAAGTTCGGCGCGGAGCCCGAGGAGGCGCCGGCGCTGCTCGAGACCGCGCTGCGCTGCCGCCACCTGCGGGTGGACGGCCTGATGACGATCGCGCCGCTCTCCGACGACCCCGCGGTCGCGGAACGGACCTTTGCGAATCTCCGCGAGATCCGCGACCGCCTCGCCGCGCAGGGCGGGACCCCGCTCCGCGAGCTCTCGATGGGCATGACCGCCGACATGGCCGCCGCCATCGCCGCCGGCAGCACTTTGGTTCGCGTCGGCACCGCCCTCTTCGGCACGCGGGAATTCGATCCCAATCATATTCACAGGAGGTAACAGAGGGCACAGAGATTTTGGAATTCGAGGCCCTCCGTTCCCTCTGTTTTCTCCTGTAAACATGGCTTGAGTCTCGCCTCCCTTCGCGTCCTTCGCGGTTACCACCCCGGGCTCAGCGAGCCCGGCTGCAACCGAGCCTTTCCCAAAAAACGCGGATTCGATCCCAATCATTTTCACAGGAGGCAGCAGAGGGCGCAGAGATTATTGAGTTCAGGGCCCTCCGTTCCCTCTGTTTTCTCCTGTAAAGATGGATTGGGTTTCGCATCCCTTCGCGTCCTTCGCGGTTACCATCACGGGTGCCGCCTTGCCCCTTAAACGCCTTGCCTCCGGTGCCAAAGCCTTGTCGGTTCGGGACGTGGCGAAGAAAATGCTCCGAGCCCGCGATCGCGCGGCGCTGCTGACCCTCCTTGACGATCCGTCCCCCGGCGTCCGCAAGGCCCTGGTCGCGCATTTCCAGGAGCTCGGTGACTGCGGCATCCAGTTCCTGCGCGAGGTCGTGAGCGGGCTCGACCGCCCGCTCGCCAATCACGCCACGTGGTTTCTCGCCGAGCTCAAATACGGCGATCCGGTGGCCGAGTTTCGCACCTTCATCCGCTCGCTGAACTACGAACTCGAGACGGGTGCGCTGATGCTGAGCCGCACCGTGCACCCGCAGCTCGACACCGCGGCCTGCGGGGCCGCCCTCGACAAGATCGCCGCGCGCTGCCGCGAGCTCACCAGCGAGCCCGCCACCGCGCGCGAGAAGTGCCGCATCCTCAACCGTGTGCTCTTTCACGAATGGGGCTTCCACGGCAACGTCGAGCACTACACGGACCCGCTGAACAGCTTCCTCGACCAGGTCATCGCGCGGCGGAAGGGCATCCCGATCTCCCTCAGCATCCTCTACCTCCTCGTCGCGCACCGGCTCGACCTCGAGCTCGAGCCGATCGGCCTGCCCGGGCATTTCGTCGTCGGCTGCTTCACGAGCGCCGAGCCGTTCTTCGTCGATCCCTTCGACCGCGGCGTCTTCCGCGACGCCGACGAGGTCCTCGATCTGCTCCGCTCGAACAACCTCACGCCGAACCCCACCGACCTCATGCCCACGCCGGTGCGCGAGGTCCTGTGCCGCTGCTGCCGCAACCTGGTCAATCACTACGGCACCGCCGGCGAGCCCGCCCGCGCCAAGCTCTTCGCCAGCTTCGTCGAGGAATTCGAGTCCACCCACGCCCGCGAATCGCGCCCGTGAGGATTCGATCCGGTTGAACCACGGATTACCCTCCTTCGCCGAGCCTACGGAGGGCAGGCACGGAAGGGACGGGGTGTTTTTACAGGAGGTAACGGAGAGAACAGAGGATCGGAATTCTAGTCTCTGTTCTCTCTGTTTCCTCCTGTAAACTGGACTGGATCCTTTTGTGCCTTCTGCGCCTCCTGTGGCCATCCTTGAACGTCACATCCGCCTGATCTGATCCGTGAAATCCGTGTAATCCGTGGTTAAAAAACAGTCTCGGCACCGGACTCAATCCGCGTTCCCTTTGGCAAACGCGTGAACGCTTCGGATACCCTCACCCTTGCCGGACTTGCTGATGCCGCTGTCGCCGGCACGGCGCTGTGCGTGCTGGGGCATCCGATCAAGCACTCGCTGAGTCCGCTCATGCACAACACCGCGCTCGCGGCGCTAGCGCAGGCCGACCGCACCTATGCGGACTGGCGTTACCATCGTCTCGACGTGCCGCCTGCGGACCTGCCCGCGGCGCTTGCGCTCCTGCACCGGCGAAAATTCCGCGGGCTCAACCTCACGGTCCCGCACAAGGTGCTCGCGTTTTCCCACGTCGCAGCAATCGACCCGGCCGCGCAGCCGGTGGGTGCGGTCAACACGCTGCGGTGGACGCCCGCGGGCTGGCACGGGTTCAACACCGACGGCTACGGCCTCGCGGCGGCGGTGCGCGAAAGCTTCGGCCGCGAACTGACCGGCGCGCATGTACTCCTCCTCGGCGCCGGCGGCGCGGCCCGCGGCGCGGCGGTCGAATGCCTCAAGCGCGGCTGCGCGTCGCTCTGCATCGTCAACCGCACCGCGGCCAACCTCGACGCGCTCCTCACCGCGCTGCGGCCGATTGCGGGCGCGATCCCGCTGCGCGGCTGCGCGCCCGACGCGATCCCCGCCGATCTCCCGCCCGGCGCGCTCGTGGTCAACGCCACCTCGGCCGGCCTGCGCGAAAGCGACGCGGCGCCGATTGATTTGCGCCACCTGCCCCGGCCCGCCAGCGTGTACGACATGATCTACAACCCCCCGCGCACCCCGCTGATCCAGCAGGCGGCGGTGCTCGGCCTGCCCCACGCCAACGGCCTCGCGATGCTCGTGCACCAGGGCGCCAAGGCGCTGGAGATCTGGAGCGGCGTTCCGGCGGAAAAAACCGCCCCCGCCATGGCCGCCGCCCTGCGCGACCGCGCGCCATGAACACCATCGCCGAAGTCAGCGCCCTTGCGCCCTGGTTTTTCCCGACCGTGGCCTTCGTGTTCGGCGCGTGCATCGGCAGTTTTCTCAACGTCGTCATCTACCGGCTGCCCGCCGGAAAATCCATCGTCACCCCGGGCTCGCACTGCGCCTGCGGCGCGCCGATCGCGTGGTTCGACAATATCCCGATCCTGAGCTGGTTCATCCTGCGCGGCCGCGCGCGGTGCTGCGGGCGGCAGTACTCGTTCCGCTACGCCTTCGTGGAACTCCTCACGGCGGCGCTCTTCCTCGGCTGCTGGCTCCTGTTCCCGCCGGCGAAGGCCGTTTGCGGCATGGTGTTCCTCAGCCTGCTGGTCGGCGCGACGTTCATCGACCTCGACCACTTCATCATCCCCGACGGGTTCACGATCGGCGCCGGCGTCGTCGGCCTGACCCTCGCGCTACTCGTGCCGGCGCTGCACGGCGAGCACAGCGGCGTGTTCCTCCTCGACAGCCTGCGCTCGGTCACGACCGCGGTGCAGGGCATGTTCATCGGCTCGGGGCTGGTCCTCTGGATCGCGCTGGTCGCCGAGGTCGTGCTCAGGAAGGAGGCGATGGGTTTCGGCGACGTGAAGTTTGTCGGCGCGATTGGCGCCTTCTGCGGCTGGCAGGGCGCGGTCTTCGCGATGTTCGGCGGGGCGTTCGTGGGCACGATCTGGTTCCTCGTCGCGATCGTCTGGCAGAAATTCTCCGGCCGCACGGCCCCGGTCGCCCCCAAGGCGGAGACCCCGGAGGGCGAACCCGCCCCGCTCGGCTTCGGCGTGCACGTCCCCTTCGGCCCCATGCTCGCGATCGCCGGCGCGCTGCACTTCCTGTTCCTGCACCGCTGGCTGGCCGAGTATTTCGCGCAGATCGGGGAATTGCTGTAGGCCGCGAGCTTGCTCGCGCTCGGGTTCGTCTGCGTGCGCCTGCCAAACGAGCGCCCGCGAGCGGGCTGCCTACGGGTGGCGTTTTTTTTCGAACTATACCACCGCCGCGCCCTCGCCGGTCTGCGTGCGCAGGACGTCGGGTTTTTCGCCGAACTTCAGCGCGTAGGCCTGCGCGACCTGCGCAGCGGCCTCGGCGGTGAACTCCGGGGTCGTCAGCGCCATGACGGCGCCGCCGAAACCACCACCGGTCAGGCGGGCGCCGTGGACGTGCGGGGTGACCGTGAGCGCGTCCACCAGGAAATCGAGCTCCGGAGTGCTGTTTTCGAAGAGGCTCTGCGAGCTGCGATGCGAGGCCGTGAGCTGGCGGCCGGCGGCGGCGAGATCGCCAGCCGCGAGCGCTTTCACGGTCGCCTCCACGCGGGCGATTTCCTCGACGATATGCCGGGCGCGCCGACCGACCTCGGGGGTGAGGCGCGGCAGGGCCGCATTGACGACCGCCGGGGTCGCGTCGGCCAGGAGTGGCACGTCGAGGATGCGGGCGGCCTCCATGCACTCGCGGTGCCGCGCGGCGTAGAGGCCATCCACGAGCGCGTGCTTGGTGTGGGTATTGAAGATCCAGAACTGCGCGCTGGCCGGCAGCGGCACGGTGGCGAAGCGCGGGCCGCGGCAATCAATGAAGACGAGGTGGTCCTTCCGGCCGAAGCCCGACACGCCCTGGTCGAGGATGCCGCAGGGCACGCCGACGAAGTGGTTCTCCGCGTGGCGGCCGACCTTCACGACCGTCTCGCGGGCCGGGTGGGCGCCGGCGACTTCGAGAAACGCGAGCGCCGAGGCGAGCTCGATGGCCGCGCTGCTGCTCAGACCGGCGCCGACGGGCAGGTCGGAGGCCGCGAAGAAATCGAAGCCCGCGGGCGCCGGCAGGCCGAACTCCGGGAGCGCGAGCAACACGCCGAGCGGGTAGTTCACCCAGCTCGCGTCGCCGGCGAGCTTCGCGCGGGCGTCGGCGGCGAGCGTCACCACGCCGGGGCGCTGCTCGCTGGCGAACCGGCGCGCGCCGTCGGTGCGCGGCGCCAGCGCCACCCAGACGCCGCGGTCAATGGCTGCGCCGAGCACGGTGCCGCCGTTGTAGTCGGTGTGGTTGCCGATGAACTCGATGCGGCCCGGCGCGCGGGTAATGACCGCGGGAGCGCGGCCGAAGGTGGCGTGGAACTGGGCGAGGAGGCGTTCGCGCATGGAAGGGGGCGGGCGATGGGAGGTGGACTCGAGCGGGGTTTCGCCGTGGCGGCCTTTGACGACGAGTTCGAGCAGATACTGCATCGCCGCCTCGCGGGTCACGCCGCGCTCGGCGGCGAATTGCGTCGCGCGCTTCTGCAGCTGCGCCGCCATGACGGCCGCCTGGGCCGGCGGCGCGCCGAGGCCGGTGCACAGTTGGGTGAGTTGCTCGAGTTCGGTCATGGCCGGTCAGGACATTGCAGCGTCGCCGGGGCCCCGGGCGCAAGACTCAGGCGGCCGTCCGCCGGCAAGTGCAGCAGCGTCAGCAGGGCCAAGCCCTCGTAGCCGGCACCGACGGCGACGGCCGAGCGCAGTTCGCCCACGGCGCGCTCGCCCGCGTGGACGGTCGCCGGCAAGGCGGGCACGGGACCCGAGCCGGTCACGCAGACGAGGCGGCGGCGGACCTGGCCCATGGTCTTGAGCCGGGCCATCACCTCCTGGCCGAGGTAGCAGCCCTTGGTGTAGGAAATCGCGACATCCTCGAGTCCGCCTTCGTTCGGCAGATCAGCTTCGCCGATGTCGGCCGGCACCGCCGCGATCCCGGCGCGGATGCGGCGCAGGTGCACGTCCGCCTCGCTCAACGCCGGCAGGCCGGCCAGGCGTGCCTGCACCTCGGACTGCGCGGCGACCGGGATAACCCATTCGTGATGGACGGATCCGTCGCGTCGGCCGGGAAACGCCAGCGACCCGGGCACGGTGGAACGCAGGGCGGCGCGGTCGACGGCGCCGAAGACAGTCACCCCGGCCCAATCTGCGGTCCCATCCTCGATCTCGACCTCATCCGCCACGATGCACGACTCGAGCCGCGCGCGCACCGCGGCGGCAGGCGAAAAATAGCTACCGACCCAAAAAGAAGGCGCCCCGCCCACGGCCGGCGCCGGCAGGACGAAGCTGTCGGCGACCACCTTGCCCTTGGCATTGAGCCACAGGCCGTAGGCCCCGTCGGGACCCAGTTCACGCAAGTCGTTGGTGAACTGGCCCTGAAGATAATTTAATGCATCGCCCCCCGCGACCCGCAGCCAGGCGGCGGGTCGCCAGGAATAAAAGGTGGTGCCGGGAGCAAGATTCATGAAATTTATTTAGCCTTTGTTACGAGTAGGTTACAGAAAAAAGTGAAAGAATTTGCTAACTTCTCCTTGACGCTGGGGCAAAAGAATCTATCTATCAAATCATCAAATTTCACTTCTCCCGCCTAGCGGGAGTTTTGGGGTAACTAAGAAAGCAAAGGCCGGCCGCTTAGGGGTAAGCGGCCGGCCACTTTTTT
>CAYHEW010000033.1:0-33930 GCA_964355715.1 uncultured Opitutaceae bacterium | reverse complement strand
GTAACTAAGAAAGCAAAGGCCGGCCGCTTAGGGGTAAGCGGCCGGCCACTTTTTTGCCCAATGCGAGCGAAATCGCAAACCCCGAACCGGTATAACCACGGATTTCACGGATAACACGGATGGAATATTGGCAGATGAAGCGTGGTTGAATCGCCACAACGGCACAGAAACCGAACTCTGATTTTGTGCCTTCTGTGCCTGCCCACCGTAGCCTTGGCGGAGGTGGGGCCATCCCCTAAGGCATCATCCGCGTGATCGTCATCCGTGCAATCCGTGTAATCCGTGGTTCAAATTCCGGGTTTGCCCAGATTGGCGCGGGGCGTCCAAGCTGATCCTTTCATGCAGAAGACTTCGGACATCAATGTCGTCGAGACCCGTGCCCTGCCCTCCCCGGCTTCCCTGCTGGCGGAGCTGCCGAAGACGGATGCGCAGGCGGATTTCGTGACGCAGGCGCGCCGGGAGATCCACCGGCTCATCTTCACCGACGACAAGCGTTTCCTCCTGATCGTCGGCCCGTGCTCGATCCATGACCTCGAGGCGGGCCGCGAATACGCCCGCCGCCTCTCGGCCCTCGCCAAGGCCGTCGCCGACCGCGTGATGATCGTCATGCGGGTGTATTTCGAGAAACCCCGCACCACCGTCGGCTGGAAGGGCCTGGTCATGGATCCGCACCTCGACGGCTCGCACGACATCGCCGCGGGCCTGCGCCTCGGCCGCACCTTCCTGCGCGACGTTCTCGACCTCGGCCTGCCGACGGCGACCGAGTTCCTCGACCCCATCACCCCGCAGTATGTGGCCGACCTCGTGTGCTGGGGCGCGATCGGCGCGCGCACGGCCGAGTCGCAGACGCACCGGCAGATGGCCTCGGGCCTGTCGATGCCGCTGGGCTTCAAGAACGGGACCGACGGCTCGATCACGACCGCGATCAACGCGATCAAGGCCGCGAGCCAGCCCCACACCTTCCTCGGCATCAACCTCGACGGCTCGGCCTCGGCCATCGTCACCCGCGGCAATCCCGACTGCCACGTCGTCCTGCGCGGCGGTTCGGCCGGGCCGAATTACTCGCCCGCGCACATCACGCAGACCGAAGCGCTGCTCGCGAAGGCCGGCCTGCCGAAGTCCATCCTCGTCGACTGCTCGCACGACAACTCCGCCAAGCAGCCCGAGCGCCAGCCCGACGTCATGCGCGAGCTGCTCGCCCAGGTCGCCGCCGGCAACCCCTCGATCATGGGCGCGATGATCGAGAGCAACCTCGGCGCGGGCAACCAGCCGTTCCCTCAATCCAAGGACAAGCTGCGCTACGGCGTGTCCATCACCGACGCGTGCATCGACTGGGCCACCACCGAGCGGCTCGTGCACGAACTGCACGCCGCCCTCGCCCCGCGTTTCGCGGGCTCCGCCCGGACGGTATAATTGGATTTACCTGCCGCAGCCGCCCCAGCTTAATCCTGCTTCCCGCCACCATTTCCGCCGTGCCCTGCACCGCCTCATCCTTCAAAACCACCCCCCGCCTATGAAAACTCCCATCCGCGTCGCCGTCACCGGTGCAGCCGGTCAGATCGGCTACTCCCTGCTCTTCCGCATCGCCTCGGGCGCCATGTTCGGCCCCGACCAGCCGGTCATCCTCCAGCTGATCGAGGCCCCGTTCGAGAAGGCGCTCAAGGCCCTCGAGGGCGTCGCCATGGAGCTCGATGACTGCGCGTTCCCGCTGCTCAAGGGCATCGTCCAGACCTCCGACCCCGCGGTCGGCTTCAAGGGCGCCAACTGGTGCCTGCTCGTGGGCGCCAAGCCCCGCGGCCCCGGCATGGAGCGCGCCGACCTCCTGAAGGACAACGGCAAGATCTTCATCGAGCAGGGCAAGGTCATCGACGCCGTCGCCGCCGCCGATGCGCGCATCGCGGTCGTGGGCAATCCCGCCAACACGAACTGCATGATCGCCGCCTCCCAGGCCAAGCGCCTCCCGCCCGAGCGCTTCACCGCGATGGTCCGCCTCGACCAGAACCGCGCGCAGACCCAGCTCGCCAAGAAGGCCAACGTGGACCTCACCGAGGTGAAGGACATTTTCATCTACGGCAACCACAGCCCGACCATGTTCCCGGCGTTCCACCACGCCAGCATCCAGGGCAAGCTCGCCACGCGCGTCATCACCGACCTCGCCTGGCTCCAGGGCCCCTTCTGCGAGACCGTCGGCAAGCGCGGCGCCGCCATCATCGCCGCCCGCGGCGCCTCCTCGGCCGCCTCCGCTGCCAACGCCCTCGTCGACCACGTCCGCAGCCTCGTCACCCCGGGCGCAGTCCACTCGATTGCCATCAAGAGCAACGGCCACTACGGCTTCGACGCCAACGTCTGGGCCGGCATGCCCGTCCGCACGACGACCCCCGGCAGCTACGAGGTCATCACGACGTACGCGATGGACGACTTCGCCAAGTCCAAGCTCGCCACGACCAACAAGGAACTGGTCGAGGAACGCGCCTTCGTGGCCGACATGATCAAGTAAGCGAGCTGCCTTAAAATTCCAACGGCGTCCCTCACGCGGGGGACGCCGTTTTTGTTTTCGAACGAGACCAGGCGGATTTTTAACCACGGATTACACGGATTACACGGATGGCACGGATCAAGCCAAGGCAATGGCCACAAAAGGCCCAAGAAGCGCAAGACATGCCCCAAGCATTTTTACAGGAGGAAACGGAGGGAACAGAGAGTCCAATCCATGGCCTCTGTTTTCTCTGTTATCTCCTGTAAACTGGTTCGGATCATAATACTTCGGTTCGCGGTTGCCAAAGCGGATGGACTTTTTCACGTTCCCGCCGCCCCCACACCCCCACCATGGTTACCGCTGCCCCGCTGCGCTCGTGCAAGATGGATCTGGATATGTCGCCGGACGCGTTTGGCGAATTGCGCTCCTCGGTCGACTGCGCCGACCAGCCCGCGGAGCTGCGGCGCCGTCTCGATGAGGACGGCTACCTGTTCATCCCCGGCTACCTCAACCGCGACACCGTGCTCGAGGCCCGCGCCTCGGTGGCCGAGCGGCTGCAGGCCGAGGGCCTGCTCGACCCGGCCCATCCGGCCATGGATCTCGTGGCGCGCCCTAACACGGAGATGGCCTTCCGGGCCGACCTCGCGGTCAACAATCCCGCGATCGCCCGGGTCGTCTTCGGCCCCGAGCTTCTCGGCCTCTACACGGGGCTCTTCGACGAACCGGTCCGGCATTTCGACTTCATCTGGTATCGCGCGCTCAGCCGCGGCCAGGGCACGCCACCGCACTGCGATCTCGTCTACATGAGCCGCGGCACGCACGAGCTCCTCACCTGCTGGATCCCGTACGGCGAGGTCCCGCTCGAGGTCGGCGGCCTGATGCTGCTCGAGGGCTCGCACCGCAAGGCGGACCGGTTGAAGAGCTATCTCGAGGTGGACGTCGACACCTACTGCGAGAACGACCCCAAGCAGGTCGAGAAGGTCAAGGGCAAGAACGGCTGGAGCCACCCGGGCTGGCTGACCTTCAACCCCGTGGTGCTGCAGAAGCGCCTCGGCGGCCGATGGCTCACGGCGGAATATCAGCCGGGCGACCTGTTGACCTTCAAGATGACGGTCGTGCACGCGAGCCTCGACAACCAGACCGACCGCATCCGGATCTCCTCCGACACGCGCTACCAGCGCGCCAGCCAGCCGGCCGACGAACGCTGGATCGGCTGGAACCCCGCCGCGCACGGCCCGAGGGCGAAGCGCGGCCGGATCTGCTGAGTCGTAACGAATCCGCCGGCACCGGTAGGCCGCGAGCTTGCTCGCGCTCCCTTCGCGTGCGCAGGCCAAACCAGCGCCCGCGAGCGGGCTGCCTACCGTGGCCCCGCCGGTTGCCCCCTACCCGATCATTCCCGCCAGTTCGCGGCTCACCGCGAACGCGCCCCGCACGGCTGCGAACTCCGCCATGAGTTCGCCTGGCGATCCGGCCCGCGGGAACACCATCTCCAGGGCCGCGCCGGTGCACCGCACCGCGGCGGCGACGCCGGCCACGCGGATCATGCACTCGTGGCAGTCGGCAGGATAATCCACCGCCAGGCCGCCCTCGCCGTCGAGGTGCTCGATGAGGTCGATCACGGCCTCGACGCGCGCGCCCTTCTTCAGGTCGAAGGAAATTTCGCTGAAGGCCGCGGCAAAGATGGCGGAAAACTCCTCCGTTCGCGCCAGCTCGGCATTGCGCAAACCCTGCAGGATGCGCGTGACAAGGTACCGGGACGGATCCCGCTCATCCAGGGCGTAGCTGAAATCGACGGTGAAATCCTTGGCCGACAGCACGGCGGTGGGTGGTGTCAGGCTCAGGCCGAGGTCCTTGCGCTTGTAGCCGAGCCCGGTGCGCACGCGCTGGAACAGGCCCTCCGTCTCCCCGCCCAGCTCGGCCGCGCAGATCTTGCCGAGAAACGCCTGGGTGACGGCGTTGGCGGCGTCCGGCACGGTGTGGTGGCCCTTGCGAAACCCCGCCAGCGCCTTCACCGCGCCGCCGGAGCGGCCGACGAAGCTGATGCCCGCGATGATATCGGAGGGAAGATCCTGCACCATGGCCCCCGAGCAAAGGGGACCGGCGTCGCGCCGCGAGCCTTTACGCGGTCTTGCGCGCGCCGCGGCGGCAGAGGGCGACCAGGCCGACGATGGCCAGCACGGGGATCCACAGGGGCGAGAGGGCCGCGAGGAGCGCCAGCGTGACGACCAGCAGCAGGGCCAGCCCTCCCGCCATGGCGATCCCCGCGATCAGGAGGCCGATGAAGGCGATGAACGCCGGGATCATTAGGACCGGGGCGAGCTTGATGACGACGAGGGCCAGGAGCGCCAGCAGGAAGACTTTCAGAAAGGTGTTCATGCCTCAAAAACCCGGCAACCCGCCAAAAGTTTCAGGGCGTTGGCCTCACCGGTTCGGGTTCGGGGCGGCCTTGCCGCCGACCACGGCCTCGACGGCGCGAAGGAAGGAGTCGCTGAGGAGGTTGACGGTCATGTCCTGCGGCAGGTAGCCGTCGATGTTCTTGAAGGCCTCGCTCATGGACTTCGCCACCTCGATGCGCACGAAGGCCTCGGAGCCCTGGGCCGAGTAGGCGCCGAGCTTCAGCTTGGTCGCCTCGGCCTCGGCCTTGCCGAGCGCCTCGATGGCCTGGGCGCGCAGCAGCGCGGCCTCCTGCTCACCCTGCGCGGCAAGCACGTTGCGGTTCTTGTCGGCCTCGGCGGCAAATTCCACCCGCTTGGCGGCAGCCTGGGCGTCCAACACCTGCTGCTCGGCGAGCTTCTGCGCCCCGAGGATGCCGACCTCCTTGTCGCGCTTGGCGTCCACGACGGCCTTCTCGAACGCCGCCTGGGCCTCGGCCTTGGCGCGGTCGGCCTTCGCCTCGGCCGCGCGGGTCTCCTCGATCGCGCGCAGGCGCTCCTGCACGGCGACCTGGCGGGCCTTGATCTGCTCGACGTAGGCGGGGTCGAGGCCGATGTGCTCGATCACGAAATTCTCAACGATGACGCCGCGTTTGCGCAGGTCGCTGTCGGCCGCCATCAGCGCACTGGAGATGTCACTCTGCAGCTTCACCAGCCCCTCGCCCGAGTAGGCGTCAAGGGCGGTGCGGGTCGTGGCCTTGTCCTTCACCACGCGCATCAGCTCGGGCCGGAGGATCTTCTCCTCCACGTTGCCGCGGACGGTCTTGTGCATGTCGACAACGAAGGCCGGATCGCGGCGCCAGCGGATGTTGAGGGAGATGCGCATGTCCTGGCCCTCGGACGACTGCACGAGGTAGCTGTCGCGCCGGCGGCCCTCGCCGTAGGTGGCGTCGGGCTGGTCGTTCATGACGAAGACCTGCGAGG
The DNA here is from genome assembly GCA_964355715.1 of uncultured Opitutaceae bacterium. Classification (GTDB taxonomy): domain Bacteria; phylum Verrucomicrobiota; class Verrucomicrobiia; order Opitutales; family Opitutaceae; genus UBA2377. The sequence continues at coordinate 28,098 of CAYHEW010000033.1, read as the reverse complement.
ACATGTCGTACTTGAAGACCTTCTGGGTGAAGCCCGGGAACAGCACGTAAGTCTTGGGCTGCAGCGGCTCGGAGATCACGCCGCCGTCCCACGTCTCCTTCACGCCGATCTCGTTGCCCTCCACAGTCGTGATATCGACGATGAAGACGCTGGCGACGAGCAGGGCGATCAGGATGATGCCGGCGAGGACGAGGGTGATGATCTGTTTCATGGCGGGGCGGGATTACTTGCGTTGCTTGAGGAGGTAGAGGGTGCAGATGACGAGGTAGACGAGGAACACGAGCGCGATGGCCGGCAGCAGCAGGCGGATCATGCCGCTCTTGAGCTCGTACATGAGGGCGAAGACCACCACCCAGGCGACGAGGAACACGGCGACGACCTTCCAGGAGAATGGATTCTGGTTCTTGGGCTCGAGTTCGATGACGGGATCTTCCTCGGACATGCGACCAATGTGTAATTGCATCGCCGCCCGGAGCCAGCGCAGATTTCACGGATTCCAAAGATGCCCGCGAATTCCGCCCCGCCCCCGATCCCCGTCGTCTGCGCCCTGATCGAGCGCGCCGGCACGGTGCTCGTCGCGCAGCGGCCCGCGCACAAGCACCTGCCCTTCAAATGGGAATTTCCCGGCGGCAAGGTCGAGCCCGGCGAGACGGCGGAGGCCGCCATCGTGCGCGAGTTGAAGGAAGAACTCGGGGTGAGTTTCGTCATCACTGGTGCCCTGCCCCGCTTCACCCATGCGTATGCGGAAACAATCGAGATGATTCCCTTCGTCGGGCGCCTCGCCGCCGACAGCCCCGCACCGCATCCGCATGAGCACCTTGCGATCCGCTGGGTGCCGCCCGCCGACCTGACGACCCTCGATCTTGCCGCCGCCGACCTGCCCGTGGTCGCGGCCTATCGGGCCCGACCCGCTTCGCCATGAACCCGACCCTCACCGAACCCCGCGAGATGCTCCGGCGTCACCTGATCGCCCGTGGCCACGCTGGTCTGCACGCGGGCGCGGAGCGTTGGGCGGCCGACCCGGCCGGGGCACGGGCGCGGTTTGCATCGTACTACGGCGACCTCCCGGCGGAATTGCGGGCGCGGCCGTTGCAGCCGCGCGTCGTGAGCACCGGCAGCGGTCCCGGATTTCGCATCGAGAACGTCGTGTTCGAATCGCACCCTGGCTGGGAGGTGAACGCCACGGTGTTTCTGCCCGCGGACCTGCCCCCGCCGTATCCGCCGATCGTCGTCTCGGTCGGACACTCCGCCAAGACGCGGCCCTCCTATCAGTTGCCCTGCCAGTATTTCGCGCGCGCCGGCTTCGCGGCGATCACGTACGATCCACCGGGGATGGCGGGCGAGAAGCAGCCGGGCAATGACCACTTCCGCGACGGCGTGCGCTGTTACCTGACGGGCGACACTTCCAGCCGATATTTCGTCGGTGACGCGCTGCGCTGCGCCGACTACCTGCTTGCGCGGCCCGACATTGACGGCCGCCGCGGCGTCGCGGCCACGGGGGTCTCGGGCGGCGGCAACACGTCCATCTTCGCCGCACTGTTGGACGACCGCTTCACGGTCATCGGACCCTCGTGCTGCTTCGCACCGCTCGGGTGGCTGGTGCTCGATCTCGCGTATGCCTCGTGTCCGGAGACCCTCATGCCGGGCCGGTTGCGCGACGGCCTCGACGATCTCGACCTGTGCGCGGCGCTCGCGCCCCGGCCGCAGTTGTTGATGGCGGGCAAGGAGGACGAGGTGTTCGACATCGCGCAGACCGCCCGCGACGCCGGCCGCATCGCGGAGCGCTACGCGGCCGCTGGTGCGCCGGAACGCTTTGCCTTCCTCGCCGACGAGGGCGGACACGCCTATACCCTGCGTCAGGCCCGGGCCTTCGCCGCGTGGGTGCGGCGCTGGTGGCAACTGCCAGACCAGCCGCCGCTGCCGGAGCCGCGCGAGGAGGATTTTGCGCTGCTCGATCCCGCGGCGATGGCCTGCCGACCGGTGACGTCGGTGCACATGCGTTCGCTGACCGCCGATCGTGCCGCCGCCCTCGCGACTCAGCGCAAACCCGGGGTGACGGCGGCGGCAATCCGGGAGGTCAACGCCTTCCCGGCGTCGCTGCCGCCCCCGACGCTGACCGCGCGCGGGCCGGCCCAACGGGTGTGGTTCCACTCGTGGCAGGAGTGGCTGCTGGCGACCGAGCCGGACATCGCCGTGCCTGTCACGGTGCTCGATCCCGGGCCGGACCGGCCGGCGCTCTGGCATTTCGACGACGTCAGCCGCACCGCGGGCCTGGACCGCGGCGGCTGGATGGCGACGGCCATCGGCCACCTCGATCGCAGGGGTTCGCAGGCCTGTCTGGTCGCCCCGGACCTGCGCGGGCGCGGCGAGACGGCGATGGCGCTGCGGCCGTTCGAGGCCGTGAGCTGGGGCGGGGCCGACCGGTTCGCCGCGTATGTCGGCGCGGCGCTCGGCGATGCACCCGAGGCCATGCGCCTGCGCGATGCCTGGCAATTGGCGCAGGCGTTGCCGCCACGGCACCGCACCGTGCTGAGTGCCACGGGCGCGGGCGGGCCGGTGGCGCTGCATCTGGCGGCGCTGATGCCGGGATGCTTCGCTGCGGTCGTGCTGCGCGACACCCCGGCCAGTTACGCCCATCTGCTGGAGACCGACGATCTCGCCTGGCCGCACGATATCGTGCTGCCCGGCGTGCTGCGCCACTACGACCTGCCCGACCTCGCCGCGGCGGCGGGCTGCCCGGTGCATTGGCTCGATCCCCGCGACGGCGCGCGTCAGGCCGCGGCCCACCCGCCCGCCGGCACGCGACGCCTCGTCACCGACGCCGAGCACATCGCACTCGTGCGCGAATTGTTGTTTGGGTGAGCGTCACCGCGCCGTCGTCTCCAGGTTGTTCGCCATTTCCAGCGCGAAGCCTTCCGAGAGCGTCTGGCCCGACTCGAGCATGCGCCACTCCTCGCGGTGGCGGGATTCCGCGGCCGCGCCTTCCGCCAGGTTGGCGTGGGCGAACAGGCGCAGCTCCTGGCCCTTCAGGGTCGTGAGCGTGCTGCGCAGCTCGGTGGTCAGGTCGGCGCGCACGGCCTCGGGCATGATGCGGTCAAGCTCCGCGGTGAATCGGGCGGTCGAGCCGCGTTCGCCGAGGAGGAGGTGGATGTTGCGGGCGAAGAGCATGCTCACGTTGGAGCCGATGAGCGTGTAGGGATTGGCCGAGGCGAAGCCGTCCTGGCGGCCCTTGAACGACTCGATCTCGGCGGGGATCTTCACCTCGCGGACCGAGGGCAACCAGCCGCTGTGGTCGGTGAAGAGCTGCATGCCCTCGACGCTCGTGAGGAAGTGGAGGAAATCGAGCGCCTCGGCCGGATGCCGGCTGTGTTTGCCCAGGTGCATGGCCATCGCGGTGATGCCGCCGCCGTCGTTGGAGCGGCCCATCAGGTAGCGCCCGACGACGGGGTCGTCCAGGGTGGGCTGCGGAAAGCGCAGGGCCGTGACGGTGAACGGCGCGAGGCGCCGGAGGCTCGTGGCGTCCCAGGTGCCGGCGAAGATGAAGAGCGCGTCGCCGCCGAGGAACTCGCGCGTCGCCTCGTCGCGGGTGACCTGCATAAACCCCGGCTTCATGTGCGACGCCACCTCGCGCAGCAGCTCGAAGCCCGCCTGCACCTCGGGCCGGCTGAAGGTCCACCGCCCGCGCAGGTAGCCCGCGAGCATCTGGCGGTTGTAGAGGGCCAGGTAGCCGTAGTCGTCCATGCTGAAGTTCAGCCGCATGGTCGTGCCGCCCAGCAGGAAATCGAGGAGCCAGTGCGTGTTGTCGCGCGCGCCCGCCAGGCCCATGACCGGGCGGCCCACACGCTGGGAGTAGGCCGGAAGGAGTTCGAAGACCCGCCGCAGGTCGGCGAAGGTCTGCGGCACGGCCGTGGTGCCGGTGACGTCGCGGAGCAGCTCCTGATTGCAGAAGAACCGGAGCGAGACCTCGGTCAGCGTGATGCCGTACACCTGACCCGGGTCGGGCGAATCGAGGCGCTGCCCTGCCAGGCCGTCGATGAAGGTCTGCTCCCACCGCACGTCCGCCAGCGGCGTGCCGCGGTTGTAGGGGTTCGGTTTCTTCAGCTCCTCCGTAACGGGCACGAAATGCCGCGCCGGCACGTCGCGCACGCCCTCGAGCCACGGGCCCCATTCGATGAGGTCGGCGCCCGTGCCGCCGGCGAGGTTGGAGCGGAGCCACTGCTTGTAGACGGCACTGGGAACGAGCTGTTGCTCGACGCGCACGCGCGGGTTGAGTTCCTCGTAGCGCTTGATGGCGGCATTGATGCCGTCCGGCGGGCCGGCCTCGATCTGCCAGTGGGCAAAGCGCAGCGTCACCGGGCGCGCATCCGTCAGCGGCGACGAGCGCGCGAAGACCCAGAACAAGGCGGCCAGGTAGCCCGCCGCGAGCAGCAGAAAGCCGATGCGGTTGCGGGTACGGTCGCTCATGGCCGGCCCTCCTTGGCCGCGAGCTCCTCGAGGTGCCGCAGCCGGTGCCGCACGGTGAAGCAACGCGGGTTGACCGCGTAGTCGCGCAGGTAGCGCTCGAAGAATTCCCGGGACGTCGCGAGGTCGCCCACGCGGAGCGACAATTCCGCGATCTGCAGCAGGAGGTCCTCCTGGGCCACGCCCGGCACGCCGCCGATGCGCTCGGCGGCCCGCAGGTGCGGCAGCACGCGCGCCGGCGGGAGCCCGTGATGGAGGCCGGCCTGCCCGATCTGCAAGTGGAGGTCACGCTGCAGCGCGGGCTCGGTCAGCCGGGCCAGCAGCGCCTCCGCCTGCTCGAGCCGGGACTCGGGGCCGGCCGCCGCGGGCAGCGAGTAAAGGTGGAGCAGGGCCAGTTTCACCAGGGCGAGCTGCGCCCAGCGGCTCCCGGGCTGGCGCGCGGCCAGCGCGGCGTAGAGCTCCGCCGCCCGCACCGGATCCGGCGACGCGTAATGGACCTGGTGCAACCGCGCCTGCAGGTAGTGCGCCTGCAGCGCGTAATCGTCCTCACCCGCCGCGAGCGACTCGAGCAGCAGCTCCGCCTGCCGGAGCGCCTCGTCGGTCACCGGCTGCTGGTGCGTGAGGGCAAGCGCGCGGATGAGCTGGGTTTCGCGTCCGTCCGGCAGCGCCTTGAGCAACCGCAGCGCATCCTGCGGCCGGCTGTCGGCCAGCGCCCGCCAGGCATCGGCCGGAGTCGCGGCCGGCAACGGCAGGGAAAAGAGGAAAGCGAACAACAGGACCGGCCGGAGGCGCGGACCCGAAAGGGTAAAGGGCACCGCGCCATCGTGGAAAATTCATCCCGGGCGACAAGTCCGACGTGGACCAGCGATGAATGTTCGGGATGCGATCGACACGGAATCCAATCCATTTTTACAGGAGGTAACAGAGGGAATGGAGGGGCCAAACCGATCGAATCTCTGTTCCCTCCGTTTCCTCCTGTAAAACGGATCGGGATTGAGTTCGCGTCCCTTCGTGGCCTTTGCGGCTAAACCTCCTACTTTCCGGTGGTCGTGTCGCGCAGGACGACCAGGGCCTCGTAGAGCTGGCTCTCGGTGAGAGTCTGGCTGGTGGTCAGCGCGGCGGCGCGCTCGGTCTCCGCGGTGCCAAGCTGGCGACGGGCGAGGAGGCTGGTGTCCTGGGGCCGGAGGGCCTCGGTGAGGTTGCGGGCCTCGGCCTGCAGGTCGGCGCGCTGGGCCGCGGGCATTCCGCGCTCGAGGTAGTCGACAAACTGCTCCACCCCGCCCTGCGGCCCCACGAGCCGGTACAGGCCCTGGGTGAACGTCTGGGCGGAGTCCGCCCCCGTCTTCATGTAGCCGCCGCCATAGGCATAGCCATCGGACTCGCCCTTGGCCGCCTCGAGCACGGCCGGCAGCCTGGTCTCGCGAATGGCGGAGATCCAGCCGCTGTGATCCATGAACAGCTGCCCGGCCTCGACGCTGGTCATGAAGCGCATGAAATCGATCGCGGCCTCCTTGTTCGGGCTGTCCTTGTTGAGGTAGAACGCCATCGCGGTGAGCTTGTTGCCGTCAGCGGAGCGGCCGACGTTGAACGCGCCGACCGCCGGGTCGGCTGCGTCCGGCTGCGGGAAGCGGTGGACACCCACCGGAAAGTCCGCGAGCCGGATGAGGCTGCTCGCATCCCAGGTGCCGGTGGCGACGAAGAGCGCGTGGCCGTTCATGAACTCGCGCACGGCGTCGTCGCGCTCGAGCTGGATGAAACCGGGCCGCATCATCGCGGTGAGCTCGCGGATCACGCCCAGCGCCGCCTGCACGTCGGGCCGCCGGTAGTTCCACCACCCGCGGAGGTAGGCCATCTGGAAATCCCGCTGGTAGAGCGCCATCTGCCCGTCGCGGTCGAGCTCCATGTTCACGTTCATGAGCATGCTCGAGAGCATGAACTCGAGGAGCCACTCGGCGTTGAGCTTGGCGCCGGCCAGCGGGTGGACGGTGCGGCCGGTGCGGCGGGAGAATTCGCGCGTGCGCTCGGCGAGGCGGCGGAACTCCTCGAGGTTGCGCGGCATCCGAAACGTCGGATCGTCGCCCACGATCTCGCGCAGGAGGCGCTCGTTGCAGAAGAGCCTCATGGTGACCTGGCAGAGCGTCACGGAGTAGAGCTGCCCGATCTCGGGCGAGTACAGCTGCTCGTTGAACAGGGCGTCGCGGAAGGTGTTGCGCCAGGGCATCCCCTCGAGCGGCGTGCCCCGGTTGTACGGATTGGGCTCCTCCATCAGGGTCGTGATCGGCTCGAAGTACCGCACGGGCACGTCGCGCATGCCGGGCAGGAAGAAGCCGTACTCGATCAGGTCGGCACCGGTGCCGCCGACCAAATTGGTGCGCAGCCACTGCCGGTAGATGCGGCCGGGGACGAGCACCTGCTCGACCTCGATGTCGGGCCGCAGCTCGCGGTAGCGCTTGATCACCGCGGCGAGCCCGTCGGGCGGGCCGACCTCGATCTGCCAATGGGCGATGCGGACCTTGGTGCTCCCGTCCTCGGCGAGGCCGCCGCGCGTGAGCAGCCACCAGGCTGAGACGCCATAGGCCAGCGCCAGGCAGGCGAAGGCGATGCGGGCCCGGGTGATCCGCAGCTTCACGGGCGGCCTTTCCGGGCCGCGATGGCCGCGAGGCGCTGCTGCACGGCGTAGACGCGCGGGTCGGCATCATTGGCCTGCAGGAACCGCTTGAAGTACCGCAGCGCCCGGGCGTCGTCACCCGCGCGGAACGAAAGCTCGCCGATCTGCAGCGCGATGTCCGCCTCGGCCAGACCGCTCAGCCCGCCGATGGCATCCGCCGCCAGAAGATCCGCCCGCGCCCGCTCCAGATCGAGTTCGTAGAAGAGCCGCGCCCGGCCGAGGACGATGAGGAGATCCCGGCGCAGCACGGGCAGCGTGACGCGCTCGAGCAGCGTCTCGGCCGCCGCGAGCCGGGCGGCCGGCGTCGCCGGCTCGGGGAGGACGTGCAGGGTGAGGAGCGCCAGCTTGACGAGGCCGAGCTGCGCCCAGGAGCTCGCCGGCTGGGCCTCGGCCAATTGCCGGTAGTACGCCGCCGCGCGGACGTAGTCCGGGGTCGTGTAGTGCACCTGGTGCAGCCGTCCGGCAAGATAGAGCGCCGCCGCCCCGGCGTCATCGGCCACCGCGGCCAGCGCGTTGAGCCGGCGCTCCGCCTCGCGCAGGCGCTCGTCGGTCAGGGGCTGCCGCGCGACCAGAATCGCCGCCTCGGCCAGCGCGCGCTCCCGCGGATCGGCCGGCGCGGATTCGCGCAACGCCGCCGCCGCCTCGCCCGGCAGGTTGCCCGCGAGCAGCCGCCAAAATGCGCCCGGTTCGGCGTCGGCCGCAGCCAGCACCACCGGCGGCAGGCAGAAGAGAAACACCAGGGGCAGGGCAACCCGTCGCACGTCGGGTATCGTGAAAGCAATCGCGACCGCGACAAGCCTAGCGTGCGGATGGCCGCGGAAATTTATCCGACCTTGTCCTCGCCCATCACCTCGCGCAGGGCGGCGGCGAGGTCGGTGATGCGGTAGGGCTTGGCGACCATGCCGCGGAAACCGTGGGCGCGGAAGTTGGCGAGGACGGGGTCGCTCGAGTAACCGCTGGATACGATGGCCCGCACGTCGGGGTCGATGGTCTGCATCTCGCGCAGGGCCTCGAGGCCGCCCACGCCGCCCGGGACGGTGAGGTCCATGACGACGGCGTCGAACGGCCGTCCCTCGGCGTGAGCCGTCCGGAAATGCCGCACGGCTTCGGCGCCGTCCTCGGCGATCGTCGGATCGAGCCCGAGGCGCCCGAGGAGAACGGCCGCCATGAGGCGGATCGGCTCCTCGTCGTCCATGAACAGGACGCGCCCCTTCATGCCCGCGGCAAACGGCACCTGGCTCACGCGGCGCGAGGCCGCCGCCTCCGGCGCCGCCGGGAGCCACAGGTGAAAGGTCGTGCCGGCGTCGAGCTCGGACTCGACCGTGATGTGGCCGCGGTGCTTCTTCACGATCGAGTACACGGTGGCGAGGCCCAGGCCCATGCCGGCGCTCTTGGTCGTGAAGTAAGGCTCGAAGATGCGGGGCAGGTGGTCGGGGTGGATGCCGCGGCCGGAGTCGGCGATGGAGAGCTTGAGGTAGCGGCCCGCGGCGAGCGGCGGATGCTCGTCCTCGCCGAGCGTGACGTTGCCGAGGCTGATGCGGATGACGCCGCCCTGCGGCATGGCCTGCACGGCGTTGATGACCAGGTTCTGCACGACCTGACCGATCTGCGCCTTGTCGACGTCGGCCGTGCGCAGGCCCTCGGGGATCGCGAACTCGCAGCGGACGGACGAGCCGTGCAGCGCAAACTCGGCCGCCTCGCGCACGAGCTCGGGCAGCTGCACGTTGGTGCGCACGGGCTCGCCGCCCTTGGCGAAGGTCAGCAGCTGCTGGGTCAGGTCGCGGGCGCGCGCGGCCCCGCGCTCGGCCTCGAGGAGCCAGCGCTTGCCGCCGCTCTGCTTCACCTGCTCGTCGAGCAGCGCGAGCGTGAGGTTGCCCATGATGATCGCGAGGATGTTGTTGAAGTCGTGGGCGATGCCGCCGGCGAGGATGCCGATGGACTCGAGGTTGGAGGCGCGGCGGAGATCGGACTCGAGGCGCACGTGGTCCGTGACGTCGCGCACGACCAGCACGGCGCCGAGGTCGCGGCCCTGCAGGTCGCGCATCGGCGCGCAGCGGCCCTCGACCTGGCGGCGGGTGCCGTCGGCGCGGACGATGACGGTATCGGGCGGCAGCTCCACGACGCGGCCGTCGGCCCGCGCCGTCGCGTCCGGGAGGGCGACGCCGGCGTCGGTCCGGGCGTGCCGGAGGATGCAGACCTCGTCGAGCCGGCGGCCCACGGCCGCGGCGGCGCTGCCGCCGGCGATGGCGCAGGCGGAATCGTTGATGTAGCGCACGACCCCGGCGTCGTCGCACGTGACGACGCCCTCGGCCATCGCCCGCAGGGTGACGCTCATGCGTTCGCGCTCGGCGTCGAGCGCCTGCTGCGCCGTGTGCGCGGCCGTCAGGTCCACCAGCGCGAGCTGGGCCCGGTGGAACTGCGGCTGGCCGTCGACCACCGGGATCCAGCGGTAGGCGTGGACGCGGCGCAGGGAGCCATCCATCGCCTTGAGGGCGAGTTCGCGGTCGAGGTGAAACCGGCCCGCCCAGATGGCCAGCGCGGCCTCCTCGCGGAAGGCGAGGACCTCCGGCGTGATCATCGCCGGCAGGCGCGTCATCACCTCGGCCAGGTGGCTGGCGCCCACCATGCGCAAGGCCGCGCCATTGGCCCCGGTGATGCGGAGGGGCAGGACCTGCGCCGCCCGCTCCTCGGGATGGTCGCGCAGGTACGCGGCGAGGTCGTTCACGCCGCGCGCGCGGAGCTCCACCAGCCACTGGGTGACGGACGTGTCATCGGACTCGAGGATGGCGATCGGGGTGTGCTCGAAGAGCATGCGGTAGCGCAGTTCGCTGCTCCGCAGCTCCTGCTCGGCCAGCTTGCGCTCGTGGATCTCCACGTGGGTGCCGACGACCCGCTGCAGGCCGCCCGCGGCGTCGAAGATCGCCCGGCCGCGGGAGAGGATCCACTTGTAGCTCCCGTCCTTGCAGCGGAAGCGGTGCTCGGCCTGGTAATACGGCTGCCGCCCGGCCAGGTGCTCGCGCATCGCGCGGCGGCCGATCTCGACGTCATCCGGGTGGATGCGCGAGACCCAGTCCTCCACGCGGTTGGAGATCTCCTCCGGACGGAAGCCGAGGATTTCCTTGCTGCGGTCGGAGTAGAACGAGACGCCAGTGACGAGGTTGTTTTCCCAGATGCCGGCCGCACTACCCAGCAGGGCGTAGCGCCAGCGGTCCTCGCTCTCGCGCAGCGCCAGCTCGGCCTGCTTGCGGGCGGTGATGTCGGTGACAAACCCCTGATAGTACAGCGGCTGCCCCGCGGGGTCGCGGACGACGCGGACGTTCTCCTCGATCCAGGCGGTGCCGTCGGGGCGGCGGATCTCCGACTCGTAGTTCGGCAGGTGGTCGCGCGTGGCGAGCGCGGCAAAAAACTGCTCGCGCCGCTCAGGCGCGACGTAGATGCGCGCCAGGGCCTCCGGCGGCTGTGCGAGCAGCTCGGCCGGCGAGGTGAACCCGAGGATGCGCGCCAGCGCGGGATTGGCACTGCGCAGCCGGCCCGTGGGCAGCGTCTCGTAGACGCCCTCGACCGCGCCCTCGAAAAGCTGCCGGTAGCGTTCCTCGGTCTCGCGCTGCGCGGTGAGGTCGGTGAACACGAGGAGCACCTGGCTGAGGTTGCGACGGCCATCCTCGTGCGGGACGGTCCATTGCAGGATGCCGCGGTGGACCTGGCCGGCATGCGTGCGGAAGCTGGCCTCGGTCGTCAGCGCGTCGCGCCCCTCCCACAGGGCAAGCAGCTGGGCCTCGAACCCGCGCGGGGCGGCGTGCCGGGTGTGTTCCGCCATGCGGGTGCGGTAGTCCGCGAGATCGGCGGCGCCCATGAGCGCGAGGGCCCGGCGGTTCACGGCCGTGGGCCGGACGCATTGGAAAAGCCCGACCACCTGTCCGGGCTGGGCCGCGAGGTGCGCGCGGAGGTCCGTCACACCCTGCGCCCGCAGTTCGTCCAGACGGCGCGCGACCGCGGTGAAATCCTCCTCGATCAGCGCCACGGTCGCCTCCTCGAACAGGCGCCGGAAACGCTCCTCGGAGTGCCGCTGCGCGCGGCGGTCGCTGCGGAGATGACGGCGGGCGTACCAGACGCCCCACCCGCTCAACGCCACCACGGCGCCATAGACCGCCGCCTGCACCGCCGGCGACCAGTCACCGGGCAGGACGTGAGCGAGGAACAGGTGGCGAAACGGCATGGTTACCACCGGAGAAATCAACGTCTTCACGTCCCGGGTGTCGAGGGACATTCGGGCCGGGCCTGCCGCGATGGATCGCGGACCCAATCCTGAACCTATCTACAGGAGGAACAGAGAGAACGAAGATTCGATCGTTTTGGCCTCTCCGTTTCCTCCGTTGCCGCCTGTAAATTGGCTTGGCCTTAGCGCTCGTGCCCGGCGGCAAAAGCCGCTTGCCTGCGGTTCGCCATGCCCGCGTCCATCCGACCCGCCACGCCCGCCGACCTCCCGCTGGTCCTCGCGTTCATCCGCGAACTTGCGGCGTATGAGAAGCTGTCCGACCAGGTTGTCGCCACGGAGGACTCCCTGCGCGCCACGCTGTTTGGCGCCAAACCCGCGGCCGAGTGCGTGCTGGCCTTTGCCGCCGATGGCACGCCGGCCGGATTCGCGGTGTTTTTCCCGACCTATTCGACCTTCCTCGCCCGGCCCGGCCTCTGGCTGGAAGACCTGTTTGTCCGGCCCGAGCACCGCGGCCGAGGCATCGGCAAAGCCCTCCTGCTCCATGTCGCCGGCCTGGCTCACGCCCGGGGCTGCGGCCGGATGGAGTGGTCGGTCCTCGACTGGAACCAGCCAGCCATCGACTTCTACGAGAGCCTGGGCGCCCGTCGCCTGCGGGAATGGCAGATCTGCCGGCTGACGGCCGAAGCTCTGGCGCGCTTCACCTGAAGCCGCGTGCATCCCAAACCCGCCGCGGCGCGTAGATACCTTCGATAACCTCCATGCCTGCCCTCACCTTCCGCTCCTCCCTCGCCCTCCTGCTCGGTCTGCTGGCCGCCGGCCAGCTCGCCGCCCAACCCGCCTCGGCCACCTTCCGGCCGGCGCTCCTCGAATCGTACGCCGTCGGCTTTGGCACGACGGCGGCAAGCGACCTCGAGCGCGGAGGCGTGATCGGCAGCGTGGAGGTCACCCGCTATGATTTCAGCTTCACGGGACGCACGGCCCTCAGCGAAACCACGATGCTGCTGCACGGGTTGGCCTGGTCCAGCCACCGCCTTGACCTGACCGGTCCGGTCCTGCTGCCCGACCGCCTCGACGAGCTCACGCTGTCGCTCGGCCTGCAGCACCGCGCCTCGCCGACGTGGACGCTCGGCGCCTACCTCCGGCCCGGATTCTACGGCGACTCGCTCGACGCGGAGGCCGACAGCTTCAACGCCCCGCTCCTCGCGACCGCGCTGTACCATGCGAGCCGCGAGCTCACCTGGATCCTCGGTTTCTCGGCCAACGCCGCGTCGGACAACCCGTTCATCCCGATCGCCGGCGTGCGCTGGCAGTTTGCGCCCAAGTGGACGCTGAACATCGGCTTCCCCCGCGCCGGCTTCACCTGGAAGGCGAGCGAGACCGTCTCCTGGCACCTGGGCGCGACGGTGCAGGGCGGTGACTATTTCGTTGCGGGTGGTTTAGCCTCCCCAGCGCCCGGCATCGGGCGCCTCAGCCAGACCTGGCTCGAGTACCGCGAAATCCGCGCGGGTCTCGGGGCCGAGGTGAAGCTGACGGACGGCGTGACCCTCGCGGCCGATGCCGGCGTGGCCGTGGACCAGCGCTTCGATTACTTCGACCGCGGCTACGAGCTCAAGGGCGAGACGCCGTTTTTCCTCCGCCTGGCGGTGCAGGGCCGGTTCTGAGCCCGGCCATCTTTGCGCTTTCATGCGGGCGCGGCTTCCCTAGGATGGCCGCAACGCATGAGCTCGCCGTCCGCCGATTCGCCCGAGGTGACCCCGCCCAACGAGGCAATCGCCCACCTGATCAGTGCGCTGGACCTCGATGACACCTGCCAGGTGATCCAGACCTACCTCCGCGAGTCCGAACGCGAGGTGCGGCGGATCGCGACGACCGATCGCGTGACGCAGCAGCGGATCGCCCACAGCCTCAAGAGCAGCTCCGCGCAGATGGGCGCCCTGACCCTTTCGCAGCAGATGGCCGCGATCGAAAAACGCCTGCCCGCCGGCGGGGCTGAGGTCAGCCCGGCCGAGGCCGCCGCGCTGCTGGCCGATTTCGAGACCACCGCCGCGCCGCTGCGGGCGTTCGTCGCGAAGCACGCGACGAGCTGACGCGCCTCAGTTCGGCACGATCCCGGCCTGCACGCAGTAGCGCACAAGGCTGGCGACTTCGCGCACGCCGAGCTTGTCCATGATGTTGGCGCGGTGCTTCTCCACCGTGCGCACACTCAGGTTGAGGCGGCTCGCAACTTCCTTCGAAGAGAGACCCTCCGAGACGAGGCGCGCGACCTCGATCTCGCGCGGGGAAAGGTTCTTGATCGCCGCCAGGGCCGGCCCGCTCGGCGCGATCCCCGGCGCGGCCGGCGTCGGCAGCGTTCCAGCCTTGGGCTGGAGATGCGCCGCGAAGAACATGCCGCCCCGCATCACCGCATCCACGGCCTGCAGCACGTAGTTCAGCGGCTCGGTCTTGTCGACGAAACCATTCACGCCCTCGGCGATGAGCTTCGCCGGCAGCTCCGCATCGGGTCGGCCGGTCAACACCAAGATGCGCGTGTTCGGATGCTTGTGCCGCACCTGCTTGATGATCTCGAGCCCGTGGACGCCCGGCAGGAAGAGGTCGACAACCAGCAGATCCGGTTTCTCGCGCAGACAGTATTCCAAGCCTTCCTTCCCGTCGCCAAACTCACCGGCGAGGACCAAACCCTTCACCCGGCTCAGCGCCAGGCTGAGCATCTGTCGGAAGACGGTCTCGTCCTCGATGATGACGGTTTTAACAGGCACGGGAGCGGAGTTTTGGGCTGACGTGGTCCGCGTTCAAGACCTATTCCGACCTATAACGGTGCGGATAAACAGACGTAGCGCGCGAAAATCCTCAGGGAGGAAGACGTCGCGGTGCGCGACAAGCGCGGCCGCGTCTCCGCGCCAGGCCTTCGACAGGAGGCGTTCGTGCTGCATCGGCGTCAGGCTCAACCAATAGGGACAGTCCACGCAATGCGACCCGCTGATGCGTTCATTCGCGCGTGTGAGCTCCTGCCGCCGGCACGAACCGTCCGACAAAAGCTCGCGATAGGAATCCCGGCACGTCTTGAAGTCGCCCTGGAAGCAGGCCTTCACCAATTGGCGCGCCGGCGCGGCCAGCGCCTCGTGATCGGCGGAGGCAAAGCCTTCGACGAGTTGCTCGATCAGCGGCGCGACGACGGCGGCCGGCATCTCGCCGGGCTCGCCTTTTTCGCCCGGCGGCAAAGGCAGCGGCACGCCGCGGGCGGCAACCAGCGCCCAAAGCCGCTCAACCAGAAGCGCCTGCACCGCCGTCGGCACCGCGTGGCCGGATTGCCGCAGCGCCCGTTCCAACACGGGACGAACCAGATCGGCAAACGGGCGGGCGGGGTCAGCCATGGCGCGAGAGCCCAGCCGATCCGCCAGGGGAGTCAATCATGGGGAACCGCGAAGGGCGCGAAGCAGTGCGAAGGAATCCCAAACCACTTTACAGGAGGTAGCAGACGAAACGGAGGCTGAGGATAGGGTTCTCTGTTCCCTCTGTTTCCTCCTGTGAGGATGGATCGAGCTTCGCGCTTCTTCGCGGTTTCAAAAACTCCCGGCTTCCGTCCGGCTGAAAACGCGCTTCTCTCCCCCCCATGCGCCGCAACGTTGCCATTCTCGTGTTCGATGAGGTTGAGGTGCTCGACTTTGCCGGTCCGTTCGAGGTGTTTGGCGTGAGCGACGAACTGAACGGCGAGCGGGTGTTCAACGTCTTCACCGTGGCCGAGACGCCGGGCACGGTGCGGACGCGCCACGGCCTGAAGCTTTCGCCGACCCACACGCTGGAGAGCTGCCCCACCCCGCACGTGCTGGTGATCCCCGGCGGCTTCGGCACGCGCGCGCTGCTGCGCCGGCCGGCGCTGCTCGAGTGGGTGAAGACGCGGGCCGCGTCGGCCGAGATCGTGATGAGCGTGTGCACCGGCGCCCTCGTGCTCGCCCAGTGCGGGCTGCTCGACGGGTTGCGCGTCACCACGCACCACGAGCTGCTGGGCATGCTCGCGGAGCTCGCGCCGAAGGCCACCGTCGATCCCTCCGCGCGCTTCCACGACAACGGCCGCATCCTCACCGCCGCCGGCATTTCCGCGGGCATCGATTGCTCCCTCCACGTCGTCCGCCGCCTCCTCGGCCCCGAGGCCGCGCGCGCCACCGTCGCCTACATGGAATACCGGGAGGCCGGCGCGCCCTGATCGATGGACCACCCGGCGCCCGCTTCCCGCTCCGCCCTGTGGCTGGGCTTTGCGACGATCTACCTCGTCTGGGGCAGCACCTACCTCGCCATCCGCGTCGCGGTCGAGACCCTGCCGCCGTTCCTGATGGCGGGAGCGCGCTTCCTCACCGCCGGTTCTATTCTTTACGCGTGGCTGTGGTTCACGCGGCGCATCCGCCCGACGCCGCGGCAATGGTTCGACAACGCCATCGTCGGCGCCCTCCTCCTGCTCGGCGGCAACGGCCTCGTCTCCTGGGCCGAACAGACCGTGCCGTCCGGCATCGCCACGCTGCTGATCTCGGTCGGCCCGTTCTTCATCGTCCTCGGCGACTGGCTCGTGCTGGTCGTCGGCCGAGACCAAACCCGCGGCGCGCGACCGACACTGTCCACCGTGGCGGGCATCGCGCTGGGCGTCGTCGGCCTGGTGCTGCTCGTCGCCCCCTCGCTGTCCGCCGAGGCCGCCGTGCCGCTCGACCCCTGGCGCGTCGGCGGCATCCTGTTCGCCTGCGTCACCTGGTCCGCCGGCTCGATCTACACGCGTTACGCCCGCTCTCCGGCCGAACCGCTGACGGCCGCCGCCATCCAGATGCTGATGGGCGGCCTGTGGCTCGTCCTCGCCGCCGCGGCGCTCGGGGAGCCGGGACGCTTCGAGCCCGGGGCCATCGCAACGCCCTCGGTGCTGGCGTGGCTCTACCTCGTCTTTGTTGGTTCGCTCGTCGGTTTCACGACGTTCGTCTGGCTGATGAAGCACAGCACGCCGGCGCGGGTCTCGACCTACGCGTATGTGAACCCGATCGTCGCCGTGTTTCTCGGTTGGCTCATCCTCGACGAGCCCATCGGCCCGCGCCTGCTCGTGGCCTCGGCCATCATCATCGCCGGCGTCGCCATCATCACGCGCCAGAAAAACCGCACCCAGCTCGCCGTGACCCCGCGCCAAGCCGTGGCTGCGACCGAGCCGGCGCGGGATGGCGGAAAATAACGCAACCGCGCAGGACCCGACGGAACGCCAATCCGTTTTACAGGAGGTCGCAGAGGAAACGGAGGCTGTGCCTTGGGCTCTCTGTTCCCTCTGTTTCCTCCTTTAAAAATGGATCGAGCTTCGCGGTTCTCCCTAATCCTCTAGCCATTGTTTGAGCGTCGCGGCATCGCGGAGGAAGCATTCCGGGGCGTCGGCCTCGACGAACTCCAGCATCGCGCAGCGGTCGCCCGGCACGGTGGCGATCCGGCGGAAAAACTTCGCCCAGCGCGCCGCGCCCTCGGCCAGCGGCCGGCGGTTCCGCACCGTTTCCCAGTGGAAGACGTGCACGTGCGACAGCCGCGGACCGATGAGGTCGATCCCGGCGAGGCAGGCGGCGTCGTCGTAGTTCACGGAGGGTTGCCAATAGGCGAAGAAGTTGGGGTGGGTCACCTCGGCGAGGAGTTGGGCGGTGGACTCGTTGGTGTCGGTCAGCGTGCCGCCATGGAACTCGGCGGCGATCCGCACGCCGGCGCCCGCCGCGAGCGCGGCGATGCGGTCGAGGTCGGCGACGACGCGCGCCCGCGTGACGGCATCCGTGTCGGCTGAGCCGGCCGGTCCCGCCCACACGCGGATGACCGGCGCGCCGAGCGTCACCGCGGTCTCGAGCACACGCGCGAAAGCCAGGCCCTGGCCCTCACTGTGGGCCGCCTTGTAATAGCTGCCGTAGGCCGCGACCGTCAGCCCCGCCCCCGCGGTCAGCGCCTGCACCTCACGGGCGCGGGCGAGATCGCCGTGCGGCACATGGATGTCGCCGCCCCACTCGATGCCCTGCAGCCCGGCCTGGCGCACGAGGCCGACGATGGCAGCGGGGGACAGTTGGCGAAACGTGACGGAAACCAGCCCGGTGGAGACCATGCCGCACGCTGCCGCAGGCCGCCGGGCGCGCCAAGCCGTGATTTGCGCTTG
Source organism: uncultured Opitutaceae bacterium (assembly GCA_964355715.1). Lineage (GTDB taxonomy): Bacteria > Verrucomicrobiota > Verrucomicrobiia > Opitutales > Opitutaceae > UBA2377. The sequence goes on along the minus strand of CAYHEW010000033.1, from coordinate 10,608 downwards.
GGCGGAAACAAGGCAAGATTCCCAGCGTCATAAGCCGCATGAAACCCCACCTTCCTCTTCTCTGCCTCCTCGCCGCCGCCCTCGGGCTGGCGGGTTGCAGCACGATCGACAAACGCATCCAGGAAAAGTCCGCCGCCTTCGCGGTGTATTCGGCCGAGACGCAGGAGAACCTGCGCAAGGGCGTCGTGGAGATCGGCTACACGCCCGACCAGGTCTACATCGCCCTCGGCAAGGCCGACGACAAGCGCGAGCGCATCACGGCCCGGGGCCGCGAACTCACGTGGATCTATCACAGCTACCAAGAGGACTACCGCGGCACCGCGATGGTGGGCTACCGTCGCCTGATCGCCTACGACCCGGTACGGAAGCGCAATTACGTGTACTGGGAGCCGGCAGTGGTCGACGTCTACCAAGGCCGCATCGACGAGCGCATCCGCATCACCTTCCAGGACGGCAAAGTCGCCGTGATCGAGCAGGCGAAGGACTGAATCAGACAGGAACCACGAAGGAACACGAATTACCCAAGCCGTCCTAACAGGAGGAAACAGAGGAAACGGAGGTTATGAATCAGTCCCTCTGTTCTCTCTGTTACCTCCTGTAAATTCCGGCTGAATGGGTCATTCGTGACCGTTCGTGTGCATTCGTGGTTAAACCGCCTTGTCCGCCTCAGCTGCCGACGACGAGGACGAACTTGAAGAAGACCAGAATGAAACCCACGAGGGCGCAGCAGCCGAGGAAGCCGAGCGCGTCCTGGCGGTTCCACTTCGTGAATTCCCAGTTGGAATGCGGGAACAGTTTCAGGTGGTCGAAGCGCGTCGGGTTCCGGTAGCTCTCCTCCACCATCACGGCATCCTCGGGGAGGGTCGGGCCGACGGGCGTCTTCAGGCGCACGTAGAAGCGGGCGACGCGCTGCGGGTCCGTCGGCGGGGTCACGAGGCTCACGCCGATCAAAATGAGCAGGGGCAGAACCGTATCGACGACGTAGCGCGTGGTGAGGAGCTGCGCCGGCGTGAAGCCCTGGACGTCGAACCCGAGCAGCTTCAGCAGGTAGACCTCGATGCGGAAGAGACCCTTGCCGGTCTTGGGTGAGTTGAGGTCGTGCAGGTCGGTGCGGACGACGCCCTCCTCGAAGTAGACCGAGACGGGCTCGATGCGCTTGGTCTTCTCGATCTTCTCGCCGGGCTTGGCGGCGAGGCCGGCGGCGACGTCGTCGACCGTGGCCCGGACCTTGCCGGTGACGATGCGCTCGCGGGTCAGGACCGTGAGGGACTCCGACTGCGAGAGCGACGGGACCAGCGGCACGCCCCAGGGAATGACGACCACGAGGACGAGCGTCGCGAGCACCTGCACGCGCACGGCGGTCTCGGTCAGGCGGCGCCAGAGGAAGATGAGCGTGATCGGCGCGCCCCAGATGACGAGGAGCACGATGGCAAACTTGAGCAGGGCGATGACGCTGTTGAGGTAGAGGCCGATGCAGATGCCGGCGATGAGGACCACCGGCACCGTGGCGCGGGCGACGAACATGTAGTGTTTCTCCGTCTTCCCGGGGAAGAGCGGCTCGTAGAGATTCTTGACCACGAGGCCGGACAGGACGACGGAGCCCGCGCCGAGGACGGCCAGCTTGCCGCCGAGGATGCCGATGATCATCACGCCGATGAGACCGACGGGCAGGAGGGCGTGGGTGAGGAGGCCCCAGGTCTGGTCGGGGTCGGAGAGATTGGGGCCGAAGAGCGCGAGCGCGATCAGGCCGCAGAAGGCCCAGGCGATCGTGACGAAGCGCTTGCTGAAGCCGCCGGTCACCGAGCCGAGGCGCGCGGCGAGCTCGTCCTTGGCCGAGCCCGCGATCGTCATGCTCGCCTGCGAGCCGACGATGCCGACGAGCTGGACGAGCAGGAGGGCGCCGATCGAGTACCAGGTGTACTCGCTGGCGATGTCGCCACCGAACAGGTTGAACATCGTGTCCGGCACCTTCTCGTGCAGGCCCTGCAGGCCGCCGACCTTGGCGAGGCCGAAGGGGATCAGCATCACCGAGATCAGAATCACGAGGATGGCTTGGACGGCATCGACGACCGCGGAGGCCTTGAGGCCGCCGAGCATGACGAAGACGGCGACGAGGGCCGATGAGACGATGTAGAACTGGATCGGCTTGAGGTGGGTGACGTAGGGCTGGAGCCGGCCCTGGTCGTAGTAGCCCTTGAGCACCTCGTAGCGCGCGGCGGTCTCCGGCGCGAGGGTCGCGGTCTGGCGCTGCTTCCGCAGGCCGGCGAACTCGTGGTAGTCGGCGACCATCTGCTTCTCAGTCGGACTCCAGATGGCCTCCTCCTTGACCATCATGGGCTGGAGCGTCTTCAGGGCGACGACGTTGCCGCCGGCGATGCCGACGACGGCCATGAGGATCGTGGTGATCGCGTAGAGGGTGGCGAGGAAGCGCCGGCCGAAGCGGTCCTCGAAGAGGTCGGCCATCGTCGTGAGGCGCACGCGGCGGAACCAGACGTTGCTGAACCAGTAGTACGGCGTGAGGAAGAGCGTGATGAGCGCAAGCCACGCGCCGCCGGCGCCCTGGCGGTAGACCGAGCTCGACGTGGTCGTGGCCTGACCGGGGTCGGTCATGTTGCCGAAACTGAGGAAAAACTGGAACCACTTGCCGAGCGACCGCCCGCCGAGGAAGAAGTCGCTCTCGCCCTTCACCTGGTGGGCGAGGACCTTGCCGATCACGAGGACCGCGATGATGTAGGCAAAGAGGATGGAGGCATCGATCCAGTGCAGGCCGAAGAAGCTCATGGGTAACGGGGGAGGAGGGAATCGCCGGGAAAAACGGCGGAAGGAGCAATGCCGGTGCACCGGCCCGGCAAGTCAAGCGGGGACTCGGGCATATCCCTGCGCATTTTTTGCAAACCGGTCCTTGCCCTGCCGCGTTGATTATTCCACATCAATGCGCCCCCATGAAACCCCACCACGGCCACGCCGCGCCCCGCGGCATCTGGAAAGTCATCGGCGCGTCCTCCGCCGGCACCCTCATCGAGTGGTACGACTTCTACATCTTCGGGTCGCTCGCGACGATCATCTCGACGCAGTTCTTCCCCAAGGGCAACCCGACGGTCGCGTTCCTCTCGACGCTGGCCGTGTTCGCCACCGGCTTCATCGTGCGGCCGTTCGGCGCGGTGGTCTTCGGGCACATCGGCGACCTCGTGGGGCGCAAGTACACGTTTTTGCTCACGCTGATCCTCATGGGCGGCTCGACCTTCGCCATCGGCCTGCTGCCGACCTACGAGAGCTGGGGCGTCGCGGCCACGGTGCTGCTCGTGCTGCTGCGCCTGATCCAGGGCCTCGCCCTCGGCGGCGAATACGGCGGCGCCGCGACCTACGTCGCGGAGCACGCGCCGGACGGGAAGCGCGGGTACTACACGAGCTTCATCCAGACGACGGCGACGCTCGGGCTGTTCGTCTCGCTCGGCGTGATTCTGCTCACGCGGCACCTGCTCGGGCAGGCGGACTTCGAGGACTGGGGCTGGCGCCTGCCGTTCCTGCTCTCGATCTTCCTCGTGCTGCTCTCGTACTACATCCGCGTGAAGATGGCCGAGTCGCCGCTCTTCGCGAAGGCGAAGGCGGAGGGCAAGCTGTCGAAGCACCCGATCAAGGAGAGCTTCGCGCACCCCGAGAACCGTCGCCTCGTGATCCTCGCGCTGTTCGGCGCGACGATGGGCCAGGGCGTCGTGTGGTACACGGGGCAGTTCTACGCGCTGTTCTTCCTGCAGAAGATCGCGCAGGTGGAGTTTGTCACGGCCAACGTCATCATCGCCGTCGCCCTCGTGCTCGGCACGCCGTTCTTCGTGTTCTTCGGCAGCCTCTCCGACCGCATCGGCCGCAAGCCGATCATCCTCAGCGGCTGCGTGCTCGCCGCCCTGCTCTACTACCCGATCTACCAGGGGATGATGCATTTCGCGAACCCGCTCAACGCCCCGATGCTGGTCGCGCTGGTGCTGGCCCAGGTGCTGTTCGTGACGATGGTCTACGGCCCGATCGCGGCCTTCCTCGTCGAGCTCTTCCCGACGCGCATCCGCTACACCTCGATGTCGCTCCCCTACCACATCGGCAACGGCGTCTTCGGCGGCCTCGTCCCCTTCATCGCCACCGCCCTCGTGGCCAAGACCGGCAACATCTACGCCGGCCTGATGTACCCCATCGCCATCGCCCTTGCGACCGCCGTGATCGGCGCCATCTGGATCAAGGAAAAGCGCCACGGGCACGGCCACGCCCACAACTTCGCGGACTGAGCCCGAACCTCCGATCCGTTTAACCACGGATTACACGGATTGCACGGATCCGGCGGATGCAGCTTCTAGGGATGGCCACATAAGGCACAAGAGGCACAAAAAAGGCATTTTTTGATTTTGTGCCTTCTGCGCCTTTTGTGGCGATCCAACGAGTCCCATCCGCCGGATCCGTGCAATCCGTGTAATCCGTGGTGAAAAACGATTGCCTCAGCGGGCGAGGGCCGGGGCGGTTTCGCTCTTCAGGCCGCGGTTCATGAGGTCGGTCAGGGCGGCCTTGGGGGACTTGCCCTCGAAGAGAATCGCGTGCACCTCGCGCAAAATCGGGGCGTCGATGCCGCGCTGGACGCAGAGGTCGGCAAAGGCCTCGGCCGTCTTGTAGCCCTCGACGACCGTCTTGCGGTGCGCGATGAGGTCCGCCGCGTTGGCGCCCTCGCCGAGGCGCTGGCCGAACTCGCGGTTGCGGCTCCAGCCGCCGTGGCAGGTGGCGACGAGATCGCCGAAGCCACTCAGACCGTAAAAGGTCTCCACCCGCGCGCCCAGGGCCGACCCGACGCGCACCATCTCGGTGAGGGCTCGCGTCACGAGCGCCGCCTTGGCGTTGTCGCCAAGCTTCAGGCCGTCGCTGCACCCGGCGGCGATCGCATAGACGTTCTTCAGGCAGCCGCCGATCTCGACGCCGGCGAGGTCGGTACTCGTGTAGACGCGCAGGGTCTTGCCGCTGAGCGCCGCCTGCACGCGGGCCACGCACGGATCCTCCCGCGTCGCGGCCAGGGCCATCGCGGCAGGAAGGCCCCGGGCGACCTCGGCCGCGTTGGTCGGACCGGTGATCGAGCCGACGAGCTGGCCCGGCAGCGCCTCGGCCATCACCTGCGACGGACGCAGGTGCGTGCCGAGCTCAAGGCCCTTGGCGAGGCTGACCACAATCGACACGCGGGCCGCGGGTGGCAGCGCGGCCCGCATCCGGCCGCAGGTCTCGCGTAGCGCCTGCGACGGACAGGCCAGCAGGACGACCTCGGCGTCCGCCAAGGCGCCGGCGAGGTCCGCCGCGATGCCCAGGTTGGGTGGCAGGGCGATCCCGGGCAGGTACTCCGCATTTTCCCGGCTGGCCGCCAGGGCCTCGGCCTGTTCGGCGCGCCGCGGCACGAGCGTGACCGCCCGCCCGTTGCGGGCGAGGTGCACCGCGAAGGCGGTACCCCAAGCGCCGGCGCCGATGACCACGAAATTCATGGATCGGTGTTAACGGCCTTTGCGCCCGTCGGCACGGAAAATCTGCGCGCGTCGGACCGGAAACCACGAATCTGCACGAATGGTCACGAACAGGCCTACCAACCGGACTTTACAGGAGGTAACAGAGGCAACGGAGCTTCGGATTCCTGTCTCTGTTCCCTCCGTTGCCTCCGGTAAAAACAGATGCGGCTATTTCAGGAACGCCGGGATCTTTTCCAGGGCGATGATGCGGTCGAAGGTCTCGCGGGCGTGCACCAGTTCGAACATGCTGCCGTGCACGAGGACCTCGGCCGGGAGGGCGCGGGTGTTGTAGCGGCTGGCCATGGCGAAGCCGTAGGCGCCGGCGCTGAGGAGGGCGACGAGCTCGCCCTCGCCGACTTCCTGGATCTGGCGGTCGCGCGCGAAGCAATCGCCGGTCTCGCAGACGGGGCCGACGATGTCGGTCACGAGCGCGCGGCGCGACGAGTCGCGGTGCAGCGGGACGATCTCGTGGTAGCTGTCGTACATCGCCGGGCGCACGAGGTCGTTCATCGCGGCGTCGATGATGAGGAAATTGCGGCCGGCGCCGCGCTTGAGGTGCTCGACGCGGGCGAGCAGCACGCCGGCGTTGCCGGTGAGGAAGCGGCCCGGCTCGAGCAGGATCCTGAGCCCCAGCGGGGCGAGGAACGGGGTGAGCGCCGCGCCGTAGGCCTCGGGCGTGAGCGGACGGCGCTCCGGCGGCTGGGCGTCCCACCAGGCCGCGGCGCCGCTGGCGAGCGCGTCCGGATAGACGATGCCGAGGCCGCCGCCGATGGAGAAATAGGTGATCCCGTGGTTGGCCTTCAGCTGGGTCGCGAGCGCCCCGACCTTCTCGGCCGCGGCGGCGAACGGCCCGGCCTCGGTCAGCTGCGAACCGATGTGCATCTGCACACCGCGGATCGCGATGTGCTTGAGCTTCGCGGCGGCCTCGTAGGCGGCGGCCGCCTGGCGCAGCGGGATGCCGAACTTGTTGTCGGCCTTGCCCGTGGTGATCTTGGCGTGCGTGCCGGCGTCCACGTCGGGATTGATGCGAAAGGCGATTGGCGCCACGACGCCCAGCTGCCCGGCCACGTGGTTGATGCGCGCGAGCTCCGGCTCGCTCTCGACGTGCAGGGCAAAGATCCCGTTTTCCAGGGCGAGACGGATCTCGTCCTCGGACTTGCCGACGCCGGCGAACACGCTGGATTTCAGGTTCGCGCCGGCGGCGAGCACGCGGCGGATCTCCCCGCCGCTGACCAGGTCGAAGCCCGCGCCGAGATTGGCGAAGTGGCGCAGCACGGCCAGGTTGGAGTTGGCCTTGACCGCGTAGCAGACCTGCGGGTCGAGCGCGGCGAAACCCTGCCGCAGGCGGCGGTAGTTGTCCGCCATCGTCCCGGCGCTGTAGACATAGGTCGGCGTGCCGTAGAGCTTGGCAACGGCGGCGAGGTCGACCGACTCGCAGTGCAGGTCCGGGCCCGAGTAGTGGAATTGGTGCATGTCCGGGGGTGGCGAATATTCTGTGAAACCAAGCTACGTAGCGAGTTTCCCCTTGAAAAAACCACCTCAAAAATGCGATACAGGCCGGACCGTGCTTCGCGTCCTGCTCAACCTCCTGCATCGCCCCGCCGTCCGCTCCGGACTGCCGCGAGGTCCGCTGGGGCAGATCCGCAACCCGCGGTTCGTGAGTTTCCTGGCGCAGAACAATCGCAAGACGCTCGACACGGATTTCCACGACACGGTGCTCCGCGGCCGCCGCCTGGCCCGCCAGGCCCTGTACGTGCTGATCGGCGCCGGCTGCGCCTGGGTGGTGCTCGAGAGCGCCAAGGCGATCTCGACCTTCTGAGTCCGCGGTGGCGAGCCGGGTGGCCTCGCGAAATCATTCACCGGCGGCCTTGCGGTCGCCGCGCCGCCCGTTCATCTGTTCCGCCATGAAATTCCTCCGCCTGCTTCCCCTGCTGTGCGCCAGTCTCCTTTTCCTGCCGGGCTGCCAAAGCACCGCCTCCCGGCTTGGTGAGATCACCGTGACTGTCGTGGATATCCGCCCCGCCGGCGGGACGATCTTCGAGTCGCAGGCCGTGCTGACCCTGCGCTTCATCAACGAGAACGTCATGCCCTTCGGCATCACCGGCACGACGCACAAGCTTTACCTCAACGGCAAGTACGTGGGCAAGGCCGTCAACGACCAGGCCTTCGGCATCCCGCCGCTCAACACGGCCACGCGCGACGTGACGCTCATGCTCGAGAACACCGCCCTCCTGCGGCAGGTGCTGGCCCTGCGCGGCGAGTCCGAGATCGCGTACCGCCTGGAAACGGTCATCCTCACGAAGGAAGGCGACCTCACGATGAAGCTGCCGACCCGGACCGAGGACCGCCTCGACCTGAAGGCGCTGCAGGACCTGCGGTAAGCGCGGGTCGCGCTCAGCCCGCGCCGCCGCCGGCGTTGGACACGGGGGCGAAGGCCGACTTCACGCTGGCCACGAGGTAATCGCGGTTCATCCGGGCGATGAAGTCGTGGCTGATGAGCTTCGGGCAGACGGCGCTGCACTCGTACTGGTTCGTGCAGTTGCCGAAGCCGAGCTCGTCCATCTTGGCCACCATGTTGAGCACGCGGGAATAGCGCTCGGGCTGGCCCTGCGGGAGCAGGCCGAGCTGCGAGACCTTGGCGGCGACGAAGAGCATGGCGCTGGAGTTTTTGCAGGCGGCGACGCAGGCGCCGCAGCCGATGCACGCGGCCGCATCCATCGCGAGATCGGCGTCGGCCTTCGGCACCGGGATCGAGTTGGCGTCGGGCGCCGCGCCGGTGCGGACGCTGATGAAGCCGCCGGCCTGCTGGATCTGGTCGAACGCGCTGCGGTCGATGACGAGGTCCTTGACCAGCGGGAAGGCGCGGGCGCGGAAGGGCTCGACGATGATGACGTCGCCCTCCTTGAAGGTGCGCATGTAGAGCTGGCAGGTGGCGATGCCCTGGCCGGGACCGTGGGGCTTGCCGTTGATCGTGCACGAGCAGGTCCCGCAGATGCCCTCGCGGCAGTCGTGGGCGAACGCAATCGGCTCGCCGCCGCTGCGCGTGAGGTCGTCGTTGACGACGTCGAGCAGCTCGAGGAACGACATGTCCGGGTTCACGTCCTTCGCCGGGTAGTCGACAAACTTGCCGGGCGCAGTGGGCCCGGCCTGGCGCCAGACGCGAAGGGTGACGTTGAAGAGTTTCTTGGAGGTGGGAACGGAAGCGACCATAACGGAAAGGAATTTACGATTTACGCGGCCCGCAGGCTGCGGGTGGTTTTTAGGGCTGAGACGAAGATGGCGACGAGTTCGTCGGCTTCCTGCATGAGGGCTTTGAGGCGGATGGCGCCGGATTCGACGAGCAACTCCATCCAATAGAGGGATTCGTCACATTCCTCTTCGACGATCTTGAGCTTGTGGACGAAGTCGGCCGAGGACTTGGCGCAGCAGGCCGCACGGTAGTTGGCTCCCACGGACGTGGCAGCGCGCAGCAACTGCCGCCCCAAAACCCCGGCAACCGCATCGCGAGGCAAGGCCTGCACTGCCCTGACCACCCGCAGGGCAAACGCCTTGGTCCGATTGAGCAACTCACGCTTATCCATGACGAGAAAACCGAAAATGCACGTAATTCGTAAATCGTAATTCGTAATTCCCGCTCATTTGTAAGAGCGGACGCTCATCTTCACGAACTCGTAGTTGAGCGCCTCGACGTTGCGCAGGGGGGTCTGGCCCTCGCCTTGGTATTCCCAGGCGGCGACGTGGCCGAACTTCTCGTCGTCGCGTTTGCACTCGCCGTCGGGGTATTGGTACTCCTCGCGGAAGTGGCCGCCGCAGCTCTCCTCGCGCGTGAGGGCGTCGAGACACAGAAGTTCGCCGAGCTCGAGGAAATCGGCCACGCGGCCGGCCTGCTCGAGGGACTGGTTGAGCGTGTCGGCCGAGCCCGGGACCTTGACGTTGGCCCAGAACTCCGCGCGCAGGGCGGGGATTTCCTTGAGCGCCGTCTCGAGGCTCTGCCGGGTGCGGGCCATGCCGCAGTTCTTCCACATGACCTGGCCGAGGCGCTTGTGGAAGTGGCTGACCGGTTCCTTGCCGTTGATGCCGAGGAAGCGCTTGGTCATGTCCGTGATGTTCTTCTCGGTCTCGGCGAACGCGGCGGCATCGGTCTTCGGGCGCGAACCGGGCTTCTGGGCGGCGAGGTAGTCGCCGACGGTGTACGGGATGACGAAGTAGCCGTCGGCCAGGCCCTGCATGAGGGCGGAGGCGCCGAGGCGGTTGGCGCCGTGGTCGGAGAAGTTCGCCTCGCCGAGCACGAAGAGGCCCGGGATGTTGGACATCAGGTTGTAGTCCACCCAGAGGCCGCCCATGGTGTAGTGCACCGCGGGGAAGATGCGCATCGGCGTCTTATACGCATTCTCGTTCGTGATCTCGTGGTAGATGTCGAAGAGGTTGCCGTAGCGCTCGCGCACGCCGGCCTCGCCGAGGCGGTTGATGGCGTCGGCAAAGTCGAGGTAGACGCCGAGGCCGGACTCACCGACGCCGCGGCCCTCGTCGCACATGCGCATGGCGGCACGGGAGGAGACGTCACGCGGGGCGAGGTTGCCGAAGCTCGGGTAGATGCGCTCGAGGTAGTAGTCGCGGTCCTCCTCGGCGATGTCGGCGGGATTCTTCTTCGCGTCCGCCTGCTTCTTCGGGACCCAGATGCGGCCGTCGTTGCGGAGGGACTCCGACATGAGCGTGAGCTTCGACTGGTAGTCGCCGCTCACCGGGATGCAGGTCGGGTGGATCTGCGTGTAGCAGGGGTTGGCGAGGCAGGCGCCGCGCTTGTAGGCTCGCCAGATGGCGGTTGCGTTGGACTGCCGGGCGTAGGTCGAGAGGTTGAAGACGTTGCCGTAGCCGCCGGTGGCGAGGATCACGGCGTCGGCCGCATGGCGCGTGATGGCGCCGGTGTTGAGGTTGCGGACGATGATGCCCTTGGCGTGGCCGTCGACGAGCACGAGATCGAGCATCTCGGAATTGGCGTGGAGCTCGACGCCGCCGGCGCCGACCATGCGCGAGAGCGCGGAGTACGCGCCGAGGAGGAGCTGCTGGCCGGTCTGGCCGCGGGCGT
>CAYHEW010000032.1:0-48136 GCA_964355715.1 uncultured Opitutaceae bacterium | reverse complement strand
GAGGCCGGGCGCGATGCGGGCCGCCTGGGCGATTACTATCTGACGCATCGGTATGGCCCCAGCAGTGCGTCCACCAGCAAGGCGACCTACCTTCTGCGCGACACTTTGAAGGTGACGGGCTCGGAGGCTCTCGGACTTACGCCGGCCGCGCTGGGGATTTTCTTCGTGAACGAAGCCGACCCCACGGGCGGCGGCACCGGGCACACGATCAGGGTGTGCGCCGCGCAGGGTGTTCCGGTGGCCACGCAGGCGGAGTGGGGGAGTTGGGGATTCGCCGCCGGCGCTGCATAGGCTGGACCGGTGGACCTCGAACGAAAAAGGGATTGAACGGAAATGGAGCAGACGGATTGCCTCAAATCGCGGTGCGATTCGACGGGCTGAATCCATTGACAATCCATTGACACTTTTTTGGCGCTTTTGGTCGTTTCGGGTCGCACCTAGGCGGACGCTGTCAGAGGTAAGAACCTTTTGAGAGACGGTAATTTAGGTTTAGAAAACCGCTGCTCTATCCAGCTGAGCTACCACCGCATTTTCGCGCAGGCACGCGTATCGGCGGCGAGTTCGGTGGACAAGGGCAAAACCGCGCTTGACTCGTTGTCGTCGGATTCTACTTTCCGCTCTCTTTTCCATTTCACGGGGTGGTAGCTCAGCTGGTTAGAGCGTCTGCCTGTCACGCAGAAGGTCGCGGGTTCGAGTCCCGTCCATCCCGCCAGTTTATCCCCTGACTCTTAGAGAGTTAGGGGATTTTTGTTTGCTAGGCCGGGACCGCAAACAACCGGGCCTCTGTTGAGTGTCGGCAAATCCCGGACCTGGCCCTCAGCTTCCTCAATCCATGTAGTAGATGCGGTGGCGGTTTTCGGCCAGAAGTCGGGCGTTGCGCTCATCCCCGCCATCGACATTCGCGCTGACGAAGACCGGCGGTTCGACGCCTCGCGCCACGAGGTTTCTCACCACGCTCACGACCAGCTCATTCACGATCGCGCAACCGGTGACCGTGGACAGCGGGCCGACCTTTTGCTCCATGCCCTCGACCGACACCGCGGCATCGCCGTAGGGCACGCAGTTGTCGATGAGCACGTCGCAAAGATCGGCGAGCTTCTTCCCCGAGGGATGGCGACTGGACACCCCGGAGGTGTAAGCCATGGCGGTCAATCCGATCACCTTGATGCCTTTCGCTCGGGCGGTGAGCGCCATGTCGATGATCACGGCGTTGCGCCCGGAGGTCGACGTCAGGAGCAGGACATCGCCCGGTTTGGCCGGCGATGACTCCAGCATCTGCGCGCCCAAGCCCACCACGCGTTCCGTCGCCGAGGTCGCGGTCAGCGGTCGGACGAACAGGTTCATCCCGTGGGGATAGATGGGGTTGATCAGCATCAGCCCGCCGGTGCGATAAACGAGTTCCTCCGTCGTGATGAACGAGTGACTCGCCCCGAAGCTGAAGAGGCTCTGCCCCGCGACGATCGCATCCGCCATCAATTGGGCGGCCTGCCGGATCGGGGCGGCTTGGGTGGCGCGCACCTGGTTCAGGGCGGCGATGGCGGCATCAAAGTAGGATTCGCCTTTCATGGCTCAGTACCCCCGCGCTTCGTATTGATCCTTCATCTTCTTGTAGAACTCCGGGCCCCCCGCCCGGTTGATGCTTTGGAAGACGGTCGGGGGCTTGCCCGCGGCGATCATCTTTTCGATGGCCGCTTCCCAAACCATCCACCCGGCGACGATGGCCCCGGCGCCCGAGACGGGCAACGCGTTGATCGCCAAGCCCGGGATCGTGACCGCGGCATCACCGTAGGGCGCACCATGGTCGATCACGACATCCGCCACTTCAAAAAGACGCTTCCCGGAGGGATGGAGGGACTCCACTTGGGCGGAGTAGGCCTTCGAGGTGAAGGCGACCACCTTCACGCCAATCTCGCGGCAGGTCTTGGCCAATTCGACCGGGATCCGGTTCTTCCCGGAAACCGAGCCCAGCAGCAGCACATCACCCGCCCGCAGATTGCTGGTCAGCACGGCCAGGCGCACCGATTCCAGGTCGCGCGGCACATCGCGGCCGCCCGGCCGGTTCTTGCGGCATTCCGGGGTCGGGTCCGTCACGGTGAAGGAAAAGGTGAAGGGGCGGACCGCCGCCAATCCCCCGGCCCGATCCAGGAAGTCGTTCTGATTGGAGTGCCCGATCTCGTAGCAGTACACGACCCCGTCGCCGAGCAAGGCGGACGCGACCAGGGCGCCGGCGTCGCGGATCGCGCCCATTTGGGTCGTTTCGAGATGATCAAGCAGGTTGCGGATGGATTGCAGATACATGGTGAGATTCGTTGATGCCGGTCGGCGGACGCGATTTCAGCCCTGGGCCTTCGCCAGCAGGGTTGCCCGGAATTCCGGGGATTGCACGCCAACCTGATCGGCCAGCGCCAGGCACAGGCCAAAGACGGCCGGAACCGTGGGCAAGGTCGGGGTGAGGCCCGGGGCAAAGGCATGCACGGCTTCCGACAGCGCCGACCAATACAGCCGCGAATTCGTGGCCACACTGCCCGTGCCGATCATCGGCAGCGCCTCCCGGGCGACGCCGAGGCGATCCACCACGCAGCGCACGGTTTCCGCCATGTCGGCCGCGGCTCCCCGGATGATCGCGATGGCCGTGGGGTCCCCGGCATTGGCGACGCGATCCACAATCCGCGCCAGTGCGGCGATTTCCGACCGGTCCCGGATATCGGACATATACGAAACCATGTTGAACTCGCTCCCCATGCCGGACTGCTCCCGGCAGGCCTCCAAGATCGGACCGGCCAACGCCGTCTCGTACCGACTGCTCCAGGACGAGCGTCCCGCGGCGCGGATCCCGGCGAGTCCGATTTGGAATCCGCTGCCATAGTCACCGTAGAGGGGACCGATGCCGTCGAAGAGAATCTCCTGCCCGTCTGGGCGCCGGCCGTAGGCAAACGCCCCGGTTCCGGCCAGGACCACGATGCCCGAACGCGTGCCGGACAAGGCCAACGGACCATCCTTCTCCAGGACGACATGATGCGAGATGCTCTGAACGTGGCCCAGTTCCGGCACCAATTTGTCAGGCAACGGACCGCACACGTGCAGGGCGGACACCTCCAGGGGATCAGGCAACGCGGCGCGAATGGTCTCTGCCACCAAGCGCTCGGACCGCCCCAACCCGCCGATAAAGCGGGCACCCGTCACGGTCCGAAAATCCCGATGCGCCCGCCCCAGCAGGTTGCCCGAGGTGTCGACACAGATCGCCTCACACTTCGAGCCCCCGGAATCGACCGCCAATAGCAAAACCATGGGTTTTCCGATTATGCCAATCAGCATCCCACCCGCTCAAGGAGCCTGCCTGATGACAAGTCTCCGCGACTCGTGCTCTCGCGACTGGCAGCAGGATGAGATCCGTTTCATATTCAAGTGGCGCCGAGACTGCCGGGCAGCCCGAGGGGGTCAAACCTGACTTCGATAAGTGGCAGCCTATCTCACGGCAGCCCGAGGGGGTCAAACCTGACTTCGATAAGTCACAGCCGACCTCCCGCCGTGAAGGGTGGAGCGGTCCCATTACCGAACCGGGACGCTTATAGAAGTCAGGTTTACCCCCCCTCTGGTCACCGGTTGTCCCGGCTTGCCTAGCGAAGCCTAAGCTGACGAAATGCCCGCGGGCCACAAGACCGGGCGAAACGCCCGGTCGACTGGCCTTTATTATTTTCAGCATATGCCCTATTCTGTTCCCCATCGCTTCCAAACTTTGAGGAAAAGTGGTGCCGGCCCACACCGCCGCTCTGTGATACTGATAGGGGCGGGTATGTCACATGGATCGGTCCCTTTGCCGCCTTCATTGCTCAAGGAGAGAGGAGCTAGCGCATCACATACTTTGGGTTGCTACGGTCCGACCGCCCAAGAAGACCTCTACGCTTGGGCCGATCGCATCATCCAACACCTTATCGCGACAGGTGATCCCAATCCGAAGCTCAAGCTAGCTCAAACGCTTGGCCTGATAAAGGATCCGCGCTGGCTTGGAGCGAGTGCGACCCAGCGCAATTCACCTCGGCATCGAGTAGTCGCTCGCTTCGGTCGCGAAGGGCTCTGGGAACAGATCTGGTCACTAAACTGGGACTGCGTCCAGGAAAGCGCGTTCGAGAATGTGGGCATTGTTCGCGATGGCTCCGACCCACGGGTGCCTTGGCCAACCGGCTTCCGCACTTTCGTTACTGCCCGGGATTGTGCCACCATCGCCGAGGAAAATATGATTCACATCATAAAACCGCATGGGTGTGTGCGGGCGCTTGCAGATGCCGCGGATAAGCAGCTCGCTGGGGATCAAGCCGGAGCCGTGAAAATAGCCAATCGGTTTTTGATCACCCGAAGCGAGTTGGCAGCGATCGAACAGAGCGATGATCCGGCCCAGACCTACGTCTATGCTACCCTATGTAACCGCCTGTCGGGGCATCCCTTTATTACTATTGGTTGGAGCGCAAGTGAACCCTACCTGCTCGACTACGTCGACGCGACCGTTCGTCCGCAATTGGCAGCCCGACCACTTGCGGACGACGAGCTGAATGTCATCGATCTCGCTTTTGGCCGCGGACATCTGCGTCTGGCGGGATGCTATGGCAAAACCGAGGCACAGGCCCACGTCCCGGTGACTGTCGCCGGACTCACTCTGGATCGCTTATTTCTTTGGATCCAATCTCTGTACGCGCTTGAACGACTGAAACTGGCGGCCAATGAGAGAGCAGCAGACCAAGCGGCCATTGCTGAATTGGAAGCAGGACTCACCCAGCCATCCGACACGCGGCATTTCGAGATAGATTGGGTGGATAATTTTTTGCCCGCGTGGGTCCGCTTATGCTGGCGATGCGGACTCGTGCCGCACTACAATGCACAATACCAGTTGATTCCGATCGAAGAGATCGATCTGGAAGCTCGCGATGAACATGTGCCATGGAACCTAACTGGGGGCCCGCGGCCGGATCTTGCATCCGCAGCCATGCTGCTTGCTGCACTTCATCAAAACGGCACGGGCTCCGCTTGGGACTTCGATAGTTTTCCCGGCGGATTATATCGATCGAACGACAGTCATCTGGTCGTGCCACTGCCAGCGTGGACAACCGCGTCCGACAATCAGCTGCGGGGATTGAATCCCTTGGTTGACGCGATGCAGGCTTACGGTACGCAACCGATCAGCCGCATTAGCATCTTGCCGTTAAGTCATGGCGCGCCGCCAGACCCGGACAAGATCGTCATTCTGAAACAACGCTTGGCCGCTCGAATCAAGTCGGCCGCCTTCGCCGACAGTGCCAAGATCGATGTCGTAGACCTCGCCAGAATCTAGCATTATGAACCACGAGCTTCTCCATTCCTGCCAAACCTACCTAGAGCGAATCTATAGGGAACGGCTGGACTATGCGCTCAGTGCCGACCTAGAGCATCTGGCCACCGACTTGAGGCCGGTTTGGCGAACTGTCGCTGCATCCGACCTCACAAGCGACGGACGTGACCCTGTGGAATCGGCGGGTCTGTTGCTCGATCCCGAAATCGGGCTCATGCTCTATGTCGTTCCGTTTCTTCCGGCTACCCGCGTATCGGTACACATGAACCGCGCCCTGCGGATACGTTCGCGGCTCTCGGTCGAACAAAATTACTCGGCCGAACCTGTGACTGACAGTGACCGTTTCGGAGCATGGCGGGTGTCCCTATGTTGGCTGGTTCCCGTTGGCGAACCCAAGGCCTGCTGGATGGACCAGGTCATCGACCTGAGAAGGGGGACTATTTTCTCCGAGGAGGTTTCAATAGATGCAGTGTTTATTGAGGCCGGTCAGGAGGAGAGATGCTTTCAGAAATACGGCTTCCCCTCGCTCCTTTTGGGTGCGCGACAAATCCTCAAGAAAGACGCTGCGGACCAGGTCAGCAGATGGCTGCGCGCAGACCAGGCCGTCCGGATGGCATTACAAAGCTTTCCGAGTGAGTTCGGGTCGAAAGCTCAGCAGGCACTCGCGGCCGAAGTCATGCAGGAACTCGAGCGCGCCAGTCTCACGCCGTTCCCGGCCTCAGACTCACCCGAATCCCCACCCGTTGTGCTAGAGTCCCTCCGGATCCTCAACTTTCGAAATCTAGCGGATGTGGACTTCACGTTTGGGCAACAAAATGTGGCTGCCAGCATCATCCATGGGCCGAACGGCACTGGAAAGAGTAGCGTGTGCGAAGCGCTCTCCATCGCCCTCTTCAAATCCTCCTACCGCTACAATCGATTTGCAGATCGCGAAAAAGAAAAAGACCTAACCACGACCAACCGCGCCAGCGAATACATTGCGGAATACCTCACTGGAATTGAAACGAAGAATGTAGAGCCCCGGCTTGGGCTCAACGGGGAAGAGCCAAAGCCGATCGAGCTCGTTGGTTATCAACAGATCCCGGAAAGCGAACTGGCAATGAGCGGCACCATCCTGACTCAGGACACCAGTCTGGAATTCGCGCGCATGCAAGCTGACGATTTGGGCGCACGAATCCTGCGAAACTACTCCGAACTCGCCGACCGGCTCGAATATTTCTCCGAGGAAAATTACCAAAGAGCAAACGCTGCCAGACAGGATTTCCTGAGGAACTTGAACCTCCCCGCTTCGATCACCTTACTCGGTACCGCGTACGAACGACTGGCCTCCCGCGAATTAAGCAAATTGGTACCGGCTTCGCTCGATGCGCACGTCAACTGGCTGGCGCAACTGGTCAAATTGAAGTGGAGGGGGGGGCCTCCCATGCTGCACCTCAAATGGCAAGAATGGGCCGAGCCGACTGGGCTTTCGCGGTTGGCGGAACGGATCGGAGAAAAGAGAACCAGTTCGGAGATTGAATCGGAACTGGCTGGTTGGTTGACCGTCTACAATGGTCTCGTTGGGCACTCGAGCCAATTGGTCCATGCGATTGGGTTGGAGGTTGAGGAACATCGGTCCGTACTGGCAGACGCCGAGGCCAAACTTCGCGTCTTGATCGACTGGCGGGTGAATCGCCCAAAGGATGTCGCGCCGTCCACCCTGACAGAAACAACCCCAGAGAGTAAGCAGCTGGAGGAACTGCAGAGAAAACAACGGGATATCACCACCCTTGGTCAGGAACACCGCCTTCAGCTAGATCACCTGACCCAGTCGGAGATATTCATTGTGCAGTCGTGGGAACGATTGCACCCGCTGGATTGTCCGACTTGCGGTGTAAACCATGTGCAAAGCGGCGGCATCTTGAAAGTGGTTCGCCAGTTGAAGGAAAAGATAGGTGGCGAGCGCGACCGCCTTCTTGCGGACTTTATCACGGTCAAAGGCCAGATCGAAGCCCTGCAAAGAAAGCTTTCCCAACAGGGCTTGGCAAAATGTCCACTGTCGGACCAAGAACTTAGTGACCTCGCGAAGGGCCTGCAATGGCTCCTACCCCAAAATGTGACGCTAAACCAGTGCCTCGACGATGAAGCGATGCGTCGCAACCTGATTGGTTTAGTTGGCTGCGTACGTGCGATTCCTCCCTGCCCGCAATCGATCAATCTCGAGGATACCATAGCGTGGATTTCGCAAGCCTTGCTCGATCAATTCTCGGCAGCTGAGGCGATATTCGAGGCACCCGACAATTGGAAGCCCGTGAAGGCAAAGCTGACCGAGATTCTTGCACGGGTATTAAGTGAGCATCTGCCGGGAACCCTCGCAGGCCTTTGGGTGGAACTTGCGATGAACCTGACGTCAGCCGCCTGGCTACTTCCGGATCGCCCTAACATGCAAGTGGCCACCTATCGCGGCACAAAGAAATCGACTCTGCGTCTGAAGGGCCGGTTAGTTCGCTATATTCTAAATCAGTCCGAGATCCATGTGCTTGGACTGGCATGGTTTTTCACCCGCTACCTGACTCATGGTAGGTTTCATCATGCCTGCCTAATCTTGGATGATCCCTCCCAAGAAATGGACCAAACAACCTACCGAGAGCTGTGCCGACTATTGGAAACCCTTTGCCGGCTCCACCGAGTGTATGAGCGACCGCTGAAGCTCGTGATGTTCATGAATCAGGAGAATCGGGCGCTGGATGCGGCCCGTGCTACTGGTGGCATCACCCACCTACTCGGCTGGGTTCCGGAGCAGAAGAACACTGTAAGTACGCTGAGTGTAACCGCACCTGGTTTTTTTGCTCCGCAGCCGACCAAACTCTTTTCGACCGGCACCCAAGACTAACCGCTCGATGCTCGTCGGAGCAGTCCCACAGGGTCAGGCTTTGGGGTTTGGGCTTCGTGCGAGCGAGACGCAGGCGAGCCACCGCCTCTCCGGCGGACGCGGAATTCGGGCCCGGTGTCGCCACGAGCGAAAACCAGCGGGCGGCAATTTCTTCCGTGCCACTGGATTTGTCCGTGCGCTCCACGACAGCGGCATTAATCCTATCCTGCCCGAACTCTGCATGCCTTCCCTTCCCGCTGACTATCGTCGCATCCGCCTCGTCTCGAGTTTCGCCGAACTCGTCGGCACGCCGCTGCGCGATGGGGTGAATGCACTCTGCTGGCCGCGGGCGCTGCCGGGCGATTTCGCGGAGGTGGCGGCGAAGCTGGCCCGGAGCGAGGAAGGCATTCACGTGATCGAAGCGAAGGAGTTGCAGGCGTTGCCGCTGAGCGCAGCCGGACGCGTCGCGGTCGATGCGATGCTAAGCGATTTCCGCCTGCTGCGCGATCGGCAGCTCGATCCAGCATTGAACTACCTCAACGGCGGCGAGCACGACGACCCGCAAGCAATCGTCGCGACGGACGTGTTCTCGTGGCACGCCGATCGCGCCCCGGTGCCGGCCGACACTTACTTGTGCACCTATTTCGGCCGGCCGAGCGAAGGTTTGCGCAACGAAGAGGCCACGCGGCGCGTCGACGATCCAACCACACGCGCGAAGCTGCTGAAGCTCTACGGCGGCGCGGACGACGACGGCTTCCGCGAATTTTTGGCGGACCACAGTTACGATCTGCATTACGCCGCAGCGCCGGACGCGGAGCCGTTTTCGTTCGGACACTTCAATCTCTGGCGCATCGCGCTGGCCTATCCCGGCAATCCCGTGCCGCCGTGCATCCACCGCGCCCCAGCGACGCAGCCCGGCGAGGTTCGGCTGTTGCTGATCAGTTGAAGCAGACCCAGAGGGGGGTCGAACCTGACTTCGATTTATCCCGCCCTGCGCGGCAGCAACTGGCGGGCGATGAGGATGAAGGCGACGGCGCCGGCGACACAGAGGGTGGCCTCGGCGAAAAGCATGCCGCGGGAGTTCCACCAGTCATGGGTGTGCCCGTTGACGATGGTCATGTAATAGATCGGCATGTTGGAGAGGGAGGCGAAGGCGTTGTACTTGGTCGCCGCCGCGCCCTTGCCGATGGCCTCGAGGACAAACGCCGTGAAGCCGGCGAAGGTGAGGCCGGTGGTGAAGGCGTAGAAGAGGGTCCAGAGCACGAACATGGACTCGGAGCGCGGCATGACGGCCATGGCGATCGCGGCGGCGGCCTGCAGGATGCCGAACCAAACGTAGGCGGTCTTGCGATGGTAGCGGTCGCAGACGAAACCACCGGCGATGCAGCCCGCCGCGGAGACGATGCCGCCGAGCAGGCCGGTGACCAGCGCAACGGTCTCGGCTGAAGCCTGCCACTCCGAGGCGAGGGCGGACCAGAGGCTGCCCGCGGCACCGGCGCCGATGGGCAGGAAGCAAAGGATCAGCGCCGTGAGCCCGGAGCTTTGTTTCGCGACCTCCCAGATCTCACGCAGGGCGCCAAGCACACCGGCGAAGAGGTTGGCCTTGCCGTGCGGCCGGTTCTGCGCGGGTAATCCGGTCAGCGCGAGCGAACACGCGAGGCAGAGTCCGCCGACCAGAACGCTGGCCATCCAGGCCGAGGGCAGGCTGCGGGCGAGCACGAGGCCGACGCCGCCACCGATGCCGCCGCCGCCGAGGTTGCCGGCCTGGAACCAGCCGCCGGCCCGGCCCCTGAGTTCATCGGGAGTGCAGTGGGCCATGAGGCTTTCGACCGCCATGCCGAGCACGGTGGTGGCCAGGCTGGTGGTGAAGACGACGATGGAGAGGACGGCGAGGCCGGCCTTGGTGGGCGGAAAAAACCCGAGGGCGCCGATGCCGATGGCGGTGAGAAACCCGGCGATGAGATACCAGCGCTTGGGGTCGAGCGTGGCATCCACGACCGGAGCCCAGAAGAATTTCCACGTGTGGGGCAGGACGGTGAGGGCGGCGAGGCTGGCGAGCTGCACGACGGAGACCCCGGCCTCCTTGAACTGATATTCCAGCGCCACCGTGACGTAGCCGGATGCCACGCCAAACGGGATGATGAGAATCATGAACAACCAGGGATGGACGTGGCGCGGTGGCATGGGGTGGAGGGGTATCAAGCTGTGCCGCAATCAGGAACACAGGAACCCGGGCCCCAGCCAAGGCAGATTTGTTTAACCCCGGATCAGGCGGATTTCACCAGACGCCTGAGAGAAGGCGCCTGAGCGGGCTCAAGCCTTCCAAGCCCAGATGCTTTCGTCGTCTTGCACCGGCAGGGTCACGGGTTGAGCCAACGCGGCGGAGCGGTACATTGCTAGGACGATCTCCAAGGTGGGACGCACCGAGGCCACGGGGATGATGACCTCGCGGTTCTGGTTGATGGCGTCCACCATGTCCTGGATGACGACGGTGTGGTCGGCGTGGCCGAGGTCGGCGGCGCCGCGGGCGCCGGTGGCGGATGAGGTGCTGCCGTAGGCGCGGATCTCGGCGTCCTCCGGGCGCTCGTCGCGGAATTTCCAGGTCAGCATCTTCTCGCCGGCCATGATGGCGGTGCCGTTCTCGCCGTTGATCTCAATGCGCACGTCGGTGCCCGGCCACAAGGCCGTCGAGGCTTCGACCACGCCCTGCGCGCCGCAGCCGAAATCGACGAACGCCATGAGCGTGTCTTCGAGCGCGATCCCCGGGTGCGCGAGATTGGTCATGCGGGCCTGCACCTGCCGCGCCGGGCCCACGAGGTATTGGAGAAGGTCGATGTAGTGGAACGCCTGCTGCACGGTCACGCCGGCACCCGACTTGCGCGACATCCGCCACGCATCGCTGTGGTAATACTCGGTGGAGCGGTACCACTTCATGATCGCATCGGCGTGGAGCAGCTTGCCGAAACGGCCGCTGTCCACGGCCTTTTTCATCGCCTGGATGGACTTGCGGACGCGGCACTGGACGGTGCAACCGAACTTCACGCCCGCCTGCCGGCAGGCGGCGATCATCGCGTCGGTCTCCTGCAGGCTCATCGCCGGCGGCTTCTCCGTCAGCACATGCTTGCCGGCCGCCGCGCACTTGAGCACGGACTCGTGGTGCAGGTGGTTCGGCAGGGCGACGTTGACGACGTCGATCTCCGGGTCCTTCAGCATCTCGTCGAGCTGGTAGTACACCTTGACGCCGAACTCCGCGCCCAGCTTGTCGGCGCGCTCCCGCGCGAGGTCGCAGATGGCGATGAGCTTGCCGCCGCTGGTGTCGCGCACGGCCTTCGCATGGAAGGGGGCGATGAGCCCGGCGCCGAGAATGCCGAAACCGATTGTTTTTGCCATGGGGATGAGGGGGTGATCAGGGAATCAGCAGCGCCTTCAGCGCCGTGAGGTTTTCGACGGCGGCGAAGGCTTCCTCCCACTGGGCGAGCGGGAGGCGGTGGGTGATGATCTTCTCGGCGGGAACGAGGCCCTTGTGGATCAGGGCGATGGTGCGGTCCCAGGAAGTGTAGCTGGTGGACAGGTTGAAGATCACCTCGACCACCTTGAAGCTGAACTTGTCCCAGGGCACCTCGACCGGACGGTTGCCGGTCAGGCCGATCACGCAGATCTTCCCGAGCTTGCGGACGAGGTCGATCGTGCCGGGGATCGCCTTGGGCGAGCCGCTGCACTCGATCACGATGTCGGCGCCGATGCCGCCGGTCAGGCCCATGACGACGTCGACGGGGTTCGCCTCGCCGAGGTTGACCGTGGTGAAACCGAGCTCCTTGGCCTTCTTTAGCCGCAGGGCTGCGTCGGCGGGCGTGCCGATCACGACCACTTCCCTCGCCCCGGCGGCCCGCGCCACCATCGCGGCCAGCAGGCCGATCGGACCGGGGCCGATCACGACGGCAAAATTGCCCGCGGTGATGCGCGCGCGCTCGATCACGTCGGTGACGGCGTTGGCCGTCGGCTCGACCACGGCACCCTGGTCGAAGGTCATGCCCTCCGGCATGCGGTGGAGGAGTTTCTCCGGGTAGCAGATGTACTTCGCCATCCCGCCATCGACGCCCCAGCCCGGTGATCGCTTGGCCACGCAGATGTGCGTGTTGCCCGTGCGGCAGAGGTAGCAGACGCCGCAGGAGAGGTTGTGCGGCTCGGCGACGACGCGCTCGCCGACCTTGGCCGACCGGCAGTTGGGGCCGACCTCGATCACGGTGCCGGCGAATTCATGGCCGAGCGTGACGGGCGGCCAGTAGGGAAACTCGTCGTGCTTCACGTGCACGTCGGTTCCGCAGATGCCGCACGCGGCGATCTCGATCTTGACCTCGCCCGCCTTGACCTGGGGCTCGGGCACGTCGCGCAGTTCGAGGAATCCTTTGCCTTTCTGGGTTTTGACGAGGGCTTTCATGGGTTCAGGCCTTCCTCCCGCAGTAATCCTGGACGAACGTGGCGAGGACGCAGCCGGCGTTGGCGAGGTCCTTGAGGGCGAGCTGCTCCTCCTTTGAATGCGCGACCTTGAGCGTGCCGGCTCCGTAGACGACGGTCGGGATGCCCAGCTGGTTGTTGTAGAACCACGCGTCGCACGATGCGGTCATGCCGCTGACGACGAGCGGCACGCCGGCCTGCTTGGCGCCGGCGAGGATGGCCTGCGGGAACGCGTGGTCGGGATCGACGACACTGCTGTCGTGGCGGTACATGAAGCTCAGCTCGAAATTGCGGGTGAACACCTCGTCGCCGCCGTGGGCCAAGGCCTCCTGCATCTCAGCGCAGACCTGCTCCTTGGTCCGGTTGGGCAGCAGGCCCAGCACGCCCTCCAGCACGGCCTTGCTCGGCGCCGCCGCGGGCCAGTTGCCGGCCTCGAGCTTGCCGAAGGTGATCGGCATCGGGTTCGGGTACGGGTCGAAGAGCGGGTAACCCCACGAGGCGGCGAGCAACTCGGCGTGATAGGCCTCGAGGATCGCGATCGCATCGCGCGCCATCAGCAGCGCGCTGCGGGTCTGCCCGGCCTGGCCGCTGTGGCCGGCCTTGCCGTGCAGCACGAGGCGGAACCACACGGCGCCGCGGATCGAGGTGAAGAGCTTGCCGTCGGACGCCTCGAGGACGATGCAGCCGTCGGCCTTTTCGCCCGTGCGGGCCATCGCCAGCGAACCGTTGCCGCCGTTCTCCTCCTCCACGACGAGGTGGCCGACGAGGTCGCCCGGCAGCTTGGCCCCGATCGCATCGAGCACCTTTAGCGTGAGATAGAACAGCGCCACCTGTCCCTTGTCGTCGCACGCACCGCGGCCGTACATGATCCCGTTCTCGACGCGCGGGTTGTACGGATCGGCCATGCCCTCGGAGGGCGGCACGACGTCGGTGTGCGCGTTGATGATCAGCTTGCGTCCCCCACCCGTGCCGCGCCGCACGATGCGGAGGTTGAAGCGGCCGTCGTATCTGATCCCCGGGACGGGCGTCGAGTAATCGGGGTCCTTGATCAAGGCATCGGACAGCGGGACGCGCTCGACGACCACGCCGAGCTTGGCGAATTCGCGCTCGCAGAAGAGCATGGCCTCGTGCTCCTGGCCAGGCAGGGAGGGAATGCGGATGAGATCGGCGAGAAAACGCTGCGCGTCGGGCAGCAGTTTCTCCACGGCTTGTGGGATGGAGTCTTTCATCGGGGGATGGATTGGGATGGGAGTGCGGGCGGCACGCCCGCATGGGTGGCGCGGCGGGCGCCTTACAGTTTCAGCCGGGACAGGGCGCCGGCCATGATGCCGAGGCTTTCGTCGGCCTCGGCCGGGGTCATCACGAGCGGCGGCGCCACGCGGACCACGTTGCCGTACACGCCGACGGAGCCGATGAGCAGGCCATGATTGGCGCAGTCGTTGATGAGCGGCTTGATGAGTTCCGGTGCGGGCTCCTTGGTCTGCTTGTCCTTCACCAGCTCGAGGCCCATGACCAGGCCCTGGCCGCGGACGTCGCCGAGGTACGGGCACGTCGCGGCCATCTCCTGCAGCCGGGACTTCATGTAGGCGCCCAGCTTGGCGGAGTTCTCCACCAGCGGCTCGCGCTCGTAGATGTCGAGCACCGCGCAGACGGCGGCGCTGGCGACCGGGTTGCCCCCGAGCGTGCTGGAGAGCTCGCCCTTGCCGAGGCAGGAGAAGACGTCGGAGGTGGCGGCAATGGCCGACACGGGTACGCCGCAGCCGATGGCCTTGCCGATGGCGACGATGTCGGGTTTCACGCCCTCGTGTTCCATGGCCCACATCTTGCCGGTGCGGCCGTAGGACGACTGCACCTCATCGAGCGCGAAGAGCAGGCCGCGCGCGCGGATCCACTCCTCGAGCTTCTTCAGCCAGCCGGTGGGCGGGAAGATGAAGCCGCCCGCGCCCTGGTAGGGCTCGACCATCACGCCGGCGAGGCTGCCGGTCGAGTTGGCGAGGACGACGGTGTCGAGGTGCGCGAAGTACTTTTTGAAGTCCGGCCCGTCGCTGCACCAGCCGTAGGGATCGCGGTAGGGATTCGGGAACGGCGCGCGGATGATGCCCGGGACCGTCGGCCCGTAGCCGCGCTTGGGTCCGGCCATGCCGCCCATGGACGCGGCGTGGAACGTACGGCCGTGGAAGCCGCCCTCGAAGGTGAGGAGTTCGAACTTGCCGGCCTTGCGCTTGAGCAGGCGGGCGGCCGCCTCGGTGGCGTCGCTGCCGGTCGAGAGGAAGAAGCACTTGTCGAGGTGCGGCGGGAGCGCCTTCACGAGGCGTTCGGCGGCGGCGACGCGCTCGACGTTGGCGCATTCGTAGTTGTTCAACAGCCGCGCGGTCGCCTTCTGGGCCGCGGCAACAAGGTGCGGGTGGCAGTGGCCGACACTCGTGACGAGCACGCCGCAGGTCCAGTCGAGGTAGGTGTTGCCGTCGACGTCGGTGACGACGCAGCCGCGGGCGTGATCCCAGACCACCGGGGCCTGGTAGCCGGTGACGTCGGCTTCGTACTTGTGCCACTTTTCCAGCAGCACCTGCCCCTTCGGACCGGGCAGCGGGCCCTTGACGTGGGTGACGCTCATGAGGCGGCTCCTTTCAACACTTCCTTGTTCACGATGCAGCGGGGCGGACGGCCCGCTTTATGGGCGAGGACGTCGTTCATGATGCTCTCGCGGATCTCCCAACCGGCCTCCGCGGAGGCCCAGCCGATGTGCGGCGTGAGGATCACGTTATCGAGGCCGAACAGCGGGTGATCGGTGGGCGGCGGCTCGACGTCGAACACGTCGATCGCGGCGCCGGCGATGCGGTGCTCGGCGCAGGCCTGGGCGAGGGCGACGGCGTCCACCATCGGGCCGCGCGAGGTGTTCACGAGGTAGGCCGTGGGTTTCATCCACGCGAGCGCCTCGGCGTTGACGAGGTGTCGGGTCTCCGGGTTAAGCGGCGTGTGGATCGTGATGTAGTCGGACGTCGCGAAGAGCGTCTGCTTGTCCACCCACTGCAGGTCCGTGAACTCGGCCTTCCGCTTGTCGCTGAGATACGGGTCGGTCGCGATGATCTTGAGGCCGAAATGCTGCAGCTTGCGGTAAACGCGGCTGCCGATGCGGCCGACGCCGACGATGCCGAGCGTCTTCCCGTGCATGCGGTGGATCGGGAAGAGCCCGCCGAAGTCCCACTGGCCGGCGGCGCTGGACTTGTCGAGGGTGCGGCGGCTGGCCACGACCTTGCGCGCGCAGGCGAAGATCAGGGCGATGGCGTGCTCGGCGACGTCCTCCTTGCAGTAGTCGGGCTGGTAGGCGAAGACGATGCCGCGCTGGGTGCAGGCATCCACGTCGACGTTGTCGTAACCGATGCCGTGGCGGATCAGCACCTTGCACTTGGTCAGTTTCGAGACGAGCGAGGCGTCGAACTTGACCATGTTGACGACGATGACGTCGGCATCGGCCACCTTCGCGAGCACCTCGGCCTCGGGTTTGAACTTCAGTTGGTAGGCGGCGAATTCGATGCCGGCCTTGCGGCACTGCTCGGCTTCCCAGTCGAGGTTTTCCTCGATGTAATCCGTGACGACAAGTTTCATAAGATTCGTTCCGTTCAGCCCTTGACCGCGACCCAGCGCTTCTCGGCGGCGGCCTGGTAAACGGCCTCGACCACGCGCAGGGCCGCGACACCGTCTTCGCCCGTGATCGGGGGTTCGCCACCGTTGCGGATGGCATCGACAAACGCCCGGACGTACTCCCGGCCCATGTAGCCGGAGTAGCCCTTCACGGCCTCGAGGTTGAAATCCTCGCTCCGCAGCGGCGAACCGCTGAGCGCGGGGTCGTCGCTGCAGATGTGCAGCACATCCTTCTGCCCCTCGTAGGCCGGCGACCAGGAGAGGACGCCGCGCGTTCCGCGCAGCCCGATGTAGAGCTCGCGGCCGCAGGGGTAGCTGTCCGGGACGGTGTAACTGATGTCGAGCGCGAGCATCGTGCCGCGCTTGAACCGCAGGTGGGCAAACGAGTTGTCCTCGATGTCGTAGCGCTGGTTGATCTTCACGTTCTGCCCCGACACCTCGGCGACCTCGTCTTGGAGGATCCAGCGGAAGAGATCGATCCAGTGGACCCCGAGATTGTAGATGGGACCGCCCCCGGACTTCGCCTTCTCGAGCATCCAGGGTGAATGGCCGTCGAGGTAACGCGTCAGCCGACCGGCGGCGCACCGGCCCTCGGCCCCGATCACGTCGCCGATGATCCCTTCCGCCACGAGCCGCCGGATCTCCCGCGCGACGGGGTGCAGCCGCCAGCAGTAGCCCGTGGTCATCTTCACCTTCGCCGCGTGCGCCGCCGTCACGATGGACTGCGCGGCGGCCGCGCTCACCGCCATGGGTTTCTCCACCATCACGTGCACGTCGTGGCGCACGCACTTGATCGCGGCGGCCGGGCAGTCGATATGCGGCAGGAAGATCGCGGCGATGGCGGGCTTCTCCCGTTTCAGCATCACGTCGAGATCGGCGTAGCCGTTGAGGGCGAACTCCTTGGCAAACGCCTCCCGCAATTCCCGGTTGGGTTCGACCACCGCCACCACCTTGGTGACCGGCAGCTGGGCGAAGAGCGCCATGTACGAACGCGGATGCAAGTGGCCCAGACCGACGATGGCCACGGTCAGAGGTTGGGGGGAGGTCGCCGTTCTCACGATAAAGGCTTTGCGCCTTTCCCGTTATCCTCCCCCGAGCGCAAACTGCCAATAACGATAAGAAAATAGCAGTCGGGTTACGCCTGAACGTTCGCGTAACTAATAGGTTACTCGTGGGCTAATCAGATCCGCGGCACCGCCACTTCGGCCCCGCGGTTCTCGTCCGACAGATACGCCGCGTAGATCGTCGCCGTGGTATCGAGCGCCAAGTCGAGGTCGGATTGCGGCTGTGCGCCGCGGGCGGCGCAGGTCACGAAGTCCTCGATCTCGCCCTGGTAGCCCATCGTGAAATTCTCGTCAGCCGCCGCGCGCGACCAGCCCTCCTGCGTGCTCGCCTTCTCCACGAGGTAGACGTCCTTGAACTGCTCGTGGCGCGGATTGTAGGTGTCCACCACGCCCACCGGGCTGATGTTGCACCGCGTGCGGTGGTTGTTGGCGAAGACCTCGATGTAATCATGGATGCCGCCGAGGGTCACCTCCCCGGTCATGACATCGGCCACGGTGCCGTCCTCGAACACGACGTGCATGAACCCGTAGTCCTCGACGTCGTGGTAATCCGTGCGGATGAACCCGGCATCGCGATACGCCGGCAGCCGCGTGAGCTTGTGCGTGCGCGCGCTCACACTGGCGGGCCGGATCGGCCGGCCGTGGCGCGCGAGTCCCTCGACGCGTTTCAGGTACAGCATGCCGCCCAGCGGATGGCAGCCCTTGCCAATCAGCGATCCGCCCCCGGCCTGCCGCCAGATGCCATAGGTCGGCGAAGCGGAACCGTTGTGCGACTCCTCGCCAGCCATGCGCAGGATCTGCGCGCCGGTCTTTGCGATGATCTCGCGCTCCTTCTGCACGCTGGGCGCGTAGACAAAGTTCTCGGCATAACCGAAAAACGTCCCGGATTTGCGCACGGCGTCAGCAATGCGCCCCAGCCGGACCATCGTCTCCGCCAGCATCGTCCGCTTCGAATCACGGTCGCCGCGATAATCCCCATCCGCGCCAGCCGGGCCGAAATATCCGGTCAACGGCTTCTCGCAGATGATCCCCTTCCCCGCCGCGGCCGCGGCCAAAATGGCGCCCTCATGTGCATAGGGCGGCGAGCAGATGTCGAGCAGGTCCACCTGCCCGAGCATGGCTTCGGCGTGCTCGAAAACCGGCAGCCCGTGCGTCCGGCCGAAGGCCTCGCGGCTTTCCGCCCGGGCGGAAGTCACCCCGGCAATCTCGACCTGCGCGCCGTAGACCCGGCGCAGACAGGCCACGTGGTAGCGGGCGGCAAACCCGGCGCCGACAATTCCGATGCGAATGCGCTTCATGATTCAGCCTTTGGCGCCGATTAACCGCAAAGATCGCAAGGACCGCAAAGCCATTCCTCTGCCGGCCCCGGTGCATTCATCGTGACTCGGCATAGAAAATGTCGAGGAAGGCGTTGGCGGCGGTGGCGGCTCGCCGGCCGGTTTCCTCCGGGGTCAACTCGCCCAGGACCATGCGGTCCACCTCGGGCTGCACGATCTGGAGCATGATCTCGATGTAATGCGGATGGCGCGGGATGGGGCGGGCGAACTCCAATTGCCGGTATACGGCAGCCAGGTTGCGCGGTCGGTCCTTTCGCTTGGGATCGCGCAGCTGGACCTCGGCCACCGACTGCCGCACGGACACGCCGCCCCGGGCCGCGATGGCCGCCATTTTCTCCGGCCGCGTGATGAACTTCATCAGCGCCCAGGCTTCCTCGGGATGTTGCGTCGCCTTGTTCAGCGAGTAGCCGCCGATCGCGATCTCGCCGCCCGCCCGGGTCGCCGGACCCGCCGGCAGGAGCTGCACATCCCAATCCAGCTCCGGGACCGCGTTGTAGTTGAGCCAGAAGTCGAGGTGCCCGCCGATGTTCATCGCCACGCGCTCGTTGACGAAGCTGTTGGGCGGCTCGAAGCCGGCCGGCGGGCTGATGCGATACCGCGAAGACTTCTCCTGAAAGAAGCGCAGGCCCTCGATCGCCGCCGCCGAATCCAGCAGGCAGCGCCGGCCGTCGGGCGTGAACACGGCGCCGCCCGCCTGCCGCACGTAGATCAGCCACTCGCCCCACCAGCTCTCCAGGCGCGAGCATCCCCAGACGGCCGGCGTCCGGCCCACGG
Source organism: uncultured Opitutaceae bacterium (assembly GCA_964355715.1). Classification (GTDB taxonomy): domain Bacteria; phylum Verrucomicrobiota; class Verrucomicrobiia; order Opitutales; family Opitutaceae; genus UBA2377. The sequence continues at coordinate 28,693 of CAYHEW010000032.1, read as the reverse complement.
CTGGACGCGTCAATTTCTGCCCGGCGCGGACAATGTCGTCCCAGGTCCAGTCCTCGGTCGGCTCGGCCAGGCCTGCCTCGCGGAACAGGCGCCGGTTGAAGTAGCAAAGCGAGATGTTCATCGACTCGGGCAGCACCCGATAGAGGCCCTCGTGCCGCATCGCGGACCGGATCTTCGGATAGTAGTCATCGAGCGCGATCTCGGCGGCGTCGCGTTCGACCAGCGGGGTGAGGTCGGCCATGAACGGCTGCAGGTAGGTCATCCAGACGTCGCCCGAGAAAAACAGGTCCGGCCCCTGCCTCGCGGCGGTGAGCGTCTTGAACTTCATGTGATATTCATTGGGCGGCGTCAGGATGAGGCGCACCGCGATGTTTGGATGGAGGCGCTCGAACTCTGCAATTTCCTGCTCATACAGGTCCCGCAGCGGCGAGACGTAGCCCATCCACGTGATCACCGTCCGGCCGGGCGGGGCCGCCTTTTCGCAGCGCCGGCTGGCCCACCAGAATCCCGTCACGACCAGCGCGAGCATGGTCAGCCAGAACACTAAGGCGCGGATCACAGAGATCATCAGGCGCCAGCGCAGAGCGCCGGTTGCTGGATTCTGCGGCGCGTGCGCCGCACCCGCAATTCGGATTGCTGGTCAGATCTTGTGCAGGGCCGCAAACGCCGGCGGATGGATTCCACTTACACTCTTGCGCAAATCGCCCTAGCCTCGTCGTCCGACGCGCGAGCCGTCCTGAACAATCACCCATCCGATGCCATGCGCCCCGCGAGGCAACGCACCCCCATGACCGCGCCATCCGGCGTGGTCTTCAACGTCCAGCGGTTCTCCCTGCACGACGGCCCGGGCATCCGCACCACCGTTTTTCTCAAGGGCTGCGCCCTGCGTTGCTTCTGGTGCCACAACCCCGAGGGCCAGCACGCCGGACCCGAGGTGCGCTACTATCCCGACCGGTGCATCGCCTGCGGCCAGTGCGTCGCCGCCTGTCCGCATCACGCTCACGAGCTCACCCACGGCGTGCACACGTTCATCCGGGAGCGATGCGACTTCGCCGCCGCGTGCGTGACGGTCTGCAACGCGCGCGCGCTCGAGACCGAGGGCCGCCGGATGACGGTCGCGGAGGTCATGGCCGAGATCCTGCCCGACCGGCCGTTCTACGAGCTGTCCGGCGGCGGCGTCACGCTCTCCGGCGGGGAACCGGTCCTCGGCCGGGATTTCGCCCGTGCCCTCCTGCAACAGTGCCGCGAGCATGGCCTGCACACCGCGGTCGAGACCTGCGGGGAGGTGCCGTGGAGCGCACTCGAGGCGCTGCTGCCGTACACCGACCTGTTCATGATGGACCTCAAGGTCATCGACCCCGCGAAGCACCGGGCCGCGACCGGGCAAACCAACGAGCGCATCCTCGCCAATGCCCGGCGCCTCGCCGCCTCCCGCATTCCCATCGTCTTCCGGACGCCCGTTGTGCCCACGGTCAACGACACGCCCGACGACATCGGCGCGATCGCCGCCTTTGTCCGCCAGCTCCGCGATCACCGGCAGGCGCAGGCTGGAGCCGACGCCGCGATCACCTACGAGATCATGCCTTTCCACCGGCTGGCCGCCGGCAAGTACGCCAGCCTGGGGCTGGCCTACCCCGCCGCGGCGCTCGAGCCGCCGTCGCCCGCCACCATGGCCGCCCTGGCCGAGGTCGCGCGGCAACAGGGCATCGCGACCCTGAACCGAGGGGACGGCCGGCAACCTTAACCGCAAGCAACGATGATCTCAGCCACCGCCACGCCCACGACCTACCCCGAACGCATCGAACAGCTGCGCGCGACCAAGCTGCGCCGGACGCAGGAGAAGGTGCGCGAGCTGGGGGCGTCCGACATGGACGACCTGCCGATCCAGCTCCCGCCGGCCGCAGCGCGGAAGATGGTCCGCGGGGTGAATGCCTCGGGCGTGATGGCCGTCGATGCGCTCTTCAAGGATTTCGTCGTGAAGACCGACCACCCGAGCGGCGGCATCTTCGGCGCCCGGGCCTGCGGCGAAAACTTCCGCGCGCTGCTCGACCTGCATCCGCCGTGCATCGACCCCGCGAGCTCGCTGGCCGGCGGGTACATGTCGCATTTCACCGCCTATCGTCAGCCCGCGTGGCGGCCCGAATTCGACTACTCCCATCTCCACGCGCTGCAGCAGAAGTACAAGCTGCACCACGGCGTCGGGGCTATCCAGCACTTCTGCCAGGACCAGACGATCGGGCTCACGCAGGGCTGGGGCGGGATCCTGGCGCGGATCCGCCATTACCGCACCGTGAACCGCGACGAAGAGGCGCAGGAGTTGTACGACGGGCTCGAGCACTTCGTCCTCGCCACGCAGGCCTGGATCGGCCGCCACGCGACCGCCGCCCGGGAAATGGCCGCGCGCGAGAACGATCCCGTCCTGCGCCAAAATCTCGCGGAGATCGCCGCCATCTCCGACCGTCTGGTCGCCGCGCCCCCGCAGACGTTCCGCGAGGCCTGCCAGTGGACCCTCAATTACCAACTGGCCGGCAAGGTGTACAACATGGCCGGTGCCCTCGGGCGGATCGACCAGTTCCTCTATCCGTTCTTTGTGCGCGATCGGAAGGCCGGGACGCTGACCGATGAAGAAGCGGTGTTCCACCTTGCGTGCTATTTCCTCCGCGACACGAGCTATACCCAGATCGGCGGACCCGGCGCCGACGGCCAAGACCTGACCAACGCGCTCTCGCACCTCGTCCTCGAGGCCGCGCACCGCATCCGGATCCCGGTGAACGTGGGCGTGAGCGTCGGCCGGAACACCGGTCCGCAACTCCTGCGGCGGGGCGTGGAGATCCTTTTCACCGACCGGACCGGCACGCCGAAATTCCTCGGCGTGGACAACACGAGCGCCGGCTTCGCGCGCAATGGCTATCCCATCGAGCTGGGCCGCCTCCGCGCGTATTCGGGCTGCCACTGGTGCGCCATCCCGGGGCGCGAATACACCGTCAACGACTGCGTCAAGGTCAACCTGGCCGCAGTGTTCGAGGTCGCCTTCAAGGACCTGATGTCCGACCCGGCCGTCACGCCGGGCGTCGACGCGCTCTGGGACCGTTACGAGCAGCACCTGCGCTGCGCCATCGAGACCATCGGCCGGAGCCTCGATTTCCATCTGGACCACATGTACCGGGTCTTCCCCGAACTGCACCTCGACCTGCTGTGCCACGGCCCGATCGAGCGGGGTCGCGACGCCTCGCACGGCGGCGTCGAGTTCTACAACTTGTGCGTCGATGCCGCCGGGCTTGCGACCGTCGCGGACTCGTTTGCGGCCGTCGAGCAACGGGTCGAGCGCGAGGGCCAGCTCACTTGGAGCAAACTCAGCCACTGGCTCGAAACGAGCTGGGCCGGACCGGAGGGCGAACAAACACGCCTGAAGATGAAGGGCATACCGCGCTTCGGCAGCGGCGGCTCGCGGGCGGACCACTTCGGCGTCAAGGTGGCCCAGTCCTTCACTGCTATCGTGAAGGAGAAGCCGACGCCGCACGGCTACAACCTGATCCCCGGAATCTTCTCCTGGGCCGCGACCCTCACCATGGGCAAGGACGTCGGCGCGACCCCCAACGGCAGGTACGCGCAGGGTCCGATCTCCCACGGGCCGAATCCCGATCCCGGTTTCCGCCGGGACGCCGCGCCAACCGCCTTGGCGTTGACCGTGGCGGCGGTGCAGCCCGGTTACGGCAACACCGCCCCCATGCAGATCGAGCTCGACCCCGGCCTGTCGCGCGGGGGCGAAGGCATCGATCAGGTCGTGGCCCTGGTGCGGGGCCACTTCGCGCTCGGCGGGACGCAGATCAACATGAACATCCTCGACAAGAAAAAGCTCCTCGAGGCCAACCGGGACCCGAGCGCGCACCCGGACCTCGTCGTCCGGGTGACCGGCTTCAGCGCCTACTTCGCAAGCCTGTCGCCGGAGATGCGCCAGGCCATCGTCGACCGGGTCATCGCACAGGAGTAAGGCGGCCCCGGCTGCAGCCGCCTTCGCTCACCCCACCCCGTCGCGCGGAAAGATCTCCTCGGGGAAACGAGCCAGGTCCTGACGCAGGCGGGTGATGAGGAAGTCCATCCACGCTTCGCCCTCGATCGGCAGGTTCTTGCCGAACTGGTGCGAGTTGTAGGCGCGGAGGTAGGCGATCTGGCCGTCGGACCCGAGGAGGAAGATCTGCAATGCCGACACCTTGCCCTGCGCTGCCCAGACCTCGACGATCCAGACAAAGTCCGCGGATGGTCTTTGCTCGCGCACGGCCGCGGCGTACTGCCCTCCGCGCTCCCACACGTAGCTCAGCTGGTTACGCCCCATCTTCGCCGTTGGGACGGTTGGGGCCTCGGCGAGCACATTGAGGCGCAGACCGGTGGCACCCACGGTCTCGAGGCGGGCGGCAAAACTCCGCGCCAGGATCGCACTCCATTCGCGGTGCCGGCCGGAATCGTCGAAGGCCAAGCGATACACCGGCCACAGGTCCGCCGGCGTCCCCGGCTGCGCTTGGTAACGGCGGAACGCCTCGCGGCATTTGGCCAGTTCCGCCTCCGGCGGCACGCCAAAGAACCGCGCCAGCGGCGCCATCAGCCAGCGCGGCCCCGAGGCCTGGGCCGGCGCGGCTAAGACCAGCGCCAGCATCACTCCGAGCACAGAGCCCGCCACCCGGCGGACCCGAGAAGGCCAAGAGACGTTCACGGAACGAGTCTAGGCTTCGTCATGCGCAAGGCAGCAAAAAAACCAAAACCTAAAATCGCGAAAACGCGGAAGCGCGGAGACGCGGAATCGATCCGTGTCTTTTCCGCGCTTCCGCGATCGGATCGAAAGATCTTCCCGTCGCGCTCGCCTTACCGCGGCCAGAGCCAGGCGAAGGTGCCGGCGGTCACGAGACCGTAGGCGAGACCGTCGATCGTGAACTTCACGGTCGAGCACCAGCTCTTGCGCATCCAGATGGACTGCGGCCACTGCGCGCCGGCGTAGGCGAGGAAGGCCACCGCGCCCGCGACGCGGAACACCGCCAGATAATGGGCATTGGCCGGCACGGAGTGCAGCGTCACGTAGGCCGTGAAGAAGCTGACCACGAGCAGGAAGACGAACCATTGCAGGAACGTGGGCCCCATCGACGAGCACGCGTTCGGCAGGACCGTGAGGACCTGGACCGGGCCCTCCTCGAGCTTCTTTTTGTATTCCGGTGAGTTGTAGTTACCGCCGTCACACATCGGCACCATGTAGTCGCCGGGTGGGATCGAAAACGGCTTCAGCGCGGTGCGGATGCCTTCCTCATCGGGCAGTTTCTTGAAATCGTTCTTATGCCACGGCAGTGCCATGTGGAAGATGCCACTCAGCACGAAGACAAATACGGCGGACAACAGGATCGGCAACCAGAGCGCGGTCATGGGATTATTCCTTTCGGGTGTGGGTGTGGTGAAGCATCGGTCAGGGGTGGCCGGCTTCGGGGTCCCCGGAGCATGGCGGCTGAGATCCAGAGGTCAACGGCGCACCCGGCCTCAAATCGGGTTGAGTTATGTGGCAGGCAATCGACCCTCCATTGGGTAGAGCCCCATGCCTTCCCAACTCCCCCTCATCACCGCCGGCAAGTCCGCCTGGCGCATCATCGTCGGCGCCTCCGCGACGCCCGTCGAACGTCACGCGGCCGCGGAACTGCAGTCACACTTGCGCCTGATCGGCGGTGCCGACCTGCCGGTGGCAACCGACGCCGCCCCGCGCCAGCCGCACGAGATCTGGGTTGGCGCCAGCAACCGCTGGTCACCGCCTGCCGAGAACCTGCGCACCGCCCCCGGCGCCGAGGGTTTCATCATTCGCACGGGCACCGACCACCTTCTCGTCGCCGGCGAAGGTCACCGCGGGACGCTGTACGCCGTCTATGATTTCCTCGAGCGCCACCTCGGCTGCCGCTGGTTCGCGCCGGGGGTGACGCGCATCCCCCGGCGCGAACAGATCGCACTGCGGCCGATCGACGAGCGCTGCGCGCCGGCGTTCGAGTACCGCGAACCCTACGCCTTCGAGGCGATGGACCCCGACTGGGCCGCGCGCAACAAGAGCAATGGGCACTTCCCCGAATTCGGGCCGCACCACGGCGGCGGCGTGCGGTACGCCCTGCCGTTCGTCCATACGTTCAACGAACTGGTGCCCGTCGAGAATTACTTCGACACCCACCCCGAGTACTTTTCCGAGGTCAAGGGCGTCCGCGTGCGCCACGAGACCCAGCTGTGCCTTGCCCACCCCGATGTCTTCGCCCTCGCCCTCGAGCGCATCCGCGCCTGGCTGGCCGCGAATCCCGCGGTCAGCATCGTCTCGGTCTCGCAGAACGACTGGGACAACCCCTGCCAGTGCGCCGCCTGCCGCGCCGTGGACGCCGAGGAGGGCAACTACAGCGGCAGCCTGATCCGCTTCGTCAATCGCATCGCCGAGGCGATCGAGCCCGACTACCCGCACGTCGCCATCGACACGCTCGCCTACCAGTACACGCGCAAGGCGCCGCGCTGCGTTCGTCCGCGGCGCAACGTCATCGTGCGCCTCTGCACGATCGAGTGCTGCTTCTCGCATCCGCTCGAGACCTGCGGCGAGAAGATGCTCCTCAAGCACCAGCGCGGCACCGGCGCCACGCTGCCCGAGGACTTGATCGCCTGGGGTCGCATCTGCAACCGCGTCTACGTGTGGGACTACGTGACCAATTTCGCCAACTACGTTCAGCCCTTCCCCAACCTCGGCGTGCTCGCCGCCAACCTGCGCTTCTTCGCGCTCAACCAGGTCAACGGCGTGTTCGAGCAGGGCGCCAATCCTCCCGGCGGCGGCGGCGAGTTCGCCGGACTGCGCGCCTGGGTGCTCGCCCGCCTGCTGTGGGATCCAACGCAGGATGCCGATGCCCTGATCGCCGAGTATCTCCACGGCGTCTACGGCCGCGGCGGCGCCGCGTTGCTCCGCTACGTCAACGCCCTGCAGCGCCTCGTGCAGGAAAACAACCTGCACGCCAGCATCTACGACCGACCCGACGCCGCCTACCTGACGCCCGAGCTACTCCAGACCGCCGCAGCGTGCTTCGACGAGGCTGAACGCCTCGCCGAGGACGAGGCCACCCTCGCCCGAATCAAACGCGCCCGTCTCCCCATCCGCTTCGCCCAGCTAGCCGCGCTGCCGCTGGACGCGCCGGACCGACCGCGCCTGCTCGACGCCTTCGAGGCCGAAGCCGTCGCCGCCGGGATCACGCAGCTCTCGGAGCACATCCCGATCGCCCGCACGATGCACTACTTCCGCCAGGGCATCCACCTGACCCACTTCGCCCGTTACGAGGGGGGCTGGAGTCCATTCGACGACCCGTGGCCGCTCCCGCCTGCAGCGCGCCCATAATGTCATTACAGGTTTTGCCCTGCGGCCCGGCTTTGCATTAGCATCATCGCGCCGGGAACGGCTTGCTGAGGGAAACCCGTCAGCCGTCCCGTTCCCGGTCACCGCATGGAAGCCGTCCGTCTTCTTTCCCTCCTCTCCGCCATCACCCGCGTCCGCATCGGCGTCGTCGGCGACTTCTGCGTCGATGTGTACCATCAAATCGATGCGGACGCCTCCGAGGCCTCGCTCGAGACCGGACTCCCCACGCACCCGGTGCGCGAGCAGCGCCACTCGCTCGGCGGCGCGGGCAACGTGCTCGCCAACCTTCGCGCGCTCGGCGTCACCCGCCTCCATGCCTTCGGCGTGATCGGGCCCGACCCGCAGGGCGTCGAACTGCAGCGCCTCCTGCGCGAGGCCGGGGCCGACGCCAGCGGCCTCATCGCCCAGGCGCAGGACTGGCAAACCCATTCCTACCTCAAACCCATCCACCGTCAGGCCGAGCTGAACCGCCTCGACTTCGGCTGCTTCAACCGCCTCGCCGCCGCCACCTGCGCCCAGGTCCTCGCGGCCCTTGAGCGCGCCCTCGCGGAACTCGACGTCCTCGTGATCAACCAGCAGTTCGAGCGCGGCCTCCACTCGCCTGAGTTTCAGGCCGGCCTCAACGCCCTGCTCGCCCGGCATCCGCGCGTGATCGCCTTGGTCGATTGCCGCCATCTGGCGGAAGCCTATCCGGCCGCCCTGCACAAACTGAACGACCTCGAGGCCATCCGCCTCGCCGGCGGCCGCGCCGAACCGCGTACCGCCATACCGCGTGAGCAGGTGCTCACCGCCGTCCGGCAACTCCACCAACGCTGGCAGCACCCGGTGTTCGTCTCCCGCGGCGCGCACGGCTGCCTCGTCGCCGAGACGACGGGCGTGCAGGAAGTCCGCGGCCTGCACCTCCTGCGCAAGACCGATCCCGTCGGCGCAGGCGACAGCATGGTCGCCGGCATCGCCGCCACCCTCGCGGCCGGCGGCACGCCGCTGGAGGCCGCGACCTTCGGAAATTTTGTCGCCGGGATCACCGTGCAGAAGCTGCACCAGACCGGCACCGCCACGCCCGAGGAGGTCCTCGCGATCGGGCTTTCGCCGGACTACGTCTACCAACCCGAGCTCGCCGCCGATCCGCGCCAAGCCCGGTTTGCGCCCGACACCGAGATCGAGATTGCCGAGCCGCTGCCCGCGGGCCTGCAACTCAAGTACGCAATCTTCGACCACGACGGCACCATCTCCACCCTGCGCCAGGGCTGGGAGAAGGTCATGGAGCCGGTGATGATCGAGGCGATCCTCGGTCCGGATTGGCGCCAAGCCGAGCGTGCGGTCTTCGAGCGCACCGTTGGCCAGGTCCGCGACTTCATCGACAAGACCACCGGCATCCAGACGCTGCAGCAGATGCACGGTCTCGCGCAGATGGTGCGCGAGGCAGGTTACATTCCGGCCGACCGCATGCTCGATGCCCACGGCTACAAGCGCATCTACAACGACGCCCTCATGGCGCTGGTCGAAGACCGCCTCGCCCGCCTGGCCCGCGGCGAACGCGACGTCACCGACTACACCCTGAAGAACGCCATACCCTTCCTGCAGGCCCTGCACCGCGCCGGCCTCAAGCTCTACCTTGCCAGCGGCACCGACGAGCAGGACGTCGTTCGCGAGGCGCAGGCGCTGGGCTATGCCGACCTGTTCGAGGGTCGCATCTACGGCGCCAGCTCCGACATGACCCACGACGCCAAGCGCATGGTGCTCGACCGGATTCTGGGCGAACTCGGCCCGGCGAACGCGGCCCGCATCGTCACGTTCGGCGACGGCCCGGTGGAAATCCGCGAGACGCGCAAGCGCGGCGGTGTGACCGTCGGCCTCGCCAGCAACGAGGTCCAGCGCTTTGGCCTCGCCCCGGAAAAGCGCACCCGCGTCATCCGCGCCGGCGCGCACCTGGTGGTGCCGGATTTTTCGCAGTATCGGCAGTTGCTGGGGATGCTGGGGACTGGGGTTTAGGAGTTAGGTCCACTCCGCCGTTGCGTGATACCGCCCGGTTTGCGAGCCTATCCCTTTCCCATGCCCAGCCCAACCGCCGCCCTGCCGGACCTGAGTCCGGCCCAGTGGATCTGGTATCCGAGCGAACGCTGCCTGCCGAACACGTTCGTTCTCTTCCGCCGCACGGTGGAGATAACCGCACCGCTGCGACGCGCCACGGGCTGGATCGCCGCCGACAGCCGCTACCGGCTCGAGGTCAACGGCCACCGCATCCAGTGGGGTCCGGCCCCGTCCGACCCGCGCTGGTCCGAAGCCGATCCGATCGACCTCGCGGACCACCTGAAGCCGGGCCTGAACGTACTGGCGGTCACGGTGCTTTACTTCGGCCACGGTGACGGCACCTGGGCGATCGGCAAACCGGGTTTCCTCTTCCGGCTCGAACTGGAAGACACCTCCGGTCGGGTGCAGACGATCGCCTCCGATCCCTCGTGGCTCGCGCACCTTTGTCGCGCCTGGGCCCCTGGCCATTACAAGCGCTGGTACCTGCGCTCCCTGCAGGAGGAGTTCGACGCGAACCTCTACCCCTACGGCTGGAATCTTTCCGGCTTCGCTCCGGATCGCGACTGGCGCCCGGCGATGATCCTCGGTGGTTCGCCCAACCAGCCGGCGCTCAACACCCCGTTTGTCGAATACCAGCTCGACATTCCCGCCGGTGGTCCGGCCGAAGCGCAGCTGCGCCCGCGCAGCATTCCGATGCTGAAGGAAGACCAGATCGTCCCGGTCTCCCACCTCAACGACCAGCGCCGCCTCGAATGGCTGCGTCCGGTCTGGGAATACTTCGAGTGCCGCGCGCCCGACGCGTATCGCACCGACGCCTCCGCCGGCCCGGTGGCCCGGGCGGTGACATGGGAGGGCGGACCAGCCTGGGAGTTCGACCTTACGCCGGATCGCGGCGTGCTCCTGACCTTCGAGCTCACCGAGCAGATCGTCGGCTGGCCCGGCTTCACGATCGAAGCCCCGGCCGGCACCGTCATTGAACTGCTCGTGCATGAGGCGCACCGCCCCGACGGCCCGCCAGTGTTGAACACGCACTTCGATGCCTGGACGCGCTTCACGTGCCGGCCGGGGGTGAACCACTTCGAGACCTTCGACTTCGAGAGCCTGCGCTGGCTGCAGCTCCACGTGCACGGCACCGCCGGCCAGGTGCGGATTGGTCGCATCGGCGTGCGGCGCCGCGTCTTCCCGTGGCCGCATCAAGCCGACGTGCGCATTGGAGAGCCGGCCCTGCAGCGCCTGATGGACGCCACCATCAACACGCTCCACAACTGCGCACAGGAGGCCTTCGTCGACGGCATGGCGCGCGAGCGTCAGCAATACAGCGGCGACTGCGGCCATCAGCTGCACGCCATCCATCTGGCATTCGGCGAGCAGCGTCTGCCCGCCCGCTTCCTCGCGACGTACAGCCAGGGCATGACGAAGGACGGATTCTTTCTCGATTGCTGGCCCGGCTTCGACCGCCTGGCCCGGCTCGTGGAGCGCCAGCTCGATCTCACCGGCTGGGGTCCGATCCTCGACCACGGCGTCGGCTTCAACTTCGACTGCTGGTACCACTACCTGTACACCGGCGACCTCGGCGCGATCCGCGAGCCGTTCCCGCGACTGGTGCGCTTCATCGACTACCTGGCCACCATCGTCGACGACCACGGGCTGCTCGCCGTCGACAACCTCGGCATCCCCTCGGTCTGGATCGACCACATCGCGTACCGGCAACAGCGCCACAAGCAATGTGCCTTCAATCTCTACGCCGCTGCGATGCTGGAGCATGCCTTCGCCCCGCTCTGCGAGGCCATGGGCGAGGCGGAGCGGGCCGCCCAGGGTCGGGCCTTCGGGCGGCGGCTGCGGCGGGCGGCGGTGGCGCGCTTCTGGGATCCCGAGCGCCAGGTCTTCGTGAACAACCGCCCGTGGCTGGCCGAGGACGGCGAGGTGCGCTGCTGCGATCGCTCGCTCGCGACCGCGCTCCTGTTCGGCCAATGCCCCGGCGGTCGCACGCAGACCGCTTTGCGGATGCTCGTCGAGGTCCCGCCCGAGATGGGACTTTCCTACCCGGCCAACGCCGGCTGGCGCCTGTGGGCGCTGGCCCAAGGCGGACGCGCCGACATCATCACCGCCGACCTGCGCAATCGCTGGGCAACGATGGGCTCGGTGCTCGAGAACAACACGCTCCAGGAGGACTGGGAGGCCCGGCATGATTCCAACCAGCAATGGAGCCACTGTCCGGTGGTACCGCTGTACATCGCGATCCACAGCCTGGCCGGCATCTGGCCGCTGACGCCCGGCTGCGGCCGCATCGAGATCCGCCCGCAACCCGCCGACATCGTCGAGCTCACGCTCACCGCGCACACAATCCACGGCCCGATCCGTTTCGCCTCCCGCGGCCTGCGCGGCGATCGCCGGATCACGCTGGCGATCCCCGCCGGCGCCAACGCCGAGCTCGTGCTCCCGCGCGGCGAACGGGTCAACCTGCCGCTCGCGGCCGACCGCGCCCAGGCCGGCCTGCGGCGGTACCAACTGCCGGCTGGCCAAACCGTCGAACTGCACCTGCGCCGGGTTTGATCAGCGCTGCAGCGCAGCGTAGGCCTTCTTCACGTAGTCGAGGCTGGCCTTCGGCGCATACGGGTACGCGATGTACGCGTCAGACATCTGCGGCCAGCTGTCGGCGAGATTCCACAGGAAGATGCCCCAGCAGTTCGGTTGGTTGCCGTAGAACTCCACCCAGAACTGCGAGGCCTCGCCCTGGACCTGTTGCGTCATGCGGATCGTCTCGTCGAGGTCCTTCGGCTCGGGCCAGCCGCGCTCGCGGATGTTGTCCCAGTTGAGCCGGTAGCGCGCCTGGCGATCGAGGCGGATGCAGTCGGCGCCGTGCGTAAGGTACTCCTCATGCAACACGGGCCAGAGCTTGTCCTTCGACACCCACGACTCGATGACCTTGCGGTCCGGGAAGCTCAGGTAGCCGATCTCGGTTACCATGCGCGGCTTCTGTTTCACGTAGAAGTCGGACTTGTACGAGAACCCGTGCCCCCAGATGTGGCAGTCGCCCTCCATCGGCGCGTTCTGGTCGTACGTGAGGGGTGAGTAAGGTGAGGTCGGCACATACGGCGTCAGCGGCGCGTGGGCCTTCACGACGTCGCGGAGCACTTCCTTGCTCAGGCGGTTGTGACGGTAGGTCGGATAGTTGAAGCTGTTGTCGGCGAGGACGTCGTTCTCGTTGTCGCCGAACCACGCCACAATGCAGGCGTAGTGCCGCAGGCGGCGGACTTGGAACTCGGCCTCGCGCCGCGCCTCGTCGAGGAAGGCGGGATCCTGCGGATAGCAGCCGCAGGCAAACATGAAGTCGTGCGTGATCACGATGCCAAGTTCGTCACAACGGGCGTAGAAGTGGTCCTGCTCGTAGACACCGCCGCCCCAGACACGCATGGCGTTGATGTGGGTGTCCTTCGCGGCCTTGAGCAGCAGGTCGTACCGGACGGCGTCCACGCGGGCGAAGATCGCATCCGCCGGCGTCCAGTTCATGCCCTTGAGAAAGATCTTCTTCCCGTTGATCGCGATGACGAACGAGATGCCGCCGTCGTCGTCGGGCTGCTGGATGAGGTCGACGGTCCGGATGCCGAACTTGCGGCTGCGCCGGTCGAGCTCGCGGCCACCGCGACGCAGCACGGCGGTCCATTCGTACAGGGGTTGCGCGCCGTGATTGTGCGGCCACCAGAGCTTGGCCTGGGGAACGACAAAGCGTTCGACGTGGCGCGTGCCCGCCGGATCGCTGGCGAGGGCAAGCTTGCGGGTCTGGCCTGCGACGGTGAGCTCGACCTCCACCGGTCCGGGCGCCCCGTGGTTGTGGCGCAGTTCGACGAGCGCCTCCAATTCGGCACTGCCGTCCGGGCGCAGCGCGACCGTGCTCACAAACACGTCGGCGATCTCCACCTCGTCCACCAGCAGCCACGACACCGGCTTCCAGATGCCGATGGTGACCAGCCGCGGCGCGATGTTCCAGCCGTAGCAGGACTGCGCCTTGCGCACTTGGAGACGGAGGGCATTGCCGTAGCCGCGCACGTCGGGGCTGCGGGCCGGGCGATCGGGCGGGTAAACGGGCGCGCCCAGGCAGACCTCGAGACGGTTAGCGCCGGCTTGGACGTGATCAGTGACATCCACGCGCAGCGGCGTGAACATGTTCTGGTTTTTGCCGACGACCTTACCGTTGAGCTGCACGGTGGCGAAGCAGTCGAGCCCCTCGAAGAGGAGGTGCAGGCGCTGGCCGGACCCGGGCGTGGCCGGCGTGAGATCAGTGCGGTACCACCAGTCCCACTCCTCCATCCAGCGGATGTGGTCGTGATTCATCCCCACGAAGGGATCGCCGATCAGGCCGGCGCGCTGGCAGTCGAGGTGCACCTCGCCAGGCACCTGCGCGTCGATCCAGCGTTGGTCGAACGGCAGGGCCGAGCAGCCGGCGGTCAGCCCGAGATTGGGTTCCGTCGGCATGAGTTTCCACGAGGCATTCAGGGGCAGGGACTGTTTCATGGGTAAAGGGGGCGGTTCACATCGCTCACGCTTCGCGGATCCACTTCTTGCCGTAGATCGAGGTCACCGCGATCCGCGGGTAATCCGGGGCGTGGATGACGATCTCGTTGCCGACCATGCGGACCTTGACCGTCGGGAGGAACGGGATCTCCGGACGCTTGGGATTGCACCAGGCCGGCGCCGCGACGGCAGCTTCCAGACCGTGCTTGTCGCCGGAGTAGCCGAAGCCATACGACCACGGCCGCACGAGGGCCCATTGGCGGGCGCTCTCGACCCAGAGGTCGTGCCAGCCGATCACGATGCCGAGGTCGGGCGCGGGGGCGTCGAAGGCCGCGGCGAATGCGTCGGCATCCGTCACCCGCGATCCGAGGTACGCGAGGTCGTGCGCCTCCCAGACCGTGCCGCAGATGAGGTCGTAGTCGTCGTGCCACTCGGTCGCGGCGACGACGAAGCCGAACTCGTTCTGGTAATGCGCGGTGGTCGCGTCCATGCCGGCGAGAAAGGCCTCCGCCTCGGGCAGCGGCGTGAGCGCCGCCAGCTCGCGCAGCACGCGCAGGAACAAGCCGCCGCCGGCGACGAGCATGGGCGCCTGGCTGACGCGCCACTGACCCTTCACGCGATCGCAGGTGCGGTGCAGGCGCAGGCAACCGCGGTCGTCGCGCCACGCGTTGCGCATGACGTGCCGCGCCATCGTCGCGGCGGCCTCGAGGAAGGTGTGGTCGCCGGTGAGCTTCCAGCCGTGCACGTACGCCGGCAAAATGACGCCGTAGTATTCGGCGGGCTCGACGTAATCCGGCAGCGACGTGGCCCGCAGGAAACCGCCACTTTCAGCGTCGGGCAGGCCGGTGACCAAATGCTCGCGCAGGTGGGCCCGGAGGCCGCGCACCAGCAGATCACGCCAGTGCGGATCGGCCCCGTAGGTTTCCATCCACTCGGCCATGGCCCACAGGCCGGCGCAGTCCTGGTTGACGGTGCCGACGAGCAGGTGGCCGTCCCTTTCCGGCTGGCCGGCTTCGCGCAGGTAACTCTCGAGATTGCGGCGCACGCAGTCGCCGATCCGCGCCTTGTCGGCGGCCGCCAGCGTGTGGCCGGCGACGCGGGCATAGTACGCGAGGCTCAGGTCCTGCAGGAAGTTGTCCACGGCCGCGGCATTGAAACGTCGTCCGAGTTCCGCCCCGCAATTGTCCCAGCGATCGCCGGGCAAGAAGGTCTCAAGGACGAAGCGCACCCAGTCGCGCCCCATCGCCTCGACCGCCGGCATGCGGGTGCGCGCCGCGAGGTCGGCCAGGCCGAGCAGACCCGGAGCACCCCAGGCCGAGTACCCGGTGTAGTGGTCCTCGACCACGGCAGGATGCAGGCGCCATACGGGATGCGTGTGCACG
Organism: uncultured Opitutaceae bacterium; assembly: GCA_964355715.1. Classification (GTDB taxonomy): domain Bacteria; phylum Verrucomicrobiota; class Verrucomicrobiia; order Opitutales; family Opitutaceae; genus UBA2377. Next base: position 13,372 of record CAYHEW010000032.1, on the reverse strand, counting down.
CCGTGCAGGGCCCCGTCGGGCGCCTGCCAGGTGCGCAGGTAGCGCAGCATCCGTCCGGCGGCGGTCTCAGCGGCAAAGGCGCTCACCGGCCCGCCTCCACCCCGAGCGCACGCCGGGCGTTGAGGCCGAGGATTTTTCTTTTCGCCGCAATCGGGATCTGCGCGAAGAGCACGCGGCCGAGTTGGGACGCCTGATCGAGGAAGACTGCGTCGCTGCCCCAGACCACCTTGTCCTCCAGACCCGCGGACACGAGGTGCTCGACCAACCCGCGCGGGCAGCTCGACAGACACAGCTCCACCCAGACGGTCGGATACTCGCGGGCGAAGCGCATATATTTGTCGAGCTCGGCCGAACCGACGTGCGCGAGCAGCCAGCGGACACGCGGGTAGCGCTTGATGTAGCCCTCCAGCTCGTCGAGCTCGGGGCCGAAGACGTGCGCCAGCACCGGCAGGGCATGCTGCTGGGCGAAGGCGAACACCGGTTCGTAGTTCGGATGATTGTACGGCAGTCCGGTTCGCGCGCCGTACGACCAGACCTTCAAGCCGCGAAAACCGGCCGCAAGACCGCGCGCGAGTTGGGCCGCGACTTTGTCGGGATAGCCGACATCCACCACGAGGTAGCCGAAGTACCGGTCGGGGTACGCCTGGATCGCGTCGGCCACGAGCGCGTTGCCGTACTCGGCGTCGCCGAAGATCGCCGGGATCGAGCTGATGCAGGTGAACTGGATGCCGAGGCGATCCATGTTCGCCACCAGCGCCGCGGCGGTGGGTCGCACGATGGGAAAGTCGGGGGTGTGACCGAGATGCCCGTGGGCATCGATGATGACTTCGCCGCGGACGGGCTGGCCGAGGCGGCCGGCGGTCTGGAAATGGTCGGTTGCACTCATGATTTCACCTCCGCAAGCAGACGCTCGATGTTGCCATGGGCGATGGCCGCCCTCGCCGCATCGGGAATGTCGGCATAGGTCAGCAGCGTGACGGACGCGCCGCCCTCGGCCTCGGGATAATTGCAGCCCCACACGAAGCGCGAGTGGCCGAATTTCTGCACGAGGTCGTTCAGCCCCTCGTGCACCGAATAGGCGCTGCTCAGGCACAGGTGCAGCGAGGGGTGGCGCTCGAGCAGCGCATACAGCGCGCGGTGGCGGCCGAAGCGCGGCACCTGCACGAGGATGAGGCGCAGGTCCGGGTGTGCCGACATGATCTCGTCAACCTCGTCGAGCGAGAGCTGCCGGTAGTCGAGCAGCAGCGGCAACCGCGCCGCCGCGCACGCCGCATAGAGCCGCCCGCTGCACCAGGGCCGCGGGGAGAACATATGCTCCTTCGGACTGATCCAGCCCACGCGCAGTCCCCGGGTCAGCGCGTCTCGGAAGGTAGCGTCAAAGTCGTGGGCGTCCGGCGCTCCGTCCGGGGTGAGGCACACCGCCGGGAAGAGGCTGGCATGGCCCGTCGTTTCGCGCGCGAGTACGGCATTGCCCCAGTGAGGGGCGTTTTCAAGGCATTGGCGGTGGCGCACGATGGCCGAAGCAATCTGCAGCCGGGCAAGTTCGCCGAGCAGGTCGGTTACGTCGGGCCGCAGCCACGGGTACGGCTTGCGCGGCAGGCCTACCACCGGGTCGCAAGCGATGAGTTTGAGCGGTGTCATGGATGGGAAAAATCTCAGTGGGTCTGCAGCCAGCCGAGGGCCGCCGTCTCTGCCTTGGCGTCAAACGCCCCAGTCACGACCTGCACGCGGCGACCGCGGAAGACCCGCCTCGCCCGGGCCCCGAGCAAGGTGCCGGCCGCGTCACGGGGACCGAGCACCAGCACCGGCGCGGGTTGCAACGCCAGGACCTCAGGCAGATCACCAACCGACAAAATGCCCGGGAAATAGGCGTCGTGCGGGCGCGTCGGGCGTGGCGCCCGCGCGAGATCGGCGAACTCCGCCAGCGGTTCGACCAGCAGCGCCCCGGCCAGTCCGCCGTGCAGACCTGCCGCGAGACCCGCGATCGTGGCGCCGAGACCAAAGCCGCCAACAGTGATACGCGCGGCCGGCACGCGCCAGGTGCGCTGCACCCAGTCGATCGTTCGCACCGCATCGCGAAGGCGCAGGACCATCACCGATTCTCCCGTGGACGCGCTTACGTAACCGGTCCAGCGGTCCACCCCGCCCCAACCCACGACATCGAACGGCCCGGGCAGCGGCCGCGTGTCGCCCCAACCGGGCAGGTCCACCATGAGCACGGACCGCGGCCGGTCGCCGCGGCTGAAAACGCCTGCCGCGCGGTTTAACCAACCCCACTGGTGCAGCGCGGCCCAGCGACCGCGCTCGTCGAAGAAGACCAGCGCCCCACCCTCCGGCTGCGGCGGGCACAGCGCCGTCGCCGGCAGTTCCCAATTCGATCCATCGCGCAGGCTGAGCTCCTGCAGCGCGTGCACCCAGATGGTCGCCTTCGAACCCGGCGCGGTAACCGCGCGCAGGCCGCTTCGCCGGTGGGCGGACCAATCCGGGATCAGTCCCGCCAGTCCGCGTCGCACGGCAGTCGCGTCCTTCGCCGGCCGCCGTGCTTTCACCCAGGCGGCGGCCGCGCGGGCCATGGTCAGCCCGGCGGGCGGTTGCGAGCGCAGTTCCGCCTCCGGCAGCAAGACGAGCCGGCGGGGCATCCGCACGGGCTGCCGCCGATCCCGGCCGCCATTCTGCCACCGGCGCATCCACGCCACGAAGGCCCGCGCTTGGGCGGCGGTGTATTCGTGTCCGCAGTCGTCGATCAGCAGATCAAGGGCCGACGCCCGACCCACGCCGACGTAGGCCGCCCGCGTGGCGCGCGCCAGCAGTTGCAGCCGACGCGCCGTGAGGACCGTGTCGTAACGCCCCGCCATCAGGAGCATGGGCGTGAAACGGGCGGCAATGAGCAGGTCCACGAGACCGAGTCCATTGCCATAGCGGTTGAACCAGAGCGTCTCCGGGCACGCCGCGTAGCCGTTCAGGATCGGATGCGACTCGTCGGGCAGGCCAAAACACGACGGGCCCACGGCCGTGATGCGCGGGTCGAGCGCGGCGCAGATCACCGAAGTGAAGCCGCCGCCCGAGACGCCGGTCATGCCGACGCCGCCGTGCGGATCCACGTCGGGGCGCGCCAGCACGTAGTCGACGGCCCGCAGCGCATCGGCGATGAAAAACGCGAGCGGGTTCTGGCCAGTGACGTAGCCGCGCACGCCATCCTCGAAATGATTGTTGCCCGCCGCCTTCTCGCCGAAGCCCGGGGGATCGAACGACACGGTGAGATAACCGTTGGCCGCGAAGACCTGCGGCGGATGCTGCTCGCTGGGGTTGTACTTGCCGTTGTGCCCGACCGGCGTGACCACGGCGGGCCAGGGCGGCGCGAAGCGGGCGGGATCAGGTTTCCACACCGTCACGTTCATCCAGCAGCCGGGCAGCGACTCGACCCAGACACTCTCGATGCTGAAGCCGTCGTGTTCGCACCGGGAGCGAACCTGCACGCGCCACTTTGCACCAAGCTGCGGTGAGGGTGCGGCAAGCGCGGCGGCCAGCCGGCGGCGGACTCCCGCCGCGTAGGTGCGCCACTGGCCCGGGGTGCGCAGGCGGGCCCGTTGCCCGGCGGAAGCTTCCAGCTGGCGCAAGGCCCGGGCGGCGATGTGCCGGCGCAGCATGCACCGCAGGTCGGCCGCGGGCGCGGGGGGCAGATACCAGGGGTCGGAGGCAAAACCGTTGCGGGTCATGGCTGGGATTGGGGGTCGACCGCCTCGCGCAGGCCTTCGCCGAGGAAATAGCAGGCGGTGACGGTGAGGACGTTGAGCAGAATTGGGGCAAAAAGCCACGGGTAGTTTTTCGAGGCCGAATTCCACCTCCTGCCTTACAACCTGGCTCGCGTCCCGCCGGATTCTGCCATCATTGTCGGAACTGTCCCCCAGTTGGACCCTCCCCCGGTCCGCGATCCCCTACCCTCAACCCCCAGCCCCCGATCATGCAGAAAAGAGTCGCCCTCATCACCGGAGCCGCGCGCGGCATCGGCTATGGCATTGCCACCTGCCTCGCCCGCCAGGGCACGAGCATCGTCATCGCCGACATGAACGCCAAGGCCGCCCGCGCCGCCGCCAAGCAACTCGCGGCCGAGACCGGCGCGAAGGCCCTGGGCCTCGGCTGCGACATCACGCTGCGTCCCCAGGTCGCCACCGTCGTGCGCCAGGCCGTGAAGCATTTCGGCCAGATCGACATCCTCGTGAACAACGCCGGCATCTGCCCGTTCGTTGACGTCATGGAAATGAGCGAGGCCATGTTCAAGCGGACCATGGACGTGAACCTGAACGGCGCGTTCCACTGCACCCAGCTCGTCGCCGCGGAGATGATCAAGCGCGGGAAAGGCGGCCGCATCATCTTCATCACCTCGCTGGCCGTGAACGTCACCTCGGCCCAGCAGGGCGACTACGCCGCGTCGAAGGCCGGGCTGCACATGCTGATGAAGAGCTTCGCCATCTCGCTCGGACCCAAGGGCATCACGTGCAACGGCGTGGCGCCCGGCATGATCCTGACCGACATGACGAAGTTCCACTGGGAGAAGCCCGAGCCGGCCGCGTTCATCAAGACGCGCGTCCCGGTCGGCCGCATCGGCACACCGGAAGACATCGGCAATGCGGTCGTCCTGCTCTGCTCGCCGCAGGCGGCCTACATCAACGGCGTGGGTCTCATCGTCGACGGCGGCCACCAGGCCGTGTGCGCATGAACATCGACCTCACCAACCGCACCGCTCTCGTCACCGGCGCCACCGGCGAGCTCGGCCGCGTCATCGCGCGCTCCCTCGCCGGCTGCGGCGCACGCGTGGCGATCCACTACCACCGCGCCGCCGACCGCGCCGCGGCGCTGCAGCGCGAACTGCCCGGATCGGCGTGCTTCCAGGCCGACATCACCGTGAAGGCCGACGTTGACCGCATGCGCGACGCCGTGAAGGCGCAGCTCGGCGCGCCTGACATCGTCGTCACCAATGCCGTCATCCAGTACCAATGGACCAAGGTCCTCGAGCAATCGCCGGACGATTACCGCTCCCAGTTCGAGAGCTGCGTCCTGCAGAACGTGCTCATGGCGCAGGCCTTCATCCCCGACATGAAGGCGCGCAGGCACGGTCGCTTCATCGCCATCAACACGGAATGCGCCCTGCAGAACACGGCCAACCAGTCCGCCTACGTCGCCGGCAAGCGCGGCATGGACGGCGTCCTGCGCGTCCTCGCCCGCGAGGTCGGCGAGCACGGCATCACCGTGAACCAGGTCGCCCCGGGCTGGATGGTCAGCGAGAACCGCCCGGCCGCCGGCCGGCCCGAATCGTACGTGAACGGCATTCCGTTGAAGCGCTGGGGCACCGAGCAGGACATCGCCAACGCCGTGGCCTTTCTCGCCTCCGACCTCGCCGGCTACATCACCGGCGTGTTCCTGCCCGTCTGCGGCGGCAACGCCATGACCGCGATCTGATCCCTCTACCCCACATCCATGAAAGCGAACACCGCCCCCGCCCACACAATCACCCCGGAGCAACAGGAGTTCTACCGCACCGAAGGTTACCTGATTGTCCGCCAGCTCTGGACCAAGGACGAGATCGCCGCGCTCAAGCGCGTGATCGACGACCTCGCCGCCGCCGGCCAGCCCATCCCCGAGTACTGGGAACCCAAGATCAACCCCGACGGGTCCCTCGACCCCGATCCCCTCAAGCGCTACCCGCGCATGCTCCACCTCCACCGGCACCAGCCGATCGGCAAGCAGATGATGCTCGACCCGCGGGTCGGCGCCGTCGTCCGCGCGCTGCTTGAGGACGACGACCCGATCGCCTGCCAGTCCATGGTCTATTTCAAGCCGCCCGGCAGCCGCGGCCAAGCGCTGCACCAGGACAACTTCTACCTCATGGTGAAGCCCGGCACCTGCATCGCCGCCTGGACGGCCATCGACCCCGCCACCCCCGAGAACGGCGGCCTCAACGTCGTCCCCGGCACGCACAACCTCGCGATCCAGTGCCCGCAGCCCGCCGACGGCAAACGCAGCTTCGTCAACAACTACGTCCCGCCGCCCGACGGCCGGCAGCCCGTCCCCGCGACTCTCGACCCGGGCGATGTCCTGTTCTTCAACGGCAGCGTCATCCACGGCTCCGAGCCCAACACGCACCCCACCCTCTGGCGCCGCAGCTTCATCGCCCACTACATGCCGTCCACCGCCGAGGAGATCGTGAGCTGGTACTTCCCGCTGCACGACTTCAACGGCCGCGTCATTGAGCGCAAATCCTCCGCCATGGGCGGACCCTGCGGCGAGAACTACGACTGGTCCAAGCTCGAGAAGTTCGCCTGAGCCCCCATGACCGGCAAGGAACGCATGCTGAAGACGCTGCGGTTCGAGGAGCCGGACCGGCCGCCGCATTTCGAGACCATGTTCGAGCTCGAGCATGAGGCCTTCGGCCTGCGCTTCCCCGATCGGAACACGTGGGCCGGCATGAGCGCGCAACAAAAAGACCGCGCCGTCGGCCAGTGCATGGAAATCTATGTCCGCATCGTGGAGCGGTTCCAATGGGATGCGCTCGCGGTCTATTGGCCGTGGAGCGATCCGGACGGCGTGCGTGCGGCCAAAAGGATCTTTGGCGACCGCATTTTGATCGGCGGGATCGTGGGCATGAGCGTCTGGGCCATCGAGAGCGTCCCGGACTGGGAGGAGTTCGCCTGCGATCTCAAGGAGCGCCCCACGTACCTCCACGAGGTCGCCCGCGAGCGGAGCCGCACGGCCATGGCCTTGATCGACCGGATGGCTGACGCCGGCGCGGACTTCATCCACGTCGTCAACGACATCGCCTACAACTCCGGCCCGTTTATTTCCCCGGCTGATTGCCGGGAATTCATCATACCCTACCTCGCGCAACAGATGGCCCACATCCGCCAACGCGGGATGATCCCCTTCGTTCATACCGACGGAAACATCATCCCGATCCTGGACGATTTTCTCTCGCTCGGCGCCGCCTGCTTCCAGTCAGTTGATCCCATGGCCGGAATGGACATCGCCGCGGTGAAGCGCCGTTGCCACGGGAGGATGGCCCTGATGGGCAACGTGCAATGCAGCTTGCTCCAAGAGGGTCCGGACGAGGCGATCCGGCGATCCGCCCTCTACTGCCTCGAAAACGCGAGTCCGGGCGGCGGCTACATCTTCGGCACCTCCAACACGATCTTCCCCGGCATGCCGTTGCGGAACTACGAGCTGATGCTGCAGGTGTTCCGCGAATTCTGTGCCCGTCCCCGGCTTGCGACGCGTCAACCGATCGCTTGAGAAGTCCACTCTCCCATGCCCCGAGCTCCCGTCCATCTCAGCATCACGTCCACTGAGGCCGGCCCGAAGATCAGCCGGCATATCTTCGGCCAGTTTGCCGAACACCTCGGCCGCTGCGTCTACGAGGGCATCTGGGTGGGCGAGGATTCGCCGATCCCCCATGTGCGCGGCATTCGGCAGGACGTCGTGCAAGCTTTGCGCGCCATCAAGGTGCCGAACCTGCGCTGGCCGGGCGGCTGCTTCGCCGATGCCTACCACTGGCGCGACGGCATCGGTCCGCGCGACCGACGGCCGCGCCTGCACAACGACACGTGGAACATTCCGGAATCCAATGCCTTTGGGACGCACGAGTTTCTCGATCTCTGCGAACAGATCGGCTGCGAGCCGGTCATCTGCGGCAATGTCGGCAGCGGCACTGTGCAGGAAATGCGCGACTGGGTGGAATACCTGAATGCGCCGCTCGGCCGCCCGCTCTCCGATCTACGCGCGGCGAACGGCCACCCCGAGCCCGCCCGGGTGCGCTTCTGGGGCGTGGGCAACGAGAGCTACGGCTGCGGGGGCAACATGAAGGCGGAATATTATGCGAACGAGTTTCGCCGCTACAGCACCTACCTCGGCTCCTACGAAAAAACGGCGCTGTTCCGGATCGCCTGCGGTCTCGATGACGATTGGAACGAAACGATGCTCCGGGAGTGCGCGTCACCGCGCTTCCACCCCGAAATGATGAGCGGGCTCACCCTGCACTACTACACGAACGGCGGCGTCCCGCCCGAGTTCTACGCGACGAAGTACAATCATGACGGCTGGAAGCTGGTGATGGGTCACGGGTGGCACATGGACCGCAAGGTGCGCGAACTCTCGGCCATCATGGACAGGTACGATCCGAAAAAGCGGATCGCGCTCATCGTCGACGAATGGGGTTCCTGGTACACCGCCGAACCCGGCAGCCGCCCCAACGAACTCTATCAACAGCAGACCGTGCGCGACGCCGTCCTCGCCGCGCTGACCTTGAACGTGTTCATCAACCACGCCGAGCGCGTCCGCATGGCCAATATCGCCCAGATGGTCAACGTGCTCCAGGCGATGATCCTGACTTTCGGCAAGGACATGGTCCTCACCCCGACTTGGCACGTGTTCAAACTCTACGCGCCGCACCAGGATGCCACCCGCCTGCAGATCAAGTCGGATGCCCCCGACTGTTTGTATCAGGAGTACCCTTATCCGTCCGTGTCCGCGGCCGCCTCAATCGCCGACGACCAGTCAGTCAGCATCAGCCTGACCAACACAAATCCCGCGGAACCCGTGTCGGTTGTGATCAACCTTGAAGGCCTGCACCCGCTGGCCCGTCCCACCGGCGATATCATCACCGCACCCGTTCTCGTGGCGTGCAACACGCCGGATGCTCCCAACGAGGTCTCGTCGCGGGCATGGAACGATTTCACCTGGGCAGGCCAAACCCTGAAGACCGATCTCCCGCCCGCCGCAGTCGCGACGCTGACTTTCGCCGGTAGGGCAGGCTTCTGACCTACAGCTAGAACCCTCCGGCCACACCGGACCGCAATAAGCGCTTGTTCCGCGGGGTGAATTTCGTGAAGCATCACGCCTGCGGAACCCACTCCGCAGCCCCACACCCCCCATGCTTCGCTTAACCAGGAAGACCGATTCCCTTGATTACAGCCTGGTCGGCGTCAACGCGCGCCGCGCCGTCGAAATGGGCCTCGCCGAGGCCGACTGGTATCAGTGCCCCGTGCCGCGCGAGACCATGCGCCAGCTCCTCGAGCGCCGCAACGGCCCGGCCATCCGCGACACGATCCTCTGGTTCGCCCTGATCTTCGGCTCGGGCTACGCCACCTACGTCCTCTGGCCCTCGTGGTGGGCCGCCCTGCCCTACGCGGTGTACGCGGTGCTCTACGCCTCGACGTCCGACTCCCGCTGGCACGAATCGGAGCACGGCACGCCGTTCCGCACGGACTGGATGAACAACGCCCTCTACGAGATCGCCTCGTTCATGGTCATGCGCGAATCCACGCTCTGGCGGTGGAGCCACACGCGCCACCACAGCGACACGATCATCGTCGGCCGCGATCCCGAGATCGCCGTACCGCGCCCGCCGAATGTCCGCGCCCTGATCCTCTCGTTCTTCGCCATCGGGGGCTACCCGGTGTATTTCAAAAAGATTCTCACGCACTCGCTCGGACGCATGCTGCCCGACGAAAAGACCTTCATCCCCGAGAGCGAATTCCCGAAGATCTATTTCCGCGCCCGCATCTACGTCGCGATCTACGTCGCGGTCATCGCCCTCGCGCTCACCACGCAGAGCATTTTACCGCTGCTCTACATCGGCCTAACCAATGTCTTCGGCTCCTGGCTTATGGTGATCTACGGCTACACGCAGCACGCCGGTCTCGCCGAGAACGTGCTCGACCACCGGCTGAACTGCCGGACGGTCTACATGAACTTCATCCACCGGTATCTCTATTGGAACATGAACTACCATGTGGAGCACCACATGTTCCCGCTGGTGCCGTACCACAACCTGCCGAAGCTCCACGCGATCGTGAAGGACGACATGCCGGTGCCGTATCCGAGCATCCTCGCGGCCTGGAAGGAGATCGTGCCGAACGTGCTCCGCCAGGTGAAGGACCCGGCCCACTACGTCAAACGCCCGCTTCCCACATCCAAGCCGCGTCACACCCCGGCCGCCGTCGGCGCCGATGCCACGCCCGACGCGAACGGCTGGATCGAGATCTGCGCCGCGGCCGACCTCGGACGCGAGGACGTGCTCCGGTTCGACCACGGCAAGAAGACCTACGCCCTCATCCGCGACGGCGACGGCAAGCTGTTCGCCACCGACGGCATCTGCACCCACGGCAACACGCACCTCTCCGGCGGACTCGTGAAGGACGGCATCATCGAGTGCCCGAAGCACAACGGCCGCTTCCACCTCGCTGACGGTTCACCGGCACGTTCTCCCGTCTGCCGCGGCCTCGCCACCTATCCCATCGAGGAACGCAACGGCCGGATCCACCTCAACGTCGCGCGCCCCGGCGGCGCCGGCGCCCGGCCCGAGCGAAGCTACCGCCTCCAAGTCGTGAGCAACCGTAACGTCGCGACCTTCATCAAGGAACTCGTGCTCGAACCCCTCGACCCCGCCGAGACCGTGGCCTTCACGCCGGGTGATTACCTGCAGTTCGACATTCCGGCGTACGAAAACATCCGGTTCCGCGAATTCGACATCCCGGCGCCGTACGCCGAGGTCTGGGAGCGGCAGCACGTGTTCGACCTCGTCGCCCGCAATCCGCAGGGCGGCCGTCGCAACAATTACTCGCTCGCGAGCAACCAGCAGACCGAGCGCACGCTGCGGTTCAACGTCCGCATCGCCACGCCGCCCCCCGGACAGGACTGCCCGCCAGGCGTGGGTTCGGCGTACATGTTCAACCTGAAGCCCGGCGACACGGTCACGGCCATCGGTCCGTTCGGCGACTTCCACGTCAAGCCGACCCAAAAGGAGATGGTCTACATCGGCGGCGGCGCCGGCATGGCCCCGCTCCGCGCGCATCTCTCGCATCTCTTCGAGACCGAGGGCACCGCCCGCAAGGTGAGGTACTGGTACGGGGCGCGCTCGCGGCAGGAGCTGTTCTACGAGGACTATTTCCGCGGGCTGGCGACGCAGCATGGCAACTTCAGATTTGAATTGGCGCTGTCCTCGCCGCTGCCGGAGGACAATTGGACCGGCCCGACAGGAATGATCCACGAGGTCGTGCTGGAGCAGTATTTGCGCGACCATCCGAACCCGCTCGCCGTCGAGTATTATCTCTGCGGCCCGCCGATGATGATCAAGGCCTGCACCAAGATACTCGCGGGGCTTGGCGTGACGCCGCAGCAGATCGCGTACGACGAATTCTGAAGACCGGCGACCAGCGATGGGGCGGGCCTTCAGCCCTTGTTTTTTTGGCTGACTCAATACCCAGGGCGTTGCCCTGGGCTATTATTGGACGGACCTTCGGTCCTCAGGCCGCACTCAGGCTACAAGGGCGCTTTGCTAACTCTTAAGCGCCAACGGCGCGCCGCCATCATAGCCTAGGGCAACGCCCTAGGTATTGCGCGTACACATCACCCCAAGGGCTGTAAGCCCGCCCCATCCGTCTCCAACACCCGTCGCCATAAATCCGCTTCACCGGCCAAACCGAACTGGCTTAGCCGCCGGTCAATCTCGTCCACCGTCGGCTCGACTACCTGATGCCGCGGATCGCCGGGTAACTCCGGGCGAACCGCCCGGGTGAGCGCCCAGCAGGCCCAGGCGCGCCAGCGGCGTTGGTCCTTGCGGGGTTCGTTCATGCGGTCGGCATAGTGCTGGAAATGCACGCGCGGGTTGCCGATGAACACGTCAGCCGGACAGTGCCCGATGCACCACGCCATCGCCGCGTACGGTAGCGGCCACTCGCGCAGCACCGCCTCGTCGCCGCGCAGGTCCGCGCCCAAGGCGCGGTCGAGGCACAGCAGTGCCCGCGCCGCGTGCCCGCGCGTCCATTGCGCCTGGCCGTATTCGAGGCACGCAAAATAGAACTCCGCCCCCCGCTCCTCCGCCCGGAACCGGTGCAGCACCCGCCAATCGAGCCCCGGCCGCAGGGCGGGCAGGTGGGGACAGGGCGGGAGCGGACGGGACATGCCCCGCGTTGGTGCCGGGCAATGCGGCAGGCGTCAACCGGAAGGCCGCGCGATTCGGTCTTGGCGCGGCCGGGCGATTGCGCGACAAACGCCGTGCTGAACCCGACCGCGTCCAGTCCCGAAGCCCAATCCCAAGTGCAGCACATCTCCGGCTGGCGCCGGCTCGTGATGTGGCCGTTCGGCCTGCTCGTGCGCACGTGGATCGCCACGCTGCGCCTGGACGAGACCGCGCAGGACGTGGCCAACTTCACCAAGTGCGACCAACCCGTCGCCATGGTCCTCTGGCACAACCGCCTCTTCCTCGCCGCGCTCATCTACCGCCGCTACCGGAAGGGCCGGCCGATGTATGCCCTCGTCAGCGCGAGCAAGGACGGCGCCTGGCTCGACGCGTTTTTCTCCCTGATCGGCCTGCAGACCGTGCGCGGCTCGAGCAACAAGCTCGGACGCGAGGCCGCCACGGCCCTCGTCGAGGTCCTGCGCGACGGCAAGGACGTGGGCATCACCCCCGACGGACCCAAGGGGCCGATCTACGAGGTCAAACCCGGCGCCCTGATCGTAACGCGCCGCACCAAGACCCCGATTTTGCTGATCGGCGCCGACTTCGCCTCGGCGTGGCGCCTGCGGAAGAGCTGGGACAAATTCTACCTGCCCAAGCCGTTCTCCCGTGTGCGGATGCGGTGCGAACTCATCCCGGCCGAGGATCTGGCCGACCGCGATGCCGCGACCGCCCGGATCCAGGCCCGGTTGATGGAATTGAACCCCGACGGGGAGTTCGGTCCGACGAAACCCTAGCGCCAACGGCGCTTTCGCTCAGAACTCCGGCGTGTAGGCGAACTTGGAGCCCGGCTCGACAACCAGGTCGTCGCCCGCGCACCAAGTCTCGTCGTTCAGGAGGAACTTGAACACGACCGGGCGGGCCGATTCGGCCACCGCGAGCGTCCAGTGGTTGCTGGCGACGCAGTTCATGAGCACGCCTTTTTCCCAGCTCAGGCCGGGGCCTTCACCGCGGATGAACAACGCATTGCCGAACCCGACATCGATCTGGGCCGAGATGGTGGTGACGATGGCCTTGGGCTCCGTCTTCTTAACCGCAGGTTTGGCGGCAGGCTTCTTGGCGGGCTTGGTGGCCGGTTTGGTGGATTTCGTCGCCGGGGTGAGCGCCTTGGTGGACTTGGTTTTCTTGGTCATGGCGATATGTGTGATTTACGGACAATGTGCCGGATTACAAATTGGCCCGGCGGCAGCTGCGGTTAAAGCAAATATGACGCCAATCCCGGCCGTAACCGGAAATTAACCGGAGCGTCAGAGCCAGGGGCCGAAAATTGGTGTTTACTCGCGCAATCCAATTGCCCAAAACCACCGTTCCTTTCGGGGCAGTAGCTCAGTTGATAGAGCGCGTCGTTCGCAACGACGAGGTCGT
>CAYHEW010000031.1:0-51664 GCA_964355715.1 uncultured Opitutaceae bacterium | reverse complement strand
GGACGACTTGGACGAGTCCCTGGACTTCGCTGGCGGCGCGGCTGGGGCCGTAGGTCAGGAGCTTTTCGAGGATGGCCTGCTGCGGGGCCGAAAGGGTGCCTTCGACTTCGGCCAGGTGCACAAACGTGGCGCTGAGGGCGCGGATGGGGAGGCCGGCGGCGGCCAGGCTCGCTTGGAGCTTTTGCAGGCGGAACGGAGAGAGGGCAGGCGAGCCGCGGAGGATCAGCATGGTCGGAAAAGCGATGTTTCCCAAGTCCCCGGGCGCGTCAAGGGGGCGGGCGCGCCCGGTGCGGACTTTTTGCCGCCGCGTGACCGAGAAAGCCGTTGACGATTGGTGGCGACTGCGCGGAATGAACGGCTTTGCAGCCCGTGAGGACCAAATCCGACCAAATATCCATGCCGCGCCGCCCCGAGGGGAGCGCCATGGGCACTGAAGGACACCGGCCATGAGCGACCGGATCACCCACGAATGCGGCGTCGCCCTCGTGCGGCTCCTCAAACCGCTCTCCTACTACCAGGAAAAGTACGGCTCCCCGTTGTGGGGCTTCACCAAGCTTTTCCTGCTCATGGAGAAGCAGCACAACCGCGGCCAGGACGGCGCTGGCGTGGCCTGCGTAAAACTCGACACCCCGGCGGGCGACGCGTTCATGTTCCGCGAGCGCAGCGTGAAGAGCAACCCGCTCGACAAGATCTTCAAGACCCTGCTCTCCCAGTATAACGAGAAGGTCGACACCGGCACCATCCACCCGGAGTTCGCGGACACGGTCAAAAAGAGTTTCGATTTCGGCGGCGAGCTCCTCATGGGCCATCTCCGCTACGGTACCAGCGGCGGCTACAGTCTCTCCTCGTGTCATCCGTTTTTCCGCCGCAGTCCCTGGCCGACCCGCAACCTCGCGCTCTGCGGCAACTTCAATCTCACCAACACCGCCGAGCTCAACGCGTCGCTCACCGCCATGGGGCAGCACCCCATCCACGCGACCGACACGCAGGCCATCCTCGAGAAAATCGGCTTCTTCCTCGATGAGGAGCACGAGGACATCTACCGCTTCCTGCGCAAGCGCGACCTGAGCGGCGACGAGCTCTCGCGCCGCATCAGCGACGAGCTCGACGTCACCCGCATCCTCACCCGCGCGTCGCAGCGCTGGGACGGCGGCTTCACCCTCTGCGGCCTGATCGGCAACGGCGACGCGTTCGTCGCCCGCGATCCCTCCGGCATCCGCCCCTGCTTCTGGTTCCAGAACGACGAGGTCGCCGCCTTCGCCTCCGAGCGCGCCCCGCTCATGACCGTCTTCGACCTCGCCGCCGAGCAGGTCCGCGAGGTCAAGCCCGGCCACGTCGTCGTCCTCAAGCGCGCCGGCGCCATCACGGAGAACGCCTTCACCGCGCCGCTGCCCCGCGCCTCGTGCTCCTTCGAGCGCATCTACTTCTCGCGCGGCAACGACCTCGACATCTACCGCGAGCGCCAGGCCCTCGGCGGCCAGCTGGCCGACCAGGTCATCACCGCCATCGGGCACGACTGGGCCAACACCGTCTTCAGCTTCATCCCCAACACCGCCGAGGTCGCCTACTACGGCCTCATGTCGGCCCTGCGCAAGCGGCGGCGCGACGAGGTGAAGGCCGCGATCCTCGAGGCCTGCCGCACCGGCAAGCTCGACGAGCCCCTGCTCGACGAGCTGATCCTGCGCAACTGGCCGCGCGGCGAAAAGGTCGTCAGCAAGGACATCAAGCTCCGCACCTTCATCGGCCAGGAGGGCCTGCGCAACCAGCTCGCCAGCCACATCTACGACATCACGTACGGCTCGATCAACCCCGGCGACAACCTGGTCTGCGTCGACGACTCGATCGTCCGCGGCACCACCCTCCGCAAGTCCATCCTCCGCATCCTGGCGCGCCTCAACCCGCGCAAGATCGTCATCGTCTCCACCGCCCCGCAGATCCGCTACCCGGACTGCTACGGCATCGACATGTCAGAGCTCGGCAAGTTCATCGCCTTCGAGGCCGCCGTCGAACTGCTCAAGGAGCGCGGCCAGGGCGACCTGCTGCAGGAGGTTTATTCGTTCTGTCGCGACGAGGTGAAGCGCGGCGGGACGGTCAACCACGTCCGCAAGATCTACGAGCCGTTTACCCCCGAGGAGATCTCCGCCAAGATCGTCGAGCGCGTGAAGCCCAAGGGCGACTGGCAGGGCGAGATCGAGATCATCTTCCAGAAGATCGAGAGCCTGCACGCCGCCGTGCCCAACCACACGGGCGACTGGTACTTCACCGGCAAGTACCCGACCCCCGGCGGCTACCGCGTCGTGAACCAGGCCTACCTGAACTATTTCGAGAAGGCCGAGGGGAGAAGTTATTGATCGCGGAGGCGCGGAAGAACGGAATCAAAGAAATCAATTCCGCGTTTCCGCCCTTCCGCGCTTCCGCGATTATTCCATGTCACTCAGCTACGAATCTTCCGGCGTCCGCTACGACCAGCTTGATGCGTTCAAGCGCGCCTGCCAGCAGGCGGCCCGCACCACGGCGCCGCTGCTCCAGGACCATGGCTACGCCGAGCCCGCGACCACCCGCGGCGAGAGCGCCTACCTGATCGAGGCCGCCGACCATTACCTCGCCCACGTCGAGGAGGGCTTGGGCACGAAGAACCTCGTGGCCGACGCCGTGCAGGCCGCGACCGGCAAGACCTTCTACCGCGAGATCGCGATCGATACCGTCGCGACGATCGTCAACGACCTCGCCACCTGCGGCGCGCTGCCGATCTCCGTCGCCATGCACGCCGCCGTGGGCGACTCGGGCTGGTTCGCCGACGCGCGGCGCATGCAGGCGCTCGTCGCGGGCTGGGCCGAGGGTTGCCGCCAGGCCGGTGCGGTCTGGGGCGGCGGCGAGACGCCGACGCTCAAGGGCATCGTCAACGCCGACACCATCGTCCTCGCCGGCTCCGCCATCGGCAAGATCGCCCCGAAATCGCTCCGCATCACGGGCGACGTGCGCGACGGCGACGCCATCATCTTCCTCGCCAGCTCCGGCGTGCAGACCAACGGCCTCAGCCTCTGCCGCCTCATCGCCGACCGACTGCCGCAAGGCTACCAGACGCCCATCGGCCACGGCGACCCGCGCACCTACGGCGAGGCCCTGCTCGCGCCGTCGGTCATCTACGTCGCCTTCGTGCGCGAGTGCCAGCGCCGCGGCCTCAAGCTCAACTACGTCGCCCACGTCACCGGCCACGGCTGGCGCAAGCTCATGCGCCTCGAGGAGCCCTTCGTCTACGAGATCACCGCCCCGCGCGCCCCGCTCCCGCTCTTCCAGTTCCTCGAGCAGGCCGGCCCGATCACGACGCGCGAGATGTATGCGACCTTCAACCAGGGCGTGGGCTTCGCCGCCTATGTGGATCCGAAGTCGGCCGACGCCGTCCTCGCCGCGGCGAAAGCCGCCGGCTACGACGCCTGGCTCGCCGGCCGCGTCCACAAGGATGGCGTCCGCAAGGCCGTCACCGTGCCGTCGCTGGGCCTCACTTTCGAGGGCGACACCCTGCAGGTGCGATAGGTCGTCGGGGATCGTGTCGAGTGCATGGGCGGAACGGGTTGGGTGATGCGGATTGCATGGTGAAAACACCGCGTCGGAAACCGCGGCGTTGATGGTGAAGGCGTTGCCGAAGGCGCCGACGCTGGCACGGGTGCTGCGATAGGAGCGACGCTATGAAAAACAAAAATCGTTCCCAGATCCTCACCCTGTTCTCCGCTCTTGTCGTCCTGGTCACGCCAGCGTTGCTGGTGGCGTCGGCCGTGCCGTCGTCCGAAATCATGATGGCGGCAGCGGTGGCGGCGGATGAGGCCCAAACCACGATCACCGGCAAGGTGACATCGAAAAGCGACAACGGTCTCCAGGTCGACGGTCACGCCGTGCTGGTGACGGATTCGACCGTCTATGTCCGCAACGGCGCGCCGGCGCGGCTTGCCGACATCCAGGCCGGCGACGAAGTCAGTGCCACCTGTGCCAAGGGCGCGGATGGCAGCCTGGTGGCCATCCGGGTCGAAGTGACCGCGGCCGCCTTCTGAGGCGGCACCGCGTCGCGTTTGCTCCGGGCGTGGGCCGGTTTGGTGTCGGTGGATCGTGCCGGTCTGCCGACGCCGAACCGGCCTTCTGCAATTGTGGGGGACCGCCGGACTTTGGGCCTCACCACCCGGGCGCGTGGGGTGGTCGATGCCATGGTCAGGTGCGGTCTAGCGAGTGGGGCTTGGATGCCGGCGCAGGGTCAGGCGCACCAGGAGCGCGGTGGCCTCCTGCTCCAGGTTGGCCTCCCAGAGGGCGTCGCGTCGGTCGGCCAATGCCTTGGCGTCCGTTGCCGCCGAGGCGGCGAGCCGGTCAAGGCATGCGATCAGGGTGTCGTTGCGTTGCACAGTATCCTCCCGCGATTTGATGTCCCGGGCAATATCCGCCCGCATGGCCCGATCGTATTCGCCGGCGATCCTCTGCACAAAGCGGTCCTCGGCGCCTTCCCGGGCGTCGGCGAGCAGATGCAGATTCGCCTGATCAACGCGGGCGATGTCGCCGGCCCGACTCGTGTCGTAGCACGCGAGGTCAAAACCCAGCTGATAACCGCCATCGGCGTCGGAGAGGTAGGGCCGGAGGTTGGGATGCGGTTCGACTCCGGCCACGGACGGAGTCCAGCGCGCGGTCTGGGCAAAGATGCGGTTGCCCTGCTGGCTCGTGGCAAACTTCAGGAAGTCGAGGGCGCGCGCCCGGTTGCGGCTGTGGCTGGCCAGACCGACTTCGAAATGCGAGGTGTAACTCCTGTCCTCGTAGGGCCCGAGGACGTTGCGACCGTAGCGGCCGGCGGATGGCCGCGGGGTGGGCACCCGCACGACGCCCAGAGGGAACTCGATCTCCTGCCGCACGGACTGATCGGAGTTGCTGAAGCTGATCAAGGTCAGCGCGTGCCCCTGCTTGAAATACATGTCGGCATCCTCGCGGCCCAGCTGCGTGAATCCGGGCTGCATCACGCCGGACATTTCATGGATCATGGAAAGAAGGTCCCGGATCTCCGGGGTCGTCAGGGAGTAATCACCGGTGAGCCAGGCGAGGCTTTGCTCCGTGTTGGAGTAGCGCAGGGTGCGCGTCGGGTCGAACTGCATGGCGAGGCGCGCGGTCTGCGTGCGCACGATCAGCCGGAAAAGCACGGGGGCGTGGAACAGCGAGCTGGCGATGGGATGGATCTTGCGCCCGGTGCGGGCGGCGTAGGCTTGGGTGTCGCGGCACAGCTGGACAAAGCCCTCGTAGGTTTCGGGCCACGGGGCGTCGCCGAAGATTTCGCGGTAGATCGCCATGTTCACCAGCAACCGGGTGGTCGTGTTGGTGAAGGGCACGCTGTAATAATCGAGCAGAGTGTCGTTGTACGACGTGCGCAGGCCAGCGGTGAAGGTGTTCCGCCAGGGCATGCCGGCGAGGCTCGTGCCGGCATTGTAGGGGTTGGGCTTGGCCAACTCCGCCGCCAAGGGCTCGATGTAGCGGGCGAGCCGGTCGGTGGTGCTGCCGGCGTGGATGGCGAGGATCTCGGGCGTGTCGTGACTCAACAGCTGCGTGATGAACCAACTGGCGTAAAGCCGGTGCGGCACGGCGATCTGGACGACCCGCACCTGCTCGCCGCGCTGGCGGCAAACCTCCTCGTAGGCGCGGCCCAGTGCGTCGATGGCCGCCTGGGTCTCGAGAAAAATGTGGCCGATGCGCACAACTTCCTCGGGAGGGGCGCGGCCGAGTCGGGCCGGGGCGGCGGAGAATCGCCAGACGGATAGTCCGGTCCCGATCACCGCCACGGCCAGTCCGAAAATGAGCCCCGGGCGTTTCACGGACACGTGATGCGGTTGGATTGTCCGTCAACTCGCGTGGGCGATCCGCTGATCGGCGGGACCATCCTTGCCGGCCGGCAGCGAGGTGCCCCGAAAACCGTGATGGTTGGTCGCGCTGTAAGGTGTGGCCGTGCGCCCGGCGAGCATCTGGGCGCGGTAGCTGTTGGGGGTGCCCATCAGGTGGGTGCGGAACAGCCGGCAGAAATAGCCCACGTCGTGATAGCCCAGGTCGAAGGCGATGGTTTTCACGGGGAAATCCGTGGTGGCGAGGAGGCGCTGCGCGGTGCGGAGTTTCTGGTCCACAATGTAGCGGCCGAGCGCGACGCCGCTTTCCTCGCGGAAGAGCCGGGCGACATGGCGCACGCTGTAGTGGAAGTGGCTGGCGATGTCCTCGAGCTGGATCGGCTGGCCGATATTCTGGTGCACGAAATCCACGATCTGCTGGTACTTGGAGGTTGCCACCGTTTCGGGCCGGATCGTGAACGGCACGGGCAGCGGCGCCAGGGCCGTGGTCGGTGCGGCGAGTTCCAGCAGCTCCTGGACGAACAACTGGGTGAGGGAGCGCAGTTTCTCGGCCAGCAGCGGGCTGGGCGGATTTTGATGCAGCAATTCCCAGAGGGTCTGGTGCAGGCGCGTGTGTGCCGCGTTCCGGCGCACCTGGAAGCCCCCGGCATCGGCGCGGTCGAGCAGCGCCTGCAGCAGGGCCTGGCCGGTTTTTTCGAGGGTGCCGATCTTGAGCTGGAAACTCGCGATCACCACGGGCGCCTTCACGGTGGACCAGCTGTGCTGGCGTCCCGGCGGCATGAAGAAGATATCGCCCGGGTTGAAGGTGGCGGCGTGCCGCGGCGTGCGGTACTGCAGGCGGCCCTTGCAGAGCAGGGCGATCTCGAACCAGTCGTGCTGGTGCATGCTGACGCGGTAGTCGGGCTCCACCGGGCAGCAGTAATAGAAGCACTGGAGGTACCAGCGCAGGCCGCAGAGCAGCCAGGGAGGCGAGCCGTCGAGGTGCTGCGCGAGGATCTGGTTGCAGCGCAGGAAGGCGCGCATGTCCGCTGCGGAGGCTGGGGTAATAGCGCCGGGCACGGTAGGTTTCTCCTATCCGCACCCAAGCGGCTCAGACGAAAAGCGGCAAGCTTCCGTCGCTCCCTTCCCACTCATGTCCTGAATGTCCCATGCAGGGCGGCCGATGCGGTCCGCGGGATTAATGTCCTGATTGCCAGATTGATGTCCGCATTAATGTTTTGCGGGACTGAGGCCCGCGCCCGAATGTCGGAACGAGACTCACACCATGATTTGCTCTCAGGACCCGTTGACCCGGCCGCGTTTGATGGAGGGGATGAAATCCCGGCCGTTCGCCTATGCGGACATTTACCGTCACCCGCCGATGTCGGGTCCCAATCTGCCGCCGGCCCTGGCCGCGCTCCGCAAGAACGAATCGGGCAGTGTGGTCCAGCTGCCGGACGGCCGGTGGTTTGCAACCTGGAGCCAGGGATCCTTCGAGAGCGCGCTGGACGAACGGATTGTCGGCGCGGTGAGTGAAGATCTGGGACGGACCTGGTCCGAGCCGCGGTCGATCACAGCATCGACCGCCCAGATCCGGCGTGCCTATGGCTGCCCTTTGGTGGTCCCGGCCATCGGCCGCATCTACCTGTTCTTGCATGAGGGCCGGCAACATGGCGGCGGCATTGAGCGGTCCAGTCCCGAGGTGGATGCCGGGACCTTTGGGTTCACCTTTTCCGACGACGCCGGCCTGACCTGGTCGGAGATCCACCGGATTCCCGTGTTCGAACGCGACATCAGCGTTTTCCCCGGGCGCATCCATGGGCATCTCAATCATCCCCCGCAGCTGATGCCGGACGGACAGGTGGTGCTGCCATTCACGCAGGTGCATCGCAACGGCGCCACGCGCCGCGCCTGGCAGCTTTGCTGGGCCGAGGCCTCTTTCCTGGAGTGCGGGAACATCCTGAACGAGCGCGATCCTTCCCGGCTGCGCTTCAGCCTGCTGCCGCCCGGGACCCACGGGTTGCGCGCCGATTTGCTCCGTCACGGCGAAAACCCGGCGGCGCGTCAACTGGCCGCGGCCTTCGGGGGGAGTGCGGTGGAACTGGTCGCCAACGCGCAGGAACCGACCGTGGTGCCGTTGTCCGACGGCCGCTGGGTGTGCGTGATGCGGACCTATCTCGGTTCACCCGGCTACGCGGTGTCGCGTGATGGCGGTCGCACCTGGACGAGTGTCGAGCGGCTGCGCTACCGTCCCGACGGCCCGTGGATCGATCACCCGCACACGATGTGTCCGCTCGCCCGGCTGCCCGACGGCCGGTTCCTGTTGCTGTTCACCAACAATGACGGTACCCGCAACGGTGCCACGCATGTGTGGGACGGGGGCAACCGGACGCGCAACCCCCAGTGGTTTGTCGTCGGGCGGGAGTTGCCCGGCGAGGAGCGCAACGGTGGCCTGGTTTTTGGCGAACCGCGGGTGCTGGCGGAGGCCGACGATCTGGAGTCACCCGACGGCTTCCGGGCCTCGACTTGCACCGGCATCGCGATGCCGCAGTACGTCCACGCTGGCGGCCGGCATTTTGTTCAGTACGGCCTGAAAAAGGAGCACATCCTGCTCGATGAGATTCCGGCTGCGGTCATCGATGGCCTGACCCCGTAATTTCCACCGCAACCCGCACCCTCGCTATGGATAAGCCCGATCCCGCCGCCGTGCCGGTTGTGAGCGCGCCCGCGTCCGAGTTGGACTGGTACGACGTCAAGCAATGGGGCGTGGAGGGCCGCGCCTGGGAGGAACAGGAACGCTTGCGCTATTTCGATCGCCTGCCCGTCGCGGCCCAAAAAGAGACGAGCACGCTCCTCGATTTCTACGGCAAGTTCAGCGTCTGGGATCTGAGCCGCTGCAGTGCCGGCATGATGGCGCGGTTCCGCTCGGATGCGACGGCGGTCCATGTGCGCTACCGATTGACCAATGTCGAGTTGGCGCTGCCGCACATGCCGGCCACCGGCGTCAGCGGCGTCGATCTCTACGCGCGCGACGCATCGGGAACGTGGCGCTACGTGCAGGGCAACAAACCCAAGGCCCAGGACTTCGAGGGGGAGATCATCCATGGGCTGGCCCCGGGCCGGCGGGAATTCGCGCTCTATCTGCCGCTGTACAATGGGATCGAGTTCCTGGAGATTGGCGTGCCCAAGGGTGCGGTCTTCCTTGGACTGGCCCCGCGGCCGAAGCCGATCGTGTTCTATGGCACGTCCATCACGCAGGGCGGCGTGGCCTCGCGCCCGGGGATCTGCCACACCGCCATCCTCGGCCGCCTGCTGGACCGGCCGGTGCTGAACCTGGGGTTTTCGGGCACGGGGCGCATGGATCCCGTCATCGGCCGGTTCCTGACCCAGGTGGATGCCGCGGTGTTCGTCATCGAATGCTGCGGCAACATGCAGCCCGCCCAGATTCGCGAGCGGTGCGTGCCGCTCGTGCGGCAGTTGCGCGCGGCGCGGCCCGGCACGCCCATCGTGCTCGTCGAGGACCGCGTCTTTCCGAACGCGTGGATCGAGACGGCCAAGGCGGACTACAACCGCGAGAACCACGCCGCGCTCCGCGAGGCCTTCGCGACGCTGCAAGGCGACCGCGTGCCCGGGTTGCACTACATCCCCGGCGCGGCCCTGTACGGCACCGATGGGGAGGGCTCGACTGACAATGCGCATGCCAACGACCTGGGATTCATGCGCATGGCCCGGGAGTTTGAACCCGTCCTACGCGCGGCGCTCGGCTAGCCGGACAACGATCGTGGACCGGGTGGATGGCCGGGGCGCGGCCCCGCATCCCGGATCGATGGGCGCAGACCGGCCGATACGACTGTCGCCGACGGCGCCATTCCGGAGTGCCATGGAAGTCCCGTTTGTCCCATAGCGTCCGTCCGGTCACTCGTCTATGATGGACGCACCGAGCGCGGCCCTGGTGCCGTGCGGCCGGCAACCCCAAAATAACTACACCATGAAAGTTTCCCTGCCATGCTTTGCTTCCGCGAGACTGCGCCGTATGCTCGGCGTGGTGATCGCTTGCCTGGGATTGAATGTGCAAGCGCAGACTCCCGTATCCCAAGACGACGCGAAGGAGGACGTGAAGAAGGAGGAGGAGATCACCAAGCTGAACGTGTTCACCGTCGAGGCGACGAAGGGCCAGGGCTACGGTGCGTCCAATCTCGCCTCCGCCACCCGCCTGAACACCCCGGCGGAAAATGTCCCGCAGTCCATCAGCGTGATCAATTCGAACCTGATGAAGGACATCGGGGCCTACCAGTTCGACCAGGTCATGCGCTACACCCCCGGCGTCACGCCGCGGCAGAATGCGCCCAACGCCACCATCGTGCGCGGCTTCATTGTCGGCAACCGCTACCGCAACGGCTTTTTCATGCCGCGCATCGAGACCGACATCGCCAATCTTGACCGCATCGAGATCATCAAGGGTCCTTCCGCTTCCATCGCCGGTTCCTCCGAGTCCGGCGGTCTCGTGAACTTCATCACGAAGCGCCCGCAGTTCAAGGCGTCGAATTACGTCTCGGCGAGCGTCGGCTCCTTCAGCTTCATGCGGGGCATGGTCGACGTCACCGGCCCGGTGCCGGGACACGACAACATGGCTTTCCGGCTGATCGCCTCCGCCACCAAGTCCGACACCTATCGCGATCATGACCACCTCAGCAAGACGGCGGTCTATCCCTCCTTCCAGTGGAACATCACCGGCAAGACCCAACTGCTGGTCGAGGTGGAGCTGTTGAATGCGAATTTCCCCACGGGATTCGGCGCGGTCTATCTCGCCCCGGTTGAACCCGGCGCGCCGTTCTCCACCGTGCTGCCCGTCGGCGTCACCCCGCGGGTCCAGGTGAACCGCTGGGCGCCGCTCACGCTGAACACCAGCGGTGAACCCGGCATGCATTGGAAGCACGACGTGAACGCGGTATTCGTCACCCTCAGCCATCAGTTCAACGAGGTCTTCTCAGTCCGCCAGGCGCTGGCGTGGTACACGTTCGTGGACGACCACTACTTTGCCTCGGCGAACAACACGCTGTTCTTCGACAGCGCCGGCAACATCTTCACCAACCGCACCATGACCAAGTTCTGGCGCGACGAGACCAACTTCCGGCTGCAGGGCGACCTGGCGGTGAAGAAGCAGGTTGCCGACAACAAGCTCGGCCTGGTCTTCCTCGCGGGTTACGACATCGGCGACGTGGAATTCGACCAGCGGCAGGCGAACGGCGTGCTGCAGCCCATGAACCTGATCGATCCGGTGTACGGCCTACCGGCGACCACGCCGCTTTCCGCCATCAACGATTCCAGTGGCGAAACCGGCTCGGTGGGCATTTTTGCCAACACTCAGATTTCCGCCTTCAACGACCGCGTCATTCTCACGGGCGGTCTCCGCCGGGATTACAACAAGGCGGGCAAGACGGTGAACAACTTCAACAACACCACGACCTCCACGGTCAAGACCCCGACCGTGAAGAGTCCGCTGATCGGATTGACCATCAAGCCCCTGTCGTGGCTTGCGATCTATGCCGTGGACAGCGAGGCCGGTGCCGCCCAGACCACGATCCCCATCTATCCTGGCATCCCGAACACCGATCCGCTGCAAAAGATGGTCACGATCGAACCCGTCACCACGAACAAGGAATTCGGCGTGAAGATGAATTTTCTCGACGGAAATTTCACCCTGAACCTGGCAAAGTTCAAGATCGTCCAGAGCGACTTTGTGCGTCCGCAGACGGATTTCAGCGCGCCGGGCGGTTCCTATCGCATCATCGACCAGGGTGTCACCATGGACGGCTTTGAAGTCGAATGGGCGGGGGATGTGACCAAGCAATTGCTCCTGTACGGCGGCTACGCCCACATGAAGACCAAGGTGCCGGCGGTCCGCCCCGGCGGCCTCGACGGCGAGCAACGCGGCGTGCCCCGGCACAAGTTCCAGTTGTTTGCCCGCTACAACCTGTCGGATTACCGCGACCGCGGCTTCAGTGTGCGGGGCGGCGTGGTCTATCAGAACTCCCACTTCGGCATCGCGCAGAACACCTACAAGGTGCCCGGCGCCACCCGCTATGATGTCGGCCTGGATTACCGGATCGGGGCCTGGACCCTCAGCTTCACCGCGGAGAATCTGACCGACGTGATTTTCTCGCAGGCCGCCATCGCGGCGGGCAGCAACACCGTGGACGCGCCCCGGTCGTATTATGTCTCCGGGTCGCGCAATTTCTGAACGAGGTGGTGATTTTTGCATCAAAGGCCGGACGGACTGCGCGTGGGCGCAGATGCCCGGCTTTTTTCCCGCCGGTTTGCCGGTTGCATGCCGCGCGGCATTGTGACGGAGAATGGGCGTGCGCATTGACTTGTACCCCCGCGTGACCCGAGGCCTTGGTCGGCTGGGGCTGGCGGGCCTGGCGGTCTGCGCGGTTGCAGCCAGGGCCGCAACGGCGGGCGAGGAACTGGAGGAGGTCTGGCGCCTCGGGGCGCAGGGACGATTCACCGAGGCCTCGGCCGCGCTGGAGGGAGTCGCCACTAAGGAGGAGGAGGCCCGTTTCACGCAGGCCCTGCTGTGGTTCAACCGTCAGCCCCGCACGGATGCGGACCTGGCGGAGGCAATCGGACTGTTGTCGGCTTTGTCCAAGGAAGGCACAACCCCGGCGCTGCGCGCCCGCAGCCTGTATTTCGCGGCCCGGGCGGAAACCCTGCGGACGCGCGAAGCGTCGCCAGCGTCCGCGGTGCGGCTCTATGAACAACTTTGGCGGGAGCACCCGGCGCATCCGTACGGTCAGCGCGCCCTCGTCCACCTCTTGCTGTTCGCACTCTACGCGGATGAGCCGCGGGAAGCGGTCCTGGCCCACGCCGCGAAGATCGAGCAGCAGGCGGAAGGGCTGAAAGACCCCGTGGTGCGCAGCCAGTTTCACCAGGCCGCGGCCCGGGGCTACCTCCATCTGGGCAAAGCCGAGGCGCGGGCGCTGGAGCATTTGCTCAAGGTCAGCGCGCTCGGCGTCGCGCGGCGCGAGGCGGCGGGTGACCTGCATGTGAGCATCGGCCAGTTGGCTGCCGGCCTGAGCCGGCCCGCAATCGCGCGCGAGCATTTCCGCGCCTTCTTGCAGGAGTTTCCGAACGATCCGCGGGTCTATACCGTCAGGACGCTGCTGGCGGCGCTGCCGGCGGAGTGAGGCTTGCGGCCGCGGCGCCGCCTAGACCGGCACTGCGATCTCAGCCAGCATGGCCCGGGTGATGTTCTTGCCCAGCAGGAAGAATTTCCTCTCGGGGTACCACAGGATGTGGCCGTCGGCGGTCGGCGTGAGGCTGGAGTACATCGCGAGATCCGGGCGTCGCAGCGAGACACCGTCGTTGTCCATGAGGAAATGGGGTTCTGAGAACCACACCGGCTGCTGCGCGCCGGGGCGGAACTGGCCGCGGAGGAGCCAGATCGGACGGCGGTGCAGGTTGCAGTCCATCGGACCCCAGCCGCCGAAGTGGCCGTCGTGATTGTGAAAAAGGAAAATGTATTCGCCGGGCGCCACCTCGTAGATGGGACACGGGCTGCACGGATGCCGGAGGGGCAGGCTGGTGTCGGTTTGCTGCAGGGGCCGGGGTTGGGTCCAGGTTTCGCCGCGGTTGGCGGACTCGGACCAGACCGGATGGCCGGCGTTGGTGCGCATGACGCAGAACAGCCGGCCATCTGGCAGGGGTACGATGCCCGGTTCCTGCAGGACGCTGACGTCCGGGTGGCCGATGTGGCCGTAACGCAGCGCGTCGCCGTCGTGCGCGCAGGGAGTGATTTGCAGGTCGCGTGGGGCTGGATCCGCGTCAACGTTCTCGAAGCGCATGAACTCGACGACCGAGGCGTCCGACCACCAGACCTTGAGCCGGCTGGGCCCGGACACCGCGGGGCTGAGCCAGCGGGTGAGGCCGGCGAAGTAGGGTCCGCCCAGCAGCCGCTGCGGGATCTGCCAGACGATCGCATTCGCCGGGACCCGCGGGTCCGGGTTGTCCCAGCGAGTGCGCGGCATCGGGACCGCCTGCTCCGCGGACCACGTGGCGCCGGCATCGTCGCTGTAGACCGCCCCGGTCACGCCCGTGACCGAAGCGGCATAGTCGTGGATCCCGATGTACCGATTGTAGAGCACATAGATCCGGCCGGAGCGCGAAACGAGCGGGTAGCCGAATCGGGCCATGTGACGCGTCCCGTCAGGGCCGGCAATCATCACGGGGCGGCTCCAGGTTGCGCCCCCGTCGGTGCTGCGCGCGAACACCACGCGTTGATCGGGCTTCCCCTCGTGCGTGCCCTGGGTCCAGATGGCCATGAGCCCGCCACCGGGGTGGGTGAAGACCATGAAATGCTCGTTGCCGGTGTTCCCGCTGGGGCCGTCGACGCTGGTCGGCTGGTACGCGACGAAATCGGGCTGGGTGCGGCGCACCTCGCGGGCGAGATCGCGAGCGCCGGCAGGGGGAAGGAAAATGGAATTCATCTCGGGGCAGGAGCCACCACCACCTTGGAGGCGGGTCCGGCGGCACGCAGAGCCCGAACGATTGGCGGATGCGTTTATCGATAGGACTTTGCGGACAGGATTGTCCGGCAAGCGCGATCCGGGCGTTCAACCGCCACCGGTCTCTACACCGGCGTCAGGGGAGGCCGGCCCTGGAGAACGGCGGCGACATTGCGGGCGCAGATGAGGCGGGCCTGAAACCGACTCTCGGTCGTGCCGCCGCCGAGGTGGGGCGTGAGTACGACGTTGCGCAGCGTGGGCAGGATCGGGTGCACCTTTGGCTCATCCTCGAAGACGTCCAGACCGGCGCCGGCCAGGTGGCCCGATTGGAGCGCGGCCACGAGGGCGGCCTCGTCGACGACGCGACCACGCGCCATGTTGATGAGGATCGAGCCACGCTTCATGCGGGCCAGCTGCCCGGCGTTGATCAGGCGGTCGGAATCGGAATTGAGGGGCGTGTGCAACGACACGATGTCCGCGCGGGCCAGGAGCTCGGCGAGCGGCACATAACCCGGCTGGCCGCCGGGCGTGCGGCGGTAATGGATGACCTTGAGCCCAAACGCCTGGGCGCGGCGCTCCACCGCCTTGCCGACGCGACCGTAACCGACGAGGCCGAGCGTGCGGCCGGCGAGGAGGAGACCGTCCCAGACGCCGGGCTGGAATCCCTGCCAGGCCCCCGATCGCACGTAGCGGTCGGCCTCCACGAGGCGGCGCGCGACGGCGAGGATCAGGCCGAGCGTGCAATCGGCCGTGGATTCGGTGAAGGCCTCGGGGACATTGGTGGCGATGACGCCGCGCGCCTGCATCGCGGCGAGATCGAGGTTGTTCACCCCCATGGCGACGTTGGCCACGATTTTCAGCCTGGGCGCGGTCGCGAGCAGCTCCGCATCCACGCGCAGCTCAGCCTGGTTGATGATGCCGGCGAGGCTGGGGGCGAGGCGCAGCACTTCCGCGCGTGGCATGAGGTTGCCGCCGGCGGGTCCTTGGATGACCTGGGCCACGCCATCGAGGGGCGCGAGCGTGGCCGGCGGGACGGCGTTGGTGATGAGGACGATCGGCAGGGCGGGGGCGGGCATGGGGTCAGGGGATCAGGTCGAGCGTAAGTTCGCGTGGACCGCGGAGAAAACCGAATTCCCACTCGGGTGGTCCGCCGGCGATGCGGAGTTCGCGACCGGTGGCGAGCAGGGTGCGAATCGTCTCGGCCATCTCCAGGCGCGCGAGGTGCGCGCCGAGGCAGATGTGGGGACCGAAGCCGAAGGCGAGATGCCGGTTGGGCCGCCGGCCGAGGTCGAAGGTGTCGGGGGCGGGGAACTGCCGGGGATCGCGATTGGCCGCCGCCAGCATCAGGAGCACGTACTCGCCGCGCTGGAGCGCCTTGCCGCCAACCGTGGTGTCGGTGCGCACCACCCGCTGGTCGCGGTGGAACGGGCCGCAATAGCGCAGGAACTCCTCCACCGCGGTCTCCATGAGCACAGGCTCAGCCCGCAGGCGGGCGCATTGTTCGGGGTGGCGGACCAGTTCGAGGATCGTCGTTGCCATGAGGCGCGTCGTGGTCTCGTGGCCGCCGAGCAGCAGCGTCACCGAGGTCCCGAGGATCTCCTCCTCGGTCAGGGCATCGCCGTCGCTGCGGGCGTGCACCATGAGTGACAGGACGTCGTCCCGCGCCTGCGCGCGCCGCGCGGTGATGGCCTCGCGGAGGTAGGCGCGCAGCGCGAGCAGGGCCTCCTGCGATTGCTGGCAGGTCGCGAAGGTCGGCTGGGGCGAATGCATGAAACGGACGATCTCGGCCGACCAGCGGGTGAAGCGCGGCGCGTCGGTGCGCGGCACGCCGAACAGCTCCGCGATGACCTGGACCGGCAGGGGATGCGCCAGTTCGCGCACCACGTCGAGGCGGCCTTCCTGGCCGCGGGCCGCGAGGAGTTCGGTCACGAAGGATCGCACGTGCCCAGCTAGCCGGGCGATGGACGAGGGCTTGAATACCTCGTGCAGCAGGCGGCGGATGCGCGTGTGCTCGGGGGGATCGACGTTGATCAAACCTTGGGCGTAGTGCGCGACCAGCGGTTGCAGGGCGGCCAGCTGGGCGGCGTCAAAGTGGCGGTGGAACAGTCCGGTGATGCGACCGACGTTCGAGAACCGGTGGAAGTCCTGCAGGCAGGTCCGCACGTCCTCGTAGCGGGTGACGATCCAGCAGTTCCACCGCTCGGACCACTGCACCGGGTCGTGATCCTGCAACTCGCGGTAATGGGGATACGGATCCGCCGCGAAGGCGGGCGTGGCGATCACGTCGTCGAGTTTCAGGCCCATCGCGGCGTCGGCTCCCTACATGATGCCGAATTTGGCGAAGGCGGCCTTGGCGCGCATGCCTTGGGCGATGGCTTTTTGGACGACTTTCTCGCCGCGGGCCTTTTCAAGGGCCTTGGCAAAGACCTCGCGCTCCAAGGCCTTCGGCACCGCACACACGCCGTCAATGTCGCCGAAGAGAATGTCACCGGGTTCGATCCGCACGTCGCCAATCTGCAGCGGCACCCGGAAGTCCACCACCTTGCCCCGCGGGGCCTGGTCCTGGGCGTACGGGCCGTACGAAAACGTTGGGAAGTCGAGGGCCAGGATTCCACGGGTGTCGCGGGAGTACCCGTCGACGATCGCCCCGACCGCGCCGCAGCGGAGCGCCCGTGTGCTCATCAGCTCGCCCCAGAGCGCGTAGGTCGGCGAGGCGCCGGAGCAGACGTAGATCTCGTTGGCCTTCAGGTCGTCGAGCGCCTCGAGCATGAGTCCGAACGGCTTTTTGAGCAGCGCATTGCGGCCGCCGGTCGGGCGGTCGGCAAACACGTCAGCCTCAAGAACGGTCATCGCGCGGCCGATTGTCACCATGTCGGGTCGCAGCGGTCGGATCTGCGGCGGCAGGAACTGCCGCTGTGCGCCGAGTTTGTCCATGATGTCGCCGACGACGGCGGTGAACAACTCGGCCCGGGCAAGGGCGAACAATCCGGCGTCGTCGGACCAGAGGCGGGTCTTGGCTTTCATACGTAGAAATTGCGACCGGTCGGCACGGCGCGCAGCCCCGGATGGCGGAGAAGCTCGGCCTCGTTGACGTCGAATCCCAGCCCGGGGCGATCGGGCAGGTAGAAATAACCCTGCTCGACCGGCAGCGGGTGGGAGAGGCAGCTGTCGCGCCAGGGCACGTCGTTTACCATGAATTCCTGGCGGAAGAAGTTCGGGATCGTCGCCATGGTGTGGGCTGAGGCGATGGTGGAGAGGGGGCCGTTGGGGTTGTGCGGGGCGAAGGGCACATTGTAGGTCTCCGCCAGGTTGGCCATTTTGCGCATCTCGGAGATGCCGCCGCAGCGGGTGATGTCGGGCATGACGATGTCGGCCGCCTGGGCCTCGAGCACGGCGCGCAGCATGAAGCGCGAATGGATGCGCTCGCCGACACAGACGGGCAGGGGGATGCGCCGGCGGATGTCGGCGATGGCCGCGGGGAATTCGGGCAGCGCCGGCTCCTCGTACCACATGCAATTGAAGTTCAGGCGCGCGAGGCGCTGGGCCATCTCGACGGCGGTGGGACCATTGAGGAAGGCGTGGGTCTCGATGGCGATGGCGACCTCGGGGCCGACGGCTTCCGCGACGGCCGCGACCACGTCGACGGCCAGGCGCTTCTGGGCCTCGGTGAGGCTGCAGTTGTCGCTGAGGTCGGAGCCGTAGGTGTAGTTGAGGTGGGCGAACGGATCGAACTTCAACGCGGTGAAACCCTGCGCGACGGTGGCCTTGGCTTGCCGGGCATAGTCGACGGGCGAATGACTGCCGCCGGTGAACCAATAATTGGCATACAGCTGGATCTTTCGGCGGTAGGCGCCACCCAGCAATTCGTAGACGGGGGCCCCGAGGGCCTTGCCCTTGAGGTCCCACAGGGCGATGTCCATGCCGCTGATGGCCGAGAGCAGCGGTCCGGCCTGGCCCAGCCAGTGCAGGTCTCGATAGATCTTCGTCCAAAGGTAATCGATCCGGCCCGGATCCTCGCCGATCAGGCGCTCGCCGACGTGCTGGCACGCGGCCTCGATCAGCGGCGACCCCGGCCAGTTGGTCGCCTCGCCCCAACCGTGGAGGCCGGCGTCGGTCTCGATCTTCAGCAGCGTCCAATTGTACTTGATGCCTTCGACGAGGAAGGTCCGGCAGGCGGTGATCTTCATGGGGTGGTCAATGGGGTCGGCCAGAGCATGAGCGCCCAAACGAGGTTGGGCGATACTGATAAGGCGAGGGGAAGTGACGCAACCATGCACAGTACGGGCGGCGGTGCACGAAACGGCCGTGGGACTATGCGGACATGTGTGGCAGGAACCGGCAGACCTTCTACCTGTAGGCGTGACTCAGCGTTGACCCTGGGTAGGTCGGGTCCAACGGTGGGCGGCGAGTATCCCATGCGCCCCGTTGTACAGATTTCCCTGGACCTCACGGATATCGAGGAGGCCCTCAACACTGCGACCATGGCCCGCCGAGCGGGCGTGGACTGGCTCGAGGCCGGCACGCCGCTCATCTTGGCGGAGGGCCTGCACGGCGTGCGCGCCCTGCGCGAGCGCTTCCCGGGCGTGCCGATCGTGGCCGACCTCAAGACCATGGACGGCGGCTACCTCGAGGCCGAGATGATGGCCAAGGCCGGCGCGACCCATGTCGTCGTCATGGCCCGCGCCCACGAGGAAACCCTCAAGTGCGTCGTCAAGGCCGGCCGCGATTACGGCGTCAAGGTCATGGGCGACAACCTCGGCTGCCCCGACATGGTCGCCGGGGCAAAACTCATCGAGGATCTTGGCTGCGATTTCGTGATCCACCACATCGGCTACGACGAGCGCCGCGGCATCGCCGCCGCCGGCCACCGCATGCCGAGCCCGCTCGACCAGCTCCGTGAGGTCGTCAAGGCCGTGAAGGTACCCGTCCAGGCCGTCGGTGGCCTCACGCTCGAGCAAGCCGTGCGCACGCCCGAGTACGGCGCGCCCCTCGTCGTGATCGGCGCCCCGCTCGCGGTGGATGCCGACGCCTTCCGCACCGCGGACGGCAACCTCGAGGGCACCCTGCGCCTGATCTGCGACCAGGTGCACGGCTACGGCGACGTGCGCGTCGGTTAACTTTCCCTCCCCATGAAAAGCCCTGCCGTCGTCAATTATTCGTCGGAACCCCACAGCGTCGAGCTGCGCGAATTCGCCCGCCCTGAGCCGGGACCGGAGGACGTGATCCTCGCGGTCGAGGCCGTCGGTGTCTGCGGCAGCGACCTCCACCAGTGGACCA
Organism: uncultured Opitutaceae bacterium; assembly: GCA_964355715.1. Lineage (GTDB taxonomy): Bacteria > Verrucomicrobiota > Verrucomicrobiia > Opitutales > Opitutaceae > UBA2377. The sequence goes on along the minus strand of CAYHEW010000031.1, from coordinate 32,046 downwards.
GCTCGCATAGCTGGAAAGTTAACTACCCCGTCGTCCTTGGCCACGAGTTCGGCGGCGTCATCGCGGCCAAGGGCGCGGCGGTGAAAAACTGGACGGAGGGCGACCGCGTGGTCAGCGAGACCGCGGCCGTCATCGATCCCGACAGCCCGCTCAGCCGCGCCGGCCTCTACAATCTTGACCCGACCCGCAAGGGTTTCGGCTACGGCGTGGACGGGGCGATGACGCGATTCGTGCGCGTGCCCGCCCGCTGCCTGCACCGCGTGCCGGCCGGCCTGCCGATGGAGCACGCGGCCCTCACGGAGCCGTGCTGCGTCGCCTACAACGCGGTCATCAACAACGCCCGCATCAGGCCCGGCGACCGCGTGATCGTCCTTGGCCCGGGGCCGATTGGCATCCTCTGCGCCGCCATGGCCCGCCTGCACGGCGCGCAGGTCGCGCTGGTCGGCCTCGAGCGCGACAAGGTGCGCCTCGAAAAGGCCAAGGCCTACGGCTGCGAGATCATCATCGGCGACGCTTCGGCGTGGGCGAAACAGCGCGACGGGCTCGGCGCGGATGGCGTGATCGACGCCGCCGGCGTCTCGGCCGCGCTCAAGGCGGCGCTCGAGCTCGTCCGGCCCAATGGCTGGATCAGCAAGGTGGGCTGGGGCCCGCAGCCGCTGAACTTCTCCCTCGATCCGCTCGTGCAGAAGAACATCACGCTGCAAGGCAGCTTCAGTCACAACTGGCCGGTCTGGGAGCGCGTCCTCGCGCTGCTCGCCTCGGGTCAGCTCGACCTGAAGCCTGTCATCGGCGGCGTCTGGGGGCTCGAGGCCTGGCACGAGGCCTTCGAGAAGATGCACAGCGGCGCCATCGTGAAGGCCGTGCTCAAGCCGACCTGATCCCGTCCGGCCATGTCCGAGCACAAGGCGACCATCGACTGGCAGCGCAGCGGCCCGGATTTTGCCAAGGGCCGGTACTCGCGCGAGCACACCTGGACCTTTGATGGCGGCGTGACCGTGCCCGCCTCCCCGTCGCCCGTCGTGGTGCCGGTGCCGTGGTCGAACCCGGCGAACGTCGACCCCGAGGAGGCCTTCGTCGCGGCCGTGGCCAGTTGCCACATGCTCACATTCGTGTTCCTCGCCGCCCGGGCCGGGTTCGTCGTGGATGCCTACCGCGACGAGGCGGTCGGCGTGATGACCAAGAACGAGCGCGGCGTCCCGTGGGTCAGCCGCATCGCCCTGCGCCCGCGCATCGCCTACGACCCTGCGGCAAAGCCCGACGCCGCCGCGGAGGCGGCCCTCCACCACCAAGCCCACGAGCAGTGCTTCATCGCCAACTCAGTGAAAACCGAGGTCGTGGTCGAGGCCCCGGCGGCCTGAGTCCGTAGTCCCTTTCACCCCATGCGCCTCAAGGACAAAGTCATCATCGTCACCGGCAGCACCACCGGCATTGGCCGCGCCATCGCGGAACGTTGCGTCGCCGAGGGCGCGCGCGTGCTGGTGCACGGACGCGACCGCGCCCACGGTGAGGCCGTCGTCGCGAAGCTCGGCTCAGCGGCCGTGCTGCACCTCGACGACCTTTCCGATCCCGCGTGTCCGCCGCGCATCGCCGCCGCGGCGATGAAGGCCTTCGGGCGCATCGACGGCATCGTGAACAACGCCGCCATCGTCCCACGCACCACGATCCAAACGGCGACTGTTGACGCCTTCGAGTACACCATGGCCGTCAACGTGCGCGCGCCGCTCTTCCTCATTCAGGCGACCTTCCCGCAGCTCAAGGCCAACCAGGGCAGCGTGCTCAACATCGGTTCGATCAATGCGCACAGCGGCGAGCCGACCTTCCTGCACTACGCGGTTTCCAAGGGCGCCCTGCAGACGATGTCGCGCAACCTGGCCAATGCGCACGGCACCGACAAGGTGCGGTTCACGCATTTCAATGTCGGCTGGGTACTCTCCGACAACGAGTACGCCAAGCAGGTCTCCGAGGGCCTGCCCGCCGACTGGCACGAGAAGGTGCCGCCGCAATACGCGCCTTCAGGCAGGCTCATCCAGCCTGAGACGATCGCCGCCGCCGCGGTCTTCTGGCTGAGCGACGAGTCCCGCCCGATCACCGGCACCGTGATGGAGCTGGAGCAATTCTCCGTCTTCGGCCGCAACCCGGCCAAGACCTAGCCCCATGCCCAAGCTCGCTGCCTTCCCCAAAGCCTACATCCGTGCCCTCGTCCAAGGGGGCATGAACCTCCGCGAGTGGGTGGACCTCGCCGCGCCGCTCGGGCTCGACGGGCTCGAGTTCTACAGCGGTTTCCACGAACTCGCCGATCCCAAGCGCTGGCCGGAGCTGCGGCGCACGGTGGAGTCCGCGGGCATGACGATTCCGATGATGTGCTGCTCGCCGGATTTCTCGCAGCCCGACCTGGTGCTGCGCCGGCAGGAGATCGAGAAGGAGAAGCAGTGGATCCGCATGTCGGCCGAGCTTGGGGCCAAGTTTTGCCGCGTGCTCTCCGGTCAGCGCCGACCGCAGCTCACGAAGGACCAGGGCCTGCAGATCGTGGTCGAGAACATCGAGGCCTGTTTGCCCGAGGCCGAGAAGTGCGGCGTCACGCTCATCATCGAGAATCACTACAAGGACGACTTCTGGGAGTATCCGGAGTTTGCGCAAAAGATGGACGTATTCTGCGAACTCGTGAGCCGCATCCATCATCCGCGTTTCGGCGTGAACTACGACCCGAGCAACGCGTTCCTCGCGGGCGACGACCCGTTGGAGCTGCTCGAGCGCGTGAAGCACCGGGTCGTCACCATGCATGCGAGCGACCGTTTCCTGCTCTCCGGGACCCTGGAGGATTTGCGTCGCGAGGAGGGTGGGGCGCAGGGCTACGCGAAGCGCCTGAGCCATGGTGAGATCGGCAAGGGCCTCAACGACTACGACGCGATCTTCCGCACGCTCCGCGGTGTCAGCTTCGACAGCTGGATCAGCATCGAGGATGGCGTCGACGGCATGGAGCAGCTCCAGGGCAGCGTGCGTTTCCTGAAGACGAAGATCGCGCAGCACTGGCCGCGGTGAGGTCTTAACCTCCCGCCTCGGCCACGCGGATAGGGAGAATGACCAGTGGGAGGTTGGCGAGGAGGAAGCGGCGTTGAAGCGTGAAGGCGGTGTGGTTGTGGAGCCAGCGGGTGAGGTTGGTCTCACGGGCGAAGACGAGCTGGCCGGCGAAGAAGACCTGATTGGTGAAGCGCTCGGCGGCCTGACGGGCGAGCTTGGTCACTTCGCTCGTGAGGTCGTGGCCGATGGCGGTATAGGTGGCCGTGCCGTAGCCGTGCGCCCGCGCCCACTGGGCGTAACGGTCGGCCTCAGTTGCGGTATGGGCCTGCAGGGCGTCGAGCTCGGCGGCGCCCTTGAAGTTGCCGGCGTCAACCACGCCGACCTGGATGAAAGCGAGGTTGCGGAAGGTGTCGCCGAACATGCGCGGCACCTGCAGGGCGGTATGGAGGCCGAGGCCGTTGAAGCCGTTCACGAGAATCACGGCGGTGCGGGCCAGCGGGTCGGGCTCCGCCGGCGCCGGCTGCCGGGAGGTGGTCTCGACGGCCGCCGCCTCGACGATGACATCGAGGCGCCCGAGTTGCGCGGTGACGTTGCGGTAGTGGCGGCGGATGGCGAACGCGAGGGCCACGAGCAGGCCCGTGGCGACCAGCGTCACCCAGCCGCCCTCGTGGAACTTCACGACGGCGAGCGACACGAGGATGAACGTCGTGAGCCCGAGGCCCAGTCCGTTGACCGCGATGCGCCGCCGCCAGGCCGGATCAGCGCGGCGCTGCTGCCACCAGTGCCGCACCATGCCGAGCTGCGAGAGCGAGAACGTGATGAACACGTTGATCGAGTACAGGACGACGAGCAGCGCGACCGAGCCCCGCGTGAGGAGCATCATGACGAGCGCGGCGCCACCCATGAGCAAAATGCCGTTCTGGGTGACGAGGCGGTCGCTGAGGTTCGCGAAGCGCGTGGGCAGCCAGCGGTCGAGGGCGAGGTTGGCGAGCACGCGCGGGCCATCGAGGAAGCCGGCCTGCGCGGCGATGAACAGGAGCGCGGCCTCCGAGGCGAGAGTGACGCCGACGAAGGTCGTGGCCGCGCCCGGCGACCAATCCGCGGTAAGGCGACCGAACAGCACGGCGTTGAGCGTCTTGCCCTCCTCCGGTGCGACCGCAAAGAGCAGGTAGGCCAGGAGCAATCCAGCGACGGTCAGGGCGAGCGAGACACCCATGTAAAGCATCGTCCGCCGGCCCGTGCGCACGCGGGGCTCGCGCAGGATCGGCAGGCCGTTGCTCACGGCCTCGATGCCGGTGTAGGTGCCGGCGCCCATGCTGTAAGCCCGGAGCAGGACGGCGCAGAGCCCGAGCCAGCCGACGGAGCCGCTGACGGTTTGCACCTCCGCCACGGTCGCCCGGGCCACATCGTCAAGACCGGCGGCATGGGTCACGAGAGCGAAAAGGATCGCGAAGGCATGCGTGGCGATGAAGACGAAGAAGACCGGCACCCATAGGAGCACGGATTCACGCACACCGCGGAGGTTGAGGACGGAGAGGAAGACGACGCCGGCCAGCGCGAAGGGCAGCTTGCCGACATGCCAGGGCGGCGGCAGCAGGCTGAAGAGCGCGTCGGCCCCGCTCGCGACCGAGATGGCGATGGTCAGCACATAGTCGATGAGCAGCGCGCTGCCAGAGACGACGCCGGCCGCGGGTGACAGCAGCTTGCTGGCGACAAGGTAGCCGCCGCCGCCCGAGGGGAAGAGCGCGATGATCTGCGCATAGCTGGCGCAGATCACGACGATGGTTACGACCGAGGCGAGCGCGACGAACACCGCGAGGTGCGGGTGCGCGCCGAGGGCCCGAAAGGCTTCCTCCGGACCGTAGCACGACGAAGACAGGCCGTCGGCGCCGAGTCCGACCCAGGCAAAGACGGCGATGAGCGAGACCTTGTGGAACAGTTGCTGGTCGGTCAGGGAACGGGCGCGGCCTATCAGCAGGGCCTTGAGGGACCCGAGGAACGAATGGTGTGGCATGGGATATCTCCGGCAAGGCCCGGGCTGCGACGGTGTTCCCGCCGCGGCGTACGGACGCAGTTAGTGTGGGGAGACCGTGGAGACATCCGCACTGGCGGCGCTCTAGTGGATCACCCTTCCCGCTGCCGACGAGGTTAGCTGACGGGCTTGGTCCCAGGAAGTGACCTTGGCCGCGGTTGCCCGCGGCCGTGCGCCCCGTCCGCCGCCGGTGAAGGCGACGGAATTTGGTTCCCCCGTGACGACGCGCAGGAAGGCGCGCCGCCTTAGGCGATGAAAGAACGCGGCGGACAATGAAACCGCGGGACCGGCATGCAATCTTTGCGACACCCTAGACGAGTTAAGTGCCGTTGGGCGCGCGGCATGGCCGCGTTATTTACGAATGTGACACGCTCCGCCCGCTCACTCTCGTGCCTATGCCTGCTGGATGGCGTAGAGGTCTGCGTCCTGCAGCGTGAAGCGCAGGCGGATGGATTGGCCGCTGAGCTGCGACCACGTCCGCGACATTTTCCAAGCGACGGGATGCGTGACCGCGTCGCCAAAGAGACGGGGTGCGGACCGACCGGAAATACCGGGAATAGGACGGCCCTCGGCCGTGAGCACCTCGACCTTCACGGTGCCGGTGGCGCTGGTGGCGAAGTTGAGGCAGAGGCGCTTGCCGGCCGCGACGAACGGACGCGTGACCGCCTTGCCGGGCTTCGCGCCGGCGCGCAGGCGGGCGAAACCGTCGGTGCGCACGGTGAAGAGCTCGATGCGGTTGTGCTTGGTGGCATAGCCGTGCTGCCGATAAAATCCGATGCGGTCGCCGGGGAGCTCGAGGAGGCCGAGGAGGGCCATGTTGCTGCGGCCAACCCAGTCGGTGGGATCGGTGCCCGGGCGCAGGAAGGCCTGCGGGAATTGCCGGCAGTAACGATTGCCGCCGCGTGTGGTCAGAAAGACGACGTCAGACACGTCGGCCTCGCGGCCACCGAGGACACCAGCGGCCTCGGCCGTGGCGTGATCGAGCCATTGACGGCCGGGCACGAATCGTGACGCAAGCGCGATGCTGAGGTGCGGCGCGGGCGGGTAGGGTTGCGTGGCGTTGGTGTAGAGGTGCTCGGGCGGCGCGTCGCCGACGGTCATGCGCTCGGGCGCGGTCCAGTTGCGGAAGTCCGGTGACGTGGTCCGCGCGATCGTGCGGAAGCCGCTGTAGCCCTCGCCGGTCCACACGCGGAAATAGAGCACGTAGCAACCCTCGGCGGCCGACCAGAACGGGACGTTCTGCGAATCGAAGATGCCCTGCGTGAAGATAGGCGCGGCCTGCAGGGGGTGCCACGAGATACCGTTGGGCGAGCCGTAGGCGCGCAGGCCCTCCTTCTCGCCGGCGACGCCCTTGAACCGCGCGGCGGGATCGGCGGCCGGGTTGGTGTCGAGGAAGGGCGTGAAGTTGTGGCAGAGCGCGGGATCGTCGGCGAAGAGGATGTTGTTGTCCGTGTTGCCGGCAAAGGCGTGCCGACCAAGCGACGGCCGCTGCCACGCGATGCCGTCGGCGCTGGTGGCCAGGCAGGTGATCTCCTTCTCGGCGGCGTGGTCGCGTCCGCGATAAAACAGCAGATGCCGTTCGCCGTCGCGGATGACCGTGAAATATCCGCAGTATGGGCCCTCCCACGCACGCTCGAGGGCGAAGACGTGCCCGGTCGGCACCGGATCGGCGAGTTCCCAGCTCAGGCCCGACGTCCGCTCTAGCAGGAAGTTGTCGAAGAACGGCTCGCGACGCAGGCCAAGGTCGAGGGGCAGCGGGGGTGCGACGGACATGATCGCGAACCTAGGTGCTAGGCGGGCGATGGCCAATGGGATTATGGGCGAAGGTGTTTTGAACCGCGATTGTGCTCCGCTTTCCCGCGTCCTTCGCATACCGTGCCGCATGGAAAAACGTCCGTTCAATGAACTCGGCTTGTCCGAACCTCTGCTCAAGGCCGTGGACAAGATGGGCTTCGAGGAAGCCTCGCCGATCCAGACGGCCGTCATCCCGGCCATCCTGACCGGCCGCGACGTGGTGGGGCAGTCCTCCACCGGCTCGGGCAAGACGGCGGCGTTTGCGATCCCGGCGATCGAGCGCGTGGATCCGCAGGTGCGGGCCGTGCAGGTGCTGATCCTGTGTCCGACGCGCGAGCTGGCGGTGCAGGTGGCGGAGGAAGCGGGCAAGCTGGCGCTGTTCAAGCGCGGCGTGATGGGCGTGCCGATCTATGGCGGCCAGAGCTACGAGCGGCAGTTCCGGGCGCTGGCGGCGGGCGCGCAGGTGGTCATCGGCACGCCGGGCCGCGTGATGGACCACATGGAGCGCGGGACGCTGAAGCTCGACAAGCTGAAGCTAGTGATCCTCGACGAGACCGACCGGATGCTGGACATGGGCTTCCGCGACGACATCGAAAAAATCCTCGGGGCGGTTCCGCCGGAGCGGCAGCTACTATTCTTCTCGGCGACCATCCCACGGCCGATCCAGGACCTGATCAGCCGCTATTCGAAGGATCCGGCCTGGATCAAGATCGAGTCCGTCGCGCAGAACGCCCCGCAGGTGGAGCAGGTGTATTTCGAGGTGGACCGGCGGTCGAAGATCGAGGCGCTGACGCGGCTGATCGACGTGCACGATTTCCGCTACGGGATCATCTTCTGCAGCACCAAGATCATGGTGGACGACCTCGAGGAACACCTGCACTCGCGGGGCTACCTCACCGACCGGCTGCACGGCGACATCACGCAGGCGCAGCGCGACCGCGTGATGGACAAGTTCCGCCGGCGCGGTTTCGAGTTCCTGGTCGCGACCGACGTCGCGGCGCGTGGGCTCGACGTGGACGACCTCGAGGTGGTCTTCAATTACGACCTGCCGAACGACGCCGAGGACTATACCCACCGCATCGGCCGCACGGGTCGCGCGGGCAAGTCGGGCCGCGCCTTCACCTTCGTCTCCGGCCAGGAGATCTACAAGCTGCAGAGCATGGTGCGCTGGGCGAAGCTCAACATCAAGCGCGGCACCATCCCGTCGCTCGACGAGGTCGAGGAGGCGCGGACGAATGTCTTCTTCGAGAAGATCCGCGCGACGCTCGACGCGAAGCAGTTCAAGCCGCACGACCGCATGATCGACCGGCTGCTGGACCAGGGTTATGCCAGCACGGACATCTGCTCAGCGCTGATCCACCTGCTGCAGAGTGGGACGGCTTCCGGGGGCGCGGGTGGCGCGCCCGCGCCGGTGCGCCCGAAGCCGGCCAAGGCGACGGCGACACCGTCCACGGCGCCTGTTTGGGCGAAGGCGGTGGCCGCGGGGCCGGTGGAAGAACCACCGGGCCGTAAGCCCGCGATCCCAGGGAAAAAGGGTAAATATGCGCGGCCGGCGCGGACGGGCCGCGAGGCGGGAATGACGACGCTATGCCTGAACGTCGGCCTCGAGCACGAGGTCACGCCCGCGGATGTCGTGGGCAAGATCGCTGGCGTCACGCGGCTGCCAGCCGACGTCGTCGGCGCGATCGACCTGCACGAGCAGCATCTCTTGGTGGACGTGAAGGCGGATCAAGCCGCGTTCATCGGCAAGAAACTCGCCGGCATCAAACTCAAGGGCGTGGCGCTGGCGCCGACGCTGCCGTCGGCGCAGGATCGCAAGGCAGATTGAGACGGGGACCCGCCCCGCGATCGTCACGGTCCAGACCCTTGACACTCCAGACGCGAGGGCGCTAAAGCCATGGCCCCGTATGGAGCTCGCCCTTGATCAACCGGTCCTGGTGCTGAACCGCCTCTGGCAGGCGGTGAACATCATCGGTGCGCGACGGGCCTTCAACCTCCTGGCCCGCGGGCATGCGCAGGTGGTGTACAACGACGACGCCAACTTCCGCACGTTCTCGATGCTGGATTGGATGGATTTCTCGGTGCACAATCCGCCGCTGAAGGACGTTGAGACGGTGCACACGCCGACGCGCACCATCCGTTTGCCGCGAGTGATCCTGCTGACCTTCTTCGACAAGCTGCCCTGCAAGGAGCTGAAGCTGACACGCAACAACGTCTTCGAGCGCGACAAGAACACCTGCCAGTACTGCGCGCGGGTGATGCCGCGCGAGCAGCTCAACCTCGACCACGTCATCCCGCGCCACTACGGTGGCAAGACCACGTGGGAGAACATCGTGTGCTCGTGCATCCGCTGCAATTCGCACAAGGCCAACCGCCTCCCGCACGAGGCGCACCTGCGCCTGATCCGCAAGCCCGTGCGCCCGAAGTGGCGCCCGGTGATCTCCCTTGTTCTGGGCAACCAGCACCGCGAGATGTGGAAGGATTTCCTGGATCTGGCGTACTGGAACGTGGAGCTGGATGAGTGACGGGCCGCGGGGCGGCCCGAACGTTTGACGCTCAACCTTCAACGCTGAACGCTCAAGTGCGGCAACGGTAGGCCGCGAGCTTGCTCGCGCTCGTCCGGCCGCGCACGCGCAACCAGCGCCCGCGAGCGGCCTGCCTACCTTCACGGCACCGCGTCCGTCACTTGTGCGTTAAAAGTTGAGAGTTAAGCGTTGAGCGTTCGCCGCCCGGCGCGGTAGCGTCGGGCCATGCTCACGACCCTTGTTATGACGGTCATCGGGGCGGATCGCCCTGGTCTGGTGCAATTGGTGGCGGCCCGCGTGGCCGATCACGGCGGCAATTGGCTCGAGAGCCGCATGTGCCACCTGGGCGGGCAGTTTGCCGGCATCCTGCGGATCGAGGTGGCGGCGGAGAAGGCCGACGCCCTGATGCAGGCGCTGCGGGGGCTCGAGGCGGCCGGGCTGAAGGTTGTCTTCCACACCGTGAGCGGCACGCCGGTCGCGGTCAGTGGATCGATCGCGTCGCTGGAGCTCGTCGGCCAGGACCGGCCGGGCATCCTGCGCGCCGTGTCGGCGGTGCTCGCGCAGCATGGGCTCAATGTCGAGGATCTCGCCTCCGAGCGCGTGAGTGCCCCGATGGGGGGTGGCACACTCTTCCAGGCGCGGGTGCGGGTGGCGGTTCCCTCCACGGCAAACCTCGCCGCGGTGCGCACCGACCTGGAGAAGATCGCCTCCGACCTGATGGTGGACCTGCGGTTGAATCCGGCGGCGGGCAAATAGCACCCGGAAGAACTTGGGCGCCACCGTAGGCAGCCCGCTTGCGGGCGCTAGTTTGGCGTGCGCATGCCAAACGAGCGCGAGCAAGCTCGCGGCCTACTTTTGGGCTGAAAAATACTGGCGGCCGACCAGCCACACGGCGGCGGCGGCGACGAGGTCGGTGAACGCCACTCCGAGGCGCAGCGGCAGGGGCAGCTTCACGGGCAGGATCAGGAGCAGCACGGCCCCGAGCACCAGGGCGCTGCACACGATCGTCATGGTGAGCTTCTTGCGGGCGATTTCGCCGGCGCGGGGATCGGTGGGCGGGAGTGACATGGGAGTGGTTTTCTTTCGGTCCGTCAGCGGGCGAGCGGCAGTTTCAGGCGCATGGTGGTGCCGGAGGGGCCGGTGGTGACGAGGACGATGTCGCCGTGGTGGCTGAGCATGACGCGCTTGGCAATCGCGAGGCCGAGGCCGGTGCCGCCTTCGCGGCCGGAGAGGAAGGAATCGAAGATGCGGTCGCGGATGGCTGCGGGGATGCCGTTGCCCGTGTCGGCGACATCGAGCGTGGCCTGGCCGGGATCGGACCCGAGCGCGAGCGTGAGCGTGCCGCCGGCCGGCATGGCCTGCATGGCGTTGAGGATCACGTTGAGCAGCACCTGCTGGAGCTGGCCCTTGTGCGCGTCGACCAGCGGCGCCCGGGCGGGCGGATCGTAGCGGACCTGGACCTTGGCCTGCGTGAGCTTGAGGCGCACGAGCAGGAGGGTGTCGCTGACGATCTCGGCGAGCGACCAGCGCGAGTGGAGGCTTTGGGGCGCCTTGCCGAACTGGAGGACGCGGGTGACGATGCCCTCGAGCTGATCGAGCTTCTCGCCGATGATGCGCAGGTCGGTGCGGCGCGGGTCGTCGGGTGCGAAGTCGAGGCCGAGGCCGCCGTGCAGGAGCTTGAGCACCGTGAGGGGATTGCGGATCTCGTGGGCGATCTCCGCGGCGAGCAGGCCGAGCGTCGTGAGCTGTTCGCTCTTGCGCAGCGTCTCCTCGCTGCGAAAGACGCGGGCGTACAATCGGGTATTCTGCAGGGCGACGGCGCCGAGGCTGGCGAGGGCGGCGGCAAGGCGCTTGGCGTCGTTGTCGAACCGGTGCACCCGACCGCTGTAGACGGCGAGGGCGCCGAGGGTTTCCTGCTCGTAGATGAGCGGCGTGATCAGGACGGAGTGCAGGCCGGGGTCGGCTGGCAGGTCGGCAAGGCCGCGGAATTCGGGTGACTGGACGTCGGCGAACTCGGTCTGTCGGCGGGTATTGAGCGTCGCGCCGGCAAGGCAGCTCGCAACCGCGAGGTCACCGACGGGCGCATCGATCGGCCGGACGGCGTTCAGGGAGACGCAGCGAAGGGCCTCCCGGGCCGGCTCCTGAAGGAGCAGGGTGGCGGTGTCGGCGCCGAGCATCAGGCGCGCATCGCGCGCGATCGTGTCGAACAGCTCCTGCGGCTCGAACTTGGCGACCAGGGCCTGGCCGGTGGTGATCAGGGTCTCGAGCTGGCGGGCCTTGCCCTGCAGGTGCTCGAGGAGCCAGAGGCGGCGAAGGGTGCGGGCGGTCTCGTCGGTGAGTTTGACGAAATGGTCGAGCGCGGCCGGCGCGAACCCGTGCCGGCGATGGTGGTCGAGGAAGATGACGCCAATAACCTGTTCATCGGCCTGCAGCGGTGCGGCCATCTGGCACTTCACGCGCTCGTGGACCGCCCGGTAGCGGGCGTCGGTGGTCACGTCGCCGACCAGCACGGGCTGGGCGTGCAGGGTGACCCAGCCGGGCAGGCCCTGGCCGAGCTCGAAAGTCAGCCCGTCGGCGTCTGCGAGTGCGTGGCTGGCCTCGATCTCCAGCCGGTTCGTGTCGGGATTGAACAGGAGCAGGGCACCGCTGTCCGCCCCGACCGCCCGGGCCATGACCGCAAGCGCCTCCTGGGCGGTAGCCGAGGCCGCAAGTTCGCGGGTCCCGAGCGTGGCGATCGCGTAGAGCGAGTCGGAAATCGAAGAGGAGCGAGTTTTCGCCGAGGATTGGGCCACGGCGGGCAGTTATGAGCGATACGGCGTCGTTGGCCAGAAATTCTCCGGCCTATCCGGTTTCCGGTATCCCCAATCCGGTATTATTTCGCTTCCGGCGCCGGTTCCGCGGGCTTGATCACCTCGGCCAGCGTGTCGCGCAGTGTGTACAGGCGGGTGGTGTCGGCGGGGCGGGCGGGGTCGGAGCTCTCGATGTAGAAAGTGTCGAGGGCGACGCCGCGCTCGGTGCCGATGCGGGCGAAGGTGATGTCGAAACCCTGGTCGGAGATGGTCTTGGCCAGCTGGTAGAGGAGGCCGATCTGGTCGCGGGCCTGGATGTCCACGATCGTGCGCTCCATCGAGAGTTCGTGGTAGACCTCGACCGTGGGCGGGAACGACGTGTGCGGGCCGGCGCTGGCGCCGGTGGCGTAGCGGCTCGTGTACTTCTTGGCCTGCGTGAGGATCTCGGGGAAGAGGTCGCGGTTGGTGACGAGGGCGGACTCGATGGTCTTGGCGAAGATCTCCTGGGCGTTGGCGCTCTGGACGACGCCGCGGCCGGGCTCGACGACGTAGAAAGTGTCGATCGCGATGTGGTCGGAGCGGGAGATGACCTTGGCGCCGAGGATGGAGAGGCCGGCGACACTGAAGGCGCCGGCAAGCTTGTAGAAGAGGCCGGCGCGATCCCAGGTGACCACGTTGACGATGGTCAGGGAGCGGTTGAGGTCGTCCTTCCAGTCGATCACGGGCTTGAGCGAGCCGACGGAGTCCGCGGTGGAGATGGACTTCAGCAGGCGGTTGACCATCGAGATGTGCAGGGTGATCTCGGTGGCATCGGTGTGGACGAAGTAGCGCTCGGGAAGCAGGCCGAAATGGGCGGTGATCTCCTCGGAGCTGATGCCGGGGATGGTCTTCGCGATGAGTTCCTGTTGGATCATGAGCTTTCTTTCCTGATAGCTGGCGTGGATGCCCTCGCCAAGTTTCAAGCGCTCGAGGGTGGAGCGGTAAAGGCTGGTGTGGAGGGTGTCCTTGTAGCTGTTCCACAGGCTCGCCGCGGTGCCGCGGGCGTCGCAGAAGGTGTGGACGTAGAGATAGCGGAGCTGTTCGTCATCCTCGACAATCTCGGCAAAGGCGGCGGCGGTCTGGGGGTCATCGACATCCCGCTTCTGCCAGAATCGTGCCATGATGAGATGATTTTTGATGACGAAGGACACGACCTTTTTCATCCGGGGCGGGATGTTCTGGCGGTCCATGATCGGCCCGGCGATGCGGACGCCGCTTTCGGCGTGGCCCTGGATGCCCTCGGCCTTGCCGATGTCGTGCAGCAGAAGGATCAGGTAGAGCAGGTCGGGGTCGGCGGTCTCGTGCAGGGCCTCCCGGTACTTGAGGGTGATGGGCTCGGCCTGGGTGAAGATGCGGTCGAGCTCCCGGATCGTGTTCAACACGTGCACGTCGGCCGTGTAGCGGTGGTAGAATTCGTGCTGCACCATGCAGGTAAGCTTGTCGAATTCGGGTATAAAGCGGCCGAGGACCCCCAGCTCGTGCATCAGGCTGAGGGTGGGATGGACCTCGCCGGGTTGGGAGAGGATGGCGCGGAAGCTGGTGTTGGCGTCGGGGGAGTTGACGATCTCCGGGGTGATGAGGGGGAGGCTGGCCCGGATCAGCTGGGTCAGGTGGATGTCGGGCGCGCAGTCCAGCTGCTGGCAGTGCCGGAAGACGCGCACGAGGCGGTTGGGATCCTCCTGGAAGACGTCCGGCTTTTCCGCCGCCAGCTCGCGGCCGCGGAGGACGAAGCCGTCGATGCGCTTGGTGCGCTGGTTGCGCTGCGCGCGCAGGATGTCGCGGAATGAGATCTTGATGCCACCGTCCCGCTCCAAGCCGAGGGCGAGGCGGCTTTCGACGAGCTTGGAGATGCGGTGGATGGCGTTGGCCGCCCGGTAGTAGTCCTCCATGAACCGCTCAACGCGCTGGAGGGCGCCGGGCTGGGTGTAGCCGAGGCTGATGGAAATGCGGTTCTGGCTGTCGAGGTCGAGCAGGTCGGTCGGGCGCTTGACGAGGAAGTGCAGCTCGTTGCGCACGCGCAGCAGGAAATCGTAGGCCTGGTTGAAGGCCTCGATGTCGGCCAGCGGCAGGTAGTTCTGCGTGGCCAGTTCCTCCATGGTGGTGATGCCGAGCTTCACCCGGGCCATCCACAGGGTGTTCTGGTAATCGCGCAGGCCGCCGACGCCGTTCTTGATGTCGGGTTCCTGGAGGAAGACCGTGTCGCCAAACTTGGTCCGGCGGGTCACCTGGTCGTCGAGCCGGGCGGCGATGTAACCCTTGGGATCCTCGGTCGTGAAGTAGCTGCGGTAGGCCGAGGCGAAGTTTTCGTAGAGCACGGACGAGCCGGCGATGAAGCGGGACTCGAGCAGCGAGGTCTTGGTTTGGATGTCCTTGCGGGCCTCGACGAAGACCTCGTCGACGTTGCGCGTGGAGTGCCCGACCTTCAGGTCGCAGTCCCACAATGGGTAGAGGATCTCGTTGGTCAGGTGCTCCTGGAGGGTCTTGACGAGTGCGGGCTTGGTCTTGGCCGGGAACAGGAACATGATGTCCACGTCGCTGCGCGGGCTGAGCTCTCCGCGGCCGTAACCGCCGAGGGCGACCAGCGCCACGGGGGCGGGCGGGTTGCCGTGGTGGCCCTGGTAGGTGTGGAGGGCGTGGGCGAAGAGGCGGCGCAGCAGCTCGTCCACGCGGGCCGCCCGGGCCCGCACGACGGCAAAGCCCGAGGCCCCGGCCACGTGATGCTCCCGGAGCGCGGCGTCCTCCGCCTGCAGGAAGGCCCGGCAGACGGCGAGGCGCTCCGCGGGATCGATATCGCCGGGGAGGGCCAGCACGGTGCGGGCGGGAGGCAGGGGAAGTGCGGACATGGAGGAGGCAGGAGTGAAGCCAAAAACCGGCGGCCGGCGAGGGGATTTAACCACTTGCCTCGCGCCGCCCTGCGCGGTTTTCTCCGCGGTTCACATTCCGCACCCATCCATGGCCGAAATCAGCAAGAGTTACGATCCGCACGAGGTTGAGCAGAAATGGTATGCCGCTTGGGAATCCGCGGGCGCCTTTGCGGGACGCGTCGACCCGGCCAAGCGACCCTACGCCATCATGATCCCGCCGCCCAACGTGACGGGCGTGCTGACGATGGGGCACGTGCTCAACAACACGTTGCAGGACATCCTGATCCGCCGCGCCCGCCTGCAGGGCCAGGAGGCGCTCTGGCTGCCGGGCACCGACCATGCCGGTATCGCCACCCAGACCGTGGTCGAGCGCGAGTTGCGCAAGCAGAAGCTCCACCGCCGCGATCTCGGCCGCGACAAGTTCCTCGCGAAGGTCTGGGAGTGGCGCGAGGAGAAGGGCGGCATCATCCTGAAGCAATTGCGGGCGCTCGGCGCCTCCTGCGACTGGGAACGCACGCAGTTCACCATGGACCCGCATTACTCGCGGGCGGTGCTCAACGTCTTCGCCGACCTCTTCGCCAAGGGCCACATCTACCGCGGCAAGCGCATGGTGAACTGGTGCCCGGTGTCGCTGACCGCCCTCTCCGACGAGGAGGTCATCATGAAGCCGGTCAAGGGTCACCTCTACCAGGTGCGCTACGAGATCGTGGACCGCCCCGGGGAATACATCACCGTCAAGACCACCCGCCCCGAGACGATCCCGGGCGACGTGGCCATCGCCGTGCACCCCGAGGATCCGCGCTACGCTGCGCTCCTCGGCCGCAAGGTGCGGCGCCCGCTCGGGCCGGTGGCGGAGATCCCGATCATCGCCGATGCGATGGTGGACAAGGAATTCGGCTCCGGCGCGCTCAAGATCACCCCGGCGCATGACAAGGTGGATTTCGAGATCGGCCAGCGCCACAAGCTCCCGCCCGTCGACGTGCTCAACGCCGACGGCACCCTCAACGAGCTCGCCGGCCCCGAGCTCGCCGGCCTCGACCGCTTCGCCGGCCGCAAGCGCGCCGCCGAGTTGCTCAAGGAGAGCGGCGCCCTCGTGCAGGAGGAGGCCTACGAGAACAACGTGGGCTATTCCGAGCGCGCCGATGTGCCGATCGAGCCCCGCCTCACCTGGCAGTGGTGGCTAAAATATCCGCGCGTCGAGGAGGCCAAGGCCGCAGTGCGCGACGGTCACATCCGCTTCCACCCCGAGCGCTGGTCCAAGGTCTATCTCCACTGGCTGGAGAACATCCAGGACTGGTGCATCAGCCGCCAACTCTGGTGGGGGCACCGCATCCCCGTCTGGTACCGCGCCGGCCTCGACAAGGAGAAGCTGACCGAAGCCGACCTGCGCGACCCGGAGAAGGTGCACGTCTCACTCGACGGTCCCGCCGACAAAGCCGGCTGGGTGCAGGAGGAGGACGTCCTCGACACCTGGGCCTCATCCTGGCTCTGGCCCCTCGCCACCCTCGGCTGGCCGGACCAGACGGCGATGACCAAGTCCGGCTACGGCTATTTCTACCCGACCAGCACGCTCGTGACGGGTCCGGACATCATCTTCTTCTGGGTCGCCCGCATGATCATGGCCGGCCTCGAGTACGCCAATCCCGGCCAGCCGATCGAAAAGCGCATTCCCTTCCGCGACGTCTACTTCACGGGCATCATCCGCGATTCGCTCGGCCGCAAGATGTCGAAGTCGCTCGGTAACTCGCCCGACCCGCTCGACCTCATCGCCAAGTACGGCGCCGACGGCCTCCGCTTCGGCATCGTGTCCATCGCCCCGCAGGGCCAGGACATCCGCTTCCAGGAAGACCGCATCGAGGGCGGCAAGAACTTCTGCAACAAGCTCTGGAACGCCTGCCGCTTCCGGCAGATGAGCGGTGAAATGGCCGACAACTCGTCGGCCTCCGCGATCCTCGGGCGCCTCAACCCGGCGTGCTTCGACGCCGACGACCACGCGATCCTCGACCGCCTTTTTGCCACGACGCGCGACGTCGATCGGTGCTTTGGTCAGTTCGAGTTCAGCGCGGCCGTGCAGGCGATCTACGGTTTCTTCTGGAACGATTTCTGCGACTGGTACGTCGAGGTCTCGAAGGCCAAGCTCCAGGACCCCGAGCTCAAGGGCAACTGCCTCGCCATCCAGGACCTCGTGCTGCGGCAGACCCTGCTGCTGCTCCATCCGTTCACGCCCTTCATCACCGAGGAGCTCTGGCGCATGCTCGGCTACGGCGCCGAGGGCAGCTTCATCAGCCAGGCCGGATACGACGACGCGTCGGGCCTCGCCAATGCCGGCGTGCTCCACGGCCTCCATCTCAACCTGGATGCCGCGGCCGAGGTGGCCCAGATCAAGCAGACCGTTTCCCTCCTGCGGGCCATGAAAGCGGAGCAGGGTGAAGCGGCGAAGAA
Source organism: uncultured Opitutaceae bacterium (assembly GCA_964355715.1). Lineage (GTDB taxonomy): Bacteria > Verrucomicrobiota > Verrucomicrobiia > Opitutales > Opitutaceae > UBA2377. The sequence goes on along the minus strand of CAYHEW010000031.1, from coordinate 14,543 downwards.
GGACTGCGAGTTCGTCGTCGAGTGCACCGATCGGCAATGGGAGATCGTCGCCGCCAACCTGGCCAAGCTGAAGCGCATGGTGGGCGCGGCCAGCATCACGCGCGGCGTCATGTCGCCCGAGGCCGCGGTCTGCGTCACGGCCCACGGTTCCTGGAATCTCATCCGCCAGCTCAAGGCCGCTGAGGTGGCGGCCGAAAAGACCCGTCTCGCGAAGGAAATCGAGGCCCTGGCGAAGCACATCGCGGGCACCGAGGCACGCCTCGGCAACGAGGCCTTCGTGAGCAAGGCCCCGCCCGCCGTCATCGCCGGCGCCCGCAAGCAGCTCGCCGACCAGCAGGCCAAGCGCACCGAGCTCGAGCGTCTGCTCAAGTCGCTGGGTTGATCACTCCGGCAGCGTGGCCCGCAGCTCCTCGAACAGCAGGAGCGCGGCGGCCGCATGCGCCACGGCGACCCGCACGTCCGGCGCGAGGTCCGCGGCCAGCCACACCGCCCCCTGGTTGATGACCTCGACGGCGGCGATGGGTCGGTGGTTCAGCGTGAATACATAGCCGGACGTCTCGCCGAGCGGGAATCGTGTCCCGGCGAGGCGGTTCGTGCCGCTCACGGCAATCGTGCGGGCGCCCTGGCGCAGCGTGCCCTCGAGTGGCTTTTCACGCTTTTCGGCCAGTTCAAGCGTCCACTCGGCAAGGGGCGTCGCGGTCGGGACGAGACGTGCCGAGAAGCCGGAGCGATTGCGCAGCTCGATCGCGAAACCGTCGTCGGACTCGAGCGCGCGACGGTGCAGGTTGGTCGCCGCGGCGCCGCGTCCGAGGGGCCGGCCGGATTCGTTGAGGGCAAACCCGAAGGTCTGCCGCCGCTTGCTGCCCTCGTAGAACAGGATCTGCAGGTCGCTGCCCTTCGTGAGCGAGCGCTGGACATCGGTCACGGTGAATTCGCCAAAGGCGAGGCGCTCCGTGAGCTTCCAGCCCTGGCGACCCTGCACGGACAGGCGCGGGGCCGAGGCCAGTTCGGCCGGCAAGGCCATCGCGGCCTCCTTCAGCCCGGCCTGCAGGGGCAGGGCGGCAAGCGTGGAAACCAGCGTCAAGGCGGCCAAAAGGGGGAATTTCATGGCGCCCCGTCGACCTTGGGGCCGTTTCGGGGTTCCCCGGATCTTGGGAAAATTGCTCCGGATGTGGGCGGACCACCCTCAGGCTTGCGCCAGGGACACCGCGGGATTGCTTGTAGGCATGCCGAACCCAACCCCAACCACACCCCGCATCCTTGCCTTCGCCGGCAGCGCCCGGCGGGAGTCGCTCAACCGCAAGCTCCTGGCCGCGGCCGTCGCCGCCACCCGGGCGGCTGGCGGCGACGTCACGCTGCTGGACCTCAACGACTTTGCGCTTCCGCTCTACCATGGCGACTTGGAGGACGCCCAAGGCCTGCCGCCCGCCGCGGTGAAACTGATCGAACTCGTGAATGCCCACGCGGGTTTGCTCATCGCCTCGCCCGAGTACAACTCGTTCATGACGCCGCTGCTCAAGAACACGATCGACTGGATCAGCCGCGCCGATGGCAACCCGTTCACCGGCAAGGTTGCCGCCGTGGTGTCGGCGTCGCCCGGCGCTCTCGGCGGGGCCCGCTCGATGGCCCACGTGCGCCATCTCCTCCTGCATCTGGGCTGTCACGTCGTGCCGGCCCAATGCCTGCTGCCGCACGCGGACAAGGCTTTCGACGCCGAGGGCCAGCTGATCGAGGCGCGCCCGCGCCGGTCGGTGGAGGCTGTGGCGAAGCAGTTGGTGGAATTAGCCGCACGTCTGAGCGCAGACTGACCTCGGGGTGATCACCTGATTTTTCAGGGCTTGTCGGCGTCAGGGGCATTTGTCTCAGTTCAATCGCAAATGAAGAAAGCACTCATCACCGGCATCACCGGTCAGGACGGTTCTTATCTGGCCGAGCTGTTGCTCGCCAAGGGCTACGAGGTGCATGGCGTCATCCGGCGCGCCTCGACCTTCAACACGGCCCGCATCGATCACCTTTACCGCGATCCGCACGTCAACGGCGTGCACCTGTTTCTCCACTACGGCGACCTCGCCGACTCGGTGCAGATGGTGAAGCTCCTTTACGAGCTCCAGCCCGACGAGATCTACAACCTCGGCGCGCAGTCCCACGTGCGCGTGTCCTTCGACATCCCGGAGTACACCGGCGACGTCGACGGCCTCGGCGCACAGCGCATCCTCGAGGCCATCCGCGAGGCCGGCCTCGTGAAAAAGTGCCGGTTCTACCAGGCCTCGTCGTCCGAGATGTTCGGCAAGGTCCAGGAAGTCCCGCAGGTCGAGACCACGCCGTTCTGGCCGCGTTCGCCCTACGGCTGCGCCAAGGTCTACGCCTACTGGCTCACGGTGAACTACCGCGAGAGCTACAATCTCCATGCCTCCAACGGCATCCTCTTCAACCACGAGAGCCCGCGTCGCGGCGAGACCTTCGTCACCCGCAAGATCACCCGCGCCGCCACCCGCATCAAGATGGGCCTTCAGGACGCGCTCTACATGGGCAACCTCGATGCCAAGCGCGACTGGGGCTACGCCAAGGAGTACGTCGAGATGATGTGGGTCATGCTCCAGCAGGACAGACCCGACGACTACGTGGTCGCCACCAACGAGACCCATTCCGTGAAGGAATTCATCGAGGAAACGTTCGGCCTGCTCGACCTCGATTGGCAGAAATACGTCAAGCACGACGCCCGCTACGAGCGCCCGGCCGAAGTCGAACTCCTCATCGGCAACCCGGCCAAGGCCAAGAAGCAACTCGGCTGGGAACCCAAGGTGAAGTTCAAGGAGCTCGTGAAGATCATGACCGACGCCGACCTCGAGCTCGCCAAACGCGAGGCCCAGATCGCCAACCTGCCGAAGCCGTGAGGCGCGCTCCTTGAAGCTATTCATCGCAGGGCATAACGGGATGGTCGGTGGGGCGCTGGTGCGGCGGTTCAGCGCCGAGGCCGGCGTTCAACTGGTGTTGCGCAGCCGGCGCGAGCTCGACCTGACCGACCAGGCGGCGGTCAACGCGTTCTTTGCCGCCGAGAAACCCGACGTCGCCATCATCGCGGCGGCCAAGGTCGGCGGAATCCACGCCAACAATACCTATCCGGCGGACTTCATCTACGCGAACCTCATCATGGCGGCGAATTGCATCCACGGGGCTTACGCCGCCGGCGTGCCGCGCCTGCTCTTCCTCGGCAGTTCGTGCATTTACCCGAAGCACGCACCGCAGCCGATGCCGGAGGACTGCCTGCTGACGGGTCCGCTTGAGCCCACCAACGAGGCCTACGCCATCGCGAAGATCGCGGGCCTCAAGCTCTGCGAGTTCTACCGGCGGCAGCATGGCGTCTGCTACCACTCGGCCATGCCCACGAACCTCTACGGTCCGGGCGACAACTACCACCTTCAGAATTCCCACGTCCTGCCGGCCCTCATCCGCAAGTTCCACGAGGCCAGGGTCGCCGGCCGCCCCGAGGTCGCGGCCTGGGGCACCGGTTCGCCGCGGCGCGAGTTCCTGCACGTCGACGACCTCGCCGACGCCTGCGCCTTTTTGCTAGGCCTGCCGAACCCGCCCGATCTCATCAACGTGGGCACCGGCACCGACGTCACGATCCGCGAGCTCACCGAGATCGTTGCTGCCGCCGTCGGCTACACGGGCCGCATCGTCTGGGACGCCACCAAGCCCGACGGTACCCCGCGCAAGCTGATGGATGTCAGCAAGCTCACCGCCCTCGGCTGGAAGGCCCGCACCGCCCTCCGCGAGGGCGTAGCCGCGACTTACGCGAGCTTCCTGGCTGAATCGGCCGCCGGGACGCTGCGGGCGTAGCGCGAATTCCCGCTTGCACCCCCTGCCGGACTTTGCGGCCATTGCCCCCCGCCATGATCGCACCCGAGACCTTCAGCCACATCGAGAACATCAAGAAACGCGCCGGCCACTTGTGGAGGTTTCTTTGACTGCGAACAAAAGCAGCGTGAGATCGAGGCCATGGACGCCCAGCAGGGCGCTCCGGATTTCTGGAACAACAACGAGCGCGCGCAGAAGCACATCGCCAAGCTCAACGGCCTGAAGAAGGCCGTCCTGCCCGTCGTCGCCTTCCACCGGCGGGTCGAGGACCTCGGCGTCATGGTCGAGCTCGTCGAGGCCGCCAGCGGGGCCGAACTCGAGACCTACGCCAAGGAACTCAACGAGACCGTGGCCGGCATGGTCACCGAGCTCGACGCGCTTGAGATCGCCTCGTTCCTCACCGGCCAGTTCGACCGCAACAACGCCATCTTCTCCATCCAGGCCGGCGCCGGCGGCACCGAGTCCAACGACTGGGCCGACATGCTCTTCCGCATGTACAACCGCTGGGCCGAGCGCCGCGGCTTCACCGTGGAGCTGCAGGATGTTCAGGCCGGCGACCAGGCCGGCATCAGCAAGGCCACCATCCTTATCAAGGGTGAGAACGCCTACGGCTACGCCAAGGCCGAGCGCGGCGTGCACCGCCTCGTGCGCATCAGCCCGTTTGACGCCAACAAGCGCCGCCACACCTCGTTCTGCGCGGTGGACGTGATCGCCGAGATCAACGAGGACATCAACATCGAGATCCCCGACAGCGAGATCCGCGTCGACGTGTACCGTTCCTCCGGCAAGGGCGGCCAGGGCGTCAACACGACCGACTCCGCCGTCCGCCTCACCCACATCCCCTCCGGCATCGTGGTCGTCTGCCAGAACGAGCGTTCCCAGATCAAGAACCGCGCCAGCGCGTTGAACGTCCTCAAGGCACGCCTCTACGAGAAGAAACTCGATGAGCAGCGCAGTGAGATGGAAAAATTCTACGGCGAAAAGGGCGAGATCGGGTGGGGCAGCCAGATCCGCAGCTACGTCCTGCAGCCCTACCAGATGGTGAAGGACCTCCGCACCGGCGTGAGCACCAGCGACACGCAGGGCGTGTTGGACGGCGACATTGATCGCTTCGTCAACGCCTGGCTCCGTGCCGGCTGCCCGCGCCACCGCAACAAGGATATCCAGATGGATGATGAGTGAACCGGCGCCCGCGCCGGGCGCGGGTGAACGCTGAACGCTCAAGTTTCTGACGCCAACGTGAGTGTCACGAGCGTGAGCGAGGGGATTGTTTGCGTATTCTGATTCGCAATTTCACCCCTTCGGCCTTCAGTCTTCATCTTTTCATGTCCGACCTGCCCTACGCCTCCATCCGCGCCGCCCTCGACGCCCAGCCGTTGTTCGAGGCGAAGACGTGGCAGCTGTCGCCGGCGGCCTGGACGATCACGCCAGAACAGGCGGAGGAACTCGCCGCGATCGGCGCGGCCTGCCTCGAATTCCACCAGGCGCTCGAGACCCTCTACGTGCGGTCGGTCGGCGGCCGCAACCTCCTGCGCAACAAGCCGCTGCTCGCCCCTTGGGTCGCCGAGTACCTCGACCGCGGCAAACCCGCCGAGCTCATCGCCCATGCGCGCGATCCCCGCAACCGCGGCACCGTGCCGCCTGTGCTGCGGCCGGACCTCCTGCTGACCGACGATGGTTTCGCCCTGACCGAACTCGACTCGGTCCCCGGCGGCATCGGCCTGACCGCGTTTCTCAACCGGCTCTACGACGGCCAGGCCGGCATCATCGGCCACGGCGACCGGATGATCACCGGCTTCCACGCCGCGCTCGCCGCCCTCCGGCCCGACCTCGGCAATCCGCTCATCGCCCTCGTCGTGAGCGAGGAGGCCGCGACCTACCGACCCGAGATGGAATGGCTCGCGCACCAGTTGCAGCTCCTCGGCAAGCGCGTGTTCTGCGTGCGGCCCGAGGGGCTGTTCCCGTTGGAGAACTCGCTCTTCATCGACCACGATGGCAACCCGGAGAAGGTCGACATCATCTACCGGTTCTTCGAGCTCTTCGACCTGCCCAATATCGCCTCCCTGCGCTACATCCTCGAGGCTTGGCAGGCTGGCGAAGTCGCGCTCGCGCCGCCGCTGCGGCCGTTCCAGGAGGAGAAGGTCTCGCTGGCGCTCTTCCATCACCACCTGCTGCAGGATTTCTGGCTCGAGAACCTCTCCGCCCGCAGCCTGAAGCTCCTGCGCCGGATCATCCCGCACTCGTGGATCATGGACCCCGCGCCGCTCCCGCCGGGCGCCGTGCTCGATGGGCCCAAGGTCGGCGGCCGCCAGCTCAACGACTGGCGCGACCTCATCGGCGCATCGCAGAAGGAACGCGACCTCATCATCAAGATCAGCGGTTATCACGAGACCGCCTGGGGCGCGCGCAGTGTCGTCCTCGGCAGCGATTGCTCCCGCGAGGAATGGCAGGCCGGCGTCGATAACGCCATCGCCCTCGCCCCAACCAACCTCCACCTCCTCCAATCCTACCGCAAACCCAAGCGAATCACGCACCCCGTCTACGAGACGCCAACCGTGGCCGCACCCGCAACAGAGGGCCTGCCCGCCGTAGGCTCGGCGAAGGCGGGGCGCCTCCGTCTCTGTCCCTATTTCTTCGTCCGCGACGGCAAGGCCGAGCTCGCCGGCGCCCTCGCGACCTTCTGTCCGCCCGACAAGAAAATCATCCACGGTATGCAAGATGCGGCCTTGCTCCCTACTAGGGTTTTCTCCTTAAACGAAATCCGTGCGTAACTCCGCCGTTCCGATTCGGAATCAACTCCTTTCCCCGCGCGCACGCACGCTCCTGATGGCGGCGCTGCTGGCCTTGGGGCCGGGCGTGGTGCCCGTGGCGGCGCAGTTCGACCTGGCGGCCATCCGCGCCCGGGCGGAGGCAGGTGATGCCGATGCGCTCAACACCCTCGGCAACCTGGCGGCCAACGGACAAGGTTTGCCGCAGAGTGACACCGAGGCCATGCGCCTCTACCGGCTCGCCGCCGAACGCGGCCATGCCCCGGCGAACTTCAATCTCGGCATGATGCACGAACTGGGCCGTGGCACTGCCCGCGACCTTGAGGCCGCCTTTGCCTTTTATCTCAAGGCCGCCGAGTCGGGCTTCGCCCCCGCCCAGTTCAATGTCGGCAACATGTACGCCAATGGCGTCGGCACGGCGCAGGACTATTTCGAGGCCGCCATCTGGTTCCGCCAGGCCGCCGAACGCAACGTGCCGGAGGCGCAGTACAACCTGGGCCTCGCCTATGAACTCGGCCGCGGCCTGAGCAAGGACGAGGCCCTGGCCGTCAAGTGGTACCGTTCCGCCTCGGAACAGGGCTACGCCCGCGCCCGCTACAACCTTGCGCTCATGCTCGAGGAAGGCCGGGGCGCGGCCGTCGACGAGGTCTCGGCCGCCCAGCTCTATCGCATTGCGGCCGAACAGGGTTTTGGTCCGGCGCAGAACAATTACGGCATCATGCTGGCCGAAGGCCGCGGCGGCCTCGTGCCTAACCTGATCGAGGCCTACGCCTGGCTCGCGCTCGCGGCTGACAACGGCGTGAACCCGGTCGGGCGCGACCTCGTGGCCGGCCGGCTCGCCCCGGACCAACTGGCCGCGGCGCGCAGCCGCTACACCATCGTCCGCTCACAGCTTGCCGGCCAGGCCGCGGCCCCGGCCTTGGCTGCAACTTCGCCGGCGGCGCCTGCCCCCGCCCCAGTGCAGCCGCCGGCCCCTGCGGCCGACACGGGCGTGGCCCAAGCCGCCCTGGCTTCCCGCCTGCAAGCGGCCGAAGCCGACCTCGAACGCCTGCGCGGCGAAAACGACCGCCTCGCTTCCGCTCTGCAGGCACTGCAACAGGAGCGAGTCGTGATCGAACAGCGCCTGAACCAGGTGGCCGCCGCCGCCCAGGCCGCGCCCGCGGCGCAGGCGCAACTCGAAGCCGAGCGCAACGCGCTGCGCCTCACCAACGCCAATCTCACCGGTCAGCTGGCGCAGAGCCGCGAGGAACTGCGCCTGGCCACCGAGAAGATGACCCGGCTGCAGGCCGAGCAGGCCCGCCTTGCCACCCGCCCAGCGGCCGCCGATCCAGCCGTGGCCGGATTGCGCGAGCAGGTGGAGCGCCTCACCAAGGAAACCGCGGCCCTGCGCGATGAGAAGGAGGCGCTGGCTACCCAGAATCGCGATTTCGCCGCCCAGCTCCAGTCCGCCCGCTCGGCCGCGGCCCCGGCTGTGGCCACGGCCCCGGAGAGCACGGACGAGAACCTGAACCGCCTGCGGGCGGAGAACCAGCGGCTCAACGACGAGGTCAAGCGCGCCACCATCGAGCTCAGCAACCTGGCGCGTCGCCTGCGTCGCGCCGAGGATCGGGCCGCCGGTGCGGCGCCTTCGTCAACGGAAGCGCCGGCTACGGAGGCCTCCGCGCAGCTCGCCGCGCTGCAGGTGCAGCTTGAGGCCGCCCAGACGGCCAATCGTCAATTGACCGATGAGAATGCCCGCCTCGCGGCGCGGCCCGCGAGCGATCCGGCCATCGCCGAGCGCCTCGCGACGGCCGAAAGCGAAGTCCAGTCGCTTCGTCGCGAAGTGCAGACGCAGGCTGCGAGCCTCGAGCAGGCCCGCAGCGCGTTGGCGGCGACGGAGCAGCAATTGGCCGCGGCCACCGCGGCGCGCGGCTCAGCCGAAACCCAGGGCAGCGCGGAGAGCCGCCGGCTCGCCGCCGAGCTTGCCGCGGCGCAGGCCAGCCTCGACGAGACGACGGCCCAGCTGGTTTCGTCCCGGCGCGAGACCGAGGAGATCCGCGTCGAGGCCCAGGCCGTGCAGGGGCGCAGCTCCGTGGCGGTCAGCCGCCTGCAGAATCAGCTGGCCGACGTCACCCGCCAGCTCGAGGCCATTCGCGGCGAGAACGCCACCTTGCAGCAGCGCCTGAGCGAGGCCGCCGCGACCAAGCCGGCGACCGACAATGCCGAATTCACCCAGACTGTCGCCGACCTTGCCGCGACCCGCGCCCGGTTGGCGGAGGCCCGCCAGGCGGCGGACGTCGCCGCCCAGACCGTGCGCAACCGTGAGGCGGAAAACACCGAACTGCTCACCCAGATCGGCACACTCCAGTCGCAAGTGGCGGCCCTGCAGAATCGTCCGGCTGCGCCCGACCAAGGGCAGGAGCTGACCGACCTGCGCGCGGAGCTCGCCGTGGCCAAGGATGAGGCGGCGCGGGCCCAGCGCGACCGGCAGCGCCTCGCCACGGAAGCGGCCGAGACCAAGGATTCGCTCAAGCGGACCGAGCAGAGCAGTGCCCAGTGGCAGGCGCGGACCACCGAACTCCTGGCCGAAGTGGATCGCCTCACCCGCGAGAATCGCCAGCTGGCCGCCGCGCCGGCGAAGGCCGAGCCGGGCAAGGATGTCGAGCAACTGACCGCCCAGCTGGACGCGGCCGCGCAGACGCTCGAAGGCAAGGATCGGCGCATCAACGAGCTTTCCGGCCAGGTCACCTCCCTGCAGCAGGATCTCGAGGTGGCGAAGCAATCCACGGCGGCCGCCCTCGCGGCCCAGGCTACGGCCGCCCGCGCGGTGCCCGATGCGACGGCCATGCAGCTCGAGATGCAAACGCTGCAGGATCGGGTGAAGATGCTCGAGGCGCAGAACCAGCAGGACCAGAAGAATTCCGCCGAGGAGTTCGCGCGGCTCGCCGGCCAGCTTCAGCTCGCCCGCGAAGCCAACCGCGCCCTCGCCGAGGCCAACCGGGCGCTGCTCAACTCCAACGACTCCCAGCCGGTGCGCACGCAGGAATCCGAACTGCTCAATGCCAAGGTGCGCGAGCTGAACGCGACGGCCGACAAGCTGACCCAGGAGCGCAACGGCCTGCGGACGCAGGTGGACGACATGTTCGCCAAGCTGGCCGACGCGGAGCGCCGGTTGACTCAGCTCAAGCAGGAGGGCGATCTGGCGCGCAACCAGGCCCAGAGCGCGCAGGCCGAACTCGCGGCGCTGCAGTCCAAGCTCGCCGAATCCGATCACGCCACCGACAAGCAGAGCTCCACCGTCGCCGAGCTCACCGGGCTCAACGACCGGCTCGCGCGCGACAAGACGAACCTCGAAACCCAGCTGGCGCAGTTGAAGCAGCAGGCCGACCGCAGCCAGGCCGACCTGACCGCATTGCGTGACCGACTGGCCGCCGCCGAACGAATTGGTGAGATCCAGAAGGCCGACGCGAACGATTTCGCGGCGGTCAACGAGCAGCTGCAAGCGCAGGTGAAGACCCTCACGGCCCAAGTTGACGCGCTGCGGAGCGACAGCGCCCGGCTCGGCCTGGCCGAGCAGGCGCGCCAGGAGGCTGAGGCCCGCGCCGCGAGTCTCGGCAACGTGACGACGCAGCTGGCCGCCGCCCAGCGCGACGTCGCCGCTCTCCGCGCCGAGAACGCCCGGCTCAACGAGACCATGCAGGCCATCGAGCGCGACCGCACCGGCCGCATCGCGGCCCTGCAGCAGGAAAATGCCGCGATCAGCGCCCGGCTTCGCCAGGCTCAGGGTACCCTGGATCAGATTGCGTCGGCCGCGCGCCTGATGAACCCCGGCGCCGGCAGCACGGTGGCCCCGGTCCGCCCGGTGGGACCGAGTCCGGAACCGGCCGCCTCGCCAGCGACACCGCAGGCCCGCACGCACATCGTGGTCGACGGCGATTCACTTTCGCGCATCAGCCTGCGCTACTACGGCACGCCGAACCGCTGGCAGGAAATCTACGACGCCAACCGCGACACGCTGGCCGGCGCAAACGCGCTGCGCCCGGGCCAGCCGCTGCGGATCCCGTAAGAAGCAATTGCGCAAATGCGGCGACGGTAGGCAGCCCGCTTGCGGGCGCTCGTTGGGCATGCGCACGCCGTTCAAGCGCGAGCAAGCTCGCAGCCTACCGGTGCTGCTTCCGGAATTCGTCGAGGCGGATGGTCTGCCCGGTCAGGCGCGATTCCTCGGCGGCAAAGCCGATGGCGTGACTCTCGACCGAGCGCTGCAGCGACGAACGCATGTCGGCTGGGTTCGGGCGGCGAAGTTCCTGGTCCATGAGGTCCATCAACCCGCGGTCGCCGCCCCAGTGGCCGGCGAATTCGCCTTCGAGCACGGGAACGTCGTGCCAGGTGACCTGTTTCGTCGCGTGATCGGTGATGGCGATGTCGTGGCCCGTGAGCCGGCGGATCGCTTCGCCGGCCTGCAGGATCCCGCGCGTGCCGCGAATCTCGAGTTCGCGGCCCTCGCTGAAGGCGGTCATCGTGAACGTCGCGGTGACGTGGTTGGCAAAGTGGAGGTTCACCGATTGCCGGTCCACGGCGGTGTTGTCGCAATGGTATACGCAGCGCCCCCACTTGCTCGTGGCGAGCCAGGCCTTGATCTCGTCGTCGGTCGCGACGTCGTCGCGGTCGTAGACCCAGTGCAGCCAGCCGCGCTGGTCGCCAAGGTAGCGGTGGGCGTCGTAGGGGCAGGTGGCGGCGACCGGGCAGCCGTCGGTGCACCGCGCCGGCGCTCCAGCGGGGGCGTGCGCGGCGTTGAAATAGGAGGTGGAGCCGAAACTCGACACGGCTTCGCAGGGGGCATCGACGAGCCAGGACAGGATGTCCAGATCGTGGCACGACTTGGAGATGATCATCGGCGAGCAGCGACCGGTGACCGCCCAGTGGCCGCGGACGAAGGAGTGCGCCTGATGGAACAGGCCGACGCCCTCGGTGGCGTTGACGGCAATCAGGTCGCCGAGTTCGCCGGCGACGATCAGGTCCTTGATCTTCGAGTAGAACGTCGTGTAGCGGAGGACGTGGCAGATGAGCACGCGTCGGCCGAGGCGGTTGGCGATGGCTTCAAGGCGCTGAACCTCGTCGAACTGCGGGGCGATGGGTTTCTCGAGGAGGACATCGTAGCCGAGTTCCATCGCGGCGATGCAGGGCCCGACGTGATCCGGGTCCTGGGTGCCGATCATGAGGACATCGGCGAGCCTGCCGGCGGCGAAGAGTTCGCGATCAGAGGCGAAGGTGCGCAGGCCGGGGTTCTTCGAGAGCTGGCGCACGCGCTCGAGACGATCGGGGATCGGATCGGCGGCGGCGACCACGCGGTAGCGATCCGGCATGGCGGCGGCGAGGGCGCTGTAGACTTGGACGCGGGAGCCGCAACCGACGGCGGCGAGGGTGAGGGGCGCAGGGGACATGGAAGGCCGGCAGCTTGAGCGAAATTCGCCCGAGGGGGAAGGCTACGGTAGGCAGCCCGCTTGCGGGCGCTGGTTGGGTAGGCGCATGCCAAACGAGCGCGAGCGAGCTCGCGGCCTACTGCGACTGGAATTCAGGGACTCCCCCTCAGGCCGTCTGACGGCCGTCGTGGGTCAGGTCGTGGAAGTAGAATTCCTGAACGGCGATCTCGAGGTCCTGGCGGGAGTGCGTGCTTTGCAGTCCCGTGGCGCGACCGTCGCTGAGCACAAAGGCCCAGCGGGTGGGCGCGCCGGCCTCGGGGTCGAGGCGCACGATGCTGCCGACGGGAGTGCGATCGTCGTCCAGGTAGACGTCGATCAGTCGGCGGGCACCGGGCAGCGTGCAGGATTCGCTTCCGGCGGGCCGGAAGCGCAGCACACGGCTGGGCGCGGTCATGCGGCGGTGGCTTTGCGGGCCGCGGCGGCCTTGGCCGCTTCGCTGGCGAGATGGTTGAAGAACGTGTCGCGGCGATCCCGCGCGACCTTCACGTCCTTGGTCCCGAGGGAGCGACGGATGCGCTCCTTGGTGAAGGACGTGGGGTGCACGGTATAGTGCAGGAACCACGTGCCGTGGTTGTTCCACAGGTGGTGGTTGGCGTTGTCCGGACGGACCCGGATACCGGGGAGTTTGGTGATGGCTGACATGTTGCGTGATAGTTCGTGGTTGGAGTTATCGCGCAGCAGGGTTGAAAACAAAAAACCGACCTGGGCATCAGGTCGGTCTCGTCTTCGGGAGCGTTGCTGGTTCGCCCCCCTTGCGGGTGACGCACATCCGGGGTTTCCCCCGATCCACCGTGGCCGCTCCCGGCCCGGTTGGCGGAGCCGGCTTTTTTAGGGCCGACTCGTTCCTGATGCAGGGCCAACGGTGGACCCCGTCATCAGGGAGTCGAGCATTTTTTGCACTTTTTGCCTCGGGTGATTCCCTTAGCTAATAGGGGAGTCATCAAGGCGACCGGGTGGGTGCGCCTTTCAGCTCTTGGCGGCGCGGCGGCGGTGCCAAGCGGCCACGCCGAGGGCCATCACGCCCGCGATGGCGGCATAGGTCGACGGCTCGGGTACGGCGGAGACGCTGAAGTTGTCGGCATAGACGATGCCGCTGGCGATGGTTCCGCTGGAGAGGACGCTGGTGCCGAAGACACCGAAATTGAAACCATCGTCCTTGGTGGCGCTGGTCCATCCCGTGATCGGATTGAAGGTGGACACGGAGTTGAACGAGCTGCCGTCAAGACTGTACGAGGCGGAAAGCACCTGGGTACCTGCGTTCCAGGCGAGCCGCAGGGTCACGTCCGAGCTGTCGGCAGTCGAGAGGACGGTCGCGGTCGTACCGGTGCCCTCGGAGCGAATGTTAAAACCGCTTGAGGTGGAACCGAGCATCAAAGCGAAATACTCGTTTCCATCGTCGTAAACCTGCAGTCCGATATTCGCGTAGTTGCTTCCGCCTGGGTTCGCCAGCATATTGGTCGCGGTGAATTGCATGACCCAACTCGTGGTGAAGCTGGTGGCGGTGACGTACGCGTTGGCGGTACCGTCGCTATCCCAGAGCCTGTATTGATTGGCCGTGCCGGTCACCGAAGTGGTGTAATCGAGGCGGCTGTTGCTGAAGGCCAGGCTGCCGTCCGTGGCGCTGTTCAGGCGATAGACGTAGTCCCATTTCGAGGTGGCACCGCTGTCGAAGTTATCGGAGCCGACAAACGTCTGGGCGAGCAGGGCCGGGCTAAGTGCCACGGTAATGGCGAAAAGACTAGCCAGGCTGCGGAGGTATCGTGCGATCATGGTGTGGTGGTGTGTTGTGTTATGGGGGTTGGACTTAACGGCGCTTCAGGAAATTTCTCCGCGACGATCGCGCAAGATCGATTCACGGAATTTCTTCGGACATCTGCCGGAATGTACCTAGCCTGCTCGCCACGGGTGGAGGCGGCCGGATACGCCTCCCGTCGTTTGGTCACGGTTCCTCGACGCGAGGTCGGATTGGCCTGCCCTGCCGCAAAAAAAGAAAAGAGGGCGCACGTGACCGTGCGCCCTCGATAGATTGGGGGGTGGCCTTGCCCGGCTCAGCTCAGCTTCACGCCCTTGGCCTTGGCGGCCCGGAGGAGGGCGTCGGCCATGTCGGAGGGAGTGACGGCGACCTCGATGCCACACTCCTTGAAGACGGCGATTTTGGCGGCGGCGGTATCCTCGGCGCCGCCGACGATTGCGCCGGCGTGGCCCATGCGGCGGCCCGCGGGTGCGGTGGCGCCGGCGATGAAGCCCGCGACGGGCTTCTTGCAGTTGGCCTTGATCCAGCGCGCGGCCTCGACCTCGGCGTTGCCGCCGATCTCGCCGATCATGATGATGCCGTGCGTGTCGGGGTCGGCGTTGAAGAGTTTGATGACGTCGAGGTGCGAGGTGCCATTGACCGGGTCGCCGCCGATGCCGACGGTGGTGCTCTGGCCGATGCCGAGCGAGGTGAGCTGGAAGACGG
>CAYHEW010000030.1:0-53781 GCA_964355715.1 uncultured Opitutaceae bacterium | reverse complement strand
CGTTGACGATCTTCTCGAGGCGGTCGGCGTAGCCCTCGGCGTCGACGAAGATCTTCGTCTCGGGCATGTCGAGGTCGAGGCTGCCGTGCTCCATGCGGGCGCGGCGCAGGCGCAGGGCGATGCGCCAGAGGGCGCGGATCCACGACTGCAGGTCGACGAGCTCGGCGTCGGTCAGGCTGCTGAGGGCGCGACCGGTGGAGCCGGTCTGGTGCTTGGGCGGCAGGGGCAGGGCGCGGATCTTGTCGAGGTCGTGCTCGTTGAGCAGGGCGAAGGCCTGGCGGTAGGTGAGGCGCTTGCGGCTGCGGATGACGGTGTTGGCGTAGGCGGTGTGCCGGAGGACGCCCTGCTTGTTGAACGTCAGGAAGACGGCCTTGGTCAGGCGGTCCTGCGCCTCGACGAGGGAGCAGAGGCCGTTGGACAGCTTCTCCGGCAGCATCGGGATCACCGTGCCGACGAGGTACGTGGAATTGCCGCGGCGCTGGGCCTCGCGGTCGAGGGCGGAGCCGGGGCGGACATAGGCTGAGACGTCGGCGATGTGCACGCCGATGCGCACCTCGCCGTCGTCGAGCGTCTCGTAGGAGAGGGCGTCGTCGAAGTCCTTCGCATCGTCGGGATCGATCGTGAACGTGGGGACGTCGCGGTAGTCGAGGCGGTTGGCGCGGTCGCTGGGATTGACGCGTTCGGGCAGGGCGGCGGCCTCGCGCTCGACCTCGGCGGGGAACTCGGTGGCGAGGTTGTACTTCTCGTAGAGGCCGAGGAGTTCGGCGCGCGGCTCGTGGGTGCGGCCGAGGCGGGCGGAGAGGCGGCCGGTGAGCGAGTCGTGGCGGCTGCGCCAGGCGTCGAGGGTGACAACGACCTTGTCGCCGGGCTGGGGCACGGGCTTCAGCTCGGACCGCGCGGGATCCTCGACCTGGATCTCGACCGGGAAGCGGGGATCGTCGGCCTGGACGGCCCAGTGGCGGCCGGTACGCTGGAGGTTGCCGACGATCGTGCCGCGGCCGCGCTCAAGCACGCGCGTGACCTGGCCGATCTTTTCGCCGGGCTTGCGGCCGCGGCGACCGTGGAAGATGCGCACAGCGACCCGATCACCGGGGAGCGCCGTCAATGTTTCCTCGGGGAAGACTTGCAGGGCGGGCTGGCGCGGATCGCCGGGATCGCCCTCGGAATCCTCGAGCACGACGAAGGCGGAGCCGCCGGCGCGGAACTGGATGCGGCCGACGTGCTCGTCGGAATCGAGCTTGGGCGCGACGGGGGTTTCAGGCGCGACGTGGCGGTGGGCCGGAGCGAAGATCGGCCGCGCTGGGGCGGCTTTTTCCCTCGCGGGCGGGTGGCTTTCGGCGCGCAGCTGATAGCGGTCGCCCTTGAGGCGGCGCACCAGACCGCTGGCGAGCAGGCGGCGCGCCTCGTGGGCGAGCATGGCACGCTGCTTCTTGTTCAGGCCGAGGGCGCGGGCGAGTTCGGATTCGCTTTGCGGAGAATAGTCGGGGGCTCGCAACTGGGCGAGCAAACGGTCACGGAGGTTCATGTAAAATTCCCGTGGCGCGGCGCGCAGGCCGAGCTTTGGGATTGGACTGACGAAAGATGTTGGCCTACCTTGGCGCGATGAAAATCGTCCACATCGCCAGCGAATTGTTCCCCTACATGAAGACTGGCGGGTTGGCGGATGCGGTGGCTTCTTTGGCGGGTACGCTCGCCGATCGCGGCCACGAAATCGCGGTCTTTTTGCCTGGTTACCGCAGCGCCCTCGAGCATCCCGCGGCCAAGTCGGCCACGCGTGCATTCCGCATCCGCATCGAGCTTGGCAATGAGCTCATGTCTGGCGACGTGCGCGTGTTCATGCCGCGGCCCAACCTCAAGGTCTACCTCATCTGCCGCGAGGAATTCTACGACCGCCGCAATCCGTACGGCAACGGCGAACGCGATTACGAGGACAACGCCGACCGCTTCATCTTCTTCGCCAAGGGCGTGATCGAAACGCTCCGCCTCGCCGACCTGCAGGCGGATGTCGTCCACGCGCACGACTGGCAGGCATCGCTGGTACCGCTGCTCCTGCGTGACGCCGAGCGCCGCCACGGTCTGACGCTCGCGATGAAGACGGTGTTCACAATCCACAACATCGCGTTCCAAGGCATCTTCCCGGCGCGGGTCTTCCCGCGCACCAACCTGCCGGACGAGCTCAACAACATCGACGGCCTCGAGTACTACAACCAGATCAACCTGATGAAGGGCGGTCTCCTCTTTGCCGACCGCGTGACAACCGTCAGTCCGCGTTACGCGCAAGAAATCCAGACCCCCGAGTTCGGCTGCGGTCTTGACGGCGTGGTGCAGACGCGCTCCGACGACATCAGGGGCCTGCTCAACGGCATCGACACGACGGTGTGGAATCCCGCGGTGGATGCGCTCCTGCCGGCGCGCTACTCGGCGGTGAACATGGCCGGCAAGGCCGTGTGCCGCGCGCAGCTGCTGAAGTCGCAGGGGCTCGACCCGAAGTTCGCCGGGCCCGTCTACGGCATGGTCTGCCGCCTTGCGGAACAGAAAGGCATCGACCTGCTGCTGGCCAACGCCGACTTCTTCGTCCGCGAGAACTGCCGGCTCGTCCTTCTTGGTTCGGGCGAGCGCCGTTACGAGGAGGCCCTGCAGGCCCTGGCGGTCCGCGCCCCGCAGCGCGTGACCTTGTGCGCGCGGCACGACGAGACGATGAGCCACCTCATCGAGGCCGGCGCGGATTTCTTCATCATGCCCTCGCTGTTCGAGCCGTGCGGCCTGAACCAGATGTATTCGCAAGCCTACGGCACCGTGCCGCTCGTCAGCCGCGTCGGCGGCCTCGCCGATACGGTCACGGATGCCGACGAGCATCCGGCCGAGGGCACCGGCCTCAGTTTCCCCCCCACCGCGGAGGGGCTCGCGGACGGCCTGAAGCGCTCGTTGCGACTCTACGCCGACAAGGCCCGCATGGCGGCCGTTCAGCAGCGCGGCATGGAGAAGGACTTCAGCTGGACGCAGGCTGCGGCCGGGTACGAGCAGCTCTACCAAGATTCGCTCTGAGTCTGTGAGCGCACCGGTCATCGTCTGGTTTCGCCAGGATTTGCGCCTGCAGGATAATCCCGCGCTGCTGGCGGCGCTCGCAGCCGGCGGGCCGATCGTGCCGGTCTACATCCTCGACGCCGCCGGCGAAGGTCGCTGGGCGGCGGGTGGGGCAAGCCGCTGGTGGCTGCACCATGCGCTGGCGGCACTCGACGCCGCGCTGCGCGAGCTTGGCTCGCGTCTGATCCTTGCCCGCGGCGCCGCCCTGCCAGTGCTGCAGGAGCTGCAGCGGAGCACGGGCGCGGGCACGATCTGCTGGAATCGGCGCTACGAGCCGGCGGTGATCGCGCGCGACAAGGCGATCAAGGCCCATTTCACCGCCGCGGGCGTCGCGGTGACGAGCTGCAATGCCGCGCTCCTCTTCGAGCCGCACGCGGTGGCGAACAAGCAGGGGAAACCGTTCCAGGTCTTCACGCCATTCTGGCGGCATTGCCTGACGCTCCCGGTCACGGCGCCGGCTAAGTTCGCCGCCAAGACCCTGATGGCGCCGGCCCAATGGCCAGCCTCGCTGGCGCTCGCCGATTTCGATCTGCTCCCGCGGCGGGACTGGGCGGACGCCTTCGCCGCGCACTGGCAGCCGGGCGAGGCCGGGGCGCAGCGGCGACTAAAGGAATTCGTAGCGGAGGCCGTCGACGCCTATGCCGAGCGGCGCAATGCTCCCGATGCGGACGGCACCTCGCGGCTCTCGCCTTGGCTGCACACCGGTGAGATCAGCCCGCGCCAGATCTGGGCGGCCCTGCAGGCGCGGGCCAAGGCCACGGGGGTGTTTCCGGCCAGCAACGGCGAACGCGTGTTCCTCAGCGAGGTCGGCTGGCGCGAGTTCGCGCACCACCTGCTGTATCATTTTCCGCACACGCCGGAGCAGCCGCTCCGGGAGGATTTCGCGCGCTTCCCCTGGGCGGACGATCCGAGGGGCGCGCGGCTCCGCGCCTGGCAGCGGGGGCTCACGGGTTATCCGATCGTCGACGCCGGTATGCGCCAGCTGTGGCAGACCGGCTGGATGCACAACCGCGTGCGCATGATCGCCGCGTCGTTTCTCGTGAAGCACCTGCGCCTGCCGTGGACGCACGGCGCGGCCTGGTTCTGGGACACGCTGGTGGATGCCGATCTCGCGAACAACACCCTCGGCTGGCAATGGACCGCCGGGTGCGGCGCCGATGCCGCGCCGTATTTCCGCATCTTCGCGCCGGTGCTGCAGGGCGAGAAGTTCGACCCCGCGGGCGACTTCGTGCGCCGCTGGGTGCCGGAGCTCGCACGGATGCCGGCGAAATTCATCCACCGGCCGTGGGAGGCGCCGGCCGAGGTGCTGGCGGCGGCTGGCGTGAAGCTCGGCGTGAACTATCCCCAGCCCATCGTCGATCACGGCGAGGCGCGCAACGCAGCGTTGGCGGCGTTCAAGAGTCTGCGGCGCGAGGCGACACCATGACCGATGCACGCAATCGCCCACCGATGACCGTGGTTGTCGCCGGGGCTTCCGGCCTCGTGGGGCGTGCCTTGGTGGCCAGGCTGGTCGGCCAGGGACACCGCGTTTTCAAGCTCGTGCGACGCAGGGCCGAAGCGCCCGACGAGATCCGCTGGGATCCCGCCGCCGGCGAGTGCGATCCGAAGGCGCTGGCCGAGGCGGATGCCGTGATCAACCTGGCCGGCGAGAACCTCGCAGCCGGCCGTTGGACGACGGCGCGGCGCGAGGCGATCGTGCGCAGTCGGACCGACACCACGCGCACCTTGGTCGCGACCATCGGCCGTAGCGCGCACCGGCCGGCGGTGTTCATCAACGCCTCGGCCACTGGGATCTACGGTGACCGCGGTGACGAGGTGCTGACCGAGTCGAGTGCGGCCGGAACTGGATTTCTGGCGGATGTTTGCCGCGCCTGGGAGGATCCGCTGGCGACCGCGGCGCAGTTGGGCATCCGAACGATCGCGCTGCGCACGGGGGTGGTCTTGACCCCAACCGGCGGCGCCTTGGCGAAGATGTTGCCGGCCTTTCGTTGCGGGGTGGGCGGGCGCCTGGGCGGCGGTCGCCAGTGGATGAGTTGGATCACGCTGGACGACCTTGTGGGCGCCATCGGCCACGTGCTGACGCACCCCGCGTGCGCCGGACCGATCAACGCCGTCGCGCCGCAGCCGGTGACCAACGCAGACTTCACCACGGCCTTGGGCCGAGTGCTGCGGCGTCCGACCGTGTTCCCGGTCCCGGCATTTGCACTGCGTTTGCTGTTCGGCCAGATGGCCGACGAGGCGCTCCTGAGCAGCACCCGGGCGGTGCCCAAGGTCCTGCTGGATACAGGTTTCGAGTTCCGTCAGGGCGAAATCGAACCGGCGCTGCGACAAGTAATTGGTCGGGGACTATAAACCGCGAATAGACACGAAAGGGCATGAATGACCTAGGTTGATCCGGTCATACCTTCGTATTCGTGGATACTCGTGTCCGTTCGTGGTAAAAACTTAGGCTTCCCAAAGTCCGTCCGGGATATACGTTGGCCCCTTTATGCAGAAAACCTTCGTAATCTTTAAACCCGATTGCATGCAGCAGAAGCATGTCGGTGATGTGCTGGCCCGCTTCGAGAAGGCCGGCTTCGCCATCATCGGCTGCAAAATGACGCGCCTCAGCCCGGAGATCCTCCGCGAGCACTACGCGCATGTCGCGAGCAAGCCGTTCTATCCGGAGATCGAGAACTTCATGAAGTCGACCCCGGTGGTCCTGATGGCGCTGCAGGGCGACAACATCGTGGCCCGCGTCCGCGACCTGCTCGGCCCCACGGATTCCCGCAAGGCGGCCAAGGGCACGATCCGCGGCGACTTCGGGACCGACATGATGGTCAACGTCGTCCACGCCTCCGACAGCGACGAGAACGCCAAGATCGAGATCGCCCGCTTCTTCAAGGCGGACGAGCTGTACGCCTGAGTTTCGGAGACCTTTTCAAGCGAAAAGACCGGCCGTGTGGCCGGTCTTTTTTTTCAGGGTAGGGCGATGCGTCCCCGCCGAGCTGGTGCGTCATCTACCGGCGTGCAGCTCACCGGGGGCGATCTTCTCCTATAATCAATCGAATGGCATGGCCCGTGAAGCGGTTGGAAGCGGGCGTCGCCGAAATGACCGATACCTGTCGTGTTATCGGCTGCGCATTTCTAGAATACCAAAGCCAGCCATGAACAACGGTGTGAATTTCCACCGCTCATGACGGGTAACCGGCAGGCGTCCTGCCCAATCATGAACAAGATCCTTTCCCTTACGCTGCTCGTCACCGGCATTGTCCTGCTAGTTTTCTGCCTTAACGCGTCCGAATCCATCGGCTCCGACATCTCCCGGTTCTTCACGGGCTCACCCACCGACAAGACGATCTGGCTGCTCATCATCGGCGCCGTGGCCACGGCCATCGGGGCTGGCGGTCTCCTGCGCGGGGCCAAGTCGTCCTGAGCCCGTTTTGCACCCCGCACTTCCAATCACGTTCTCTTCCACATGAATCAATCCACTGACCGTTTTATTGTCCGGACTGCCCGGATCCTTGGCACCGGTGCCCTGTTGTCTGTCCTCGTCCTCACCTCCGGTTGTCTCGCCCTGGCTGCCGGAGCCGGGGCCGGAGCCGCCGTCGCCTACATGCGCGGTGATCTCGATGTGACGCTCGATGCCAATCTGGCCAAATCAGTGCGCGCAGCGGAAAAGGCAATCGCGCAACTGAAGTACGCCAAGATCAGCGACCGGCAGGACGCGCTGCAGGCCACCCTTATATCCCGCAATGCTTCTGATCAGAAGATCGAGTTGTACCTCGAAAAACTGACCGACGACGCCACCAAGCTGAAAATCCGTGTCGGCACGTTCGGAGAGGAGTCCATGCAGCAGGAGATCCTTAAGCGGGTCAGATCGAATCTCTGACTTCCGCAGCGCTCGTATCCCCGGCGACCACTTCAGGTGGCGTGCTCAACCACCCGCCGCTCCTTGCCGGTCAGACGCAACGCCCACTTGAGGCAGAAGTGCGCAGGATCGACGGGCGGGAGGTAAAGCATCGGGCAGAGCCCGGGGATGACGGCGCAGCCAGCCGCGCGCAACCGGGCGATCGCCTCGGGGGTGGCCGCGCCCGGGCTGAGCGCGTCGTGCAGCCAGACCAGCGGGACCTTCGCGGCAATGCAGTC
This sequence comes from uncultured Opitutaceae bacterium, assembly GCA_964355715.1. GTDB lineage: Bacteria > Verrucomicrobiota > Verrucomicrobiia > Opitutales > Opitutaceae > UBA2377. The sequence goes on along the minus strand of CAYHEW010000030.1, from coordinate 46,569 downwards.
CTCGACTGCCGCCATGGTCTGCGGCCGGTCCACGTAGACGAGCACGGCTTCCACCGGTGGATCGATCTTGGTGAGCGACGAGACCCGTTCCGCCGGGACTTCATCAGAGAAGGAGGGATTCACACCGATCACCTTGGTCCCCTGCCGACGAAACTTATTCGCGACCCACTGCCCGGGATCATGCTTGGCCGCTTCGAGACCCCAAATCGCGATCCGCTTTTTGCCCAAAAATTCCCGAATCAGCGGCCCGTTACGATCATCGTGCATGATCGCGAGCATGCGATCGAACGGGGCCGGGAGCAATCACAGAGCGGTTTGCATACTCGCCGAAGCGCCGGCGTCGCTGCCTCTCCGCTGGAGATGGCGCCCTCACGGGGAATCGAACCCCGGTTTGATCCTTGAGAGGGACCCGTCCTAGCCGCTAGACGATGAGGGCGAAAAAGGAGGGTTCACAGTTGGGTTTTGGGCGACGTCGTCAAGCGCGAGATTCGAAAAAGGGTAAATGCTGAGCTCTCGCGGAGACGCTGAGGGCGCGGAGGTGCTAGTGATTTTCACTCAGCGATCTCCGCGCCTCCGCGTGAGCCCCGTGAACGCACCCGATGGCATGTATCGGGATCCCTCCCTGACAACTCAGTCGACCTCGACGACTTTCCCTGTCTCGACCGAACGCACGGCGGCGTCCAAGACCTTCTGGGCGGCCAGGCCGTCGGCGCCGCTGCCGTCGATCTGGTCGGGGGTCGCACCGGCGGTGACCTGCTCGAGGAAGGACTCGATCCGGTTGCGGAAGGTGTCCTCGAAGTCGCGCATGCCGCCGAAGACCGGATTGGTGTAGACGCGCTTCTCGCCGTCGCCGGCGGGGTAGAGCGTCGCTTCGCGCCACATGTCCTCGATGACGATGCGGCCCTTGGTGCCGGCGACCTCGCAGCGCTCCATCGGATGGCCGCGCTCGATGTCGTAGCTGCCGGTGAGCGTGCCGACGGCGCCGTTCTTGAACCGAAGATTGAAGGTGGCCGTGCTCCAGATGCTGCGCCCGGGGGCCTTGGTGCCGAAGCAATGCACCGCCGCGATGTCGCCGCCGAAGTGCCGCAGGATGTCGACCGAATGCGGGTGCAGCGACTTGATGTGGAACCACGGCGAGGACTCGGCCGGGTTCATGATCCACAGGCTCATGTTGAGGAACAGCACATGGCCGACGCGGCCCTCGTCCTGCCAGCGCTTCGCCATACGCGCGGCGGGCGTGAAGCGGTGGTTCATGTCCACGGCAAAGCACCGCCCCCGGGCCTTCGCCCGGGCCACCATCTCGGCGGCGGGGGCGATCTCGTTGCAGATTGGCTTCTCGCAGAGCACATGCGCGCCGGCGTCGAGGGCCTGCAGTGTCGGTTGATAGTGGTCGCTGCCATTCTCGGTCCCGGAGGTCGTGACACTCACGACGTCGGGCCGCAGTTCGGCCAGCATCGTCGCGGCATCGCGGTAATGCGGCACGCCGTGGGTCTGGCCGGCGGCCTCGGCGCGGTCGGCGCGGAGGTCGCAGACGCCGACGAGGCGCGCGAGCTTGCTCTCGCGGTAGAGCTTCGCGTGACGGTTTCCGATCGGGCCCATTCCGATGACGCAGACTTTCAGCATAGATTGGTTTTCTCGATTTTGGTGCCGGCTGGAACCTCGTAACCGTAGGCGCGCAGGGCCGGCTCGAGGAAGTCGTAAGTGACCGATTGCGGATGCGTGCGCCAGCGGTCCACGGTCTCGGGTCGGACGGGAATCTTGGCGAGCCGGATGCCGAGGAATTCGCCGACGCGGGCGAGGGTTTCGTCCTGGCGGAGGACAAAGTCCTCGAACCGCACCTCGATCCAGTTGGCGGGCGGGCGGGTCGCCTTGACCAGGTCGTACTGGTACCGCCACGAGATGGCGCGGCGGAGGAGGTCGGACTCCACCGGCGGATACTCGATGCCGAAGGTCTTGAGGTCGTCCGTCACGTGGCTGCCGAGGATGCAATCGCGCGGGTCGCGGATCCAGAAGATGTACTTCGCCTCCGGGAACAGGCGCAGGATCCACGGCAGGGCGAGGGTGGTCTCGGGGATCTTCCAGCCGCGGTAGACGGCCGGGCTGGCGAAGACTGACTTGAGGTAGGTCTGGATCAGCTGGCGGAACTCCTCCGGAATCTCGCCCTGCATCAGGGCGGAGAAATCCCACTGAAGTCTGCCCGACCATCGCACCTGCCGGGCGAGGACCCGGCAGGCGTCGTACATGGCTTCGGGCGGCAGGAGGTCGCCGGAGACGTTGAGCGGTTCACCCATGTGCACGCCGCTGGCGGACAGCGTGTGCGACATGGCCCGCGTGCCGGAGTGACCCCGGCCGATGACGGTGACAAGCATGGGGTGGGTCAGAGCTTCTTCTGGCCGCGCTGGCGGCGGAGTTCGCGCGCCTGGAGTTTCTGGGCGGCGTGCGGCGAACCGATGTGCATCTCGTCGTAGGCCTGCTGGGAGGACGTGAACGGGCCGTGCGGGAAGCCGTGCCATTTCAGGTTGGTGTACATTGGGTTCTTCCGGCCGGTCTGTTTTTCGCGGCGAGCGATGTGCTCGAGCATCCGCGCCTGGAGCAGCTTGACGACCCCGGGCTCGCTCGCCGCGACGTTGGTGTTCTCCTCCGGGTCCTTCACGAGGTTGTAGAGCTCGATCTCGGGCTTGAAGTGGAAGTCGGGCTCGAGGGCCTGGATCAGCTTCCACTCGGGCGTACGCCAGCCGTGCTTCCGCATCCAGGTCGCCTCGGTGATGTAGAACTCCGAATCGCCAACCCAGGACTTCCCCTCCATGCGGGGCTTCAGGCTGCGGCCGTCGAACTTGATGCCGGTCTTGACGCCCAGCAGGTCGAGGATCGTGGGGGTCGTGTCTTTCTGCAGCGTGTAATCCTTAACGCGCACGCCGGCCGGGACTTTGCCCGGCCAGACGAAGCAGAGGGGAACCTCCAGCGTGCACTCGTAAAGGCCGTGGTGGTCGTACCAGCAGGCATGGTCGTAGAGGGTCTCGCCGTGGTCGGACGTTATCACGACCAGCGTGTCCTCCTCGAGCCCGAGCGACGCGATGGTGGCGAAGATGTTCGCGATGCAGGCGTCCATGTAGGCGATGGCGCCGTCGTACTGGGCGTTGATGTAGTCCTTGTCGGTGCAGCCGGGCGGGAACCAGCTGGCGAAGTAGTCGCAGAAGGGCTTGAAGTCCATGACCGGCTTGAGCGACTTGTTCTTCGGGTCGAATTCGTTGCCGTCATAGAACATGCGCTCGTACGGCTTGGGCGGCAGGTAGGGCGAGTGCGGATCCATGTGCCGCATGAAGAGGAAGAAGGGCTGCTTGCCGCCGGCGAGGCGCTTGAGCTCGGGGATGGCGACCTCGTTGAGCTTTTCGGCCTTGGGACTGCGGCCGTCCTGCCAGGAACCCCAGCCGGTGAAGTCGAGGTACTTCTGGAAGCCGCGCGAGGCGGGGTTGTGGCTGAAGCCGACGCAGGTCGTGGCGTAGCCGGTGTCGCCGAGAATCTCGGCGAGCGTGCGCACGTGCTTGCCCAGGCCGCCCTCGTGGCGGAGCGCGACGACGTCGGTGCCGAAGCAATCCATGCCGGTGAACATGGAAGAATAGCCGGGCGTGGTCGGGATGTGCGGACTGAACTGGCGCTCGAAGACGGCGCCCTGGGAGACGTACTTGTCGATGTGGGGGGTGGTCAGGTGTGGGTAGCCGTGCAGGCTCATGTGATCCGAGCGCAGGCTGTCGATGCCGAAGAGGATGAGGTTGGGTTTGCGTTTCATGGGGAGGGAGTCGGTGGACGATTCAAAGGGTGAGGCGGCGGCCGCTGGCGGCGGATTCGTGGCAGGCGAGGATCAGGCGGAGCACGTCGCGGCCCTCGGCGGCGGTGGCGATGGGCGGACGGCGTCCGTGAAGGAAGTCGGCGAGCGGGCCGGCGAGGGCCTTGATGCGGGCGCCGTGGTTGGCGGGCGAGGGGAGTCCGCTGTCGGTCCACTGTTTCGCGTCGCGCACGAACCACTTGAGCCCGACGGCGTCGGCCGGCCGCGGGGCGTTGCAGCTGGGGGCGTCGCCGAAATTCTGGATGGCGCAGCCGCGTTCCCCGACGATCTCGGTGGAGTTTTCCGCGGCGGTGCAGGTGGCGGAGAAGACGACCTCGGCGAAGGTGCCGTCGGCGTAGCGGAAGAGCGCGATGCCGTTGTCGTCGGGCATGCGCGGATTCACGAGCGTGCCGATCTCGGCGATGACGGTGCGGGGCGGGCCGAGCAGCCAGTAGAGGAAGTCGACCGCGTGGGCGGCGTCGTCGGCCCAGAGGCCGCGATTGAGCTCCGGCTGCACGTGCCAGGAACGGTCAAAGCCGGCCCACAGGTGAGCGGGAAGCCCGTGACGGCGGCGGACCTGGAGAATCCGGCCGAGCGTGCCGTCGGTCACGAGCTGCTTCATGCGCAGGTTCTGCGGGTCGACGCGCATCTGCCAGGCGAGCGTGAAGGGCACACCGGTCTCCGCGACGACGGCGACAATGGCGTCGGCCTGGGCGAGGGTGAGGGCGAGCGGCTTCTGCAGGACGATGCGCTTGCCGGCGCGGGCGGCGGCGACGACGAGGTCGGCGTGGCGCGAGGTCTCGGCGCCGATGACAACCGCCTCGACGTCGCGGCGGGCGAGGAGGGCCGCCAGGTCGGCGCTGCCTTCGAGGCCGAATTTGGTGGCAGCTTCCTTGAGCCGAGTCGCGTCGTGATCCCAACCGGCGACGACCTCGATGCCGAGGGCGGGCTGCTCGCGCCAGCCCTCGACGTACATCCCTACGTGGGTGTGGGCGAAGCCGAGGATCGCCGTTTTCACGATTGCGGTGGGCGTCGGCTAGCGGGCGCCGCAGGCCTGGAGGCAGGCCTGCATGTGGCCGCGGGACTCGGCGGCGATGGTGCAGCAGCGTTCGAGCGGGTAGTCCTTGGCGCCGATGATCTCGAGGTCGACCGGGCCGGTGTACTTCGCCTCGTGCAGGACGCGCAGGTACCCCAGCAGGTCGATTTCGCCGCGGCCGTTGGCCTGTTCCTCGGGCTTGCCGGGATTCATCTGGCGGCCGCGACAGTCGCGGATGTGCACGTGCTTCACGCGGGAGACCACGGCGCGGAGGGCGTCGACGGGATTCTCGCCAGCGCGGTGGATGTGGCTCGGGTCCATGTCGAGGCCGAAGGCCGGCGACGAGATCGCGGCGAGGACCATGAGCGTCGTGGGCGTGTTGTGGATCGCGGCGCCGACGTGGGCCTTGACGCAGAGGGTCACGCCGTAGTGGGCGGCGCGGTCGGCGAGGCGGCCGAGCGAGTCGATGGACTGCTGGAGCGAGGCCTCGTCGCCGGTCTTTCCGCCCGGGCCGCAATTGATGATGGGGATGCCGGTCTCCACGGCGGCCTGCATCGCGGCCTCCATGATCGCGGGATCCTGGCTGGGCTGCTCCATGGCGAGGAGCTTGAGGCCGGTCTCGGCGGCGAGCTTCTTCGCGACCGGGGCGCACTCGCGCCAGCGGTCGATGACGAGGTGCTCGCTCATGCCGCCGATGGCGGAGACCTCGATGCCGTCGTAGCCGGCCCATTGGATGCAGCGGAAGGCGGTCGCGAGGTCATACCCGCCGAACAGCACGGAATTGGCGCCAAGTTTCATGGGAAAGCCACAGTGGGTTACTGGTCCTTGAGGTCGCGCTTGAGCGGCGGCAGCGCGTGCGGCCGCACGAGGGCGCCGCCCTCCTCGTAGGATTCGATGGCGGCGAAGGTGTACTCGAGCGTGGCGAGGGCGTCGCGGCCGGAGGCGCGGAGCTTGTTCTTCGGGACCTGGTTGGAGACGTCCTCGAGGAAGGCGTTAATGCGGTTCGGGAATGTGACACCGAAGTCCTTGATGCCGGTGTTGGTCACCTGCGGCGGGGGCTGCTCGCCGAGGCCGAGCTTCTCGCCCGGCTGGGGGGCGGGGAAGTAGGTGAATTTCTCGACGCAGTTCTCGATGACGAAAGTGCCCTTGCTGCCGCCGAGCTCGAAGCTCCACCAGCCGCCGAGACCCATGGTGGCGTCGCCGCGGGAGCTGAACATGTAGCCGACGGCGCCGCTGGCGAAGCGGACGTTGACGCTGGCGATGGAGAGCATGAGGTCCGACACGTTGCGCCGGAAACCGGGCCGGTCCATGAAGGCCTGGATGTGGGTGATGTCGCCGCAGAAGTGCCGCATCAGGCTGAACGGATGGGCGAGGAAGGCCTTCGTGTGCGAGTAGGGAAAGCCCTCGAAGTTGGGACCGCCGCCTTTGGCGTAGATGTCCTGGCCGCCGATGAAGCCCATGCGGTGGAGGCAGTAGATCTGCTCGCCGATCTTGCCGGCGTTCATCGCCTCGCGCGCCATCTTGGCGGGCTCCGTGAAATAGTGGTTCAGGTTGCAGCCGAGGTAGAGGTCTTTCTCTGCGGCGAAACGGACCATCTCGCGCGCCTCGGCGATGTCGTTCGAGATCGGTTTCTCGACCAGCACATTCTTGCCGGCCGCCAGGGCCTGCATCGTCGGCTCGAAATGCCAGCCGCCGTTCTCGTGTCCGCCCGTGCAGACGTCGACGATGTCGAGGTCCGGATGGGCCTCGAGCATGTCCTTGAGGCCGGCGTAGGCCTTCACCTTGTGCTTGGCAGCGGTTTCGTCGGCGCGGGCCTTGACGACGTCACAGACGGCGACCAGCGCGGCGAGGGGATTGGCGGCATGGGCGGCGGCGTGCATCTGGCCGATGCCACGCAGGCCAACGACTCCTACCTTGAGTGGTTTCATGGGGAATGGGGATGGGTTGGGCGAGGATAACGAACGGAAAGACCGTCCGATCATACCCGAGGCGCGCGGCCGTGTCCTTGACGAAACTACCGATTATCAGCACGATCCTGCCACCCTTATGGCCCCAGCGAAATCACCCGGCGGCATCGAGCGCCTGAAAGCCGCCGAGGTCTTCAACGACCCGACCTTCCGGCTGCGGGTGATGCGGGTGCCGATGCATGGCTCGGGGCCGAAGCCGCACGCGCACGAATTCGAGGAGCTCGTGGTGATTTTGGGCGGGCGCGGGCTGCACCGCATCGGGGCCGAGTCCTATCCCATCGACGCCGGCGAGGTCTTCGTGGTGCTGCGGGGCATGAGCCACCACTATCCGGAGACGCAGGGGCTGTCGCTGATCAACATCCTGTACGATCCGCGACGGTTTCGCGTGCCGCGGGCCGACCTGGCGGCGCTGCCCGGTTACCATGCGCTGTTCGAGGTCGAGCCGCGGCTGCGGCAGCGCGAGCGGTTTCAGAACCGGCTGAAGCTGCCGCTGCGCGAGCTTGGTCCGCTACTGGGGATAGTCTCCGAGATGGAGCGCGAGCTGACCGAGCGTCCGCCGGGTTACCGCTACCTGGCGACGGCGCATTTCGAGCGCATCGTCGGATTTTTGGCGCGGGCCTACACGCAGACCGCGGCGCCGGGGGCGCGGCCGGTGACGCAGATCAGCGAGGCGCTGGCCTATCTTGAGCGTCACTATGCCGAGCCGGTGACCGTCGAGGCCGTGGCGGAAGCGGCGGGCACGTCGCCAACGTCGCTGTACCGGCTTTTCCGCGAAGTCGTAGGCCGCTCGCCGATCGACTACCTGATTCGCCTGCGCATCGAGAAGGCGGCCCAGCTTCTGCGTCGCGGCGGTCTGCGCGTGGGCGAGGTCAGCGGCGCGGTGGGGTTCAACGACAGCAACTATTTCGCCCGGCAGTTCCGCAGCGTGACCGGGCGTTCACCGCGGGAGTACGCGCGCGGGTAAGGCTGAGTTCGATCTCATCGCGGAAGCACGGAAGGGCGGAAGCGCGGAAAGATCCTCTTCAATTCCGTGTTTCCGCTCTTCCGCGTTTCCGCGATTTGCCCGATCGTCCATTAGTAGAAAAACGTCCGATCTAAACTGCGGTACTGGATGGCCTCGAGGAGATGCGGGGCCTCGATCTTTTCGGCGTGCGCGAGGTCGGCGATGGTGCGGGCGACCTTGAGGATGCGGTCGTAGGCGCGGGCGGAGAGGGACAATTGCTCCATGGCCTGCTGGAGGAGGTCGCCGAGGGTCGAGTCGATGGCGCAGTGGCGGCGGATGAGGCCGTGCGGCATCCGGGCGTTGGAGGTGATGGCGGTGCCGGTGAAGCGGGCTTGCTGGCGGTGGCGGGCGGCCTGGATGCGGGCGCGCATCGTGGCGGAGGTCTCTCCGGGCTGGTCGGAGCGGAGTTCGCCGATGGAGAGCGCAGGGGCGTCGATGTGGATGTCGATGCGGTCGAGGAGCGGCCCGCTGATGCGGGCGCGGTAACGCTGGACCTGCGTCGGCGAGCACCGGCATTCGTGGCGCGCGTCGCCCAGGTAGCCGCAAGGACAGGGATTGAGCGCGGCGACGAGCATAAAGGAGCAGGGGAGGGTGATCTTGCCGGCACTGCGCGAGATGGTCACTTCACAATCCTCCAGGGGTTGCCTCAAAACCTCGAGGGCGGAGCGCTTGAACTCGGGCAACTCGTCGAGAAACAGCACGCCGTGGTGGGCGAGGGAGATTTCGCCCGGGCCGGGGATCGTGCCGCCGCCGAGGAGGCCGACGTCGGAGATCGTGTGGTGTGGCGAGCGGAACGGCCGCGTGCCCCAGCCGGCCTCGCCCGAGATCGTGCGGCCGGCGGCGGAGTGGATGCTCAGGATCTCCAGGTGTTCATCGAGCGTGGATTCGGGCATCACGGTCGGAATGCGTTTCGCGACCATGGATTTGCCGGCGCCCGGCGGCCCGATCATGAGCAGGTTGTGATTTCCCGCCACGGCCACCTCGACCGCGCGACGCAGCGCGTGCTGGCCCTTGATCTCGGCGAAGTCGGCGGCGCCGTCGGTGTTGCGGGCCGCGAGTTTGCGCCGGGCCTCGGCGGAGGTGAGGGTGGGCAGGTCGCGTTCGCCGGTGAGGAACCGGAAGGCGGCATCCAGCGAATCCACGCGCTTGACCTCGATGCCGTCGACGAGTGCGGCTTCCTCCGCGGAGCGCGCCGGGAGCAGCAGGAGTCGACGGTCGAGGCGGCGGGCCAGGCGGGCGATGGCGAGGGCGCCTTTGACCGGACGCGTGGCGCCGGAGAGGCTGAGTTCGCCGGCGATGAGGCACTCGGCAAGCAGCTCCGACTTCAACTGGCCCGTGGCCGCGAGGATGCCGAGGGCGATGGGCAGGTCGTAGCACGGCCCTTCCTTGCGCAGGTCACCGGGCGCGAGGTTGATCGTCGTGCGCGTGCTGGGGGAGCGGAAGCCGCTGTTGTTGAGCGCGGCCTGGACCCGGTCGCCGGATTCTTTGACGGCGGTGTCGGGCAGGCCGACGAAGAACCACCGTGGTTCGCCGATCTCGCCGGCGTTGACTTCGACCTGGACCGTCTCGGCGTGGATCCCCTGCAGGGCGGCCGAGGTGAGTGTAGCGAGCATCGGCCATGGGATTCGACCGCTGCGGGCGCGGTCAATCGGCTAGGCCGGCATTCACCTACGACTTGTGGCGTAAAGTGCGCGAGGCCTCACCGCCGCGGGATCCGTGCGAGGTTCGCCTCGATGGCGGCGAGGTAGGGGTTGCGGCCGGTGCCGTCCAAGTTGTCGAGGTAGCGGAAGACGCCGGCGAACTCGGCCTCGAGTTTCGGCAGGACCATCTCGCTCCAAAAGCTTGGGGTGTTGTCCAGCAGCTGCTGGGCAGACTTGAACAGGCGGCCGGAGGTCGGGGTGCCGAAGAAATCGTGCGATTCCTCGAATTCAAGGTACAGCGATTCGAGCTTCTCGATGTAATCCGGGGCGGCCATCTGGGCGAGGTAGTCGGCCGTGGCCACGACGCAGCCGATCAGGCGGCCCAGCGAATCGTGGAAGCCCACGCGGTCGATCTGGCTGTTCGGCCCGGTGCAGCTGATGGCGCTGACCACGTCGTCGACCTCCTTGATGTGCGCGCCGACGCTGGGCAGGTACGAGGCGGCGTAGGCGGAGCTGCGGAGTTCGTGGATAAAGGTGTATTTGGCGCCGGTGCCGGCGCGGTCGGAGCGCAGCTTGAGGTAGCCGCTGTCGTGCAGGAGGACGGCGGCGACGGCCAACTCGAAGTTGCGCGGGGTCAGCGCGGGCAGGGTGCCGGTGCGCTGGCGGCCGACCAAAATGTCGACGAGGCAGACCGTCGCCTGGAGCGTGTGCTCGTAGTTGTGGTAGCGCAGGTCGATCGGTGCGAAGTCGGGGTGTTCGCCCGCGAACAGCGCGGAGACGTCGGCGATCACCCGGTCGATCCACGGCGACTTGGCGCCCCCGAAGAACTGCGCGTACTGCCGTTGGACGTATTCCGCCACGGCTTGGCTGTTCTTGGTATCAACGGGCGGGGACATGCTCCGGTATTTCGGATTGAGTTGTACGAATGAAAGCCGTGAAACTGCTCCTATTAGGCATTTACGCCTTTGCAGAGCCAAGCCTAATCTAGGGTATTCCACTTAATGATATTGGGAGTCACAGGCGGGATGGGGTGCGGGAAGTCAACCGTGGCCGGTATGCTGGCCGAGGCGGGTTTTCTGCGCATCGATTCGGATGCCTTGGTGAAGAACCATGTGCTGACGCATCCGGAGGTCTGTGCCGCGGTGCGGGCGAAGTTTGGGCCCGATGTGTTCAACCATGATGGGACGATCGATCGCAGCCTGCTGGCGGAGCGGGTGTTTGCGAGCGAGGCCGACCGGCTTTGGCTCGAGGAGCTGACGCATCCCCGCGTGTTCGACTATTGGCGGGGGCAATTGGAGGCGGCGCCGAAGGCCAACTGGGTTATCGAGGTGCCGTTGTTGTTCGAGAAGCAGTTGGAGAATTGGTTTGATTTCATCGTATGCGTCGCCTGTTCTCCTGCCCAGCAACTCGCCCGGCTGGAGCAAAAAGGTCTGCCAGGACCGCTCGCCGAGCAACGAATCTCCAAGCAACTGCCTTTGGCGCATAAAACTGAGCACTCTGACTTTGTCCTGTGGAACGATGGTTCCACCGATTTCCTGCGGGCGCAGGTGGACACCCTGATCGCCGCCCTGCCGAAGACCGCCTGAGGGCGGGCTCAGCTGCCGTTCCGGCCCGAACTGCCGGCTATTTTCCTTTCTCCACAATGTCCATCCCCCCGAAATCCGACGACGACGCTGCCCCGTCCGCCAAGAAGACCGTGCGCCGCCGCCCCCGCACGACCAAGCCCAAGGCCGCGAAGGCCGCCAAGGAGTCGGTTGAAGTCTCCGCCGCGCCCCCGGCCCCCGTCGAGGCCCCGCCGCCGCCGCGCCCGGTCGTGGAAACGCCGGCCCCCCGGCCCGAATTCAAACCGGCTCCCCGGCCCGAGCCCACACCGAGCGCCGCTCCCGTCGAACGGGCCGAATCCGCACCTGCCGCCGGCCCATCCGAATCCAGCGCGCCCGCACCCTCCGACAGCGGTGCCGGCAACGGCGGCGATGCCGGCGGTCAGCAGGGCGAAGGCAACCAGCAATACGGCGGCGGCGGTGGTGGTAGCCAGGGTGGCGGCTTTCAGGACCGCGGTTTCTGGAAGCGCAACAAGCGTGGCAAGCGCGGGCGCCACGGCTGGCAGCCCGGTGGTGGTGGTGGCGGCGGTGGCGGGGGAGGTTTCCCCCGCGAACAGCACCCGCCGCAGCCGCCCCCGCCGAGCAATGCACCGGTCTATGGCGACCTGCCGAATCCGTCCCGCTTCGCCGATCTCGCGGCCCTCGATACCCTCGCCGCCGAGATTTCGTCCGGCCCGGGTGAGGCCGTCTGGCTCAACGAGCTTTACGCGCTCAACCTCGCCGATCTCACCGCCCAGGCGCGCAAGCTCGGCGTCAACATCGAGGGCGCCCCGGGCCGCCGCCAGCTGCTGCCCCAGATCCTCGCCGCCATCGGCACGGCCAAGACGCCGCTGCGCGACCGCGGCTACATCGACGTCACCGACCGCGGCGCATTCATCGTGCACACGCACGTGAACTACCGTCTCTATCCCGAGGATCCCTACCTGCCCGAGAGCCTCATCCTGCGCCTCGGGCTCAAGCGCGGCCACCACGTCGAGGTGCTCCTCCAGCCGCCTCAACCCGGCGAACGCTGCCCGTCCGTCGTGCGCATCGATTCGGTCATGGGCGGCGCGCCCGAGGCCATCGCCCGGGTGGTCCCGTTTGAGGAACTCATCCCGTATTACCCGCTGCAGCGCATCCTCCTCGAATCCGAAGAGGTGCAGAAGGATGTGTCCATGCGTGCCGTGGACATCCTCACGCCCATCGGTTTCGGCCAACGCGCCCTCATCGTCGCGCCGCCTCGCACCGGCAAGACTGTCCTTCTCCAAAACATCGCCAATTCAATCACGGCGAATTCCCCGCAGGCGAAGCTCATCTTGCTGCTCATCGACGAGCGCCCCGAGGAGGTCACCGACTTCCGCCGTCACACCAAGGGCGAGGTCGTTTCGTCCACCTTCGACGAATCCCCCGAGAGCCACGTGCACTGCGCCGAGATGGTCATCGAGAAGGCCCGCCGCCTCGTGGAGCAGGGCGAGCACGTCGTCATCCTCCTCGACTCCATCACCCGCCTGGCCCGCGCCTACAACGCCCTCACCGGCAACCAGGGCAAGACCATGTCGGGCGGCCTCGAGTCCAACGCGCTCCAGAAGCCCAAGCGCTTTTTCGGCTCCGCCCGCAACATCGAGGGCGGCGGCAGCCTCACGATCATCGCCAGCGCGCTGATCGACACGGGCAGCCGCATGGACGAGATCATCTTCGAGGAGTTCAAGGGCACCGGCAACTGCGAGCTCCACCTCGACCGCGGCCTCGTCGAGCGCCGCATCTTCCCCGCGATCAACATCGACCGCTCCGGCACCCGCAAGGAGGAGCTGATCTACCACCCCGACGAACTGCAGCGCATCTATGGCCTGCGGCGCGCCATGCAGGGCCTTGGTCCGATCGAGTCGATGGAGATGCTCATCACGCGGCTCAAGAAGACGAAGTCCAACGCGGAGTTCCTCGTCAGCCTGCGCTGACCGACCCGGCCGGCCGCCACGTTCGATGCTCGCACCGGCCGCTGCCGTCCTGTCGCCCGCCGATCTCGCGCGGGCGCGGATCCCCACCGACCTGCTTCGGCTCGTCCCGCGCGACCTCGCCGTGCGGCACCAGCTCCTGCCGCTGCGCCGCACCCGTTTTGGACTCGAGGTCGCCGTGGCCGATCCACTCGCGTGCGAAGGCACCGATCTGCTGGCGCATGTTCTCGGCCTGGACATCGAGCCGGTGGGCGCCGACGCGAACGAACTTCGCCGTGCCATCGAACGCCTTTATGGTTTGGCCGAAGCGGCGGGGCCGACGGCCGCACGCGATCCGGCGGATGCGACCGTCGCGACCGATCGGTCCGACGCGACCGAGGTGGCCGACGATGCTCCGGTGATCCGTCTCGTCCATCAGCTCATCGGCACCGCCGTGCAGCGGCGCGCCTCCGACATCCATCTTGAGCCACTAGCGGGGCAGTTCCGCGTGCGCCTCCGCATCGACGGCGTGCTGCACGAGGCCGAGGGTCCGCCCAAGCGTCTCCATCCCGCGGTCATCTCGCGACTCAAGATCATGGGCGGCCTCAGCATCGCCGAGCGCCGCCTGCCGCAGGACGGACGCATCCGCGCCGAGGCAGGCGGCCGGCGCCTCGACCTGCGGGTGGCAACGATTCCAACCGTGCACGGCGAGAGCATGGTGCTGCGTCTGCTCGATGACGACGCCCGGCGCCCGGGAGTGACCGACCTCGGCCTGGCCGAAGCGGACCGGGCGACGCTCGAGCGCCTGTTGAGCCGGCCCGATGGCATGGTGCTCGTTACCGGGCCGACTGGCGCGGGCAAGACCACGACGTTGTATGCGTGTCTCCAGCAGTTGAATCAGTCGGACCGCAAGATCGTCACCGTCGAGGATCCCATCGAGAGCCAATTGGGCGGCGTCAACCAGGTGCCGGTGCGGCCGGCCGTGGGCCTCACGTTTGCCGCGGCCCTGCGCGCGATGCTGCGCCAGGCCCCGAATGTCATCATGGTTGGCGAAATCCGCGACCGCGAGACCGCCGAGATCGCCTTGCAGGCCGCCCTTACCGGACACCTCGTCTGCTCATCGCTGCACACCAACGATGCCGTCGGCGCCGTGACCCGGCTCATCGACCTCGGGGCCAAACCTTACCTCGTCGCCGCCGGGTTGCGCGGGGTGGTGGCACAGCGGCTTGTCCGCCGCGTGTGCAGCGCCTGCCGCGCGACCTACGTGCCGGACGCTTCCGAGTGGTTCCGGCTCGCAGGCGGAGCTGATCGCCCGACCGGCGTAATGTTTGCGCGCGGCCAGGGTTGTCCGGACTGCCAGGGCACGGGTTATCGCGGACGGATCGGCGTCTTCGAGATTCTCGACGTGAATGAGGCGCTGCGGGCGCTGGTCCACGCCGGAGCCGGTTCGGCGCAGTTGCGGACGGCGGCTGCGGCGGCCGGGCTGCAGAGCCTCCGGGCGGACGGGCTCAGAAAAGTCAGCGCTGGTTTGACCACGGTCGAGGAAGTCGCTTCCATCACCTGCGGCGACACGGACTAACCCCAATCTCCCTATGAGCTATGAAATGAACGAACTGCTCGATCTCGTCGTCGAGCAAAACGCCTCCGATCTCCACCTCTCCTGCGGCCAGCCGCCAACCCTTCGCCTCAGTGGCAGCATGACGCCCATCGAGGGTCCGAACCTGACCCCGGCTGACACCGAGAAGCTGATGCTCTCGATCACGCCCGACAGCCACATCAGCAATGTGAAGCTCAATGGTGGCGCCGACTTCGGTTTTGCCTTCGGCGAGAAGGCCCGTTTCCGCGTGAGCGTGCTCAAGGCCAAGGGCAACTACGGCATGGTGCTGCGCCAGATTCCCTACAAGATGTTCGGCCTGCGCGACATCGGCCTGCCCGACAAGATTCGCGAACTGCTCTACCGGCCGCGCGGGCTGATCCTCGTCACCGGCCCGACCGGCTCGGGCAAGTCCACCACGCTGGCCTCGATGATCAATTACGTGAACGAGAACCGCGACGGCCACATCATCACCATCGAGGACCCGATCGAGTATTACCACAACCACAAGCGCTGCCTCGTCACGCAGCGTGAAATCGGCTCCGACGTGCCGAGTTTCGCCGAGGCCATCCGCCGCGCCCTCCGTCAGGATCCCGACATCATCCTCGTCGGTGAAATGCGCGACCTTGAAACCATCGAGGCGGCCATCAGCGCGGCCGAGACCGGTCACCTGGTCTTTGGCACCTTGCACACCAACAGCGCCGCGAAGACCATCGACCGCATCGTGGACGCCTTTCCGGCCAACATGAAGGACATGATCCGCACCCAGCTCGCGTCGTCCGTGCAGGCTGTCATTTCCCAGGTGCTCTGCAAGAAGGTCGGCGGCGG
Organism: uncultured Opitutaceae bacterium; assembly: GCA_964355715.1. Lineage (GTDB taxonomy): Bacteria > Verrucomicrobiota > Verrucomicrobiia > Opitutales > Opitutaceae > UBA2377. The sequence goes on along the minus strand of CAYHEW010000030.1, from coordinate 31,167 downwards.
CCGCATCGCCGGCTACGAGATCATGGTGACCACCACCTCGATCGCCTCCCTCATCCGCGAGAACAAGACCTTCCGAATTTCCTCGGACATCCAGACGGGCGCCGCGCTCGGCATGATCACGATGGATACCCACCTGATGAGCCTCTTCAACCGCGAACTCATCTCGGCGGACGAGTGCGTGGAAAAGGCCCAGGACCCGAATATCATGCGCGAGAAGCTGATCGGGATGGGCGCGAAGCTGAAGGAACTCTGACCCGGCCCGGCACTGCATGTTTGCCAGGCACGACCCGGCGTGGCGGGAGATCCTCACCCACGCCGGTCTGACCGCGACCGAGCTCACCGCGGCCACCGAGGATCATCAGGCCATCGGGCGTTCGCTCGCCGCGTCCGCGCTGGCGCTCGGCCTCATCGCGCGCGAACCGCTCCTCGGCGCCGTCGCGGCGCGGGTCGGCGGCCGCTACGTGACCCAGCCTCCGGCCACGCTGTCGGGTGAGGTGGTCGGGCTCGTGTCTGCCGCGCAGGCTCGCGATTTCGGCGTGGTTCCCCTTGCGGCCACGTCCGAGCGGCTCGATCTCCTGGCCTTGGATCCGCTCGACCCGCGCCTTGCGGTTGACCTCACCTTTGCGCTCGACCGCGACATCCGCCTCGTCGTCAGCGATCCGCCGGCCATCGCGGCGTTGCTTCGCCGTCACTATGGCGCGAGCGAGGATTCCGGAACGCAACCGGCCGGTAGATCGGAGGCGGGTGTATTTGCCCCCGCGGCCGAGCCCGCCTCCGATGATGCCGCGGTCTGGTCGAGCCAGGCGCCCGTCGTGCGGTATGTGGACAACGTGCTTGCCCAGGCGGTGCACGATCATGCCTCCGACCTGCACTTCGAGCCGTTCGAACGCGAATTCAAGGTGCGCTGCCGCGTGGATGGGGCATTGCGCGAGCTGGCGCCGCCGGCGCCGGGCCTGGCCGGGGCGGTTGTTTCGCGTTTGAAGGTGCTGGCCGGGTTGAACATCGCGGAGCGTCGCGTGCCGCAGGATGGTCGGATCCGAGCCACGCTGGCCGGCCGGGCCGTGGACCTCCGCGTGTCGACTCTCCCGACGCAATTCGGCGAGAGCGTGGTCCTGCGCGTGCTCGACCGCGAGGCGGCGGGTCTCGACCTCGACCGTTTGGGCATGCCCGCGGCGATCCGGGTGGGCTTCGCCGCGGCGATCGGTCAACCTCACGGCATCGTGCTCGTCACCGGGCCCACCGGCTCGGGCAAGACGACGACGCTTTACGGCGCCCTCCAGGCCATCCATGCGCCGGGGGTGAAAATCCTGACGGCAGAGGATCCAGTCGAATACGAGATCGACGGCGTCATGCAGTTGCCGATCCAGCCGGCAATCGGCCTCACCTTTGCGCACGCGCTGCGCGCGTTTTTGCGGCAGGACCCGGATGTGGTCATGGTCGGCGAGATCCGCGACGCCGAGACGGCGCAGGTCGCGATGCAGGCGGCCCTGACCGGGCACCTGGTGCTGTCGACCCTGCACACCAACGACGCGGTCAGCACGATGACGCGGTTGCGGGACGTGGGCATCGAACCGTATCTGCTGGCGTCAACGGTGACCGGCGTCCTCGCGCAAAGGCTGGTCCGACGCCTGTGCGACCAGTGCCGCGAGGCGTATGCGCCGACCGAGGCCGAGCAGCGGGACGCCGGCATCGCGGCCGCGGATCTGGCCGGAAGGCCGTTCTATCGGCCGCGGGGTTGTCCGCAGTGCGGGCACACTGGCTACCAGGGGCGCACCGGTGTGTTTGAATGGCTGCGTTGCACCGAGTCCGTGCGTGCGCTGATCGTCCAGGACGTACCTGCCTGGCAATTGCGCGAGCATGCCGTCGGGCAGGGCCTGCGGACCCTGCGGGAGCACGCCCGCGAAAAACTATTGGCCGGCGAAACGTCGCTGGCGGAAGTCCTGCGTCACACCTGAATCATGCCCCGGTTTGCCTACACTGCCATCGAGTCCGGCACGCGCCGCGAGCGCCGCGGCACGGTCGAATCTGCCACGGTCGAGTCGGCCGCGATCCTCCTGCGGGCGCGGGGGCTGGCGCCCAAGGCCGTGGATCTCGCTCCCGAGTCGCGTCGCGCCCGGCTGCCGGCGAAGCCCCGGGCATCGATTGCTTCACCGGCGCGCAGCATTCTGCGCCTCGGGCGGCGGGTCTCCGCAGTGCAGCTGGCGACCTGCACACGCCGCCTGGCGATGCTGTTGCGGGCGCGGTTGCCGTTGCTGCGCGCCCTCGAGACACTGGCTCGGCAGGAGCGGCATCCGCGACTCCGCGCGGTGCTGGACGATCTGGGCGACCAGATCCGCGCCGGAGGGGCCTTGTCCGATGGACTGCGGCGGCACCCGGCGGTGTTCGACCGCCTTTACGTGAGCATGGTGAGGGCGGGCGAGGCTGGCGGGGTGCTTGATGTTGTCCTTGAGCGCATCGCGTATTTCCAAGAGCGGGCGGTGCGCCTGCGGGGCCGGCTGCGGGCGGCGATGGCGTATCCGCTGATCATCCTGGCGGTGGCGGTGGGCATCGTTGCGGCCCTGCTGGTGTTCGTGGTGCCGAAGTTCGAGCAGATCTTCGCCGGCTTGCTCAAGGGCCAGCCGCTGCCGGGTCTCACGCAGGCTGTGTTGGCGGCGGCAAACTTCGGGCGCGATCACGCGGGCCTGTTGCTGGGCGCCGGGTGTGTTGCCGCTGTGGCGGCGATTGCCATGGCACGGACCGACCGCGGGGCGGCCTGGCTGGATCGCTGGCGCTTGGTGGTACCGGTGTTTGGCGATGTGACGGTCAAGGCGGCGGTCGCGCGCTTTGCCCGCACCTGCGGCACGCTGCTGGGCGGCGGAGTACCCATTTTGCATGCCTTGGCCGTGGCGCGGGAGACGTGCGGCAATCGCCACCTGGCCGCGGCGTTGGTCGTCGTCGAGGATAGGGCGAGAGCGGGTGAGGGCTTGGCCGGGCCGCTGCAGGCTACGGGCGTGTTTCCCGAATTGGTTCCGAGCATGATTGCCGTTGGCGAAGAGACGGGCGACCTTGCCGAAACGCTCACGCGGGTGGCCGACGGCTACGACGAGGAGGTCGACCGAGCCGTGGGCACGATGACGGCGCTGGTCGAACCCCTGCTGATCGTCGCGATGGCGCTGGTGGTCGGCACGCTCGTGATCGCGCTGTTTCTGCCGATCGTGCGGATCGTGCAGCTGCTGGGGTGAGGTTGCTGGTACCTGTAGGCAGCCCGCTCGCGGGCGCTCGTATGGCAGACGCACGCCGCAGGAGCGCCCGCAAGCGGGCTGCCTACCGTGGCCGAGTTTCTACGCCGGCGGGATCGGCTTCGTCAGCAGCGTCGTGCTCAACCCGGGAAGCCGCTCGGAGAAGTCGTTATCCTCGGGAGTTTGGCGCAGGGCGCGCTGGACCATGCCCATCTTGGCGTCGAGGTTGTCGATCATGCTGACGAAAACGGCCTCGGGCGTGGCGGCGTAGACGGCGGCGCCCCACTCGGGTTCGCCCTGATGGCTGAGGACGATGTGCTCGAGGCGCTCGAGGCGGTCGGTGTCGAGGCGGGCCTTGAGGCCGGCCTTCCGGGCGAGCTGGTAGCCGAGGACGATGTGGCCCTGCAAAATGCCCTTGCGACTGCGGCGCGTGGCGAGGGTGCCTTCGTACTCGATGGTCTTGCCGGTGTCGTGCAGCAGAATGCCGGCCATGGCGAGGTCGGCGTCGACCTCGGGGTACAGCGGCGCCAGCGCTTTGCACGCGCGGGCCATGTGCACCGTGTGTTCGAGCAACCCGTGCCGGTAGGCATGATGCATGGCGACGGCGGCGGGCGACCAGCGGAAGGCGTCGCCGATCTCCTCGAAAACGGCGCGCACAGTCAGGCGCAGTTCGTCGTGGCGGATCCCATCGATGAAGGCGTTGAACTCCGCCCACAGCGCGTTGGGGTCCTCGGGTGCCACCTCGACGAGGTTTTCGATCGCGCCGGGCTGCGCGGTGAGGTCGGACTCCGGCACGACGATCACTCGCCCGGGTCGCGGGGAGAGCCGGCCCTGGTAAAACTCGACCTTGCCCTCGAAACGCACGACGGCGCCTTCGCCGCCGGCCTTGAGGATTTCGAAGGCCGGGCTGTCGCCGAAGATCGTGCAGGAGAAGGAGCCGCCGCGGTCGCCGAGTTCCGCGCTCAGGAACGGATTGCCGTTGGCGGCGGTCTTGGCCTGGAGCTTCTTGACGACGAGGAGGCTGGCGAAGGCCTTGCCCGTGTCGGGTATGTCGAAGGCCTTGAGTTCGCGAACGGTCAAGAGCGGGACGTCAGCCATGGGGTCACATTGCACCGATCAAAAGGGAGGCGCAAAGCATTGTTTCCGCAGACCACGCCGGCGGCGTTCACGGGAAGTAGCGCTTCCGGGCCTTGACCTGGACGAAGCGGCGCTCGGGCAAAATGAAAGCGGTGAGGGCGCCGCCCATGACGCAGGCGGTGTCGATGCCGACCGACCACTTGAGCTTGTAGATTTCGGGGCGCGGGGTGTGCCCGTAGACGACGAAGGGCGGACCGTTCCACTGGTCGGCCCAAGGCATGCCGTCGGGGGCATCGGAGCGCTTCCGGGGGCGGCCCTCGGCGTCGATGACCTGGATGCGGGTGACGACCTGGGCAGGCTGCTTCTGCCAGGGCTCGTTGGGCAGGAAGCCGCCGTGGACGAAGACCATGTTGAGCTCGGGCAGCTCGTGCGTGAGGGGCATGGCGGCGAGGTAGTCCCAGTCCTCGGGGCGCAGGCGGTTGTGGGTGTCGTTGTCGGTCTCGCGCAGGAAGCTGTCGTCCTTGGTCCGGTGGTAGGTGAGCAGGCGCAGCTCGTGGTTACCCAGGAGGGAGAGGGCGCCGTGGGCGCGTGCGAGGTCGATGACCTTGCAGCTGTCGGGTCCGCGGTTCACGAGGTCCCCGAGGAGGATCAGGCGATCATCCTTGGTCAGCGCGAGCTGGCTGAGCAATTCGGCGAACTCCTGGTGACAACCGTGGATGTCGCCGATGGCGATGATGCGTCCGTTCATTCGTGGGGAATGAAATTTGCTAGCTTCCGACCGGGGTGGAAGTAAACAAGAAAGCCCATGGAACTGAATCTTCAGCCACAGGCGGCCATGTGTCAGGTCACCGGCCAGCCCTTCGCCGAGGGCGACCGCGTGGCCAGCTACCTCGTGCGGGGCGCTGCGCTGGAGATCATGCGTTACGACGTGTTGGAGGCGGCGACGGCTGACTTCGCGCCCGAAGGCGTGGTGGCCTGCCGCTGGGTGCACGCCTACAAGGCGCGCCTGCCGGGCGAGAATGCCGACCGGCGGCTCAAGCTGACGGCGGAGAACCTTTTCCTGACGTTGGCGGATCCGCTGACCGAGCCGACCGAGGAGAACACACGGCTGGTGCGCTTCCTTGCGCTCATGCTGGAGCGGAAAAAGATCCTGAAGCCGCGCGGCCGGTCGACCGATGGCACGAAGGACCGCTACGAGCACGCGAAGACCAAGCAGGTTTTCGAGCTGCCGGCCGGGGAGTTGAATCCCGCGTTTTTCATGGCCGTACAGGCGCAGCTGGGCCTGCTGGTGGGTTCGCCGCCGGCGGTGGAAGCTGCACCGGCAGCAACCTAGGGTGCGGTTAGGCAGGCTCCTACGTGCAAAAGCATGTCGGCATCGAACCGATAGCGGTTATTGAAGTCTTTGTTGTCACGTAGGACAACACCATGTTGAATCCGCCCATGCCTCCCGAAGAGACCGGCGAGCGGCCGGTGGACCCGTTGCAGCAAACCTTGCGTCGCTGCCCGGCGGCGACCTATGCCGCGGCCTTGGAATTTCGCCGCACCCGGGCGCCGGAATGCATTGCGCCGATCGCGCTCGGGGTGCTCACGCGCTTCGTCGCCTCGGCGCGTCGGGCGCGCCTCGAGGCGGCCGACCACAACCTGCGGCTGGCGGAGGATCTCGGGCTCGACTCGCTCGACCGCCTGCAGGCGGTCATGCTGCTCGAGGAGGTGCTGGAGATCGAGATCCGCGACGAGGTCGTGGCGGAGCTGCAGACCGTGGGTGACGTCCTGCGGTCGCTGCGGCGCCTGGTGACCGGCGGCGCGCCTGAGGGCGGTCCGGCGATCTTGGGTTACGCGGGCTAGTTTCGCACCGGCACGTTGTGCCCGGCGAGGTAGGCCTTGGCCTGCGGGATCGTGAAGGTCCCGAAGTGGAAGATGCTGGCGGCGAGGACCGCGCTGGCGTGACCCTGGTCGAGCACCTCGGCGAGGTGGGCGAGGGTGCCGGCGCCGCCGGAGGCGATCACGGGAACCTCGACGGCGTCGCTCACGGCGCGGGTGAGGGCGAGGTCGTAGCCGGCCCCGGTGCCGTCGCGGTCCATGCTCGTGAGCAGAATCTCGCCGGCGCCGAGGCTGACGGCGCGGCGGGCCCAGGCGACGGCATCGAGGTCGGTGCGGTTACGGCCGCCGTGCGTGTAGACGCGCCAGCTTTGGCCGTCGGGTTCCTGCTTGGCGTCGATGGCGACGACGATGCACTGGTTGCCGAACTTGCGGGCGGAGCCGGCGATCAGGTCGGGGTTCTTGATCGCGGCGGTATTGAGCGAGACCTTGTCGGCGCCGGCGTTGAGCATGGCGCGGATGTCCTCGACGGAGCGGAGGCCGCCGCCGACGGTGAGGGGCATGAAGCATTGCTCGGCCGTGGCGCGCACGACGTCGTGCATGATGGCGCGGTCGTCGCTCGAGGCGGTGATGTCGAGGAAGATGAGCTCGTCGGCGCCCTGCTCGTCATAGGCGCGGGCGCAGGCGACGGGATCACCGGCGTCGCGCAGTTCCTGAAACCGAACGCCCTTCACCACGCGGCCCGCGTTGACGTCGAGGCAGGGGATGATGCGGCGGGAGAGCATGGCGGAAAGTAGCGAGTAGCGGGTAGTGAGTAGCAAGTAGGATGCAACGAGCGTCCCTCGGATGGCGAAGCGAAATGCTCGCTACTCGCTACTCGCTACGGCTCTGAGGCGCCACGGGCGCCTCAGAGCTGCGTCACGTCGGGCTCGAAGTTGACGGCGAGACGGTAGACGTGGCCCGGGCGCATGATCAACGGGTGATCGCGCACGAGGTGCTGGAGGTAGTGGATCTTGCCGTAATTGGTGCGGTACGTCGGGTCGTTGGTCACGACCTCGGTCTCGCCCCAGGTGGCCTGGAAGTCGTCCTTGGCCACGCTGCAGCGGTGGCCCTGGGGCCCGAGGGCGAGGGCGCCGCTGACGTGGTAGCGCGAGTGCGGGGCGGCGAGGGCGAGGACGTAGCGGAACTTGTCGAGGGTGACCTGCTGGCGGACGGTGTACGCGAACTCGCAGCTGATCTGGCTGCCGGAGAAATTCCACTGGACCTTCACGCTGCCGAGGCCCTTGACGATCTCCTCCTTGAGGTTGATCAGCTCGGGCTGCTCGTAGCGGAAGTAGAAGCTGTTGCGCAGGCCGAGACCGGTGACGCAGTTCTTGCCGTAGAAGGCCGGAAGCGTGACTTGGTCGCCGAACGTGAGCTCGGGGAGCATGATCGGCGCGTAGACGTTGTTGGGCCAGTCGAAGACGCCCGGGCAGTGCGGGAAGGGCAGGCCGTCGCTGGTGAGCGTGCTGCCGCAGCTGACGAGGGGGATCTGGGCGTGGAGGCCGCTGGCGCCGTCGCGGTAGAGGAAGAGGCCCTGCTCCTTGCGGTTGCTCTTGTCGAAGATGACGAAGCGACCGCTGGTGCGGGCGGGCTCGACGCGGGGTGGGCCGGGAGGCACGGAGACGGTCTTGGCGAGGCGCGACCACTGGCAGAGGTAGCGGGCGGCGTCGAAGTTGGCCATGCGCGTCGTATGGTGCGCGTAGGCGGTGCGCTCCGCGTCGCGGAGGTCGAGGAAGCCCTGTTCCTGGTCGAGATAGGTCTCGTAGAAGAACATGAACAGCTTCCGGAGGATGTCGAAATACCGGACCTTCTGGTCGTCGGCGATCCAGCCGTCGCGCAGGCCTTGGAGAATGAGGCTGATGCAGTGCATCTGGCCGTAGGCGCCCGCGGCGCGGCCGAACGCCCAGCCGAGGCCGTCCGCGCGGACGAGGTCGGGCATCATCTTGATGTACTTCTCGGCGTAGGTGCGGAGCGTGGGCAGCTTCCGGTCGCGCACGCCGCTGTTGGCGTGGAGCTGGAGGGCGGAGCGGATGAAGACGAAGCTCATCACGCCGTAGAGGTTGAAGTTGCCGCCGAGGCCGCTGGTGGAGTCGTCGAAGTAACCGGTCGAGCTCGTGTGGTTGATGCGCTCGACCATGCGCTCGATCAGGCGGGAGGTCTCGTCCTTCTTGGAGAGGCCGAAGGAGTAGCGGGCGACGGCCTTGGCGACGTTGAACGCCTGCCAGTGGTTGTCGTAGTCGCTGCGGTGGAGCAGGGACTTGTCGATGCGCTGCTTGGTCTCCTCGACGAGGCGTTCCCAGACGGGGTTGCGCTCCTTGGAGGGGCCGAAGGCGAGGAGGCCGAGGGCGGCGTAGGCGAGGCCGTTCTCGGCGGCGGGCTCGGTGAACATCTGCGCCGTGATGCAGCGGGCGGCGAGATCGATGAGGTCGTGGCCCTTGAGGGTGGTCTCCCCCGTGGCGCGGTAGAATTCACCGAGGGCGAACGCGACGTGTCCGGGCTCATCCGGGCGGGAATCCTCGCCGTTGACCGGAACGATGGTGCCGTCGGGTTGGATGGAGTCGAGATTGTGGGCCAGCATCGAGCGGGCCATATCGAGACATTGCTCGGAGAAACTGTGCATTCGGAGGAGGGATTCTGACGGTATTTGCGCCCGGGAGGCGGACGCAGCGGAAGGTGGAGTCTGCCCAAGCGCCGGAGAGGGCGGCAAGAGCGAAGTTAGCGGGCGATGAGCTTGATGAATTCGGCGTTGGTCTTGGTCTTGGAAAGGCGGGCGATCATGGTCTCGGTGGCCTCCTCGATCTTCTGCTGCACCAGGGCGCGGCGGAAGAAATGGATGCCCTCGAGGGTCTTCGCGTCGATCAGGAGCTCCTCCTTGCGGGTGCCGGAGGCGGCGACGTTGATGGCGGGCCAGAGGCGCATCTCGGCGCACTTGCGGTCGAGGACGAGCTCCATGTTGCCGGTGCCCTTGAACTCCTGGAAGATCACGTCGTCCATGCGGCTGCCGGTCTCGACGAGCACGGAGGCGATGATGGTGAGGGAGCCGGCCTCCTCGGTCTTGCGCGCGGTGGCGAAGAGCTGGCGGGGCTTCTCGAGGGCGCGCACGTCGAGGCCGCCGGAGCCGGTGCGGCCGGAGTTGCGGGCGGTGTTGTGGGCGCGGGCGAGGCGGGTGATGGAATCGAGGAAGAGGACCACATCGCGGCCCACCTCGACCAGGCGCTTGGCGCGCTCGATGCAAAGGTCGGCGATGCGCAGGTGGTTCTCGATCTGCTCGTCGTTGGACGAGGCCCAGATCTCGGCGGGGACGCTGCGGCGGAAATCGGTGACCTCCTCGGGGCGCTCGTCGACGAGGAGGATCATGACGAGGCACTCGGGATTGTTCTCGAGAACGCCCAGGGCCATGTCGCGGAGGAGCGTGGTCTTGCCGGTGCGGGGCGGGGCGACGATGAGGCCGCGGGTGCCTTTGCCGATGGGGCAGAAGAGGTCGACCGCGCGGGTGGTCATGCGGCCGTCCTTCATTTCCATCTTCAGGAACTGATTGGGCGAGACGGTCGTGAGTGTGGTGAACTCGAAGCGGGCGCGGCGTTCCTCGAGCGGGACTCCGTCCACGGTCTCGATGAAGCGCATCTTCGGGTTGGGGAAGCGGCCGTCGGGCGGGAAGGCGGTGCCGCCAATGTGGTTGCCGGTGCGCAGCTTGAAGCGGCGGATCAGCTCCTTGGGCACGAAGGTGTCGGTCGGCCGGCGCTTGCCGCCGCGACTGAGGTCGAGGAGCTGGCCGTTGCCGCCGCGCTGGAGATCGATGTCGAGGATGCCCTCCACCCGGATGCTGGTGTCGACTGGCGCAGGGCGCTCCGCAGCCTCACTGGCCGCCGGAGCGGGTTGAGTGGCTTCGGGGGCGCGTTCCGGGGTAGGTGTGTCCGCTGCGGCGGACGTGGTCTTCTTTTCCATACAGATAATAAATCGGGCTATTGCTCGCCCCATGCTTGACGCTTAAAACTCGGGCCGGGATAAGAAATGCGCGTTCGCGTATCCCAACCCCTAAATCCGCCACATCGTGACAGACCAAACGATTACATCTGTTTCCCGGGAACACCGGAAATTCAGGCCTTCGGCCGAGTTCAAAGCCCAAGCCAACCTTGGGAGTGATACAATTTACAAAAGGCTCTACGCCGAGTCTGTCAACTCCCCAGAAAAATTCTGGGCGAAACAGGCCCGCGAGCACCTCGTCTGGCGCAAGGATTTCAAACAGGTCCTCGAGTGGAAGGCCCCCCACGCCAAGTGGTTCCTGGGCGGCAAGTTAAACGTCTCCGAAAACTGCCTTGACCGCCACCTCGGCACCCACCGTGAGAACAAGGCGGCGCTCATCTTCGAGGGCGAGCCGGGCGACGTCCGCACGATCACGTACAAGCAGCTGCACTTCCACGTCTGCCGCCTCGCGCACATCTTCGAGAACATGGGCATCGGCCAGGGCGACCGCGTCGCCATCTACATGCCGATGATCCCGGAGGCCGTCATGGCCATGCTGGCCTGCGCCCGCGTTGGCGCGATCCACACCGTCGTCTTCGGCGGCTTCAGCCCCGAGGCGCTCAAGGACCGCATCAACGACTGCAAGGCCAAGCTCGTCATCACCGCCGACGGCGGCTGGCGGCGCGGCAAGATCATCGACCTCAAGGCCAACGTCGACAAGGCCCTCGAGGGCGCCCCGTGCGCGCACACCGTCATGGTGGTCAAGCGCTGCGGCAACCCCGTCAACATGGTCGACGGCCGCGACGTCTGGTGGAAGGAAGCGTGGGTCGGCGCCCCGAATTACCACAAGGCCAAGGCCTTCGATTCCGAGCACCCGCTCTTCATCCTCTACACCTCCGGCTCCACCGGGAAGCCGAAGGGCGTCATGCACACCAGCGCCGGCTACCTGCTGGGCTGCAAGCTGAGTTCGCACTACGTTTTCGACCTCAAGGAAAACGACCGCTACTTCTGCTCCGCCGACATCGGCTGGATCACCGGCCACAGCTACGTCGTCTACGGCCTCCTCGCCAACGGCGCCACGATCTTCCTCTACGAGGGCGCGCCCAACCACCCGGAGCCCGACCGCTTTTGGCAGATGATCGACCGCCACGGTCTCACGATCCTCTACACCGCGCCGACCGCCATTCGCGCCTTCATGCGCTGGGGCGACAATTACGTCCTCCGTCACCGCCTCGACTCGCTGCGCCTCCTCGGCTCCGTCGGCGAACCCATCAACCCCGAGGCCTGGATGTGGTACCACACGCTGATCGGGAAGAAACGCTGCCCGATCGTCGACACGTGGTGGCAGACCGAGACCGGCTCGATCATGATCGCGCCGCTCCCGGGCGTCACCCCGACCAAGCCCGGCTCCGGCACGCGGCCCTTCTTCGGCGTCGTGCCGAAGGTGGTCGACGACAAAGGCCACGAGGTCCCGCGCAACACTGGCGGAAAGCTCGTCATCACCCAGCCCTGGCCCTCGATGCTTCGCACCCTGTGGGGCGACGACGAGCGCTACCAGCGCCAGTACTTCAGCGAATTCCCCGGCCGGCCCGACATCTACTTCACCGGTGACGGCGCCCGTCAGGACAAGGACGGCTACTTCTGGATCGTCGGCCGCATCGACGACGTGCTCAACGTCTCCGGTCACCGCATCGGCACCGCCGAGATCGAGAGCGCCCTCGTCTCGCACCCGGCCGTCGCCGAGGCCGCCGCCGTCGGCCGCCCCGACGAGCTCAAGGGCCAGGCGCTCGTCGTCTTCGTCACCCTCAAGGCCGGCCACACCGCCAGCAACGAGCTCAAGGAGGAACTGCGCAACCACGTCGGCAAGGAGATCGGTTCCCTCGCCAAGCCCGACATGGTGCGTTTCGCCGCCGGTCTGCCCAAGACCCGCTCCGGCAAAATCATGCGCCGCATCCTCAAGGAAATCGCTGCCGGCGGCGAAGTGAAGGGCGACACCACCACGCTGGAAGACTTTAGCGTCGTGGCGGCGCTGCAGAGCGAGGAGTAAGCAGGCGTAATTTGCGTCGATGCCGCAGTGCGCGGTTGCCTGCCGCGCACGGACATCATCCTGCGGCGCATGCCTCGCCGCGCCTTCACCCTCCTCGAACTCCTCGTCGTTCTCGCGATCACTGGCGCTCTGGCCGGGCTCATGCTCGGCGTCGGCTCGCCTGTGTTCGCCCGGGCCAAGCGCACGCGGGCCGAGGGCGAACTGGCCGCGCTGACGGCCGCGCTGGAGACCTACCGCCGCCGCCACGGTGATTACCCGCGGACTGCCGATGCGGCCGCACTTCTGCAGGCGCTGAGCGGCCGGCGCGATCCGTTGAACCGGCCGCTGACGGCACCTGGGGTGATCGACCTCGCGCACTTCGCCACGCTGGCCGGCTCGGACCCGCACACCGATCCGACCGCGCGGCTCGTCGATCCGTGGGGCAACCCCTACGACTACGCTTATCGGACGCTCACGCCCTGGGAGAATTCGGGTTTCGTCCTGCAGTCGGCTGGGCCGAATGGTGTAATCTATCACGCGCTGCTGCCTGGCGGCTTCATCGCGATTGCGCACCCCGACAACGCCGACAACGTGATCGCACCCCGCTGAAGCCATGTCTTCCCGTTGTACCCGCATCGCTGGTTTTACCCTGATCGAACTGCTCACCGTCATCGTGATCGTCGGCATCATCGCCGCCATCCTCCTGCCCGGTCTCAGCTCCAGCCGCGCGGCGGCCACGAAGGCGCAGACGCGGGTTCAGTTTGCCCAATGGGCGACAGCCGTCGTGGCCTTCCGTCAGGAATACGGGGCGTATCCGACCTTCGATGCCAGCGGACTCGTCAACGCCGACGCCACCGGCAACCCCGCCGCACCGCACTGCTTCCACGACCTGCTCGCCGGCCGCCGCCGCGACGGTTCGCCGCTGCCCGATGCGGCCGGGTCGGATCCGCGCAGTCCCGAGGCGCAGAACCGGCGCCGGCTCGTATTCTACGGTTTCGGATCGACGGAGATTTCGTCGGACCACCTGCTGCAGGATGCCTCGGGCAACACCGACATCGCGGTGCTGGTCGACCGCAATCTCGACGGCGTGATCGATGCCAGCGACTACCCCGGCGGCTGGCCCGCCGTGCGCGGGATGCGGCCGAGGGCGGCTGAGATTCCGCCTGCCGGCCTGCGGCTCGGCGTGGCGCTCTACGCTCCGGCCCCCGGTGCAACCGCCGAGCAGCCGACCTTTGTGGTCAGTTGGTAGCTGGTGGGTGGCGACGAATGTGAACGGGTGGACCGATGCTACCGCATGGTCGAAGGCGAAACGTCGCGCCTTCACCCTGATCGAGCTCCTCGTGGTCATCGGCCTCATCGGAACGCTTGCGGCGGGCCTGGCGATTGGCCTGCGGCCCGCCAGCCAGGGCGTGGCGCTTCAGGCGGGGCAGAGCGCCGTGGCCAACCTGCTCCATGCCGCGCGCCTCAACGCGCTGGCCACGGGCCACGAGACGCGCGTGCTGCTGCACGTCGATCCGACGAGCGTTGCGGATGATTTCCTGCGGCGGCTGGCCTGGCAGGAAAAGACCGATCAGGGCTGGATCACGCAGGGCGAGATCCAGCTACCCGAAGGCGTGGCGATGCTGCCGCGCAATCCGGAAGCGTTCGCCAGTCTGCTCGCACCGAATGTGGCGTGGACCCGCGGCGACGGCGCGGCGTTACGTTCAACTGCGTTCCGCCCGGGCACCGAGGTGCGCGCGACCGTGAATTCCCCCGAAGCTGCAGATTGGTCTGCGGTCACGTTTTCGAGTGCGGGCACCACGATGGGCAGTGGCGACTTGGTGCTGGGAGCCATTGTCATCCGCCCGCCGTCCGATCGCGACGCCGGCCAGGCACCCCTGCGGTTCGTCCATCCCGATCAGGTGCGCGGCCTGAGCCTGAGTGGGTACGGTTTGGCGACGCTGGTGAACAGCCGGGAGGGGTTTTGAAAAATGGCGGGTGATTGTCGCTGCTCTGCTTTCTCTCTCATCGAGGTGGTCATCGCGGTCGCGATCTTTGCCGGGGCGGTGACCGTCCTCCTCGCATTGCTGGCGTCGACCTTGCGGGACTCGGCCGATGCGGCCGACGCCCAGACGGCGCTTCGACTCCCGGGTGCGGTCGAAGTCACCTTGCGTGAGGTTGCGACGCGCGAAGGGCTGCCGACGCTGGCTGCGCGCATCCCGGTTATGGATGCATCCGCTGATCGCGGTTATCTGCTCGTGGCCACACGCGAAGGCGAGTTTGTGCGGCTAGCCGGCGCGGCGCCGGGCGGTACGCAGCAGCGCAACGAGTATTTTCTCATCGATGTTCGTCGGTTCTCGGCGGCACCACTCGCGTTTGATGCCGCGCGGACCGTGCTGCCGTTGCAGATCCGCGTTTCGTGGCCGTACCGCGTGCTTACGCCTGACGGGCTCACGGTGCCGGTGGTGTTCGATCAGCGCCGGCACGTGACCTTCAACCTCGGCCTCGCCCCATGACCCCGCCACGGCGCCAAGCTGGTTTCACGCTCCTCGAGTTGCTGGTCGCGACGTCGATCAGCCTGGTTCTCGCCGGGCTATTGCTCGCCATCGTCAATCACGCGCTCGGCCTGTGGCAGCGTCAGCGCGGAGCGGTCGACACGGCTGCACAGGCGCGGCTCGTGCTCGATTTCCTGGAGCGCGACCTGCAGGGTGCGCTGCGCCGCGACGATGGCGGACGCTGGCTTGCCGTGGACATCCTCGGTACGCCAGCCGCGCTCGGGAGCCACGCTTGGCTGGTGCAGCCGTCCATGAAACCGGGTGCCGCCGAGAGCCTGCGCGTCTTAGGCGATCTGGGCGAAAGCGTGGCGACAGCGCGCTTCGGCCTGTCCGGTTGCTGGCTGCGCTTCGTCGCGTGCCCGAGTGAAGCTGCCGATGCGTGGGGGCTGCCGGTCGTGGTCTCGTATCAACTCGCCCGTCGGCCGGTTTCCGGCGCAGTGTCCGCATCCAACGCCGCGGAGGTGCGCTACCGGCTCTACCGCACGGCGGTCACGCCGGAGGCGACGTTTGCCAACGGATACGACTTGCGGGCTGCCGCCTACATGACCTCGTCGGGCCGGCCGGCCGCGGAGCGGAGCGCGGCGGGAGTGACGGCGCCGGCCAAACTCGAGGCGTTGGCTGACAACGTGGTGGATTTCGGCGTCTGGCTCTACGCCCGCAACGCCGACGGCTCCCTGCGCCGGACCTTCCCACAGTCGGTCGCTTCCTTGATGCACACCGCACCGAGGGACGATGCGTTCCCCGCCGTGGCCGACGTGATGGTGCGCATCCTGACCGAAGCCGGGGCGACGGAATTGGCGGCGCTGGAGCAGGGGAGGCTGGCGCGTCCGCCCGAGCACGTGACCGATGCCGCTTGGTGGTGGGCGGTGGTGGACCGCCATTCGCAGGTATTCACGCGACGAATTCAGATTCTGGGAGGAGGAATATGAATCCCCGACGTGGCTTCGCTTTGGTCCTAACCCTCGTCCTCCTGAGCCTTCTGGTCCTGCTGATTTTGGCGATGACGGCCTTGGTTCGGCTGGAGTCCCGTCAGGTGTCTGTCGCCGTGCCGCAAGCCCAGGCCCGGCAGAGCGCGTTGCTCGCCTTGCGTGTGGCGTTGGACGAACTCCAACGCCACGCCGGCCCGGACGACCGTGTCACCGGCATGGCCGGAATCACCGGCATCCCGGCCGGCGCCGGCCAACCGGCGCGGCATTGGTGCGGGGTGTGGCGCACCGACGGCACTTTCGTCGCCTGGCTCGCCTCGGGCGCGGAGGGTCAGGCCATCCCGTCACTTACCGGTCCTGATTCGGTGGCCCTGTTAGCCACGGGAGCCCTGGGGGCCGATGGCACCGACAAGGAACATGTCCGCGTGCGCAAGGTGCCGATCGAGGAGATCGATCCTGAAGGCGAGCGTCGTGTCACCGGTCATTATGCCTATTGGGTCGGTGACGAGGGCGTGAAGCTGAGCGTCGGCGATGCCGGCTATCCGCTGATCGCGCCCACCGTGCGCCCGGCCGTGGACGAGATCCTCACCGGCTTCCCGCTGGGCTGGCTGCGCCTCGCCAGTGTCCTCAATTATGAGCAACTGGCCTTCGTGCCCACCCCATCGATCACGCCCGGTCCCTTGCAGGCCAATCGCCACAGCCTCTCCGTGGCCCACCTGAGCCTGACCGAAACCCCCGCCGGCCTCCAACTCCGCGCCGGTGCCCTCAACATAAACACCACCAACGCCCGCGTCTGGCGCGCCGTCGCTGCGACCTACAACCGCATTCGCCCCGACGCCCCGCTGGCCATCACTCCGACGACCTTCGCCAACCGGATGCGCGACCGGATGGCGAATTCGACCAGTGCGGGAAAAGTGCAGCGCGGTCCGTTTCTTGTTCCGACTGCGGCGGCGGAGGGCGGTCTGCTCGAGGTCGCGCTCAAGGGATCGGGGGTTGATCCCGAGGAATTTCTCGCAGCCTTCTCGAATGTACTCGTCACTAGGTCCGACACCTTTTGCCTCCGGGCTTACGGCGACGCCGCTTCTCCCGTCGATCCGGACGACCGCGCCGCCCAAGCCTGGTGCGAAGCTCGGGTGCAGCGGTACCCTGAAACCTATCCGGGAGCGGGCCGCAGATTCGCGGTATTGGCGTTCCGGTGGCTGGGTCCGGGCGATCTGTAAAATTTTGTTGGATTTTCGGCCGGGAAACTGCACCTTCCACCCTCCTTTCGCCAGGGTAGCTCAGTGGCAGAGCAGGGGACTCATAAATAGGAAGAGGTAATTCCACTGATTTTGTCCCATATCTACCTAGTCAGTTTTACGAGGGAGAACCCGATTTCACACGTGTCGCATTAAGGACCTTTTCTATCTATTTTTGGCGGCCACTGTAGAAAAGCACTGTAGAAAAAATTCTCTTTGTTTTTCTACGTTTTTTGGCAGCGTCACCTGCGTGCCACCCAGAAAAGGACACGCCAAATTGGCCGCAATCGAACCAGCACGGACCGATGAGGAAAGGCTAGAGATAAGGCGATTGGCGCAGGCTGGACGATTTCATGGAACGCCAGTTTTTCAGATTCTGCGGGAATGGGAGGCACTCCTAGAAGAGAAATATGCAGACGATGTACCGTTTTTTACACCGGAACAACATGCTGAATTGGCCGCAAAGGAAAAAGCCCTCGAGCTCAAACATGGCGCATTGATCGGGTTGAAAGTACTGAACCGTGATGCAGCTTTCTTCAGGGAGATGGCCTCGTGTCTGGAAGCAATTCCGATGAGTGACGACCAATCCAATCTGGCGATAGATCCAGTATTAGAAGCCCTCGCGCGATCTCCAGAATTAGTCGGGCCGGGACCCTATGTAATTAGCCAGCTTTGCGATTACCTCCGCCAGTGGTATGGGTTGATGCCTGACCAACGTGAAGTTAGGGAAAAAGCACGATTGTGCGGGCTGGTTATCGCTTCCTCTTAAGTTCGAGATTTCCCAAGTCTCAGTCCGGTAGTCGGATATAATTCTTTTCTACGCCTCTTTAGGTTCGGTGGTCGGGTTGCAGTGTGGCATAATGAAAATGACCACTACCCAACCCAGCCCAACTGCTTCCGTTGAACGGCTGGCGCTTTCGCCCAACGAAGCTGCTCAATCACTCGGTCTCAGTCGCGAGACCATTTACCGACTCCTTGCGCGCGGGAAACTCCGCGCAGTTCCAGGCATCAGGCATAAGGTAATCCCTAGGTCGGAACTCAAGCGGTTCATTGAAAGCGCGCAGGTAAATCCAACGAGAAAGGCTTAGCCATGGGATTTTACTCTGACACAGATTTCGAGCACAGCGGCGATTTTATCGAAGATCAAATCATGCTGTTCCGCAGGCAAATCGCACGAATGGAACGGGAGCGCCAGGAACTCCTGGAAGGTATTACAACCCGCAAAAATAATATTGCGCGCCTCCAAGCGGCATTGGCGCATCCGGGCATCAAACCCACCGAGCCGCCTAAGTCATGAACGCGGGTCATAGCACCTCCCCGGCAAGATGCGCCCAATCCGGCCATTGGTCCATGCACGCATCTCCGCCGTTTCTACTACAGATGTCATGAGCAAATTCACAGGTATGCCATCTCCCTTGGACTTAGCCAAAGTCCGCTTTACGATCTACGACTTGGCCGCGAGGCTCTACCCAGATTGGAAGCCGGCCAAGTCCTGCCACTCACCATTTCGGGAGGACCGTAATCCTTCATTCAGCGTCTTTGACGAGGGCCGTAAATGGAAAGATTTTTCCACCGGCGAACACGGCGACGTGATAGACTTCCTCGCGCAGGCCCAAGGGCTCTCACCGTCCGAAGCCGCGCGTAACCTCATTGCCATCGCCGGTACACGGGCGTCCGGACTTGCGACCTCAGTAATCAACGCCAGGTGTAAGCCGCTGCCCGCCTCTGGTCCTCCTCGTCCTAGTGCCCAGATGCCAAATAAAATGCCGGACAGTTGTAGAGATATTTGGGAAAAGGGCCGGAGAGTCCTGGGTTCGAATCTGGCCATGCAGCGTCATATTGAGCAATGGAGGGGATGGCCGGCTGGCGTTGTCCAATCTTTGGTTGAAGACGAACTGATCGCCTGCCCCAACCTCAACGGGAGCCAAGGCATCGCTTTTCCAGTGCAGGCACCTAGTCTCAGTGAGACGGGCTCCCTGACAACCTATCAGATTGGGTTCCACTTTCGCCACAAGCCTGCCGACCAGAATACGCGTGCTAAGTGGTCATACCACCCAACGTCAAAAGAATGTCCCGGCAGTTTTCCCGCCCTGCCATTCGTACTCGGCGCTGGATTTGTCCCGACCGCAGAATCGATTGTGGTCTGCGAGGGGCAGTGGGATGCCATCACCCTGGCTGTATGCGCTGGCTGGCTCACCGGAGATAGCACCTGGCCCGAAAACGTCGCGGTATTCGGAACCCGCGGTGCTGAGGCGTGGAAGCCGTTGCTCGGGTTCTGGGGGCCGTTTTTGCACAAGGCCGCTCACTTCGTTCTGTTTGCCGACGCCGACCGCGCGGGTGATCGTTGGAGGGCACCCGGCCAGTTCGTCGAGTCTCTGCGCGATCGTGGCCATTCTGTCCGCCTATATCGTTCCACTGAGGACAGGGCGAAGGACCTGAACGACCTTCATCGGTCAATTCCAATCACGCCACAAATGGTCGCGGATTGGGTAGGTACCTCGAAATGACGTCCATGTCTAGCAATCCACCACGGTTGAGTTGCGAAGAGTTTGAGCCGACGCTGCTAACCGCAGCAGACTCCAACCCGCCGCCCTGGGCCTCAGAATCGCTTCTCGACATCGTCTCCCCAAGCACTGCGAGCCGCGCCGTTAAGAATCTACTTGGTGACGGCTTCCTACGTCGGGGACAAACAGGCCTGATAGTTGGACCAACCGGCGTCGGTAAATCGTCTTTGACGATGCAGGCTGCAGTTTGCTTTGCACTGGGGCGCGATTTTTTCGGCATTCGTCCACAACAACCGCTGCGCTGTCTTATCATTCAGGCCGAGAACGACCACGACGACCTTGCTGAGATGCGTGATGGGATTTTTGCGAAGCTGAACATACCAGGTCCCCGGGATCCTTCGCTGCCCGGGTTCGCACCAGAAGACGAAATACGGGCCAATGTGCAGGCCAACGTGCGTGTCCTGCGGAGCTTCACGTCGGGAAGTGTTTGGTTGGCAGAAATTGCAGCCGAAGTGGAAAAATATCGCCCCGATCTCTTGATCGTTGACCCACTTTTTTCCTATTGCGGTGTCGATGTGAAGGATCAGCCCGCGCTATCGAGTTTCCTCCGGGAAGGGGTCCTGCCGTTTACAGTGAAGCACAACCTTGGCCTTATTTTTATACACCACACCAACAAGCCGCCGACGCAGAAAAAAGACCACAATCAGTGGCAGGCCGGTGACTTTGCCTACGCAGGCAGTGGTCACAATGAACTGGCCAACTTCCCTCGCTTTGTTGCTGTGCTGCGTGCCCTTGGCTCCCGGTCAGTCTTTGAACTCCGGCTCGCAAAGCGTTGGAAACGGGCTGGGATTTCTGACTCGGGTGGTCGGCCCATCGACCGCGTGTTGATCAAGCACGCCGCCGAGGGAATTAGTTGGGAGACGGCCAGCGATGCCGACCTTAAAGCTAGCCTCGATCAGGAATCTGGACAGTCACCGACCGCTCTGAAGCAATTTAAGGAGGCGGAGAAAATTTTCAGCGTCTTTCACAGTATCCAGGCCGACGGGGTTGCTCCCATTGCAGCCGTTGCCAAGAAAATCAAAGTTTCGGAAAAAACTGTTAGGCGGCGTTTTGATCGGTCTCACACTCTGCGCTACGGAGATGACGTCCTCCAAATTCGTGATGGGAACATCCGCCTGGCTCCCGATGCCCCCACACAGGGCCATAATAATGATAACTGACGTGCGGGTCAAATGACCGTGTTTGTGCATATGCGGTTTGTCCCAATGTCCCAAGGGACAAAATTTGTCCGGTATATTATTTCTCATAGCTTACTTCAGGGACAACCGAGGGACAGGTAAGGGACAAGGCAGTCGAGGGACACACGGACACGCATATTTATATGCGTGTCCAAGTGTCCTTCCATGCTTTGCTGAGAATTATTATGGCCATCTAGGAGAGCTCCCGCCTCCAGCCGCAGCCTCGATTTCAGCACTAGCAATTTTCCGGCGGTGGGCAATCGCCCTAAGTGTGCTAACATGGCACAGTATCACATAGGCCATTGCCAGTGGTATTTTTGGTGAATTGTCAGAAATCTAGTTCTTTTAAACCATTGGAATACAACAAATTTAGAGCGGCTAACAGTGATCGGAGGCTACTGTATGTAGGATACGCATGCGGCCCTTGAAATTTTCATTCCGTCCATTTGTGCTAAAATACCATATCCCGCTTGAAATGAGCTAATTGCGGTGTTGTCCATGTCGAGCATGGTGAAAACATTCATGTTTTTCATAAGTAGATGTCGGCTAGCTAGTAATGGTATGTCGGTAACTGACATCTATGCGCAACTTTGAGAGCACGTGCTGTCTAGAGTGCAAAGTATGGTTCAGGGGAAACTGGCATCGAGCACATTGGGGTGGGGGGCAGCGATATTTGGATATCTCCCAAAAATGCATGTGCGGGTCCCCTCCCTCCTGTTTCCCATTGCACGTTTTCCCCCTCCCCCGGGGGTCTGCCAGCATTCGCCGCTCGCCCTGACGGGCTTGCTCTTGTCCCACGCAAGCCGCCGGCGCCGTCATCCTTGCGTCCCAAGGTCCCCAGACCCTGACGCCCGCCCACATCCCTGGCCTTACGCGCCGCGGTTCTATCGACGTTAGGACGTTCGTGCCGTCTACGGCCATGGCTGGACCACGCGCGGCGTTGTCTGCCCGCAAAACGAACGCAATGCCTTCCAAGCCCCAGGCCACGCTGTCGCTATGGCAGCCCCAGCCCTAGGGTCAGCGGCTCGTTCGCTGCACTCTCTCGCAGGTGTGCCGGCTCACGCCGGAGACAAGTTCCGATGCTCGCGTCGACGTATTGTCCAGTTGCCTGTACCCGACCCGAGCCCTGCATCATCGCTACTCCAGCCAGTATGGCCCTTTATCCGCTTCCAACCGGTTCTCCAGTTCGTCGGGCAACTCCCAGAAGAAATCGAGCCCGGTCCTGACCTGGACGTCTTGGACTGTTGTGCGGTAGTTCCTGTAGTCGGCCCCACGGGTCGTGGTCTGTGGCATGATGAAGGCCTGGAGCCGTGGCCCCTCAATGGTTTCGTCGGCAATGACCATGAAGAAGGCCGTGGGGATCACCGTGCCGTTGCGCAGCTTTTTAACCTGCCTTTCGTAGATCGGGCCAACGATAACCCAGATTTCTGCGCAATGAGTTGAGGTTGTTTCTGCAAGGGTTTCCTCCAGTAGCCTCCATGGTCCCTGATTAAGTGCCGGCTTCTGTGGGACGATGTTGCTCATGAGAAACGTCTCAGCCTGGGCTTCTACTCCGAAGCGACTCGCTATCGCCAAGTTCGGTACCATGTGACCCCGGTCATAGCCGGTGAGGGAGTAATTGTTGTGCGTTACCCGCGCCCGAGTTCGAGTATCCGTGGCGAAGCGGCTGGGCCGTGGCAGAATGCCGTATTTACGCTGACCAGGGACCTTGTAGGCCGCCCACGCCGGGTTTTCACGTTGCTCATCGTAAGCGACGATAAATGCTTTGTTCGTGAGTCGTATGACCGGATTCGGGTAAGCCGGCGCCTTGGGTTCGCCGGCAAAGGTGAAGGATTTTGCATAACTTACCGACGTGCTCTCGGTTGAAGACGCGGTATTGGCCTTAACAACGGATGTGCCAGTGCTACTGTTATTCTGGATTGGCGTCCTCGTGCCTTTGGCGTCCGATTGAATCGGCTGGCAGGCTATTGCGGCCGGGAAGAACAGCAGGACTGATAGCACGACTAGCCATTTGGTGACACTTGGGGTGTTTTGAGGCATAGGGGTGTTTGGCTGATTCTGGTCTCTCTGAGAATGACTAAGATTGGTAGAGCCCTCAGCTGACCATGGGCACTAGCTAGCTACTGCACACACTTGCCCCTGTCGGCTTGGTTTGTGCCGCCGGAACTGCACGAGCTCATTCTCTGCGGCGCTATGCCACGGCGCCAGCTGCGTCTGCTACGCCCAGCCGTCCAATCCTCCCAGCAAATCCAGCATCCTCCCAGTGCACCGTGTCCGCCAGAACCATTGGTTTGTGCAGTTTCGTTTGGTTGCTATTGCAGTAGCTGCATACTCAATCCCATCATTTCAAGTTGTTTGCTGAATTCTTTCTCTTGCTTGTATCCCAATACGTGATGGCCCCATGAAACTTCTTAAGAATCAAGGTGAAGATCGAGTCTTTGACGAACTCTGCTCTGCCTTGTCTGACGATGCTGGTTTGGATGCAGCCACGCCTAGTTTATCCCTCTTCGCCTATGGTGCGTTGCATGAAGCCCTGAGTCACCTGTCTCATTGTCGCATCGTTGTTCAATCGTCCCAGACTGATGCCGCCTCACTTCTTGGTTCGGTAGCCGACCGGGGAAATCGCAACCAACTTTGCAGTCACAAACTCGCCCGCGATCTTGCCGATTGGCTGCATAATGTTGCGGAAGTAAAGTCTGCTCCAGGGTTTCTCCCGCAGGCCATTTTGGTGGCAAAGAAGTCAGATGGAACAGCCACGCGTGTAATCTATGGGAATTGCCCGCTTACCACTGATGGACTTGGACTGACACCCGCCAACCAGTTCAGCCTAGTGCAGGCCACCGAGACTCCAGAGGAATCCCAGCTTCTCGCGGCCTGGTTTACGCAACTGTGGAGTGCTTTGCCTGCCGCCGCCGATGGAAAAGTAGAACTAGTGTCCCAACTGCGGGAACTGACTTCGCGCCGGGAACCAGCGCTCATTTATGCGTTAGTGCTTTATCACCTCTTTAAAAGCCGGGGCGACGAACTTGACGAGGACAAGATCGTCAAATCCGCCACCGGCATACGCAACACGGTCATCTGGAAAAAACTCTTCAAGTTCCAGCGCGACGGTGTAGTTGGAGCAATCGACAAATTGGAGCGTCTTGGCGGTTGCATCATCGCTGACAGCGTGGGCTTGGGGAAAACCTTCGAGGCCCTCGCTATCATCAAATACTACGAGCTACGCAATGACCGCGTATTGGTTCTCGTGCCAAAGCGCCTGCGCGACAACTGGACGCTCTACAAGACCAACGACCACCGCAACCTCCTCGCCCCCGACCGCCTCAATTACGATGTCCTGAATCACACCGACCTCTCCCGCGATGGCGGCAAGTCTGGCGACATTGATCTCTCTCACGTCAACTGGGGCAACTACGACCTCGTCGTCATCGACGAGTCCCACAATTTCCGCAACAAGGCATCCCTCAAGGATCGTGAGACGCGTTACGATCGCCTCATGCGGCGTATTATCAAGGAAGGCGTGAAGACCCGCGTGCTCATGCTCTCCGCCACGCCGGTCAACAACCGCCTCGCCGATCTTAAAAACCAGATCGCCTTCGTCACCGAGGGCAACGACATCGCGCTGCTCGATCACGGCATCCCGAGCATCGAGGCCACCGTCCGCAAGGCTCAGCTCCAGTTCAACCGCTGGCTCGCGTCCGAGCCTGTCGAACGCACCTCGCCCCGTCTCATCGAGATGCTCGGCTTTGATTACTTCAAGCTGCTCGACCTGCTCACCATCGCCCGTTCGCGGCGACACATTGAGAAATACTACGGCACCGCCGAGACCGGCAAATTCCCCGAGCGCCTCAGGCCCATCAATCACAAGCCCGACGTGGATAGCACCGGGGAGTTCCGCTCCATCCGCGACATCAATAACGAGATTCGCCGCCTGACTCTCGCCGCCTACGCCCCTCTCCGCTACGTGCTCCCCGGCAAGCAGGCCGCCTACGATGCGAAATACAGCACGCAGATTCGCGGCGGTGAGAGCTTCTTCCGCCAGGTGGACCGCGAGGAGAGCCTCATCCACCTCATCCGCATCAATGTGCTCAAGCGCATGGAAAGCGCAGTGCCGTCCTTTGCCCTCACCGTCAAACGTCAGCTCGCCGACGTGGAGAACACCCTCGCCAAAATCGAAGCCCATGAGGAATCAGTGGATGAAATCGAAATCGAGGACGTGGACATCGACGACTCCGCCTATGAAAGCCTGCTAGTCGGACGAAAAGTGAAAGTGCTCGTGAAGGACGTGGACCTTGTCCGCTGGAAACAAGACCTAACCGAGGACCGCAACCGTCTCGCCACGCTCTACTCCGCCGCGCACCAAGTCGGCGCGCCCCGCGACGCTAAGCTCGCCACACTCCGCGACATCATCGCGCAAAAAGTCCGCAACCCGCTCAATCCTGGCAACCGCAAGGTTATCGTCTTCACCGCATTTGCCGACACCGCCAAGTATCTCTACACCGAACTCGCCTCGTGGGCGCATTCCGAGCTGGGCCTGCACTCCGCCCTCGTCACTGGCGGCGGACATAATCAGACCACGCTGCCTCATCTGCGGAAAGACCTCACCAGCATTCTCACTACGTTCTCTCCGCGCTCGACGGAACGCCCCGCCGACCTCGCCGCAGAGGGCGACATCGACCTCCTCATTGCCACCGATTGCATCAGCGAGGGGCAAAACCTCCAGGACTGCGATTTCCTCGTCAATTACGACATCCACTGGAACCCCGTGCGCATAATCCAGCGCTTCGGGCGCATCGACCGCATCGGCTCACCCAACGCCCGCATCCAGCTCGTCAACTTCTGGCCGAACATTGAGCTGGAGGAATACATCAACCTCGAACAGCGCGTCTCCGGGCGCATGGTGCTCCTCGATATTTCCGCCACCGGCGAGGAAAACATCATCGAGCAACAGTCCGGCAACCAGATGAACGATCTGGAATACCGCCGCACCCAGCTTCTCAGGCTCCAGGACGCAGTCATCGACCTCGAAGACCTCTCCAGCGGCGTCTCTATCGCCGACCTCACGCTCACCGATTTCCGCATTGACCTCGCTCAATACCTCAAGGCGCATCCCGGCAAACTCGAATCCCTCCCGCTCGGCACCTTCGCCGTCACCACCACGCCCGAGACCGGCATCCCGCCCGGCATCGTCTTCTGCCTCCGCGCCGAAGGTGAAGCCGCCGCCAAGTCCTTCGAGCCCGGCTATCCGCTCGCGCCGCATTATCTCGTTCACATTGGCGACGACGCCACCACGCTGCTGCCGTTCACCCAGGCCAAGACCGTGCTCGACCGCCTCAAGCGCGTCTGCGTCGGACGCGACATGCCCGATGCCGAAGCCTGCGACCGCTTCGAAAAGACCACCAAGCAGGGCGAAGACATGGCCCAAGCCCGCCGCCTCCTCTCCGCCGCCGTCGCCTCTGTCATAGGCAAGAAAGAAGAACGCGCCGTCGCCAGCCTATTCACCCCCGGCGGCACCCACGCCATGAAGGGCGAGTTCGCCGGCATCAACGACTTCGAGGTCGTCGCCTATCTGGTCATCCTTCCCGAATCCAACGCATGACCGCAGCCAACGTCATCGCTGCCCTATGTCTCCCTGCCGATGCGCGGGTGGACCAGCGTGTGCCGAAAAAGCTGCTGGTGGAAAACAGCGCACCCACTGCCTCCGACAAGCGTCAGATCAACAACTGCATCGAGGAGCTGCTGTGGCTCGCCGCTCTCAAGCCCGCTACCATCGGCGTGCCCATCTTCCGCGACGACACCCGCGAGTATCTGGAAATCGCAGTACTCTCGCTCGCCCTCCGCGCCGGAGCCAAGGCCCCGCGACTCACCGAGCTGATTCACCGTGCCATCCCGTATCCCGTTTTCCTCATCCAGTCCCAGCCTAGCGGCCTTGCGCTCTCGCTGGCTCACCTGCGCTGGTCGCAGGGGCAATCCGGCCAGACCGTGCTCGATGGCCCGCTTATCACCGCCACAGTGGAAACCGACACTCCTGCGACGGATGCGTTCCTCGCCTCGCTCCATGTCACCGGCCAGCCGCGTCAAAATCTGCACGCGCTCTATCAGGGCTGGATGGAACGATTCGAGGCTCATGCCGCCGCCCGCTTGACCGGCAGTTTTTCACCCGCCCCGGATGCCGCCGCGGCCGAGCGCCGACGCGCCGCCTTGGCCCAGCATGAACGCCTCACTCGCGAGATAACCAGCCTCCGCGCCCGTGCGGCCAAGGAGACTCAGCTTAACCGCCGCGTGGAGCTGAACCTCCGATTGAAACAACTGCAATCCCGCCTCGCCGATGCTGCCATCCACTTCTAAACACAAGCGAAGCATTTTGAATACGCCCTCTTCGACCACATCATTTCCACTTCGGCACCTTTCGGTCCGCGTGCCCTGGCATGACATGGGTTGGGCAGGTGTGGTTTGCAATGCACCGCACCTCAACGGCGCGTGTGTAAAGCTGAAGCGAATTGCGGCTCACAAAGGGGATATAGACGAACAGAAGATCGCGGGAAAATCGCTGGAGAAGCTGCCTGCCGACAAGTGGCCCTGCTGCGTTGAGGAACGGGCTATGTTCATGGCCCCCTTTGAGATGGACCATATCAAGCGACACGCTCTGGCCAACGTGAACAAGGAGCATTACGGGCACTTCCAGCCCACGCACCAGCGTTACCCGGCTTACTCTGCGGGCGTCGTTCCGTTTCGATGGATGATGCGCGAAAATCTGGACGCATATCGCGACCTCTACGAACTCGACATCGATGAGACACGAGAGCCCGACCTGGGATACAAAACAAGCTGGCTTCACGAAGCCGCCAATCAGGGCGCATTGCTGAACGGTTTTGCCGCTCACCTTCGTAAGGAAGATTCTCTCTGCTTTTTCTACGCGAAGCATGTTCCGTTTGTAGAGGGCACAGGACGTATCATTATAGGCGTCGGCCGCATCAATAGCATCGGAAACCTGAAAGAATATGACCGCAACAGCGACGGCATGCGGGGCATGATCTGGGAGCGACCGGTGCAACACTCCATTCGCCCCAAAGGGCAGGACGGCTTCCTCGTTCCCTACTACGAGATTCTGAAACGTGCCGAGGAAGACCCGTCGCTGGACCTTGAACGATTCACCGCCAAAGCGCCGGATGAGCATTGGGACGAATTTTCCTACGCCAGCGAACTCGTCACTCACGATGGCGCAATCGCCGCGCTGCTCTCAGTGGAAACCGCACTCGAACGTATGGAGTCCGAGTTGGGGATTCAGACCAGTTCGCAACGGGCCTGGATTCAGATTGAACTAGTTCGCCTCTGGAAGGTGCGTGGTCCATTCCCCGGCTTGGGCGCAGTGCTTTCAGCATTCGGTTTATCACGCGGGATATTTGTCGCTCACGCGCTCCAGCAGAAGGCCGGTGAAAACGCCGATCCCTGGCCCTTGGTGGACGACGCCTTCGACTCCCCTGCAAAAGTCCTCCCCAAGGATCTCCATCGCGACCTCAAGGAACTGGCTCTGACCTGGAAAGGACTGACTGCGGAACGCAAAGCCCTTCTGCGCTTGGTGAGCCGCTTCGAATTGACCAAGGGGCAGGCTGTCGCCCTTTACGATGAGGGTTCACGGCAAAAATGCCACTGGGGTGCGACGGATCGTGAGATTCTGCAAAACCCCTACCGCATCTACGAGATCAGCCGCCACGACCCGGAAGGAGTGCGCCTGCTGACCGTTGATCGCGGCGTCTTCCCGGAGGACGCCGTCCGCATCCAGCATCCTCTTCCTGCTCCCTCTGGCCTGGACTCAGCTGTCGATCTGCGGCGCGTGCGTGCCTTCACTGTTGCGGCCCTTGAAGAAGCTTCATTGGGCGGTCACACGCTGCTGCCGAAGGACAAGGCCGTGGATGCCATCTTGAATCGGCCCGTGCGCCCCGCGTGTCCCGTCACCGGCGACATGCTCTCTGCTCGGGTCGCCGACATGAGACCCGAGGTCGTTTCCGCTCCGATGGACGGCACGGTTGCCTTACAGCTTGAACGCTACAAGGCCATCGGCGCTGAAGTGCGCAAACAGGTGGAAGGGCGTATCGGCGGTAAACGGCACACTGTTGAGCACGATTGGATGGGCTTCCTCAAAAAGAAGTTCGGGCCAGCGACAGACAACGAGGAGAAGCGGGCTCGCACGGAAAAGGCGGTGGCATTGAAGGAACTGGCCGAGGCTCGTTTCAGTGTTCTCGCCGGTCCGGCGGGTGCCGGAAAGACCACGGTGCTCGGCATCCTCTGCGCCCAGCCGGAGATTCGTTCCGAAGGGCTGCTCCTGTTAGCTCCGACCGGCAAAGCTCGCGTGCGCATGCAAGAACTCGCGGGCGGTGGCGGCGGCAAGGCCCTCACCATCGCACAGTTTCTCAATCAGCACGGTCGTTACGACGGCCGCGCCGGCCGCTACATCATGAGCGACCGCCCCAAGGCGTCGGGCTTCGGTACGGTGATCGTGGATGAATCCTCGATGCTCACCGAGGACATGCTCGGCGCGCTGTTCGACGCTCTCTCTGGAGTGAAGCGTTTCATCTTTGTGGGTGATCCCGCGCAATTGCCTCCCATCGGTGCGGGCCGCCCGTTCGTGGACATCATCGCGAAGCTGCGGCCGGCGGATTACGAGTCGCGGTTTCCTCGTGTTTCCACCGGATATGCGGAACTCACCATCGAACGTCGTCAGATTGGGGCAGAGCGCCCCGATTTACGCCTCGCCCGTTGGTTCAGCACGACGCCTCCGTCTGCGGGCGAGGACGATGTTTTCTACGCCGGAGCGGAGGAGCATCCCACCATTCGGTTCGTCGAATGGGAGAATCCCGAGGACTTCCAACGTAGGCTAGTTGATGTGCTGGTGGCTGAGCTAAAGCTCTCTGGCCCAGAAGACGCCCGTGGGTTCAACAAGGCACTCGCCGCGACCACAAGTGGAGAGTACGACTATTTCAACGCCACGCGCAACGGCATCTCTGGCTCCGTGTCCGCTGTCGAAGCATGGCAGATTCTCAGTCCACTACGGGGAATGCCCTTTGGCGTGAACGACATTAACCGGCAGATCCACGAGCGTTTCCGCGCGGGGTTCCTTAAGCTGGCCACCCAGCCGTGGCCCTCGATCCCGAAGCCCTTCGGGGCCGAGCGCGTCGTTTACGGCGACAAGGTCATCAACCTCGGCAACCATCGCCGGGACGGCCGTAAAGTGTATCCGCAAGAGGGGGCTCTTGGTTATCTCGCCAACGGCGAGATCGGAATTGCGGTCGGCCAGTGGTATTCAAGAAAGAACCCGAAGATTCTGAAGGTGGAGTTCTCCTCCCAACAGGGCTTCACATATGACTTCTACGCCAGCGACTTTCGGGAGGAAGGCGACGCTGCGCTGGAACTTGCCTATGCGCTCACCGTTCATAAAGCGCAGGGCAGTCAGTTCAAACTTGTTATACTCGTGCTTCCAGAAGGGCATCCTATCCTTTCGCGGGAACTCATCTACACCGCGCTTACCCGCCATCAGGATCGAGTCGTTGTCATGCATCAGGGGCCGCGCACGATCCTCAAGGAATTTGCGGCACCGCATCGCTCGGAGATCGCCCGGCGCATGACCAATCTCTTGCAGCCATGCCGCATGCTGGAGTTCCCACAGGCCAAAGGCAGCCTCTTCCTGCAAGAGGGCTTGATTCACCGAACCAGCACCGGCGTCGCGGTTCGCTCCAAATCGGAACTCCTCGTTTACGAGGCGCTCTGCCATGCCGGATTCCAACCCGAATACGAAAAAGCCCTGACGTTCGGCAACTCCACTCGCTTTCCCGACTTCACAATCGACGACGAAATCTCGGGTCGCACCGTTTACTGGGAGCACTTGGGGATGCTGGAGCGGGAGGAATACCGACGCAGCTGGGAAAAGAAACTCGCCTGGTATCGCGTCAACAAGGTGCTGCCGGCGGAAGAAGGCGGCGGAGCGAACGGGATGTTGATAATCTCGCAAGATTCCAGTGCCAGTGGCTTCAACCTCGCCGACGTGCAGGAGAACATTCGGAAATACCTCCAATGATGCGCTCCGGCATACACACCCATTTCTAAAACTAGGACCAAGACCATGCAGAAACTCACCGCCGCCGACCCCGAAACCAAATCCCCCGACCTCGCCGCCGCGAACCTCGCCGCGCTGCGGGCACTCTTCCCTGAACTTGTCACCGAGGGACCAGACGGCGTGGCCGTGAATCTCGACGTGCTCAAGCAACTCGTGGGCGACCAGACCGTCACCGATGCCGAGGAGAAATACGGCCTCAACTGGCATGGCAAACGCCGCGCCCGCCAGCTCGCTCTCACCCCCTCCACCGGCACGCTGCGCCCCTGCCCGGAAGACAGCGTGGACTGGGACACCACCCAGAACCTCATGATCGAGGGCGACAACCTCGAAGTCCTCAAGCTCCTCCAGAAATCCTACGCCGGGAAGGTGAAGCTCATCTACATCGACCCGCCCTACAACACCGGCAAGGACTTCGTCTATCCCGACAACTTCCAGGACAACATCAAAAACTACCTCGAACTCACCGGCCAGA
>CAYHEW010000029.1:0-53833 GCA_964355715.1 uncultured Opitutaceae bacterium | reverse complement strand
GCCACTGGGCCGTCCAGCTCCACGACGCCGATGACGGCGCGGCGGTCTTTGATGCCACCTCGCTCGCCGAGGCCCTTGGCAAGTTGGAGGAGGTCCTCGCCAGCGCCCCGTTTACCCTGGCCGAGCTGGACGCGCTCGGCTTCCACCTGAAGTAGGCGCGATCGCGTGTGCGTGGGTAGGTTCCGGCCTCCGGGCGGACCGCGATGCGTCCGCACCCGCTGGGCGGACACCCCGCCCGGGGGAATTGCCTTTGACCCTCACCAGCCGAAACCCCTTAGCTAACCTCTCTTTAATCACATGCCCGCGAAACCCACCATCATCTACACGAAAACCGACGAGGCCCCCGCCCTCGCCACCTATTCCCTGCTGCCGATCGTCCAGGCCTTCGCGAAGCACGCCGGCATCGACGTCGAGACGCGCGACATCTCCGTGGCCGCCCGCATCCTCGCGATCTTCCCCGATTTCCTGACCGAGGCCCAGCGCCATCCCGACCACCTCGCCGAGCTCGGCGCCCTCACGCTCAAGCCCGAGGCCAACATCATCAAGCTGCCCAACATCTCCACCTCCGTCCCGCAGCTGAAGGAAGCCATCGCCGAGCTCCAGGCCCACGGCTACAAGGTGCCCGACTACCCCGAGACGCCCAAGACCGACGCCGAGAAGGACATCAAGGCCCGCTACGACAGGGTGAAGGGCTCCGCCGTGAACCCCGTCCTCCGCGAGGGTAACTCCGACCGCCGCGCCCCCAAGGCCGTCAAGGACTACGCCCGCGCCCACCCGCACTCCATGGGCAAGTGGAGTCCCGATTCGAAGACCTCCGTAGTCACGATGGGCCGGAACGATTTCTTCTCCAACGAGAAGTCAGTCACCCTCGCTGCCGCGACCAACGCTCGCATCGAGTTCGTCGGCGCCGATGGCCAGGTGAAGACCCTCCTCCCGAAGCTCGCCCTCAAGACCGGCGAGATCCTCGATGGAACGTTCATGAGCAAGCAGGCGCTGGTCGCCTTCTACGAACAGCAGATCGCCAAGGCCAAGGCCGATGGCGTGCTGTTCTCGCTCCACCTCAAGGCCACGATGATGAAGGTCTCCGACCCCGTCCTCTTCGGCCACTGCGTGCGCGTGTTCTTCAAGGATCTCCTCGCCAAACACGCCGCGACCTTCGCCAGCCTGGGCGTCGACCTGAACAACGGCTTCGGCGACCTCGTCGAGAAGCTCGCGAAGCTGCCGGCCGACCAGAAGGCCGCCATCGAGGCTGACATCAAAGCCGTCTTCGCCGCCCGCCCGGCTGTCGCCATGGTCAATTCCGACCAGGGCATCACCAATCTTCATGTGCCGTCCGACGTCATCGTCGACGCCTCGATGCCCGCCATGATCCGCGCCGGCGGCAAGATGTACGATGCCGCGGGCAAAACCCAGGACACCCTCGCGGTCATTCCGGACAGCTGCTACGCGGGGGTCTACGCCACGACGGTCGAATTCTGCAAGAAGCACGGCGCCTTCGACCCGAAGACCATGGGCTCCGTCCCCAATGTCGGCCTCATGGCCCAGGCCGCCGAGGAGTACGGTTCCCACAACAAGACCTTCGTTGTTTCCGCCAAGGGCACCATCCGCGTCGTCGATGAGGCCGGCAAGGTGCTCATCGAGCACGCCGTGGATGAGGGCGACGTCTGGCGCGCCTGCCAGACGAAGGACGCTCCGGTGCAGGACTGGGTGAAGCTCGCGGTCAACCGCGCCCGTCTGAGCGCCACGCCCGCGATCTTCTGGCTCGACGCGAGCCGTGCGCACGACGCGCAGATCATCGCCAAGGTTAAGGCCTATCTCGCGCAACACGACACGAAAGGCCTCGATCTCCGCATCCTCGCCCCGGCGGCGGCCTGCCAGGCGACGCTGGAGCGCCTCAAGGCCGGCCAGGACACGATCAGCGTCACGGGCAATGTCCTCCGCGACTACCTCACCGACCTCTTTCCGATCCTCGAGGTCGGCACGAGCGCCAAGATGCTTTCCGTCGTCCCGCTTATGAACGGCGGCGGCCTCTTCGAGACGGGTGCCGGCGGCTCGGCGCCGAAGCACGTCGAGCAGTTCCAGCAGGAAAACTACCTGCGCTGGGACAGCCTCGGCGAATTCTTCGCCCTCGCCGCGAGCTTCGAGCACCTTGCGATCACCCAGAAGCACGCCGCAGCGAAGGTCCTCGCCGACACGCTCGACCAGGCCAACGGCAAGTTCCTCGAGACCGACAAGTCCCCGGGCCGCAAGCTTGGCACCATCGACAATCGCGGCAGCCATTTCTACCTCTGCCTGTACTGGGCGCAGGCCGTCGCATCGCAGAATTCGGATACCGGATTGCGGAAAGTGTTCGCGCCGATCGCCGAGAAGCTGGCCGCCGCCGAGAAACAGATCGTGGCCGAACTCGTCGCCGTCCAGGGCAAGCCCGCCGACGTCGGCGGCTACTACCAGCCCGACGACGCCAAGGCCTCCGCCGCGCTGCGCCCCAGCCCGACCTTCAACGCCATCCTGGCTGCGCTTTAACAAGCCATTCAGCGTCGATCAGCGCGGATCAGCGTTCCCTCAGTTCGGAATCTCCGGCTCGACGAGGTGGGCCAGTTGGCCGAGCGATTCCTGCCACCCGAGGTAGCACATCTCGGGTGGAATCACCGCCGGGACACCGGCCTGCGCGATCGTGAGGTCGGTGCCGCCGAGCACGGGCTTGAGCGTGACGGTCGTGACCATCTCGCCCGGCAGGTTCGGGTCGTCGAATTTGTCGCTGTAGCTGATCCGCTCGTTGGCCACGATTTCCCGATAGCTGCCTCCGAAGCTGTGGGCGGCGCCGGTGGTGAAGTTCGTGAAGGACATGCGGAAGGTGCCGCCGACCTTCGGGTCAAGGTGGTGGACCTTGCAGGTGAAGCCATGCGGCGGATTCCATTTGGCCATGGCATCGGCATCGAGAAACGCGCGGAAGACCTTCTCGGGCTTGGCGCGGACAACACGGTGGAGGCGGATGGTGTTGGTAGTGGACATAGGTGTGGAGGGTTTGGGGTAACGATGGCAGCATGCGGGTTGGCGGGAAGGCCTTCAATGCTGCTTTGCCTTCCGGGGTGAATGTCCACCCGTCACATCGCGCGGTTGCCCTGCGAATGACCGCCGGCATACTGCCAGCCATGCCACTCGATCCCAGTCCCGCCGCCGTCGTGCAGCGTCAGCTCGACGCCTACAACGCCCGCGATGTCGAGGCGCTCGTCGCGATCTACGCGGACGATGCCCGGCTGTATGAGCATCCGGACAAACTCGTCGCGCAGGGCACTGCAGCCTTGCGCGCGCGTTTCGCGCAGCGCTTCGTCGAGCCCAACCTGCATGCGGCGCTCCTCAACCGCATCGTCAGCGGCAACCGCGTCATCGATCACGAGCGCGTCACCCGCACGTTTCCGGAGGGACCGGGCGAGATCGAACTCGTGATGATCTACGAAGTCGTGGACGGCCGCATCGCGCAGGCCTGGTCGATCATCGGACCGCGCAGACTAGGAACCTGAGTTCGGCCCCTTACTTCTGGAACTGGTAAGCGGTCATCTCGACCGTGGCCTGGAAGGGCCGGCGGCTGCGGAAGGCGTCGCGGTCGGGCGTGCGCGCGGGGGCGCTTTCGAAGACCACGGGCGTCGGCTGCACCGGGTTGAGGCGGAGTTCGTTCATCCAGTCAAAACTCTCGGTGTTGGCCGCGACAAAGACCGGCGCGACGCCAGACGTTTCCTCGAGTTGCGCGAGGGTCTGGGTCGTGAAGACGGTGCGCAATTCCTGCGAGGGCGCGGCCGGCGGCGGCAGCGGGGCGACGGTGGGGAACGCGGTCGGGGTCGTGGCGGCGAGCGTGGGGATCTCGGTCGGCGCCGAGGCGGGCCGGTTCATCACGATCACGGCGACGCAGGCTGCAGCGGCGAGACCGGCGCCGAGATAGTAAAGCGAGGCGAGGCGCCGCGGCGACTTTTCCGCCTTCACGCGGGCGCGGGCCGGCACCTCGGCGGTGAATTGGGTGGAGAGCTGGGCGCAGGCCTTGTGCATCTGGCAGTACTGGCGGTACAAGCGGTGTCGGTCGGGATTCTGGCGAATCTCCGTTTCCAGCGCGGCGGCGTCCGTCTCGCTGATCTGGTGGTCAAGGTACAGATTCAGCAGTTCGATGAACTTGGTGTCTTTCATTTGAAGTCTTCTCCGAGTTTGCTGCGCAGGCTCTCGCGGGCCCGCGCGATGCGGCTTTTGACCGTGCCCACGGAGATGCCGAGGATCTCGGCGATTTCCTCGTAGGACAGGTTCTTCACGTTGCGCAGGATCAGGATCTCGCGGTGCTTGGCCCCCAGTTTTTCCATCGCCTGGGCAATGCGGTCCACGAACTCCTGGGTCACGGTGATGTCATCGGGCGTCTCCACCTCGGCCGGAATGATGTCGGCCAGCGTGCCTTCGCCGTCGGCGCCGATGGGCTGCTCGAAGGAGATGGTCTTGTCGCGCTTCCGCCGCCACCAGTACCAGTACCGGTTGCGCGCGAGGTTCGTGGCGATCTGGTAAAGCCAGGTCGAGAAGGCGGAGTCGCCCCGGAAGTTCACCAACCCGCGATGCGCGCGGATAAATGCATCTTGGGTAACTTCTTCCGCATCCTGCGTGTTGCGCAGCAACTGGTGCACCATTGAATAGATGCGATCCCAGTAGCGGGAAACCATCTCGTCAAAGGCCGTCTGGTCGCCGTTCTTGAAACGGTCTACCAGCACGCGGTCCATGGCCACTTCCTGAGCTTTGGATGACATACGTTCAGCCTCGCTCTGATGGGTGTACCTCTGAAATGTTCCCGGAATATTAATAGCTAAACGATGCTTAATGTCCCCTTTTGCGCGGTCAATGGCTTCGCGGCTTTACCTGCTAGAAATTACTTGCCAATCTGAGCTTACAAAACCTATTTCGCACCTTTTATCAGCACTTCGAGGGTTGGTAGCTCAATGGTAGAGCAGCGTCCTTTTAAGTCGTTGGTTCCGGGTTCGAATCCCGGCCAGCCCACCAGTGCTGAAGAGCTTCCCCCACACCATATCATGAAACGCCTTGTCATCATCGAGGACCAGACCGCCATCCGGGAGATGATCGTCG
The DNA here is from genome assembly GCA_964355715.1 of uncultured Opitutaceae bacterium. Taxonomy (GTDB): domain Bacteria; phylum Verrucomicrobiota; class Verrucomicrobiia; order Opitutales; family Opitutaceae; genus UBA2377. Next base: position 48,724 of record CAYHEW010000029.1, on the reverse strand, counting down.
AGATCCTCCGCCTCGACAAAAATTACGAACTCGTGGGGGAAAGCGGTGACGGCCAGGAGGCCCTCAATATCTGTCTCGAGCTCAAGCCCGACCTGCTGGTTCTCGATGCCAAGCTCCCGGGGCTCAACGGTGTGGACATCCTCCGTCGCCTGGTGAAAAAACATCCGGCGGTCCGGGTGCTGGTCTTTTCCGGCCACGAGAACCCTGTGCTCGTCCGCGAGATGCTCGAGGCGGGCGCCCACGGCTTCGTCGAGAAGACGGCCGGTCTCCTGGAATTCAAGAAGGGCCTCGAAACTGTCGCCAACGGCGGCACCTACTTCGGCCCGGCGGTCGCCGCCCTCCTCCGCAACGTCGTCGCCAACCCGGCGGCCAGCAATGCGTCCGACTTCCTCACCGACCGCGAACGCGAGATCCTCCAGCTGGTGGCCGAGAGCCACAGCACCAAGGAAATCGCGGCCAAGCTCGGGATCAGCATCAAGACGGTTGACAACCATCGCACCAACCTGATGCGAAAACTGAATCTCCACGACGTCGCCAGCCTCACGCGGTATGCCCTGGAGATCGGCCTCATCGAGCCGAAGAAACCAGTGTAGTAAATCCTTGCCGTTACCCATAACCTGCCCAATAGGTTACGACCACGTCCCAATTCCCGATCCTCCATGAACACCGTTTCCCGGAAACTGCTTTTCATCCTCGTCAGCGCCGCGGTCTTCCTGACCGGATGCGCCAAAAAGCCGAAGCGCCCTGACCCGAGCTCGACGGTGCTCGGCCCCTCCGCCGGCGGCACCATCGTCCCGCAGGACATCGGCACGATCGCCGATCCGAACTCTCTCCTCTCCGGCCGCGACGCCGGCTGGGATCCCAACGGCCAGAACCGCACGCTCCTTCAGGCAGTGTACTTCGATTTCGACAAGTCCAACATCAAGCAGAGCGAGCGCGCCAAGCTCGAGGCCGCCGCGCAGTACCTGAAGGACAACCCGACGCACCGCGTGCTCCTCGAAGGTCACTGCGACTGGCGCGGCACCGCCGAGTACAACCTCGGCCTCGGTGACCGCCGCGCGTCCGCCGCCAAGCAGTTCCTCTCCGGCCTCGGCGCCGCCGCCGACAAGACCGAGACGCTCTCCAAGGGCAGCCTCGACGCCACGAAGAACGCCGACGACGCCACCGCCGCCAAGGACCGCCGCGTCGAGCTCGTCGTGATCCGCCCGCTCTGAGGTTCGGAACGGTATTTATCCAAGCAAAACGCCCCGGAGCAATCCGGGGCGTTTTTGTTTAGGTCGAACGCTATCGCCTCACCCGCGCGCCACACTGCGCAGGACCCGCTGCACGGTCTCGATGCCTTTGTGCATCACGCGCAGGTCGAAGCTCTCGTTCGGCGCGTGCAGGTTGTCCTCGGGCAGGAAGAGGCCGAGCATGATTGCGTCGAGATTGAGCTCGTTCTTGAGGTCGGCGATCAACCCCACGCTGCCGCCCTCGCGCAGATATAACGGCGGACGTCCGAACACTTCCGTCGCCGCCTGATGCGTCGCCCGGAACGCGCGCGCCAAAATGGGCGACTGGTCCTTGGGCGTGTTGGTGCGGTCCGGTGGCACCACCACGTACGGCAGGGCATCGTGCTGGTCGGTGATCTTCAGTTTCAAACCCCGCGGCGCGCGCTCGCGAATGGCGCGGAAGATGAGCTCCTTCATTTTTTCCGGCGTCTGGTTGGGCACGAGGCGGCAGCTGATCTTTACGCGCGCCTTGCTCGGGATGACGGTCTTCGAGCCCTCGCCCTGGTAGCCGCCGCCGATGCCATTGAATTCCAGCGTCGGCAGGAAACGGATCGCCTCGAACGGATTGAATCCCGGTGGCGTGTGGAACTGCTCGATGCCGAGGAACTCCGCGTAGGCCTTTTCGCTGAGCCCAAGCTGCTTCAGCTGCTCACGCTCCCACGGCTCGACGTCGATGACATCGTCATAGAACCCAGGGATGTTCACGCGTCCAACCGGCGTGTGCAGTGACGCGCAGAGCTCGGCCAGCGCCTGAATCGGATTGAGGAGCACGCCGCCGTTCATGCCGGAGTGCAGGTCCACGCGGGCATTGGTCAGCTCGACCTCGAAGCACACCATGCCGCGGAGACCGACGGTGATGACCATCTGATCGGGATTCGGAATGCCCGTGTCCGACAGGAACACGAAGTCCGCGTCTGCCAGTTTGGCCCGATGTTCGCGCAGGAAGTGTTTGAAGTGCTTGCTGCCGACTTCCTCCTCGCCCTCGACGACGAAGGTGATGCGCAGCGGCAGGGCAGGTTCCTTCTCCAACAGGTGCCCCACCCCGGCGATGTGCGCCATGAGCGGACCCTTGTTGTCGGCCGTACCGCGGCCGTAGAGACGGCTGTCGCGCTCGATGGGCTCGAACGGAGGCGTCTTCCACAGTTCGAGCGGGTCCGCCGGCTGCACGTCGTAGTGTCCGTAGACGATCACATGGGGCCACTTGGGGTTGGTCCCGCGCTTGGCGACGATGACCGGATGACCGGGCGTCGGCACGTATTCGACTGCGAAGCCGATGTCGCGGAGCAGGCCGCCGACGAGTTCGCGGGAGCCTTTCATGCCGTCGGCAAACGCCGGATCGGCGGAGACGCTGGGCTGGCGGACGTATTCCTTCAGTTTTTGGACGGGATCAAACATGCCCCACTTTGGCCCATGCGATGCCGCGGGGCTAGTCCGAAGTTAATTCCGCTTCGCGCCTTGGTAGATCGGCAGCACCTCCGGCATCCACCGTTGCAGGTCGCCGATGCGGCGGTCGTGGCTTGGGTGGGTCGACAGGAAGACCGGGAGGCGGCCGCCTTTCGACTGCTTCTCCATTTTTTGCCAGAAGGTGACGGCGGCGCGCGGGTCGTAGCCGGCCCGCGCGGCGTAGCGGATGCCGATGTAGTCGGCCTCGCTCTCGTGCGAGCGCGAGAAGGCCAGCATGCCGCCGGTGCTCAGGAGGCCGTAGCCCGCGAGCATGAGATCATGGTTCTTGCGGCCCTGCGTCTGGTGGTCGAGCACGAGGCCGCCGGCGGCGACGAGGATGCCCTGCGACATGCGCTCGGCGCCATGGCGCGCGGTGACGTGGGCGATCTCATGACCGACCACGATCGCCACCTCGTCGTCGGAGGCCGCGAGATTGAGGAGACCCGTGTACACGCCCACCTTGCCGCCCGGCAGCGCGAAGGCGTTCACCGTGTCGGGCGCATCGAAGACCACGAATTCCCACGCGGCACCGGGCAGGTCCTGGCCGACCACTTGCGCGATGCGCAGCCCGATTTGCCGGACGCGTGCGTTGGCCGCGGGATCGTTAGAGATCTTTTCCTTGGCCTTAATCTCCGCAAACGCCGCCGCCCCCTGCCCCACGTCGTCGACTGGCAGGATGAACGAGCTGCGTCCGGTCTCCGGCACCGTGTAGCAGCCGCCGAGAACCAGGGAGAGCGCTGCCAGGAAAACGAAGCGGGAGAGCTTTTTCATGTTAGTGTTTAAAGTGCCGGATTGCCGTGAAGACCATCGCCATCCCTCGCGCGTCGGCGGCGGCGATGACCTCGGCGTCGCGCACGGAACCGCCTGGCTGGATGGCGCACGTCGCGCCGGCCTCGGCCGCGGCGATCAGGCCGTCGGCAAACGGGAATAGGGCCTCGCTGGCGACGACCGAACCTTTGAGGTCGAGCTTGGCCTCGCCCGCCTTCCAGACGGCGATGCGCGAACTGTCGACGCGCGCCATCTGGCCGGCGCCGACGCCGAGGGTCTGCTCGCCGCGGACGTAGACGATGGCATTCGATTTCACGTGCTTGCAGACCTTCCAGCCGAAGATCATCGCCGCCCACTCCTCGGCCGTCGGCTGGCGCTTGGTCACGACCTTGAAGTCGGCGCGATTGCCGAGCACGTGGTCGCGGTCCTGCAGCAGCACGCCGCCGATCACCGCGCGCGTCTCCTGGAGCGACGCGGCGCCGAGGCCGCGCTTGGCGACCATCAGGCGGAGGTTCTTCTTTGTCTTCAGCACGGCGAGGGCCTCGTCGCTGAAACGCGGGGCGATGATGACCTCGGTGAAGATGTCGGCGATCGTCTTCGCCAGCGCTCCGCCCATCGTCTGGTTGACGATGATGATGCCGCCGAAGGGCGCTTGTCGGTCGGTGGCGAAGGCCTTCTCCCAGGCTTCCTCGAGCGTGTCTGCGCTGGCCACGCCACAGGGATTCGTGTGCTTGAGGATCGCGACCGTCGGGCGCTCGAATTCTCCGATGAGGTAGGTCGCCGAGGTGATATCGAGGATATTGTTGTACGAAAGCTCCTTGCCCTGCAGCTGCTCGAAGTGCTCATGGAACGTGCCATACAGCGCCGCCTGCTGGTGCGGGTTCTCGCCATAGCGGAGGGTCTGGGCCTTTTTGTAGTTGAGCGTGAGTTGATCAGGGAAGCCGCTCAGCGCCGCGAGATCGGGCGCATCAGCCTGCTTTTCCAGGTACGCCGCGATGGCGGTGTCGTAACTGCCCGTACGCTGGAAGACCTTCAGGGCGAGCCGGCGGCGCAGGGTGGCCAGTGCCTCCGGCGCCTTCATCGCGGCCAGCACGCCGTCGTAATCGGCGGGATCGCAGACGACTGTGACGCTGGCGTGATTCTTGGCCGCGCTCCGCAGCATCGAGGGGCCGCCGATGTCGATATTCTCGATCGCCTCCTCGAACTCGACGTGCGGCTTGGCGACGGTGGCCTCGAAGGGATACAGGTTGACCACGACGAGGTCGATCAAGTCGATGCCGTGCGCCTTCGCCGCCGCGAGGTGGTCGGCCTTGTCACGTCGGCAGAGGAGCCCGCCGTGGATCTTCGGGTGCAGGGTCTTCACGCGACCCTCCATCATCTCGGGGAAGCCCGTGTGCTGGCTCACCTCGGTGACCGGCAGGCCTTTCCCCGCGAGGAGCTTGGCGGTGCCGCCGGTCGAGAGGAGCGTATAGCCATGCTCGCGGACCAGGGCCGCGGCGAACTCGACCAGGCCCGATTTGTCACTGACAGAGAGAAGAGCCAGTTTTGCCATAAGATTTCCCTTTGTGCGGCCGGGCCGAAATCGCGGCAAGTCCGAAACCCTCGCGCTGCTTGCGCCGCGGCGGATTCTCGGCTTTCTGTGCCTCGTGTCCTGCTCCAGCGCACTTCCCGGCCTCACTGCCCGCCTCGACAAGCTCTGCTATCATCATGGCGGCATCAGCCTGCCCGTGGACAAACCGCACGCGTTCGTCTACTTCATCACCATCGCCAACGGCTCAGACCGCACCGTGACGCTGCTTGGCCGCAAATGGGTGATCGCCCACGCCGACGGCACCCAGCTGGTCGTCGAGGGCGACAAGATCGTCGGCGAAACCCCGCGCCTCGCCCCGGGCGAGCAGTTTTCCTACAACAGCTACCATGTGACCGGCTGCGACGCCGTCGTGCGGGGCTGCTTCCACGGCGTCGACGAAGCCGGCCGCAAGATCCACGTCGGATTGGACCCCTTCGAGCTGCGCATCCCGCCGGACACAGAATAAGGTTCCCGTAAGCGGGGGCTTCTGTTCCCCTGCCCGCATCAGATGAAGCTCATTGACCTGAATCGCACCGGCGGCATCGGCGCCAACTCGCACTATATCCGCCTGGGCGACCTGTCGATTCTGGTGGACTGCGGCCTGAACCCCAAGCTCAGCGGCCGCGCCGCCACGCCTGACCTGGCCCGCCTGCGCGGTCACACCCTCGACCTGATCATCGTCACCCACTGCCACCTTGACCACATTGGCAGCCTCCCGCTGGTACTGCGCGAGCAGCCGAGCACCCCGGTGATCATGACGACCTCGAGCCGCATTTTGATCGAGCGCATGCTGCACAACTCGGCAAGCGTCATGATGCGCGAGAAGGCCGAGGGCGGCGCAACCGATCTGCCCCTCTACACTCACGACGAGATCGACCGCTACGCGGGCCGCATGACCGGGCTCCCCTTTGGCCACGCGAAGCGCTTCCGCGGCACCAAGGACGAGATCGAGATCACCTTGCATCCGGCCGGCCACGTTGCCGGCGCCGCCGGCGTCGAGCTGCGGCACAAGCACCGGCACGTCTTCATCACCGGCGACGTCCTCTTCGACGACCAGCGCGTATTGCCCGGCGCGAAGTTCCCGGCCGGCCATTTCGACACGGTCATCATGGAGACCACGCGTGGCGCCACCGAGCGCCACCTCGACCGCAACCGCGCGAGCGAGCTCGCCCGCCTCGTCGAGTCCATCAACCAGACGATCAAGCGCGGCGGCTCGTTCCTCATCCCCGTCTTCGCGCTCGGCCGCCTGCAGGAACTGCTCACGGTCCTCCACGACGCGCGCAAGTTTGGCAAACTGACCAATTGCCCCATCTTCGCCTCCGGCCTTGGCATGGATCTCTGCGACTACTTCGACGAGATCGCCCGCAAGACCAAGCACATCCAGTTCACGCGCCAGGTCATCAAGGAACTCCACATCAAGCCGACCCCGCGCAAGATCAACGCCGGCGAAGACCCACAGCAGAACGGCCTCTACCTTCTCGGTTCCGGCATGATGGTCGAGAAGACGCCAAGCTACGCCATGGCGTCCGGTCTCCTGGGCCACGCGCGCAACAGCATCGGCTTCGTCGGCTACTGCGACCCGGAAACCCCCGGCGGTCGCCTCCTCGCCACCAAGCACGGCGAGACATTCCTCTTCGAAAAGCTGAACGTGAAGGTCAAGGTGAAGGCCCACGTCGACCGTTTCAGCCTGAGCGGTCATGCCGAGCGCGATGACCTCCTCGAATACGCCCTGCAGGCCACGCCCCGGAGCATCGTCCTCACGCACGGCGACCAGCCGGCCCGCGACTGGTTCGCGAAGCAGCTCGCGCAGCACCTGCCGAAGAGCAAGGTCATCGACCCCGTGCCCGGGCAGGAGTATCTGGTCTAGGTCTGCGGCGACGCCAGACCCAGTGCGTCCCGCAGCTGCGCGCACACCGCGGCGCTGCCGGCCACGTAGAAGATCCGGCCCATGCCGAGGTCGAATTCCTCGAGCGGAAACGGCGACGGCGAAATGAACTCCACCTTCCCGCCGGCGGCTTCGACCAGCGGGACGGCGGCCGCGATATCCCAGACCTTGACGTTGTGGTCCACCACGCCGTCGAGCAGGCCGGCCGCGACGTAAGCGAGGTGCATCGTGCTGCTGCCGAGTCCGCGCACCTTGAAATTCGCCGCCAGCACCGCCGCGTGGGGCGCGTACTTGCGGTCATACGGACTGTGGAAACCGATCAGGCTCTGGCCGTCGAGCGAGGCCGTCCGCACCCGGACCTCGCGCTCCCCGCACCGCACGCCGAATCCGGGACCGCCATGGATGAGCTGCCGGCCGGCATGATCATAGACGACACCATACACCGGCAGGCCGTTCTCCAGTAGCGCCAGCCCGATGGCGCATTGCGGCAGGCCCAGCGCGAAATTGTTCGTCCCGTCGATCGGATCCAGCACCCACGCAAACCGGGCCGTGCGGCGGCGCGGCCCCGCACCGACGACCGCTTCCTCACTGAAATACTGGTCCGCCGGAAACTGGGCCTCCAGGTCGCGGAAAATGTTCTCCGAAATCGCCACGTCCGTCGCGGTTACCCGGGTTCCGTCGGCCTTCCATCGCGAGGCGGCGCGCCCGAACTCGCGGTGCAGGAGGTCGGTCTGGGCAAGGACCGCTTTCCGGGCCGCTGTGGCCCGCGCGGTGAGTTCGGGTGGGATCATGAATCGTAGTCGTATAGCTTCGGATCGCGCCGCGGCGCCAGACGCCTGGCACGGAAGCGGTGCCGGGCCTCCTTCTGGGCGGGCGTCTCCCCGGCGGGCGCCGCCACATCTCCGTAGGGATCGTCGGGATTGCCCGGCATGTCGCCGCCCAGTTGCTCATCCAGCGAATCCGGGTCGGCCCCCTCCTCCAGCTTGCGCACGACTTCCTCCATCTCACCGTCGATCTTCTCGCCGGTGACCTCCGCCATGCGGCGCATCATCCGCGCCATGGCCCGCGGGTCGTTCTCGTCGACGTTGGCGAACTCGCGCTCCATCGCGCCCATCGCCGCTTCCATGCGCGGATCGTCCGCCTCGGATCCGGCGGGAGCGCTGGCGCCTGTGGCAGGTTCGACCTTGTGCCGGCCGGTGACCGCAAAGGCGGAGACCACTTTCTGCATGCGGTAGGCGGAGTTGTCGGGGCACCGCGGGATCCGCTGCCCCTGCGCCAGGGTCTTCGCGTAGAACTGATAGACGGTGTGATTGTCCGGACAGTAGTATTCGTAGATCGGCATACGCAGGTGAAATCAATGGACTCTGCGGCGCGTGGCAAGTTGGTGTCCATGCTGGACCCGCGCCTCCGTGCCGTCCTGGTTCAGGCGGTCGAGCACCGCCGCCAGGCGCCGGCGCTTCGCCTCGGCCTCGGCGAACATCTCGAGTTGCTGCGGTCCGTGCCCGACGCCTGAGAACTTGACGCTTACGAGGCGGAGGGGCCGGCGCTGGGTCCAGGCACCGCGCAGGAGCGGCGTCACCAGCGTATAGAACGGTGCCTCGAGGTCGGTGGCCGCCGGCAGGGACTGCGCGTGCGAGGCTTGGTTGAAATCCGGGTATCGCACCTTGATGGTCATGGTGGCGACCTTCTTTCCGTCGCGCCGGATCTTGGGCAGGAGGTCGTCGATCATGCCCTTCACGATTCGCTCGATCGCGGCAAAGTCGCTGACATCGGATCCGAAGGTTTCCTGCTGCGAGTAGCTCTTCGCGTCGTCGTGCTCGACCTCGACCGGCCGGTCGTCCTCACCCCGGGCCATCGCCACCATGGCACGCCAATCGCGGCCGAAGATGGCCTCGAGATCGGGTTCGTTGCGCGCGAGGATATCGCCAACCTTGACGACACCGCGGCCCTGCAGCGCGGCCTCGGTCTTGGCGCCGACGCCCGGCAGCTTGCCGACCGCCAGGGGCGCGAGGAACGCGGCCTCGTCCCCGACCGGAACGGTCACGAAACCGCGGGGCTTGCGCAGCTTGGAAGCGATCTGCGCGACCAGGCGGTTGCGCGCGATGCCCATCGACACGGGCAGCTGCAGCTCCCGCCAGAGCCGATCCTGCAGGCCGTGCACGGCGGCCATGATGGCCGTTTCGGAGGCAAAGCCGCAGGGTCCCAGGTCGAGGTAACCCTCATCGATCGAGTTGCGTTGGACGATCGGCGTCAGCTGCTCGCAGACATCGAACATCTGCCGCGACACCTTACCGTAGAGCCCGGAGGTGTGCGGGATCAGGTAGAGATCCGGGCAAACCTTCAACGCCCGGGACGTGGGCATCGGGGTGTAAACCCCGCAGGCCCGCGCCTCATAGCTCGCGGAGGAAATGATCCCGCGCTCCCGCCCGCCCACGGCGCACTTGGTGCCGCGCAGCTCAGGCCGCAGCGCCTGCTCGCACGACACGAAAAACGCGTCGGCATCAAGATGAACGATGGTCGGGAGCAGGGCCACGCCCGAGCCGTAGCACAATCGCCCGCGATGTTAACCGCAAAGAGCGCTGGTCATAGCTCCAGCTTGCCGGCGCCGGCCTTGGCGAGGTTGCGCTGGACCAAGGCCGCCAGGGGTTCGGCGTCGAGGCGGACCGAGGCGATGACGATTTGGCCGCGTTCGCAAGCGGCGACGCAGACCTCGAGTTCGTCGTCACCGGTATCCTCTGGCGCGTAGACCAGCACCGTATCCTTGCCGTCGGCGACGCCGACGAGGCGGGTGTAGCCCCGACGGGCCATGGCGGTGTCGGTGCGCTGGATCAAGACGGCGCGAGGTGCATCACCCTCTGTCTCGTAGACGCCGACGCTGACCCGGCGGACAGATTTCAGGGCATCGCGCGCATCCTGCGGTAAACTCGCGAAACTGAGGCCGAAGCGCAGGAGGCTGAGGACCGGACCCTCGAGGCTGAGCTGGACGCGCGTGATCGAGTCCCCGGTGTCCTGCATCAGCTCGCGTCGCAGCGCCGCGGCGCCGCCATTCAGGGTCAGCAGTTGGTACGCGCCGCCGGCCGCGAGCAACAGGAAGGCCAGCGAGGACAGGATCAGCCAACGCCAGGGATGGCGCCGCTGAGGCGAAGTGGTGGGTTCGGCATTCATGGCGGGTTGAGTGCGGGGGCGCACGCAAGGTGCGCCCGGTAGCTCACGATTGGGTTTCGGCGACGGCGGCGGTCTTAACTTCCGGCCGCTTGAGCACCGGAATGTCGAAGCGCTTGCCAATCTCGCCGAGTTGCTCCGGGCGGATGTTGCCGACGACGTTGACGAAGACGGCCTGTTTGCCCTCCTCAAGGACGGTCACGACGATGCCTTCGATCGCGTCGTCCGCGCCGGACTTGATGTAGACGGCGACGTCCTCGCCCTTCTTCGGATCGCGGACCTTGACGGTGGGTGCCCAGCCGGCGGCCTCGAGCTGGGTGCGGACGCCATTGATCTTGGCGGTGGCGTCGGCGACGTTGGCCTCGCTCAGCTCGACCACATTGACGCGCACCGATTCGATATTGCGGATGATCTCCGCGGCCTCGGGCTCGCGGGCGGCAGCGACCTTGGCGGCGAACTTGAGCAGGCCGGACTCGACCTTTACCTCGACGAGCTGGCCGTCGGGATTGGGGAGAAAGGAGTTAAAATCAACGTAACCGGCGGAAGGATCCTTGGCATTGACCTGGCAAGCCAGCGCGAGGCTGGCGGCGGCGAGACTGCAACGGATGAGGTTTTTCATGTTCTGGGGGATTGGGTTGGATCGCAGGCCAAGTGACCCGCGTATCCCCAGAACCCGACAGCGCCCGCAGAAGTTGCAGCGACTTGCCTGATGCCGCTCCTACCGTCGCCACTTCACCAAGGCCTGCCCGGTGAGTGAGCTCGGCTCGGCCTCAATGCCGGCGCGCAGGCCGGCATAAACGAGGTTGCCGCCGTCGCGGCCGCCACCGGGGCCGAGGTCGATGAGCCAGTCGGCCAGGTTGATGACGTCGAGGTTGTGCTCGATGACGATCACGGTGTTCCCAGCGTCGCGCAGCTTGAAGAGCAGGTCCATGAGGCGCTGGATGTCGGTCCAGTGCAGGCCGGTGGTCGGCTCGTCGAGGATGTAGAGGGTCTGGCCCTGCTGCCGCTTGCTGAGCTCGAGCGAGAGCTTGAGGCGCTGGGCCTCGCCACCCGAGAGCGTGGTGGCGGCCTGGCCGAGCTGGAGATAGCCGAGGCCGACGGCCTCGAGCGTGGCGAGCCGGTCGAGGATGCGCGGGATGTTGCGAAACAGGGTGATCGCCTCGCGGACGGTCATGGCGAGCACGTCGGCGATGCTATTGCCGTGGAACAGCACTTCGAGGGTCTCGCGGTTGAAGCGGCGGCCGGCGCAGCTCGGGCACGGGGCGTAGGCGTCGGCCATGAATTGCATGTCGAGCTTGATCACGCCGTCTCCCTGGCAGCGCTCGCAGCGGCCGCCGCGAACGTTGAAGGAGAAGCGACTGGCCTTGTAGCCGCGGATGCGTGCGAGCGGGACCTGGGCGAAGAGATCGCGGAGCTGGTCAAGCAGGCCGGTGAACGTGGCGGGGTTCGACCGCGGGCTGCGGCCGATGGGCTCCTGGTCGACGAGGACGAGTTTCTCGAAGAAATCGAGGTTCTCGATATGCCGGTGGCGGCCGGGGATGGTCTTGGCGCCGTTGAGCTTTCGCGCGGCCGCCGACGCCAGGATGTCATTGACGAGGGTGCTCTTGCCGGAGCCGGAGACCCCGGTGACGCAGGTCAGCAGGCCGATCGGGAAACGGGCGTCGATGCCCCGGAGATTGTGCTCGCGCGCTTCCCGGACGGTGAGCCAGGCACCGTCGGGTTCGCGCGGTTTGGCCTCGCGGATCACCCGCTGTTTGCGTGCAAGGTAAGGGCCGGTGCGGGACTCGCGGGGCGAGAGGCGGGCGCAGGCCTCGGGGGTGCCCTGGAAAAGGAGCTCGCCACCCTCGGTGCCGGCGCCGGGCCCAAGCTCGATGACCTCATTGGCCATCCGGATGGTTTCCTCGTCATGCTCGACCACGAGCACCGTGTTGCCGCGGTCGCGCAGTTCCCGCAGCTGGGCGAGCAGGCGTTCGTTGTCGGCCGGATGCAGTCCGATGCTCGGCTCGTCGAGCACGTAGATGACGCCCATCAGGCCCATGCCGAGCTGCGTGGCCAGGCGCACGCGCTGGGCCTCGCCGCCGGAGAGCGTGGCGTAGTCGCGGTCAAGCGTCAGGTAGGACAGCCCGGTCTGCAGAAGGAAATGCAGGCGCTGGGAGATACCGGTCACGACCTCGGCCAGCGCCGCACCCGGACCGTGCGCGGCGGCGAGCTGCTCCGCGACGGCGTGCGCGGAGGCGACATCCAGGGCGAGGAAATCAGGATAGGTGCGACCGAGCACAGTGACGCTGCTGCTGCGCGCGTTCAGGCGACCGCCGCGGCATTCGGTGCAGGTGCCGCTGACCATGAACGTCGTGAGCCGGGCGCGGAAGCCCTCGCTGGCGGTGTGCCGGAAGCTTTCGTCGAGGTCCGCGATCACACCGGCAAAGGGCATGGTCTTGGGTTCGCGCATGCGCCTCAGCTTGAAGGCGAACTGCCGCTCCCCTGCCCCGTGGAGGATGCCGTGGCGGGTGGCCTCGGGCAGGTCCTGCCAGGGTGTGTCCGGATCGAAGGGCAACTGCTCGGCCAGTTGTTTCAGCAGGGCATTGTGTTTGATGATTAGGTTCTTCCCGCCGATGCGCCACGGCTTGAGGGCGCCGCCGCGCACGCTCTTGGAGGGATCGGGCACGAGCAGTTCGGGCACGAACCGCAGCTGCCGGCCGAGGCCGCCGCAGGTGCCGCAGGCGCCCTCGCTGTGGTTGAACGAGAAATGCCGGGGCGTGAGCTTCTCGAAGACGTCGCCGCAGGTCTCGCAGGCGAGGTGCTGGCTGAGGGTGATCTCGGTCCAGGGTTGATCCGCGGCCGACTGGGCGAGCGCGAGGGCGCGGTCCTTGCCCTCGCGGAAGGCGAGCTCCAGCGAGTCCGCCAGGCGGGCGCGCTGGTCGGCGGTGGCGACGAGGCGGTCCACGACGAGGTCCACGGCGATCTCCCTGGCGCCGGTCGGCAGGATGTTCGGCTCGTCGAGGTTGCGGATCTCCCCGTTCAGGCGCACGCGCTGGAAGCCGCGCTGCCGCAGCCGCGGCAGCTCGTCGCGCAGGACGCTCGGCTTGGCCCGCAGCAGTGGCGCGAGGAGGACCAGCCGCTGGCCGGCGCACGCGGTCAGCAGCCGTTGGACATTGTCGTCCAGCGAACGGCGGACCACGCGGCCGCCGTCCTTGGGACAGCGTTGCTCGCCGGCCAGGGCCCAGAGCAGGCGCGCGTAGTCGGCGATCTCCGTCGCGGTCGCGATCGTGCTGCGTGGGCCGCCGGCGCCGGTGCGCTGCTCGATCGCGAGCACCGGGGACAAGCCGTGGATGAAGTCCACCTCGGGCCGCTTCAGCTGGTCGAGCACGGCCCGCGCCTGGGTCGAGAGCGACTCCATGTACTTGCGGTAGCCCTCGGCATAGATCGTGTCGAAGGCCAGCGACGACTTGCCGGATCCGCTCGGGCCGGTGATGACGGTGAGCTTCCCGCGCGCGATGCGCAGCTCCAGGTTCTTCAGGTTGTGCTCCCGGGCGCCTTTGACATGGATGTGCGTGGCAGCCTGCATATGGCCAACGCGCAAATTAACCGCAGCACGGCAAGGTCAAAGCCGGAGGCGAGATTCGCAAGAAATGCGCAGGGCGTATGACACTTTCAGCCTTGAAGGTGTACTCCCAACCGCGTTTCGTGGCGCCCAGCAAACCCATCGTGTCGGTAAGAACCCCAATCCCCTGGCCGCGGGCTCCCGGCGGAGCTCGTGCTTCCAAAAACCCCTAATCCATGAAAGACCCCCTGATTGCTTGCTCCCGCAAACCGCGCCTGCCGCTGTTCGTCGCCGCCCTCCTGGCTGGCTTGGCCTCCCCTCTGGCCGCCTTCCAGTTCGGCAGCGGCGACATCACGGGCACGTTCGACTCCACGTTCTCGGCCGGCCTGCTCTATCGGGTGAATCCGCCGGATCGGAACTATTACGGCACCACCAACGGCGGCCTCCAGAACTCGGTCAACACCGACGACGGCAACCTCAACTTCGACTCGGGCGTCGTCTCGAACCTGTTCAAGGGCTCCCATGACCTGCAGCTCAAGTGGAACGACGTCAGCGTCTTCGCCCGTGGCTACTACTTCTGGGACATCAAGGCCGACGACACGCAGCGCACGATCCTGAGCGACCAGGCGGAGAGGCGCACCGTCCAGGGTGCGGAACTCCTCGACCTCTACGTTGCCACCGGCTTCGATGTGGGCGGCATCCCGATCGACCTGCGCTTCGGCCGCCAGGTGCTCAGCCTCGGTGAGAGCACGTTCATCCCCAACGGCATCAACGTCGTGAACCCCGTGGATCTTTCCAAGCTGCGCGTCCCCGGCGCCGAGCTGAAGGAAGCCTTCCTGCCGGTCAACATGCTCAAGGCCTCCATCGGCCTGACCGAGAGCCTGACGATCGAGCCCTTCTGGCTGCTCGAGTTCCGCCGCAACGAGCTCGAGCCCGCCGGCTCGTACTTCTCGACCAATGACTTCGCCAGCCGCGGCGGCAGCACTGTCTGGCTTGGCTTCGGCGGCATCTCCGACCGCACCGGCGCCAGCGGTACCGGCCTCGGTGGCATCCAACGCGACCTCGACCGCGAGGGCGGCAATTACAACCAGTACGGCATCGCCGCTCGGTACCTCCTGCCCGCGGGCTCCGAGGTTGGCTTCTATTACGCCAACTACCACAGCCGCTCGCCGGTGATCAGTGCCCGCACGCCGACCGGACCGGTCAGCTCGATCTACGTCCAGACCGTGGCCGGCAACCTCGCCAACGCCCAGCTGGCCCCCGCGATGATCGGTGCCGGCCTCCCCGCCGCCACCGTGGCCGCCGTGCTGCCCAACCTGATCGGCGCCGCGCTCCTCGGCGTGCCGGCAGCTTCGCTGCCGCCGACGCTGGCGCCTTTCGCGGCCTTCTACCCGGCGGCGACCGCGATCGCCTCGGGCGCGCGCACCCTCGGTTTCCTCAGCGCCGCGCAGACCGGCCGCTACTTCATCGAGTATCCGACCGACATCCAGATGGTCGGCGCCAGCTTCAATACCGACATCGGCTCCACGGGCATCTCGTGGCAGGGTGAGTTTTCGCTGAAGCAGGACGTGCCGCTGCAGGTGGACGACGTCGAGCTCCTCTTCGCCGCCCTTTCCTCGCTCAATCCCGCCTACGGTACCAGCAACCAGATCGGCAATTACCTCGGCCAGTATGGCAAGGAAGTCTCCGGCTTCCGCCGGCACGATGTCTGGACCGCCCAGACCACCCTGACCAAGGTCTTCGGCCCGCAGCTTGGGGCCAGCCAGCTCACGATGGTGGGCGAGATCGGCGGCGTCTGGGCCGACCTTCCCGACAAGAGCGTCCTCCGTTACGACGGCCCCGGCAGCTTCACCAGCGGCAGCGCCGCCTACATGCTGAGCAGCGGCAACGGCACGCTGCCCGCGACTTCCGAGGAGGCGTTCGCCGACAGTGCCTCGTACGGCTACCAGATCCTGGCCCGCCTCGACTACAACAACGCCTTCGCCGGCATCAACGTCTCGCCCAGCATCGCCTTCGTCCACGACTTCAGCGGCACCACGCCGCTGCCGCTCGGCAACTTCGTCGATGGCCGCAAGAGCATCACGATCGGTGCGGAGTTCACCTTCCAGAACAGCTGGGTGTTCGAGCTGCGCTACGTGGATTTCTCCGGCGCCGGCGCCTACAACCTCCTGAGCGACCGCGACTATGTCGCCACGACTCTGAAATACTCGTTCTGAACCCCGCCCCTTACCCTCCATGAAAAAGCTTACCCTCCTCCCCCTCCTCCTGGCCGGCCTGCTGTCGTCCACGCTCGCGGCGGCCGTGAGCGACTCCGAGGCCGCCCGCCTCGGCCAGGACCTCACCCCGCTGGGCGCTGAAAAGGCCGCCAATGCCGACGGCTCCATCCCGGCCTGGACGGGCGGCATCACCACGCCGCCAGCCGGCTACAAGGTCGGCGACCACCACCCGGATCCCTTCGCCGCCGATCATGCCGCCTACACGATCACGGGCGAAAACGCCGGCCAGTATGAATCCAAGCTCACCGCCGGCCACCTGGCGCTGCTGAAGGCCTACCCGACCTACAAGCTCAACGTCTACCCGTCCCATCGCAGCGCCTCCTACCCGGAACGCATTTATGCCGCGACCAAGCAGAACGCCGTCAGCGCCAAGCTGGTGAACGACGGCGCCGGGTTCGCCGACGCGATCCATGGCATCCCGTTCCCGATCCCGCAGAGCGGCCTCGAGGTCATCTGGAACCACCTCGCCCGCTACCGCGGCGTCGCCGCCGCCCGCTTCATCGGGCAGGCCGCCCCGACCCGCGGCGGTGGTTACACCCTCGTCGAGTTCGAGGATGACTTCCTCTTCAACTACGCGCGCGAGGACGTGACCTACGGCCAGCTCGACAACGTGCTGGTTTATTTCAAGCAGTCGGTCGTCGGCCCCGCCCGCCTCGCCGGCACGATTCTCCTGGCCCACGAGACGATGGACCAGGTCAAGGAACCCCGCCGCGCCTGGGTCTACAACGCGGGCCAGCGCCGCGTCCGCCGCGCCCCGAACGTCGCCTACGACAATCCCGGCACCGCCGCCGATGGCATGCGCACCAGTGACCAGTTCGACATGTATAACGGCGCGCCGGACCGCTACGACTGGCAGCTCGTCGGCAAGAAGGAGCTCATCGTTCCGTACAACTCCTACAAGCTCCATGCCAAGGACGTGAAGTACGCCGACATCCTCAAGCCCCTGCACATCAACCAGGACCTCGCCCGTTACGAATTGCACCGCGTGTGGGTCGTCGAGGCCACCCTCAAGTCCGGCACCAAGCATGTCTATCCGCGTCGCACGTTCTACGTCGACGAGGACAGCTGGCAGATCCTGGCCGTCGACCAGTACGACACCCGCGGGCAGCTCTGGCGCGCCTCCGAGGCCCATTGCATCAATTACTACGATGCCCAGCTCTTCTGGAGCACCCTCGAGGTACACACCGACCTCCAGGCCGGCCGCTACTTGGCCATCGGCCTCGACAACGAGGGCCGCATGTACGACTTCAACATCAAGCGGACCTCCGCCGACTACAGTCCCGACGCGCTGCGTCGTGAAGGCGTGCGCTGACCCTGCGCGATCCGCCTTCCCCGCCTGACCACATGGCCACCACCCGAAGCCGCCGGCTGCTGATCGCAGGCGGCTTCGTTGTTTTCTGGCGTCTGCTGGTCGCCGCGCCGGTGGTGCCGAACATGCTGCTGCTCGACGGCGCCGTCGCCGGCGCCGAGATTCTGGCCGTCGGCGAGCGCGGCACGATCCTTGGCACCAATGACCAGGGTCGAACCTGGGAAGCGCGTCCCTCCCTGGTCGATGCCACCCTGACCGGAATCAGCTTCGCCCCTGATGGCCGCCGCGGCTGGATCGTGGGCCACGATGCGCTGATCCTGGCCACGGAGGATGGCGGCCGCAGCTGGCGTAAGCAGTGGCAGGGCGAGAACCTGACCGACTCGTTCCTCGACGTCCTCGCCCTGGACGAGCGCCACGTTATCGCTGTCGGCGCCTTCGGCCTGTGTGTCGAGACCACGGACGGCGGCGCCACCTGGACCCAGCGGCGCCTGCTCGACGACGACTACCATCTCAACCGCATCACCTGTGGATCTTCCGCCACCCTCTATCTTGCCGGTGAGCATGGCACGCTGCTCCGTTCGCGCGATCAGGGCGCAACCTGGGATGGCATCCACTCCCCCTACGACGGCTCCTTCTACGGCATTTTGCCCCTAGGCGAACAACGCCTGCTCGCCTACGGCCTGCGCGGCCGCCTTTACCTGTCCGCGGATGACGGCGACACCTGGGAACCCGTCGCTAACGAGCAGCGCAACCTGATGCTGACTGCCCTCGCCATCGCGCCGCAGCGCGTGATCGCGGCCGGCCAGGCCCGCGCCTTCGTGGCCCTCGAGCTCGCCAACGCCTCCCTCCAGCCGGCTTACCCGACGATGCAGACCGCCGTGGCGGAACTGCTGCTCCTGCCCGACGGTTCGCTGCTGTGCCTCGGCGAGGCCGGCTCGACCCTCCTGCCTCCGGCCACCCACCCATGATCGCCAAATTTTCCGACTGGGTCTTCCGTCACCGGCCCATTCTGGTCCTCGTCTTTGCGGCCTTCACGGCCGCCATGGCCTGGCAGGCCGCTAAGCTGAAGGTGGACGCCAGCTTCAACAAGGGGCTCCCGAGTGATCACCCTTACATCCAGACCTTCCTCAAGCACCAGAGCGAGTTCGGTGGCGCCAACCGCGTCCTCATCGCCCTGATGGCCAGGGAGGGCGACATCTTCACGCCGGAGTTCTTCACGCAGCTGCGCACCACCACCGACGAAGCCACCTTCCTCACCGGCGTCGATCGCGCGCAGGTCCAGTCGCTCTTCACGCCCAACGTCCGCTACATCGAGGTCGTTGAAGACGGCTTTTCGGGCGGTGACGTGATCCCGGCCGACTTTCAGCCTGGCCCGGCCAGCTTCACCCGCGTCCGCGAGAACATCATCAAGTCCGGCAAACTCGGCCAGCTTGTGGCCAACGACTTCTCCGGTGCCATGGTCAGCGCCCAGCTGCACGAGGTCGACCCGCAGACCGGCGCGAAGCTCGACTACATCCGCATCGCCGGCGAATTGGAGGCGATCCGCGCGCGCGTGGAACGCGAGTCGGAGGGCCGCATCACCGTCCACATCATCGGTTTTGCCAAAGTCATCGGCGACATCAGTGACGGCGCCCGCAATGTGCTCGGGCTCTTCGCCATCTCGATCGTCGTCACGACGCTCCTCGTCTGGAACTACGCGGGCCGCTGGAAACTCGCCTTCGCGCCCGTGCTCTGCTCGCTCGTCGCCGTCATCTGGCAGCTCGGGTCCGTGACCGCGCTCGGTTACGGCATCGATCCGTTTTCGATTTTGGTGCCGTTCCTCGTCTTCGCCATCGGCGTCAGCCACGGCGTCCAACAGATCAACCGCTTCCGCAACGAGGTCTTCGACGGCCAGGACGGTTTCACCGCGGCGAAACGGGCCTTCACCACCCTGCTGCTGCCGGGATCGGTGGCGCTCCTGACCGACACGATCGGCTTCCTGACGATGCTGGTCATCAAGATCCCCTCGATCCACCAGCTCGCCATCACCGCCAGCCTTGGCGTCGGCGTGATCATCATCACCAATTTTTTCCTCCTACCGATCATCCTCTCGTACCTGCGCCTGCCGCTCAACTATCGCGATTGGGTCGTGCAGCGCCGGGCCATGGGCAATGCCATCTGGGAACGCCTGGCGCGCGAGATGAAGCCGAAGCCCTCGCAGGTGATCATCGCCCTCGCCATCATCGTCGGCGCCTGGGCCTTCTGGATCGCCGAGCGCGTGCATATCGGCGACACCGATGCCGGCGTGCCGGAGCTGCGGGCCGATTCCCGCTACAACCGCGACACCCGGCTCATCACCAGCGAATTCAGCATCGGCGTCGACATCCTCTCGGTCATCGTCGAGACCGTGCCCAACGGTTGTGTCGACCACGAGGTCGTCACCCTCATGGACCGCTTCGCCGGCCACGTGCGCACCGTGCCCGGCGTGCAATCCGTCATCTCGCTCCCTTCCGTCGCCAAGATCGTCAACGCCGGTTGGAACGAAGGCTCGCTCAAGTGGCGCATTTTGCCGCGCGACCAACAGGCACTCGCGCAGACGGTCTCGCCGATCGAGACGGCCACCGGGCTGCTCAACGCCGACGCGAGCGTGATGCCGATCCTGATCTTCCTCACCGACCACAAGGCCGAGACCCTCAGCGCCGTGACCGCCGCGGTGAAGGAGTTCTCCGCCCAACATCCGTCGGACAAGGCCAAGTTCCTCCTCGCCAGCGGCAACGCCGGCGTCATGGCCGCGACCAACGAGGTCGTGAAGGCCACGCAGATGCCCATCGTGCTGTGGATCTTTGGGGCCGTTATCGGGCTCTGCTGGATCACCTTCCGTTCCTTCCGCTCCGTGCTTTGCATCGTGCTGCCGCTTGCGATCGTGAGCTACCTCGCCTACGCGCTGATGGTGTTCACCAACATCGGCCTAAAAACCTCGACCCTGCCCGTGGTCGCGCTCGGCGTCGGCATCGGCGTGGATTACGGCATCTATCTCTTCGCCCGCCTGCAGACCGCGCTCGAGGCCGGCGAGTATTTCGAAGACGCCATGTTCCTGGCCTTCAAGGACACGGGCGCCGCAATCGTGTTCACGGGCCTGACCCTCGCGATTGGCGTGAGCACTTGGCTGTTCTCGGCCCTGAAGTTCCAGGCCGACATGGGCCTGCTGCTCGCGTTCATGTTTCTCGTGAACATGCTCGGCGCGATCATTCTCCTGCCGGCTATCGCCCGCTGGCTCTGGCGCCATCACACCGGCCGGACTCAGGTGCCCTTCCCGCTGGCGAAGAAATAGGCCATGGCGGACCGGCGGCATCGCGACGGGATCCTTCTCGCGCTCGGCCTTGGGATCGCGTTGCTGCTCACCTACGCGCCCGCGCTCAACGGCGGGATGCTGTGGGACGATGACGCGCATGTGACCAAGCCGGAGCTGCGCTCCGTGGAGGGCCTTATCCGCATCTGGACCGAGCCCGGCGCCACGCAGCAGTTCTATCCGCTGCTCCACAGCGTCTTCTGGTTCGAGCACCGGCTCTGGGGCGATGCCGTCCTCGGCTACCATCTCGTCAATCTGCTGCAGCACGGCCTGGCCGCGTGGCTCGTGTTTCGTCTCATGCGCCGGCTGCAGTTGGCCGGCGCCGCGCTCGCCGCGGGCATCTGGGCCCTGCATCCGGTCTCAGTCGAGTCGGTGGCGTGGATCAGCGAGCAGAAGAACACGCTCTCCGCCGTGCTCTACCTCGGCGCCGCCCTGTGCTATCTCGACTTCGTCGAAACCCGGTGGCGCGGATCGTACCTGTCGGCCACGGGCCTGTTCGTGTTCGCGCTGCTCACCAAGACCGTCACCGCCACGCTGCCCGCCGCGCTCTTGGTCCTGTTTTGGTGGCGGCGGGGCCGCCTCGATTTCCGGCGCGACGCGGTGCCGCTGCTGCCGTGGTTTGCCCTAGGGGTCGGCTCCGGTTTGTTCACCGCCTGGATGGAGCAGAGCTTCATCGGGGCGCAGGGCTCGGATTTCGCGCTCGGCCCCGTGGAACGCGTGCTTCTGGCCGGCCGCGCCGTGTCCTTCTATTTCGGCAAGCTCGTCTGGCCGGTCGACCTCGTGTTCATCTATCCGCGGTGGACGATCGATGGCGCGGCGGTCTGGCAGCATGCGTTTCCGGTGTCGATCGGGCTGATCGGCGCGGCCCTGCTCTGGCATGCGCGGCGGCAGCGCGGCCCGCTGGCGGCGTTTCTGATCTATGTCGGCACGCTTTTCCCGGCCCTCGGTTTCCTGAACGTCTATCCGTTCCTGTTTTCGTTCGTCGCCGATCATTTCCAGTACCTCGCGAGCCTCGCCGTCATCGTGCCTGCGGCCGGATTGCTGACGCGCCTGGCCTCGCCGCTTCCGGTGATCGGGCGAATCGCCTTGGGCGGTGCGCTGTTGCTGGGGCTCGCCGGGCTCTCACGGAGCCACGCCCGGCAATATGCTGATGCGGAGACGTTGTACCAAACCATCCTTCGCTCGAATCCCGACTCCTGGCTCGCCCACAACAACCTCGGCAATCTCGCCAGCCGCCGCCCCGACGGTGCCGCCGAGGCCGCAACCTTGTATGCGGAGGTGGTGCGTTTGCGTCCGGGTCTGGCCGATGCGCACTACAACCTCGCGAACGCGCTCGCCCGATTGCCGGACCGCGCGGCTGATGCGGCGACGCATTACGAGACCGCCTTGCGCCTTCAGCCCGACCTGGTCGAAGCCCGCAATCATTTCGGCAACCTGCTCGCGCGGGATCCCGCGCGAGTCGACGAGGCCATCGCCCAGTTCCGCGCAGCCCTTCGCCTCCAGCCGGACTTCGCCGAGGCTCACAACAATCTTGGCAACCTGCTGGTCCGCCTGCCCGGTCGCCGCGCCGAGGCCATTTTCCACTACGAGACCGCCGTACGGCTGAAGCCCGACTCTGCTGATGCGCATTACAACCTCGCCGTCGCCGCCGCCCGCGGACCCGACGGACGCGAACGGGCGCTGGCAGCCTTCGCGGCCGCCCTCCGCCTGCGGCCCGATTTCGCCGAGGCACACTTCGGCTATGGCGTGCTTCTCTGCGAAGACCCGGCCCGGAGGGCCGAAGCCGAAGATCATTTCGCCGCGACCCTCCGCCTGCGTCCTGAATGGACCGCCGCCCGGCGCTTCATCGATCAGGTGAGAAGTCGGGCGGGTCGCTGACCTGCCCCGCTTCGCCCTCGCGCTTTAGGCTGGCAACACCCCGGAACCCGGGTCTTTTTTCCCGCATGGCCGAACCCACGGACCGCAGTTTCCTGACCGCCGGCCAGCGGCGGGTCATCGGCTTTGCCCTCACGTTGCTGGCGCTGCTGTCCACCGCCGCGTTTTTCGTCTGCGGCATCATCGCCCTTGGGCGGCTGGCCGGGTATTTCTCGGGCGTGCTTTGGCCGCTGGCTTGTGCCGGTGTCATCGCCCTCATCCTGCGACCGGTTGTCGAGGTCCTGGAGCGGCGCCTGCGCATCCGGCGGCTCGTGGCGGTCATTCTCCTTTTCGGCGTCTTCGGCCTCGCCCTCACCGGCGCCTTGGTCCTCATCCTGCCGCCGGTCATCGACCAGGCGATTGCCTTCATCGCCTACCTGCCGACGCTCTGGTCGAGCGCCAGCGGCTACATCGAGCGCAACTACCCGGAGTGGATCGCCCTCGTGCAGCGGCAGCTGGAAAACCCGGCCGTGCGCCAGCTGGTCGAGAATCTCAGCGGCGAATTCAAAACCCTCCTCACCTCGGCCCTGCCGTCCCTGCGCGCCGCGGGGGTCGGCGTGCTCGGCGTCTTCGCCTTCGCCGCCCACGTGGCGATCATTCCGATCTACCTGTTTTTCTTCCTCCTCTCGCACGGCAATTCCGCCTGGCGCCTCGACCGCCACCTGCCGTTCCTCAGCCCCGGCGCGCGCGACGATGTCGTGTTTCTCGTCCGCGAGTTCGTCGGCATCGTCGTGTCCTTCTTCCGCGGGCAGCTGCTGATTGGCCTGCTCATGGGCATCCTCCTTGCCATCGGATTCTCGGTCGTCGGCCTGAAGTTCGGCCTCGTGATCGGCCTCGCCCTCGGCGTGCTCAACATCGTGCCCTACCTGGGCACGATCATCGGCCTGGTGATCACCCTGCCGCTGGCCTTTTTCCAACCGGACGGCGGCTGGCACCTCATCGGCCTGGTGTTGCTCGTATATGTCGTCGTGCAGAATCTCGAGGGCTGGTTCCTCACCCCGAAGATCATGGGGGACCGCACGGGCCTGCATCCGGTCACGATCATCGTCGCCATCTTTTTTTGGGGCACCGCCTTCGACGGTATCCTCGGCATGCTGTTCGCGATTCCGCTCACCGCGTTTTTCGTCACTGCCTGGCGGCTGATCCGGCACAAGTATCTCGAGGACACTCCGGCCGCCTGAGCCTGCCATGTCCTGGGAAGTCCGCGCCTCCAACGGCATCTGGCTGCCACAGCTCGGCTGGCGCCTCGACGCCGCCAAGTCGGTCGATCGTGCCATCATTTCGCATGCGCATTCCGACCACGCCGCGCGGCACCGCGAGATCGTCTGCTCGCCACCTACGGCGCGACTCCTGCGGGCGCGGCTGCCGGGGCGGCGCATCGAGCACGTGCTCCCTTTCGGCCACACGGAGGCCCTCACGCCCGACACGGCCGTGACGCTCCACCCCGCCGGGCACATCCTCGGCTCGAGCCTCGTCCACCTCCAAGGCCCGCAGGGCACGCTGCTCTACACGGGCGACTTCAAGCTGCGTACCGGCTACGCGGCCGAGCCCTGCCAGCCGCCGCGCAGCGACGTGCTCATCATGGAGACAACCTTCGGGCTGCCACGCTATGCTTTCCCGCCTCAGGAAGAGGTCGTGGCCGCCCTGACTGCCTTTTGCCGGCAAGCGCTGGCCGATGGGGCCGTGCCGGTGCTTTACTGCTACAGCCTGGGCAAGAGCCAGGAGGTCCTGCGGGCGCTCGCCCCGGCCGGGATTCCCGTCATGCTGCATGCCGCCGCCTGGCAGCTCACGCGCATCTATGAGCAGCTCGGGTGGACGTTTCCGCCCTACCGCGAATTCGACGCGCGCGAGGCCAACGGCCACATCGTGATCTGCCCGCCGGCTCATCACGGCATTGGTTTCATGCGCCACCTGCCGGCGCGGCGCACGGCTGTCGTCACCGGCTGGGCCCTGGACTCCGGCGCCGTCTACCGCAACCGCTGCGACGCCGCGTTTCCACTGTCCGACCATGCCGACTACGCGGAACTCCTCCGCCTGGTTGATCTCGTGCAGCCCAAGCGCGTCTACACGGTCCACGGCTTCGCCCGCGAATTTGCGGCCGATCTCCGCGCCCG
The DNA here is from genome assembly GCA_964355715.1 of uncultured Opitutaceae bacterium. Classification (GTDB taxonomy): domain Bacteria; phylum Verrucomicrobiota; class Verrucomicrobiia; order Opitutales; family Opitutaceae; genus UBA2377. Next base: position 24,143 of record CAYHEW010000029.1, on the reverse strand, counting down.
TGGCATCGAGGCCTGGGCCTTGGGGCGGTCCAATCAGCTTGAGTTGCCGCTGGGAACCGCCAGAGATACGCCCGGTCCGTCGTAGCCGCCCCCCTTCCATGATGTTTCGCGTCCTCGCCCTGTTGTTCCTCTCCACCTCGCTGCTCGAGGCCACGCCGCTGGCTATGAGCCACGGCGAGGTGCTGACCTACCGCGTCGGCTGGGGCCTGTTCATCCACGCCGGCGAAATCACGATCGCGGCACGCCGCGAAGATGCCCCGCCCGCGCCCGAGATGCATATCACGACGACCACCGCGACGCGGGGCTTCCTGCGCGGCTTCTTCCCGTTCGACGCCACCGGCGAGTCGCGGTTCAGCCTGAGCGACGGCCGCATCCTTGGTTCGAGTGAGGAAAGCGCCTCCAAGAAAAAGCAGACCCGCAAGTCCCTGACCTTCGATTACGCCCGCGGCAAGGCCGCCTACGTCAACGTAGTCCGCCCGGAGCGAAACGCCGAGCTCGATCTCCCCGAGGGCAACCCGATGGATCTCATCATGAGCCTCGTGCAGACGCGCACGTGGGCCCTGAAGCCCGGCGAGAAGCAGGATGCCTTGGTGGTCTTCGACGATGACTTCTACGAACTGACGATCTACGCCGACGGCTACGAGGACGTCCGCACCCCGCTGGGCAGTTTCCGCGCGCTGCGCCTGACCCCGCGGATGTTGAAGACGGAACCGAAGGGCATGTTCAAACGCGGCTCGGAGGTGCACGTCTGGATCTCGCAGGACGACCGGCGGCTCCCCGTCAAGTTCCAGGTCGATTTCAAGTTCGGTGCCGGCGTGGCGACGCTGGTGGATCACCAGATCATCCCTGCGATCGGATCCGCCACCTCGGAGGCTTCGACGGCCGCGGTCACAAGCGCGGCGGGCGAGCCCGCGGCCGAACCTCGCAGCTAAGTGCGGCACCCGAGCAAGGGAATTTCAGGCATGACTTCCGGCATTCGCGCTGATTTAGGCTCAACTTCTGTGGACGCAACTTCCGCCCATCACGGACCTGGGCCTTCCCTCCGCCGCAACCTGAGCCTGTGCACTTGGGACGGCATCATGGCGGTGCCGCTGACCATCCTCAGCTCGCCCGGCAACGCCGTGGTCGCAGCGCTCCTCACCGGCACCTTCGCCTTGTCCACGCGGACCTACGGCCTGATCACGTCCCTGCCCTTCTGGTTCAACTTCCTGCAGGTAGTGCTGACGCCGCTCTTCGCGCAGCGGCTTTCCGCTCGTGCCCTGTGCATCGCCAGCGCCTGGATGCACGTCGTGGGCTGGCTGGCTTTCGTCGCGGTCCTCCCGTTCGTGCCGATGGGGGACGAGCCGGTGACGCGGCTGACCTTCATCGCGATCTTCTCGTTCATCGCGCTCTCGACCGCCATCAACGGTGTGGCGTGGAACACCTGGATGCAGGGTGCCGTGCCACTCCGCGTACGGGGCAAGTTCTTCGGTCGGCGCAACCGGCTCCTCTACATCTCGCTGCTGGGGTTCCTGTTCGCAGCCTCCGGTGTCCTCGCTTGGTTCGAGGGCTCGCTGCTCGCCTTCCACATGCTCCTCGCCGTCGCGATCGCGATGCGCACGATGTCGGTGCTGGCGCAGCATCGGATGCACCTGACCTCGAGCAACAAGCCGGCCCACGCCGAGACGCCCTGGCCGGAGCAGGTCCGCCGGGTCTGGCAGGACAAGACCTACATGCGTTTCATCGCGTTCGCGGCGCTCATGGGATTCGGCGTGAACCTATTCGCACCGTTCTACCCGGTGTTCATGTACGAGCAGCTGCACCTGAGCGCGGCGCAGACAAATTTCATGCTCCTCACCGGCGTCGTCGGCGCTGCCGTCGCGTTTCCCGCCTGGGGCCACATGATCGATCGCTACGGCAACATCCCGGTGATGATCGTCGCGCTCTTTCTCTGGCAGACCTTCAACTTTCTCTGGTGTTTCGTCACCCCTGACAACATCTGGCTCCTCTACATCCCGCTGACCACCGGCGGCGTCTTTTCGGCCGGTTACGGCGTCGGAGTCTTCGGCCTCCTGCTCAAGATCACGCCGCCAGAGGCCCGCACGATGGGCATGGCGCTCTTCGTCTCGCTCTCATCGCTCGCGGCCGCGCTCGGCCCGATCACGGGCAGCAATCTCATCAGCTGGGCCATCGGCCAGGGTTGGCCGGGACTCACGGTCTATCACCTCGCCTTCATCGTGATGCCCGTTTTCACGATGCTCAACTGCATCCTCCTGAAGAAAGTCGCCGAGGCCCGTTCCGCCCGGGTCACGGAGGTGGTCGGCGCGATGCGCAACGTCCGCACGCTGGCTTCCATTTTCGGCCTTTCGTTCCTCGTCAACCAGGTCTTTTACCGGACGTCGGGCACCGGCACCGGGATTCGGACGGGCCGCAATTAAGCCGGTGTTTTGACTCGCGCTGCCGACGCGCTTCCCTTTCCACGTCACCACGTGGAAACCGACGACAAGGAAAGCGGGCAGCCGGTAGCCCAGATCAAGGCCGACCTTCGGCAGAGCTTTCGCCTCTGCACGATGGAGGGCTTTGTGGCCATGCCGATCGTCACCATGTCGTTGCCGGTCAACGTCTTTCTTACGGCACTGGTCACCCGCGGACTCGAGCTGCCGAAGGAATCCATCGGCCTCATCAGCGCCCTGCCCTTCATCGGCAACTTCCTGCCGATCTTCGTCGCACCGTTCCTCTCGCACTGGCGTCCGCCGAAGACGCTGGCCGTACTGTTCGCGGCGCTGCACCTCATCACCTGGCTCGCGCTCGGGGTGATGCTCTCATGGATTCCCGTGAACGACCCGGCCGCCGCGGCGCGCTGGCTCATTGCGTGGTTTGCGGTCTCGAGCGTGTGCATCGCCATCGCCGGCGTCTCGTGGAACTCCTGGGTGCAGGAGTGGGTGCCGGTGCGGCTGCGCGGCAAATATTTCGGTCGCCGCAACCGCCTGCTCCAGGTTTCCACGCTGCTCTTCCTCCTCGCGACCGGATGGGTGCTGGCGCAGTGGGAATACGCCATGCCGGCCTTCCAGGCCGTGATCGCGGGCGCGGTCATTCTCCGGTTGTTTTCGCTGCGCTGGTCGTGGCAGATGCCGACGCGGCCGCACCGCGAATCCACGGCGCCGAAGCTGCCGTTCAAAGAGCAGCTGGCCGTGCTGCGCGGCGCGAAGTCGTTCGTCCTCTTCATCGTCTTCGGCGCGATCTGGTCCTTTGCGGCCAACTGCTTTGGTCCGTTCTACCACGTCTTCATGTTCGAGGAGTTGGGTTTCTCGGCCTTCGACGTCGGTATCCTCTCCACGCTCTCCGCCCTCGGCGGCGCGTTGTCGCTGCCGGCCTGGGGCGCCCTGCTCGACCGCTTCGGCAACAAGCCGGTCATGGCGTTTTCGCTCATCCTCTGGCAGGGCATGAACTTCACCTGGTGCTTCATTGGCCCCGAGAACCGCCACTGGCTGTACCCGCTCTGGGTCTGGGGCGGCATGACGAGCGCCGGCTTCGTGCTCGGGCAGTTCACGTTCCTGCTCAAGCTGATCCCGCTCGAGGCGAAGAACCTCGCCATCGGCTCCAACCTCGCGATCACCTCCCTGTTCGCCGCCATCGCCCCGATCATCGGTGGCGCCGTGCTCGGCTGGGCCCTGGCGCGCGGCGATAACGCGCTCACGGTCTACCACGTCTGCTTCATCATCCAGCCGGTCCTCGCCCTCGTGGGCAGCGCCCTCCTGCTCCGCATCCACGAGCAGCAGGCCAGCACGCTCACCATGGTGTTCGGCGCGATGCGCAACGTCCGCACGCTCTCCGGCGTGCTCGGCCTCGACTTCTTCGTCAACTACGTGTTCTACCGACCCGGCAAACGATGAGCGCGGTCCCGCACCTCTTCACCCTCACCGGCAACCTCCTCGCGGAGCGCACGCTCGAGTTCCCCGACTGGCACGCCGGCCGCACGCAGCGGGCGGTGCGGGAGGTGTTCCACACCCGCGGCAAGGGCGTGAACGTGTCGAATATGCTCACCCGTCTCGGCGCGCCCACCACCGCGTTGATCTTTGCCGGCGGCGCCTCGGGCGCCGAGAGCGCGGCCTGGCTGCGGCAACGGGGCATCGCCTACCAGGTGTTTACGACCCAGGCGCCTTCGCGCACGGGCACCGTGATCTGGAGCGACCGCCAGCTGGAGACGACTTTCCTCGGACCCGACGTGCCCCCGGACGCCGCCGCGGTTTCTGCGTGTGCCGCCTGGCTCGACGCGCAGGCCGATGGTCAGGTGCTGGCCCTGTGCGGCAGTTTTCCGGGCTGGAGCGACGCTTCGTTCGATCCGCTCCGGGCCGCGCTCGAGCGCTGGGCGCACCGCGGCGTGCTCGTGGCTGACGCCTACGGACCGCCGCTCGGGTGGCTGGCGCAACTACCCCTCACCCTGGTGAAGATCAACCGACAGGAGTTCGACGCCTTCCGGCCGGGCGCGGGCGATGTGGCCGCGCGGTTGCAGCAGGCCGGCACGGCATTGCCGGTGCAGGCGTGGATCGTCACCGACGGTCCCGGCTCGCTCTGGCTCGCGCGCCCGGGCGAGGCGCCCCGGGAATTCCGACCGCCGGTACTCCGCGAGGTCTCGCCCACCGGCTCGGGCGATGTCTTTCTGGCCGCCTTGCTGCATGGGCACTGGCACCTCGGTCTCGCGTGGCCTGAGGCGATCGCGTACGCCTTGCCTTTTGCGGCGGCGAACGCGGCGCATCCGGGCGTGGCGGATTTCGAGCTGCCATTGCCGGGAAAATAGCCGCAAGGTTTTCAAAGCGATTGGATCCATAGCTTCGCGTTCCTTCGCGGCTCGAAATCCCGTCGTAAACGTCGACAACTCGCGAACCACGGTTACCCTTTGCGGTCACTGACCGGCCATGAACCGCACCATCCTCATCATCGCTGGCCTTCTGCTCCTTGCCGGGTGCTTTTTCGGTTACCGCGCCTTTGTGAATCACAAGGAGGAATCCGCCCTCGCCGCACAAGCGCTGGCCCGGGAGCAGGCCGAGCGCGATCGCCTGACCGAGTTGGAACGCCGCGCCACCGCTGAAGCCGAGGCCCATCGTCTCGCGGAAGAACAGGCGCGCCTCGCCGCGGCCGAATCGGCTCGCCGTCTCGCGGAACTCCAAGCCGCCGAGGCTCGGGCAGTCGCCGAGCGCGCCGCCGCCGAGGCCACCCTCGCGCGCATGCAGGCCGAGGCCGAGCGGCTCCGCGGCGAAAAGGAGGCCGCCCAAGGCGAGGCCCGCCGCCTGGCCGAACTGCGCGAACAGGAGGCCGCCGCCGCCCACGCCGCCCGTTTGGCCGCCTTGGAGAAGCTCCGCGCCCTCGAGCAGGAGGTGAAGGACCGCGCCGCCCGCGAGGCCGCCCGCCTCGAGGCCCTGCGCCGGCAGGTGGAGTTGGAAGCCCTTGCCTACCAGAAGGCCCGCCCTTCCGACCGCATCGTGTACCCGCCCGACTACAAGGCCCGCGACCACCACAACCTCCGCGCGACCCTCGAATGGGAGGCCTACCGTCAGGCCGGCGCTACCGTTCCGCCACTTCCGGAGCCTGAAACCGTGCCGGAAACGCCGCAAACCGAGAAATAAATCCTTGCTTTCGCCGGCGCGAAACCGCTTTCTCTGCGGTTTTATTTATGAAAGCCACCATCAAAACCCAAGGCCAACAGTTCACTGTGACCGAAGGTGACATCCTCATCGTCAACCGCTATCCGAACACGGAAGCCGGTGCCACCGTGGAGATTAAGGACGTGCTCACGGCCGGCGAAGGAACCAATTTCAAGATCGGCACCCCGACCCTCCCCGGCGCCGTCGTTTCGGCCAAGGTGCTCGAGAACAAGCGCGGCGACAAGGTCATCGTCTTCAAGAAGAAGAAGCGCAAGGGCATGGAGCGCAAGCGCGGCCACCGCCAGGAATTGTCCGTCATCAAGATTGAGTCCATCAAAGCCTAAGGAGAACCAACGTCATGGCGCATAAAAAAGGTCAGGGAACATCCAGCAACGGACGCGAGAGCAAGTCGAAGCGTCTCGGCGTGAAGCTCTTTGGCGGCCAGTCCGTCATCGCCGGCAACATCATCGTCCGCCAGCGCGGCACCAAGCTGCACGCCGGCAAGAACGTCGGCACCGGCCGCGATTGGACGCTGTTCGCCCTCAAGGACGGCAAGCTCGAGTTCGACAAGGCCCACCGCCGGGTCTCCGTCGTCTGAGCGCCCCGCACATTTTTTAGCTTTCAAACGCAGCCCAAACCGGGCTGCGTTTTTTTGTCGGCCCATCGGGCCGACAACCCTCCGAAGCCTCGGCGAAGGAGGGTAAGCGGGCTAAGCTTGCCTTCACCCCCCACCCCATGTCCGACCGTCTCACCGACCTCCACCGCCAGCGCGCCGCGATCCAGCAGCACCTAGACTGGCTCGACCGCGAGATCACCGCCGCGCAGGCCGGTCCGGCAGCGGCGCCGGCACCGTTGAAACCCGCGCCCGTTCCCGCTGCACCGCCTGTCGCCCCGATCGTGCCCGCTTCCGATACCGTCCTGCCCGACTTGGGCCAGCCCGATCCCGTCAACGCCGCCCGGCAGGCGAAGAAAGGCTGCCTGCTCTACCTCGTCGTGGGGCTCGCAGTCTTCTTCGCGGCGATTTTCGCCATATTCTTTTTTGCCTACGGCGACCGCCCGTGGCTGTTCGTGGATCGCAGCGAGGCCACATCCGCGCCGCAGCCCTGAGCTGCAGCGTTTCTGTTCGTCACTGTAGCCGGGGTCGTTGACCCCGGTCCGTCGCTGCACCGGGGTCAACGACCCCGGCTACAGTTGCAGACCCCTTTGGCACGGAAGATTCCCGCGAACCGATGCCCCAAGTCGTGGTCTAGCGCCGCGAACTTGAACACTGCCTCCCCGTTCACACCCGCCGCCCCCGCGCCGTCCTGGGATGACGTGGCCGCCATCTATCGCCGCGTCTGCCTGCTGCGCTGCAGCGGCCGGACCGCCGACGCCGCCCGGCTCGAATCCGACGACCTCGCGCGCGCCCTGCGCCTGATCGCCGCCCCGACGGGCGAAACCACCGCCTTTGTCACCTATCGCGATGGCATCTTCGAACTCGAAAGCGAGCGCGTCCGCCAGGCCCATGCCGTGGCCGAACTTCTGGCCCCGCTCCTGCTCGAGCACCTCGGACGCGCACCCGACACCGCCGGCAACGCCCGTTCGGCTCCATCGAAGCCAATCGTCCGCGGCCCGGTCGATATCGCCGACATGATCGACACCATGCTCAACCAGCAGACCGAAATCGCCGGCCGCTGAGCCGGCTCCGCACCTTCCAGCGTCCATCGATTGCAACCCTCCACACCACATCCATGACCGCCACTACCCTCGACAAAGCTCCCGCACCCGCCACCACCGTTCCCAGCGCCGCCGTGCCGGCCAATGTCCGCTCGCCGTCCACACCCCGCACTGCGCAGAAAACCATCCTGCTCGGCCTTGACCTTGGGACCAACAAATCATGCGTGCTCGCCGGACCGGCCGGCAGCGGCGACATCACCGTCAGCAAAGTGATCCCGACGTGCCTCGGCTACGTGAAGGAGGGCATCGTCGACGGCATCATCGCCGGCAATGCGTCCATCCTCTACGGCGAAGAGGCCCTGCAGAACCGCCTGCACGTCAACATGGTCACGCCGCTCGCGGAGGGTGTCATCGCCCATCCGGGCGCCGCCCGCGATTTCCTGCTCCACATCCGCACCCTCGCGGATCCCTCCGGCGCTGCGGACATCCGCGCTGTCATCGGCATTCCGGCCAACGCCGAGGAACTCGCCCGCGAGGAGATCCGGCGCAACGCCACGGGCATCTTCAGCCGCGTGCTGCTCATCCCGGAGCCCTTCCTCGCCGCCCTGGGCTTCCGCGACGCCGCGCGCGTCGGTCAGCCGGGTTACATCGATCCGGTCGTCAATTCGCTCTTCATCGACATCGGCGGCGGCACGACGGACCTGTGTCTCGTGCAGGGATACTTTCCGGGGCGCGACGATCAGATCTGCATCCCGTTTGCCGGCGACGCCATCGACCAGGCCATGGAGACCGAACTGGCACGCACCTACCCAAACAACGGTCTCACCCGCCACACGATCCGCGAGATCAAGGAGACGCACGCCTATGTCGGACCCTCCCGCCGGCCGCTCGACGTGAAGGTCGTCATCGGCGGCAAGGCGCATGTGCTTGAGCTCGCCGACGTGATCGGCAACGCCTGCAACACGCTGATCGACCGACTCTACCCGGCGCTCACGAGCCTGATCGCGCGCGCGTCGTCGGACTCCGTGGTCACGCTCCTGCAGAACATCATCGTCACCGGCGGCGGCTCGCAGATCAAGGGCATCGACACGGTCCTGCAGAAGCGGCTGGCCGACGACGGCTACGAGTCGCCGAAAGTCCGCCTCGCCGGGCAGGACTTCAAGCGCTATGTCGCCATCGGTGCCCTCAAGGCCGCCCGCGCCGCGCGCGAGAACCAGTGGCAGACCTTGCTCAGCTGATCGCCGGATAGCTGCCCATCCACTTCACCATCGGGCAGAACTTCCGGAGCTCGGCGAGGGCTTCCTTCATGTTGGCGTCATCGTAGTGCCCAGTGACATCGATGAAGAAATAGTAGTCCCACGGGCGTTTCTTGCTCGGGCGCGACTCGACCTTCGAGAGGTTGATGCCGCGTTCGGCCAGCGGCATCAGCATGCGCAGCAGCGAGCCGGAGTGCGACGCGGCCTCGTCGCCAAGGGAAACGAGGAAGCTCGTGATGTCCTTGCCGTTGCCCACCGGTCCGGAGGGCTGGCGGCCGAGGACGAAAAAGCGCGTGGTGTTGTCGGCCTTGTCCTGGATGTTCTTCACCAGCACCGGCACGCCATAGTGTTGCGCGGCCAGCTCACCCGCCACGGCGGCGGCGCCGGGCTCGTCCTGGGCGATCTGCACCGCGCGCGACGTGCTCGAGGTCTCGACGAGCTGCGCGTGCGGCAGGTGCCGCTGCAGCCAGTGGCGGCACTGGGCCAGGGCCTGATCCTTGGAGTAGACCTTGGTGATCTGCTCCAGCGGAAACTTTGAAATCAGCGCGTGGGTGATTTCGGTGTAGATCTGCGCGACGATCTTGAGGTCGCTCTCGACGAAGCTGTCCAGCGTCTCGCGCACCGAGCCCTCGGTCGAGTTCTCGATCGGGATGACGGCGTAGTCGGTCTCGCCCTTCTCCACGGCGGTGAAGATGTCGCTGATCGTGGCCATCGCGTGGTAGTCCACGCTGGCGCCGAATTTCTTCATCGCCGCGGCGTGGGTGTTGCTCGCCTCGGGGCCGAGGTAGGCGATGAGCAGCGGTTTCTCCAGCGCGATGGCCGCCGACATGATCTCGCGGTAGATCGCCTTCAGCGCCTCCTGCTTGATGGGGCCCTGGTTTTGCGCCGTGACTTTGCGCAGGACGGCGTCCTCGCGTTCGGCGACGTAGATCTGGCCGCCCTGGCCGCGTTTCACCTTGCCGATCTCGGCCGCGAGCGCGAGGCGTTCGTTCAGCAGGCTGACCAACTGGCGGTCGAGCGCGTCGATCTTTTCGCGGATGGGGCCAAGTTCCATGTCAGGAGGTTTTTACTTCCGGCACAGGCGCCGGATCCGGGGTGACGGCAGGAGCCGTCGAGTGCTCCACGGAAACCGACTCGAGGTTCGGCGTGGCGCCCTCGCCTTCCTCCAGCGGGAGCCCCATCTCGGCATCGGCGGGGGGCTTCGCGGAGTTGTTCGCCGCGGCCTGCAGCCAATCGTCGATCTGGCGGTTCGAAAGGACGTCGGAGGCCGGGAGCTCGTCGAGCGACTTGATGCCGACGAACCCGAGGAAATGATCGGTGGTGCCGTACTGGATCGGACGGCCCGGCAGGTCGGCGCGGCCGACGATGTAAATGAGTTCGCGCTCCAGCAGCTTGTTGATGCCGGCCTCGGCGGAGACACCGCGGATGGATTCGATCTCACCGCGCGTCACGGGTTGGCGGTAGGCGACGATGGCCAGGGTCTCGAGCGATGACTGGCTCAGCTTCACCGGCGGTGGGTCGTCGCGGAGAATGCGCACCCAGCGGGCATATTGCGGATGGGTCACCAGGCGGTAGCCGTTGGCGCCCTCGATCAGCAGCAGGCCCTCGCTGGCGACCTTGAGCTCGGCCGCGATGGCATCCATCGTTTCCCGGATTTCCGTCGCGGTGACGAGCGACGGCACGTCCTTGTATAGCTCCGGGTCGCCCGGAGCCTCGTCGATCACCTCGGCAATCTCTTCCGCGGCGGGTGCAACCGCCGCCACGCCCTCGGTGGCTACGGCCGCGTCGATGGCCGCACCGGTCTCGGGTGCCGCCGGCAATTCGGCCTGCTCGTGGAAACGCGTGAACGCCGCTTGGATGTCGTTGATGGAGAGCGGCTGGCTGGAGGAGAAGAGCAGCGCCTTGAGCACTTTTTTCAGGTTGAAGGCCATGCGGTATGAGTCGACCGAATGAAGGTGGGGCCGCAGGGCTAAGCAATCATGAAAAGAGGACGAGGAGAGTCTTGCCCGGTCCCGCGGCCTATGGTTCGCTCCGCGCCGACCATGTGTGCCGCATCCTCCGCTAACCCGCTCCGCCCTCATTCTTCCGTGGTGCTCGACGGCCCCAGCCGCGCCGGCGCCCGCTCGATGCTCCGCCCCGTCGGTTTCAAGGAAGCCGATTTCAGCAAACCGGTCGTCGGCATCGCCTCGACCTGGAGCATGGTCACGCCGTGCAACATGCACATCGACCAGCTCGCCCGCGACGCCGAGGCCGGCGCCAACGCTGCCGGCGGCAAGGCCGTGATCTTCGGCACCATCACCGTCTCCGACGGCATCAGCATGGGCACGCCCGGCATGCGCTACTCGCTCGTATCCCGCGAGGTCATCGCCGATTCGATCGAGACCGTCGCCGGCGCCGAAGGCTTCGACGCCCTCGTGACCATCGGCGGCTGCGATAAGAACATGCCGGCCTGCATCATGGCGATGGCCCGCCTCAACCGCCCGTCGGTCTTCGTCTACGGCGGCACCATCCTTCCCGGCATCCACCCCGAGACCAAGCACGAGTGCGACATCGTCTCCGTCTATGAAGCCATCGGCAAACACGCCGCCAACAAGATTGACGACGCCGGCCTCCGTGCGATCGAGGCCTGCTCCGTCCCCGGCCCCGGTTCCTGCGGCGGCATGTACACCGCCAACACGATGGCTTCCGCCATCGAGGCCCTCGGCCTGAGCCTGCCCAACAGCTCCAACCAGATCGCCATCAGCAAGGAGAAGAAGGAGGACTGCCACCGCGCCGGCGAGGCCGCCATCGCGCTCCTGAAGGCCGGGATCCGTCCGCGCGACATCATCACGCGGAAAGCTTTCGAGAACGCCATCACCGTGGTGATCGCCCTCGGCGGCTCGACCAACGCGGTCCTGCACCTCCTGGCCATCGCCCACGAGTCCGGCGTCCGCCTCTCGATTGATGACTTCACCCGCATCGGCAAACGCGTTCCCGTCCTTGGCGACCTCAAGCCCTCGGGCAAGTACTCAATGTCCCACCTCACCCGCGTCGGCGGCCTGCCCCCGCTGATGAAGGTGCTGCTCGACGCCGGACTGCTCCACGGCGACTGCATGACCGTCACCGGCAAGACCCTCGCCGAGAACCTCCGCAACGTCGCCCCCTACCCGGCCGACCAGGACGTGATCCGCCCGCTCTCCAACCCGATCAAGCCCGACAGCCACCTCCGCATCCTCTACGGCAACCTCGCGCCCGAGGGCGCCGTCGCCAAGATTTCCGGCAAGGAAGGCCTCGTTTTCTCCGGCAAGGCCATCGTGTTCGAGGGCGAGGAGAAGGCCCTCGGCGCCATCCTCGCTGGCAAGGTCAAGCCCGGCCACGTCATCGTCATTCGTAACGAGGGCCCCGTCGGCGGCCCCGGCATGCGCGAGATGCTCTCCCCGACCAGCGCCGTCATGGGCCGCGGCCTCGGCAAGGAAGTCGCCCTCATCACCGACGGACGCTTCTCCGGCGGCAGCCACGGCTTCGTCGTGGGTCACATCACCCCGGAAGCCGCCATCGGCGGCCCCATCGCGATCGTCCGCAACGGCGACCCGATCACCATCGACGCCAAGGCCAACACGCTGACCCTCGGCATCCCGGCCAAGGAGATCAAAGCCCGGCTCAAGACCCGCAAGCCGCGGAAGCCGACCGAGACCCGCGGCGTCCTCGCCAAATACGCCAAGCTCGTCTCCACCGCCTCCGAAGGCGCGGTGACGGACAAGTACCTCTGAAGCAAAGTAGCGAGTAGCGGGTAGCGAGCATTCCGCATCGCTGCCGCCTCTTCCCTACTCGCTACTCACTACCCGCTACTCGCTACTTCCCCACAATGACCTGGAACCGTTTCAAGACCCACTGCTATCACTACCCGAGCCTCGGGGTCGCCCTCGACGTCTCGCGCATCCCGTTTCCGGACGACTTCCTCGCCGGCATCGAGGCGCGGATGAAGCAGGCCTTCGCCGACATGGCCGCACTCGAAAAGGGCGCCATCGCCAATCCTGATGAGCAGCGCATGGTCGGCCATTACTGGCTGCGCGCGCCGCAGCTCGCGCCGACGCCCGAGCTCACGACCGAGATCACGGCGACACTCGAGGCCATCAAGGAATTCACGGCCAAGGTGCACAAAGGCGAAATCGCCGGTCCGACGGGCAAGTTCCGCGAGCTGCTGGTCATCGGCATCGGCGGCTCCGCCCTCGGCCCGCAGCTGGCCACGCACGCGCTCGGACGGCTCCGCGGTCGCGACAAGCTGAACGTGCGGTTCTTCGACAACACCGATCCCGACGGTATGGACTACGTGCTCAAGGAGATCGGCACGAAGCTGAAACAGACCCTCGTCCTCGTCATCTCCAAGTCGGGTGGCACCGCCGAGACCCGCAACGGCATGCTCGAGGCCGCCGCCGCCTTCAAGGGCGCCGGGCTCGACTATCCGAAGCACTTCGTCGCCGTCACCGGCGCGGGCTCCAAGCTCGACCAGCTCGCGCAAAAAGAAGGCTGGATCGCCCGCTTCCCGATGTGGGACTGGGTCGGCGGCCGCACGTCGGAACTCTGCGCCGTGGGCCTCCTCCCCGCCGCGCTGCAGGGCATCAAGATCGACCAGCTCCTCGCGGGCGCCGCCGCGATGGACAAGCTGACCCGCAAGCCTTCGCTCAAGGACAATCCCGCCGCCCTCCTCGCCGCCATGTGGTACTTCGCCACCGATGGCCGCGGCGCGAAAGACATGGTCGTCCTCCCCTACAAGGACCGCCTGCTTCTCTTCTCCCGTTATCTCCAGCAGCTCGTGATGGAGTCCCTCGGCAAGGAGCTCGACCTCCAGGGCAAGGTCGTCAACCAGGGCATCTCCGTCTACGGCAACAAGGGCTCGACCGACCAGCACGCGTACGTCCAGCAGCTGCGCGAGGGCGTGAACAACTTCTTCGTCACCTTCATCGAAGTCCTCAAGGACCGCGCCGGCGACTCGCTCGAGGTCGAACCCGGCGTCACGAGTGGCGATTACCTGCAGGGCTTTTTCCTCGGGACCCGCGCCGCCCTCACCGAAAAGGACCGCGCCTCGGTCACGCTCACGATTCCCGATGTCTCGCCGAAATCCCTCGGCATGCTCATCGCCCTCTACGAGCGCGTCGTCGGCCTCTATGCTTCCCTCATCGGCATCAACGCCTACCACCAGCCCGGCGTCGAGGCGGGCAAGAAGGCCGCCGGTGGCGTCATAGCCCTGAAGCTCAAGCTCGCCGCCGCGCTGAAGGCCGCGCCCGGCCAGGCGTTTACGGCCGAGCAGCTCGCCACCCAGATCGGTGGCGACCCCGAACTCGCCTTCAAGATCCTCGAACACCTCGCCGCCAACGGCACGGTCAAGAAGACCGCCAAGCAACCCTGGTTCGAGTCCACCTACACCCAAACGGAATAACCACTTATGCACACTGATTTTGAGGGAATGGCAGGAACCAAAAATTCCCGACATTCCCAAACCATCAGTGTGTATTAGTGGTTATCTTCGGGGTGCGTCATTCACGCCGGAACCAAAGCCGCCCGACCGTTTCCTACCGCCTTGCCTAAACCGCCTTCCAGTGTCTTAACCGAACCAACTTCATGAAACACGCCAAGACCGCCCTCCTCGGCTCCCTGCTGCTCCTGCTCGGCCTCGCCTTCACGGGCTGCACGACCCGCCGCGGCGACTCCTCCATCCCGTGGAGCCGACCGGCGGACTGGGAAGGCCAGATTCCGGGGCTCTCGAACCCCAACATGGGACGCTGATCCCACTCCCGCCTCTCTCTCGAAAATCCGGCCTCGGCCGGATTTTTTTGTTGGGCGCACAGACAGCTCGCGCAGAGTGTCCCTGCCCATGTCGGACAACGCCTCGCTCACGCCGTTACCCGGCCACCTTTACGTAGTGGCCACCCCGATCGGCAACCTTGCCGATCTCACCGAGCGGGCCCGCGCCATCCTCGGTACCGTCGATCTCGTGGCCTGCGAGGACACCCGCACCACGGGCGCCCTGTTGACCCGCCTCGGCCTGCGCAAAGAACTCACCGCTTATCACGAGCACAACGAGACCGAGGCCGCCGAGCGCCTCGCCGATCTCCTCGCGGCCGGAAAGTCCATCGCCCTCGTCAGCGACGCCGGCACGCCCGCTTTGAGCGACCCCGGCTTCCGCCTCGTGCGCGCCTGCCGTCGCCGCAACCTCCCGGTCGTGCCAGTGCCCGGCCCCAGCGCCCTGACCGCCGTCCTCAGTGCGAGCGGCCTGCCGACCAACGGGTTCCTCTACGTCGGCTTCCTACCGCCCAAGTCCGCCGCCCGCATCGGCTTCTTCGAACAGCACCGCGATTTTCTCTACACGCTGGCGCTCTACGAGAGCTGCCACCGCATCGACAAGGCGGTTGACGAAATCGTCAACACGCTCGGTGCCGACCGCGTCATCTGCGTGGCCAAAGAAGTGACCAAGCTGCACGAGGCCTTCTTCGTCGGACCGGCAGGCGCCGTGCGTGACCGGTTGGCCAAGGCCAGTCTCAAGGGCGAGTTCGTGCTCCTCATCGCGCCCGCCGATTTTCTCCTCTGACATGTCCTCGCCCGCCGTCGCCGTCATCGATATCGGCAGCAACACCATCAAGGTGCTGGTGGCGCGCCGCGCCGGCGATGGCGCGCTGCAGACCGAGCATTATCACTCGCTTGACGCTCGCATCAGCACCGGCATCAGCCGCGCCCGGCCCGAGCTCGGACGCGAAGGTATGGACCGCGGCCTCGCCGCCATCCGGGAACTGCTTGCCGGCGTCGTGCCTTTTCAGCCGGCCAAGGTCCTGCTCGTCGCGACCAGCGCCGTGCGTGATGCGGCCAACGGCGCCGCGTTCCGCGCTGAGGTCATGTCCGCCACCGGTCATCAAATCCGCCTGCTCTCGGGCGACGAGGAGGCGCACTACATCGGCGCGGGCCTTACCTGCGATCCCGACCTGCGCGACCTGCAGGATTTCTACGTTTTCGACCTGGGCGGCGGCAGCCTGGAGTGCCTCACGTTCCGGCAACGCCACGTGCAGCAGGCCCTGAGCCTGCAGCTCGGCTGCGTGCGCCTGACCGAGCGCCTGTTTGGCGACGCTGTCGCGGCCCTGCCGGCCGATGCGCAGGCGCGCGTCGCGACGGAGTGCGACCGTGGCATGGACGCAGCCGGATTCCGCTGCGATCTGCCGGCCGGCGCCGTCGCCGTGGGCACCGGTGGCACGTTGACCGTGGCCCGGGCCATCGTCGCGCAGCGCACCGGCGCCTCCGGGCTGGGCTCCTCGATTCTTCCGTTGGCTGAGCTCGAGCAACAGTTCGCCGTCCTTTCGCACCAGACAGTCGCCGAGCGTCGCACCTGCCCGGGTCTGCCGGCCGCTCGCGCCGACGTCTATCCGACGGCCTTGGCCACTTACCTTGCGATCGCGCGCCGTGGCGGCTTCACGGCCTTTCGCCACTCGCTCTACAACCTGCGCTACGGTCTCGCGCTGGAATTGCTGGATAATCTGTAGGCCGCCTGCTTGCAGGCGCTCCTTTGGCAGGCGAACGCGGACCTAGCGCGAGCGAGCTCGCTGCCTACTGGATCTCCGTGATCCGTACGACCTTGGCCTCCACGGACAGCGGCACACTGACCCGCGCCACGTAGTCCTCCTTTGCCGGCAAGCCGTCCTGGGTGTAGGAATTATGCGGCACCAGCGGATAATCCAGCAGCGCGCCGGCCGGCAGCTCCCAATCCAGACTGCGCCACGTCAGACGGCGCTGCGGGCGTGGACCGCCCTGATGATGAATCAGCACGGTCGGATCGACCTGCTCCTCGCCGTGCTCGCTCGTGAGCGTGTCACCGGAGCGCAGCGCCAGCATCAGGCCGAACTCGTAAGTCAGTCCCGGCACCGCCTTGGCGAGGCGGGCGGTGATCTCGCAACGGTTCCCTCCGACAGTCACGCCGACAACGATCTCGTCGCCACCGAAGCTGTATGCGACCTCGGCCGACGTTTCCGTGGCCCTTATTAGGCAACGGGCACTGACCGGCACGTAGGCCCGCCCGGCATTGGTGCGGCGCACCGTCGAGAACCGGGGCATGAACTTGCTGTTGCCCGTACCGACGAGGTACCCGGCCCGCCGATGCCAGATCTCGAGGAAGTTCTGCGAATCGAGCACGAAACGGCTGGAGTGCTCCGGCACCACCTGCCACGAGAGCGCGGCCTGCCAGTCGCCCGCGCGCAGGCAGGCAGCGGGGAGTGTCCGCGGCGGGGTGATGTCGAACCCGGAGCTCGCCGAAAGGTCGCTTCCGAAAGCAAGCGCCGCAAACGAGCCGTAGAAGGCGAAGCCCTGCGCCGCGTTGTCGCGCACCCCTATCTTGGCCAGCTGCGCCCGGCCGGCTGGCAACCGCTGCGCGATGAGGCGTCGGCCTTCGGGGGTGCGCAGGAAGCTCGGCGGCAGGAACATGAACGGCGACGGGTAATACCGCATCCGCACATCGAGCGCCACCGAAGCGGACCCGTCGGGGAAGCTCAGGTGCTCGAGGAAACCCGCGAAGCGCCCCAGGCTCGCCAGGGCCGCCGCATCGCCCGAGGCCTCAGCGTAGAGGGAAACCGCCTCAGCCGTGACCAGGGCGTACCCGACGACGATGCCCTGTCCCTCGGGCCAATAGCCATCGGCCGTCTGGAACGGCAGCACACAGCGGGCGAAGAAATCGCGGGCGAAATCCACCCACTCCGATCGCCGGAAATGTCGGCCGGCGGCATCGAACAGCAGGCCGTGCCAGACATCATGGTTGCCCGGAAATTCCGCCGGCGCCTGGCGGAATTTCTCGAAGTAGCGGGCGTGCAGTGCCGCCGTCGCGCCTTCCACGGCGTGGGCCAGCCGGCCGCGCAGTTCCGGCGTGCCGAGGCCGTGCCGCTCCATCACGCCGAGCGAACCCAGCAGGTAATAATTGAGCCACTCGCCGATGTGCCGACCCCAATCGCGGCCACGCGAGAAATGCGGTGTGTGGAACGCGGCGTCCGTGATCGACAGGACGTATTCGATATTCCGGAGGGCATGCGCCTCAAACTGCGTGCGCTCTTCCGGTGTCGCCCCCGGCACCTCGCCGGTGGCGAGCAGGAGCAGCGCATGGTGGCTGAACTGGTTGTAGTACGACGGACCGCGCGCAGTCGGCCAGTCGATCAAGTCCAGGTCCATGCTCCCCGATTTTCCGTAGTGCGGGGCCAGCAGGCGCGCGTACTCGAGGAGGTAATCGGCGATCTGCGGACGCAGGGTCGCAAGGTCGGGCGCGGAGTCGGACGAGGTCGGGGCGGATGGGGCGCTCATGGCAAAGCTGGGGATCAGGCGGAGGGCGGGCAGACCGGCGGCCAGGACGGCAGACCGCCGAAGAAAAGTGCGGCGCGAGGCGATCTCGTCAGGTTTCCCGGACATGGGACGCCGCCTGGCGGCGCGCGGGAGGACGCGGACGTTTGACCGCATTTTTTGCCGCCGCCCGCAGGACTGTCATCAGCTTGAGCATGTCGGCCGGCAGGGGCGCCTCCAGGTCGAGCACCTTCCCGGAAATCGGATGGGTGCAGACGAGGTGGGCCGCATGCAACATGACGCGGGGCGGCTGCTGTTTGAGGCGGGCATCCGGCTTCCAGCCGTAGACCTCGTCGCCGAGGAGAATGTGGCCCAGCGACTTCAGGTGAACGCGGATCTGGTGCGTGCGGCCGGTGTGGATCCGGCAGCGGATCAGGGCGGCGACGGTGCCGAATTTCTCAACGACCTCCCAGTCGGTGTGGGCATCGCGACCACCGGCTTCCGCCTCAACCACGGCCATCTTGTGCCGGTGCTGCTGGTTGCGGCCAATGGCCTTGCGAATCGAACCACTGAGGAGGGCCGGGGCGCCGGTGACGAGGGCCAGATATTCCTTCTGCGTCGTGCGACTCGAGAACTGTTCGGCCAGCCCGCGGTGGGCGCGGTCGTTCTTGGCCACCACCATCACGCCCGAGGTCTCGCGGTCGAGCCGATGAACAATGCCGGGGCGCTCCACCCCGCCGATGCCGCTCAGGCTGCCTTCGCAGTGCGCGAGCAGGGCGTGCACGAGCGTGTCCTCGCCGGTGCCGGCTCCGGGATGGACGATCATGCCGGCGGCCTTGTTGATCGCGAGGAGGTGCTTGTCCTCGTAGAGGATGTCCAAGGGGATATCCACCGCCTTAAGCTCAGCCGGCTTGGTGTCCGGCATCGCGAAGTCCAGTTCGTCACCGCTATTGACGGCCTGGTCACGCTTGATCGCGCGGCCCCGGAGCGTGACGAGTCCGGCATCGAAGGCGCGTTGCAGCGCGACGCGGCTGTGCTCCGGGAAGGCTTCGGCCAGCACCTTGTCCGCGCGGCGGCCGCGGCAACCGACGGGGATCAGGTAGGACTGGTTCGACATGCGGTTCAGTTGGCGCCCACGAGGCGGTCGATCTCGGCGGACATGGCTCGGCGCACTTCCGGTGCGACCGAGGCGACAGCCCAGCCGTTTTTGGCGACGCGGCCGAGTTCGGTCCGGGTGAACCCGAGTTCGGCGGCGAGCACCGTGTATTCCTCGGTGATCGAGTTGGCGAAACAGAGGGGATCGTCGGTGCTGACCGTGCAGCGGACCCCGGCCTCCATGAGGCGCCGGATCGGATGCTCCGTCATCGAGGGCACGACGCGGAGGCCGACGTTGCTCAAGGGGCAGACGTCGAAGGTGACATTGCGCTCGACGGCGAGGCGGACGACGGCTGCGTCCTCGATCGCGCGCACGCCGTGCTGGATGCGGTTTACGCCGAGTTCCTCGATGGCCTCGCGCACGCGCGCCGGACCGTCGAATTCACCGGCGTGGCACTTGGTGACCTTGCCGGCGGCGCGGAGGCGCGCCCAGACGGCGGCGGTGCCGGCCTCGGTGGGCATCTGCTCGTAACCGTGGAGATCGACACCCGCGAGGTCATCCCACGTGTGCAATTGGTCGATCACCGGACGCAGGTCGCCGGTGATGTCGCTGCGCAGCATGCCGGCGAAGATCCGTACTTCGAGCCCGGCCGGGGCGGCGGCCCGGATGGCGGCGATGATCTCGGGGCCGGGGGTGTTGATGAACTTCGTCACCGGGAGGTGGAAGCTCGTTTCCACGTAGCGCACGTGCTGCCGCACATGCCCCGCAAAGAGCTCGCGGCACGCCTCGTAGTAGCGGTCGGCCGAAGTGAACCAAGGCAGCGCCTGCGACAGGAGCGTGTTCTCGAAGTCGGGGAACGACGGATAGCGGTAGGCCCGCGAACGGAACGGCGGGTGCTCGGGATAGTCCTGCGGGCGCCACCGGTGCAGCAGTTGATACGGCAGCGCGCCTTCGACGTGCAGGTGGGTCTCCGTCTTCGGGAGCGCCTGGATGAAGTCGAGCATGGCGGGCGGCAGCAGCTTCAGCGCTTTGTGCCCAGCAGGTATTCCGGGTTCAGCTTGTGGAGCGATTTCGGGACGAAGATGCCGTCCTTGCGGATGAGTTTGCCGTCGAACCAGATCTCGCCGCCACCGTACTCGGGGCGCTGGATGCAGACCATGTCCCAGTGCACCTGCGACTTGTTGCCGTTGCCGCAGTCCTCGTAGGCCTGGCCGGGGGTGAAGTGGAACGAGCCGGCGATCTTCTCGTCGAAGAGGATGTCACGCATCGGCTCGAGGATGTGGGGGTTGAAGCCGATGGCGAACTCGCCGATGTAGCGGGCGCCGGCGTCGCTATCGAGGATCTCGTTGAGGCGCTTTGTGTTGTTCGCGGTGGCCTCGACGATGCGGCCCTGCTTGAAGACGAGGCGGATGTGGTCGAACGAGGAGCCGAGGTAGACGGTCGGGGCGTTGTACTGGATCACGCCCTCGACGGAGTCGCGCACCGGGCAGGAGAACACCTCGCCGTCGGGGATATTGCGGAGGCCGCCGCAGGTCTTGGCGCCGATGCCCTTGATGGAGAACTTGAGGTCGGTGCCGGGGCCCTTGAGGTACACGCGGTCGGTCTTCACCATCAGGTCGTGCAGGGCCTTCATGCCGGGCTCCATGCGGGCGTAGTCGAGGGTGCAGACCTTGAAGTAGAAGTCCTCAAAGGCTTCCGTGCTCATCCCGGCCTGCTGGGCCATGGCGCTGGTGGGCCAGCGGAGAACGACCCACTTGGTCTTGCCGACGCGGTAGTCGAGCACGGGCTTCATGAGGCGGCTGACGAGCTGGACTTTGGCGGCGGGGACGTCGGAGGCCTCGAAGATATTCTCGGAGCCACGCAGGGCAATATAGGCATCCATCTTGTGCATGCGGGCCAGCTCGATCTCGGCGAGCGGGGCATACTGTGCCTCCTCGGCGCCGAGGGTGAGCTCACGGGTCACACGGGCCCGGTGGATCTGCACGTAAGGATGGGCCCCGCGGGCGCGGACGGCCCGGACCAACGCGATGACCATGGCCTCGGGGATGTCGAAGGCATCGATGAGGACGCGCTCGCCCTTCTTCAGGTCGGTCGAGAATCGGGTGAGGCCGGCGGCCAGGTCGTGGTAGCGGGAGTCGATAATCATGGGAGCAGCTAACCGGGATCGGGGCCGGCCGGGCAAGGCAATAGCGGATCAGCTCCGCGCCGGCTCGATGCGGGGGAAGCAGATCCGGCCGACGGCCTCGTCGAAGTCGGCGGCCCCGTGCAGGATCTCGATCTCGAGCCGCAGGTAATAGAGCGGCAGCGGATAGGCCCGGTTCTCCGGGATGCGCACGGCGTCCTTCTCAGTCGTGATGAGGCAGTCGGCCCCCTCGCGCTTGGCCAGGGCGAAGAGCTCGTCGAAGTCCTCGTCGACGTACCGGTAATGATCCAGGTAGCGCTCGCGGGCCACGATCTTGGCGCCGAGGTCGCGGAGGAATTTCTCGAAACTCTCGGGCGTGGCGATGCCGCTGAAGGCGAGGACGCGGCGGCCCTTGAGCCAGGCGAGCTCCTGGCGCTCGCCGTTGCCGAAGCGCTGGAGGTATTGCGGCCGGTGGGCGCACTCGATCACGTCGACGCCCGGGTTGAACTTCTGGATCGTGGCCTCGAGTTCCGGATCGCGCACGCCGTTCGACTTCGTGAGGAAGACATACGACGCGCGGCGCAGGTGCTTGACCGGCTCGCGCAAGATGCCGCGCGGGAGCAGGTGGCCGTTGCCGAAGGGATTGGTCTTGTCGACGAGGAGAAGGTTCAGCCGGCCCTTGAGCGGTAGGTACTGGAAGCCGTCGTCGAGGACGAGCGTGTCGCAGCCGAAGCGCTTGATCGCGTAGGCGCCGGACTTCACCCGGTTCTTGTCGACGAGCACGATCACGCCGGGGAGGTTGCGCGCGAGCATGTAGGGCTCGTCGCCGGCCTGCTCGCTGTCGAGGAGCACCTGGCTGCCGTCGCTGACCACGCGCGGGGGCGGCTCCTCGGCGTGGGTGAAGGCCCACCACCAGCGTTTCCATCGCGGGGCCGACTTGCTCTTGTAGCCGCGGCTGAGGATCGCAACCTTGCGCCCGCGGTCGCGCAGGGCGCGGGCGAACTTCTCCACGACGGGGGTCTTGCCCGTGCCGCCAACAGTGAGGTTGCCGACGACCACGACGAGACAGCCCAGGGGCTGGTCGTGGAGGATGCGGTGCCGGTAGAGCCAGAACCGCAGTTGCGCCAGGACGCTGAAAACGAACGACAGCACGTACAGGAAGGCCGCGTAGACCGCCGCGCCGGTGCCCGCACGCCGACCGAGGATCACGTCCACTGTGAACAGTTCGAGCGCGTTGGACTTTTTCTTCAGCCAGGATTGCGACATGAGGCAGTGACAGCAATGAGGGTTGACGCGCCTTTTGGAAAGGCGCTTTCGTAGGCAGTTTTGGGGCACCTGCCAAGCCACGCCATGAACTACAAACTCTTCATTCCCGGTCCGATCGCCGTCTCCGAAAAGACCCTGCGCGCCATGGCGCAGCCCATGATCGGCCACCGCAGCACCGATTTCGTCGCGCTCTACCGCGCCATCCAGCCCGAGCTGCAGGCCCTGTTTTACACGCAGGATCCCGTCTACCTCTCCACCAGCAGCGCCTGGGGCGTGATGGAGGGAGCCATCCGCAATGTCGTGCGCAAGAAGGTGCTGAACTGCATGAACGGCGCCTTTTCCGACAAGTGGTTCGACGTCGCCCAGCGCTGCGGCAAGCAGGCTGGCGCCCTCAAGTTCGACTGGGGCCAGCCGGTCGACCCGGCCGCCCTCCGCCGCGAGCTCACCACGGGCGCCTACGACGCCGTCACCCTCATCCACAACGAGACCTCCACCGGGACCATGAGCGACCTGCCGGCGATCATGGCCGTGCTGCGCGAGTTCCCGGACGTGATCTCGATCGTCGACACGGTCAGCTCCTTCAGCGTCCTCCCGATCAAGAAGGACGAACTGGGCATCGACATCCTCGTCACCGGCTCGCAGAAGGCCCTCGCCCTGCCCCCGGGCCTCGCGATCTTCTCGGTATCGGCGCGCGCCCTCGCCCGGGCCGCCCAGGCCCCCGACCGCGGCTACTACTTCGACCTCGTCGAGTTTCAGAAGAACCACGAGAACGGCATGACCCCGAGCACGCCGGTGATCCCGCTGATCTACGCGCTGCAGTCAAAGCTCGCCGACATCAAGGCCGAGGGCCTCGAGCCGCGCTACGCCCGCCACCGCCGCCTCAATGCCACCGTGCGCGCCTGGGGCTACGCCAACGGCTTCAAACTCTTCCCGGCCGAGGCCTACGGCTCGCTGGCACTCAACTGCTTCGCCAACACGCGCAACCTCGACCTCGGCGTGCTGAACAAGGTCCTCAAGACCAAGCACGGCCTCGTGATCGACGGCGGCTACGGCAAACTGAAGGGCAAAACCTTCCGCATTTCCAACATGGGCGACGAGACCGACGCCACGATTGCGGAGCTGATTGCAGCCCTCGATAGTGCGCTGAAAGAGACCCCCGTCGCCGCAGCCTGAGCAGGGTCCGGCGGCGGGCCCTGAAAAAACAAAGCCTTGAAATCGGTCGGCGTGGCGCCTAACGCCTCGCCGCCTCATGAAGTCACTCATCATCGCCGAGAAGCCGTCCGTTGCGGCGGATCTCGCGCGCGCCCTCGGGAAGATCCACAAGCAAGGCGACCATTACGAAAGCGACGAGTACGTGATCTCGTCGGCGGTCGGCCACCTCGTGGAACTCGAGATGCCCGAGGACATCGACAAGAAGAAATACGGTTTCTGGCGCCTCGAGACCCTGCCCATCATCCCCGCCAAGTTCGGCCTCAAGCCGATCGCCGATTCAAAGGACCGCTTCGGGCACCTGAAAAAGCTCCTCGCCCGCAAGGACATTGACCTCGTCATCAACGCCTGTGACGCCGGCCGCGAGGGCGAGCTCATCTTCACCTACATCTACCAGCTCACGAAGTGCAAAATTCCCTTCAAGCGCGCGTGGATGCAGACGATGACCAAGGAGGGCATCCTCGAGGCGTTCAAGCACCTGCGCAGCGCTGAGCAGATGGCCGGCCTCGCCGACGCCGCCCGCTGCCGCAGCGAGAGTGACTGGCTCATCGGCATCAACGGCACCCGTGCCCTGACGAAGCGCATGTTTGGTTCCCGCGCCGGCAACGTCGCCTCCGTCGGCCGCGTGCAGACCCCCA
>CAYHEW010000028.1:0-55718 GCA_964355715.1 uncultured Opitutaceae bacterium | reverse complement strand
CGACGGCACGCCGGTCGCCCTCGGTTACCACACCGGACACTGGGAAGTCGGCCTGCTCATGGAGGAGGCCGCCCGCGCGCTGGCGGCCCACGGCGCCACGCCTTTTGCCGGCTACGTGAGCGATCCCTGCGACGGCCGATCGAACGGCACGCCCGCCATGTTCGACAGCCTGCCGTACCGCAACGACGCCGCGATCCTCTTCCGCCGGCTCATCCGCTCGCTGCCCACCTGCCGCGGCGTTGTCGGCGTCGCCACCTGCGACAAGGGCCTGCCCGCGATGATGATGGCCCTGGCCGGCACGAAACACCTGCCCGGCATCCTCGTCCCAGGCGGCACCACGCTCCGCACCGAGGAGGGCGAGGACACCGCCAAGGTCCAGACTCTCGCCGCCCGCTTCGCCCAAGGCGAAATCACTCTCGACTACGCCGCCGAGATGGGTTGCCGCGCCTGCGGCTCGCCGGGCGGCGGCTGCCAGTTCATGGGCACGGCCGCGACCGCACAGGTCGTGGGCGAAGCGCTCGGCCTGTCCCTGCCGCATTCCGCCCTCAGTCCATCCGGCGCCACGATCTGGCGCGACATGGCCCGGCGCTCGGCCCTCGCGCTCATGGATCTCGAGGACAAGGGCACGACCCTCGCCTCGATCCTGACCGCTGACGCGTTGCACAACGCCATGGTTGTGCACGCCGCGGTCGGCGGCTCCACCAATCTCGTCCTGCACGTGCCCGCCATCGCCCACGCCGCCGGCTTGCCCCGCCCCGCCGTCGAGGACTGGGCGCGCATCAACCGCCAGGTCCCGCGGCTGGTCGACGTGCTGCCGAATGGCCCCACGCACTACGCCACCGTGCAGGTCTTCCTCGCCGGCGGCGTCCCCGAGGTGATGCTGCACCTGCGCGATCTCGGCCTGCTGAAGCTCGACGCCCTCACCGTCACCGGCCGCACGCTGGGCGAAAACCTCGCCTGGTGGGAAAAGTCCGAGCGCCGCACCCGCCTCCGCGCCAAGCTGCAGGAACTCGACCAAATCGATCCAGACCTCGTCATCCTCTCGCCCGCCCGCGCCCGCGCCGCCGGCATGACGAGCACCGTGTCGTTCCTGACCGGCAACCTCGCCCCCGAGGGTGCGCTCGTGAAGAGCACGGCCATCGACCCCACTCTGCTCGATGCCGACGGCGTATTCGCCCACGAAGGTCCGGCGCGCGTCTTCGGTTCCGAGGCCTCGGCCATCGCCGCCATCAAGTCCCGCGGGGCCGATGCCCTGCGCCAGGGCGAGATTGTCGTGCTCGCCGGCATCGGCCCCGCCGCGGGCATGCCCGAGACCTACCAGATCACCTCGGCGATCAAATACCTCCGCAAGGCGAAGGGCGTCGTGCTGTTGACCGACGGCCGCTTCTCCGGCGTCTCAACCGGCCCGTGCATCGGCCACATCAGCCCGGAGGCCTGGGCCGGCGGACCGCTGGGGAAACTGCGCGACGGCGACCGCCTGCGTGTTCGCATCGACACGCGCCAGCTCGAAGGCTCCGTGGACTTCATCGCCCCCGCCAGCACCAGCCGCAGCGCCGAGGCCGAACTCGCCGCGCGCCCCGCCAGCGACCAACTCATCGCCGATCCCAACATCCCCGCCGACACCGAACTGTGGGCCGCCCTGCAGAGCGTCAGCGGCGGCAGTTGGGGCGGTTGCGTGTACGACACTGCGCGCATCAAGCAACTCCTCGCCCGACCCTCCTCGCCATGATTCTCCTCTACGCCGCCACCGATCACCTAGTGGCCGTCACCGCCGGCCGCACCCTGCGCCTCGACCTCACCCTCGATGCGCTCTTCACCGCGGAGGACCCCGCGGCGTTGGTGCGCCAACGCCTCACCGGCGCCCCGTCCGCCGTCCTGCCCGCCCAGCCGCGCGCCCCGCTGCAATCGCAGGAAGTCTGGGCGGCCGGCGTGACGTATTTCCGCAGCATGACCGCCCGCAAGGAGGAGTCGAAGGACGCCGGCGGCGGCACCTTCTACGACCGCGTCTATCACGCCGACCGGCCTGAGCTTTTCTTCAAGTCCACGCCCCACCGCGTCGCCGCCCCCGGCGAACCCGTGCGCATCCGCGGCGACTCAAAGTGGAACGTCCCCGAGCCCGAGCTCACCCTCGCGATCACTTCCCGCGGCCGCATCTTCGGCTGCACGATCGGCAACGACATGAGCTCCCGCGACATCGAGGGCGAAAACCCGCTCTACCTCCCGCAGGCCAAGGTCTACGACCGCTCCGCCGCGCTCGGGCCCGCCCTCCTTGTCACGGACACGCCCCTGCCGCCCGCCACCGAGATCGCCCTCGAGATCCGCCGCGCCGGCGCCGCCGTCTTTTCCGGCGTCACGACGCTCAGCCAGATCAAGCGCAGCTTCCCCTCGCTCGCGGAGTTTCTCTTCCGCGACAATGCCTTCCCACACGGCTGTTACCTCATGACCGGCACCGGCATCGTCCCGCCCGATTCCTTCACGCTGCACCGCGGCGACGAGGTTCGCATCACCATCGCGCCCATCGGCACGCTCATCAATCCCATCGCCTGATCTCCCATGCTGCTCCAAGGCAAAAGCCTCCTCGCCGGCCGCACCGGCGCCACCGGCGGCACCGTTTTCCGCGCTATCAATCCCGCGACGAGCGAATCGCTCGCGCCTGATTTTCATGAGGCCTCCATGACCGAAGTGGATGCCGCCCTGCAGGCCGCGGCCGCCGCGTTCCAGGATTACCGGGCCCGCCCGGCCGAGACCCGCGCGAAACTCCTCGAGACCATCGCTGCCGAGATCGAGGCGCTGGGCGATCCCCTGCTCCAGCGCGCCCAGGCCGAGACCGGCCTGCCGCTCGCGCGCCTGCAAGGCGAGCGTGCCCGCACCTGCGGCCAGCTCCGGCTCTTCGCGCAGGTCGTGCGCGAGGGTTCGTGGGTCGATGCCCGCATCGATCCCGCCCTGCCCGACCGTCAACCGCTGCCCCGGCCCGACCTGCGCCGCATGCTGATTCCGCTTGGGCCGGTCGTCGTGTTCGGCTCCAGCAATTTTCCCCTGGCCTTCTCCGTCGCCGGTGGCGACACCGCCTCCGCCCTCGCCGCCGGTTGCCCCGTGATCGTCAAGGCCCACCGCGCGCACCCGGGCACAGCTGAGCTCGTCGGTCACGCCGTGGTCCGCGCCGTCGCGGCCTGCGGCCTGCCGGCCGGTTTGTTTTCACTCGTTCATGGCGGCGGCGCGACTGTCGGCATCGCCATGGTGAAGCATCCGGCGGTCGCCGCCGTTGGGTTCACGGGGTCGCATGCGGCGGGTCGCGCCCTGTGCGATGCCGCGGCTGCACGGCCCCATCCGATTCCCGTCTTCGCTGAGATGAGCAGCCTCAACCCGGTGTTCCTGCTGCCCGGGGCCGTGCGCGAACGTGGCGCGGCCCTCGCCCAGGGTCTGCTCGGTTCGTTCACGCTCGGCGCGGGTCAGTTCTGCACCAAGCCCGGACTCATCTTCGCGCGGCGCGGACCCGACACCGACGCTTTCCTGCAGACCCTCGCCACCGCCGTGCAGGGCGCGGCTTGCGCCACGATGCTCACGCCGGGCATTCACGCCGCGTTTGTCGAGAACCGGGCCAAGGTCACCGCGTTGCCCGACGTGAGGATCCTCGCTGCCGCCGGCGCCGCCCCCGACGCCAGCAAAACCCAGGGTCAGCCGAGCGTCGCCGTCACCACCGCAACCAACTTCCTGAAGCATCCCGCGCTGGCCACCGAGGCCTTCGGTCCGTTCACGCTGGTCATCACGGCCGCGTCGGCTGACGAGCTGACCGCATGCGTCCGCGCACTCGAAGGCCAACTCACCGCCACGCTTCACGGCACGGCCGCCGATCTGGCCGCGGCCGGTACGCTGGTCGCCCTGCTGGAGCAGAAGGCCGGGCGTCTCCTGGTGAACGGATTCCCCACGGGCGTGGAAGTGAGCCCCGCCATGAATCACGGCGGTCCGTCGCCAGCCACGAGCGACTCGCGCCACACGTCTGTCGGCACCGCCGCCCTGCTGCGTTTTGCGCGGCCCGTGTGTTACCAGAATTTTCCGGAGGCCCTCCTCCCGGACGCTCTGCGCAATGCCAATCCGCTCGGCCTCATGCGCCTCGTCGACGGCAAGCTGACCCGCGAGCCGTTGGTTTAAGCCTCAAGGCTTTTTACAGGAGGAAACAGAGGTAGCAGAGGTAGTGGGTTGCGAAAACCCGGGGTTATCGTCTCTGCTTCCTCCGCGTCCTCCTGTAATATGCTTGGACTGGTTGGCCCGACAGCGCCAATGGTCCGTTTATTCGGTAGCGCGACCCGGTTTAGCTCAAACGCACTGTCACGACCAACTTCCCCTTCGTCGCTGCTTTCACGATCGCGATGCGGCGCTGGACGCGGCCGGGGGGCATCGGCAGGTCGTCGACGCGGATGGTCGTGCCGGCGGGCGCCTCGATGACGGCCCGGCCGTGCTGGCCCGTGAGCGTGATGGTCTGGCCTGAAACCGCGACCGCCAGCGCGGTCTGCCAGTAGAACTCGACCCCGGTGCCACCCCCGGGGGCGAGCTCGTAGTCGTCGGTGATCGTGAGGCGGTCGGGCGCCGGCGACTCCCACGTGCGGGTCCACTTGCGGTAATTGGTCCAGCCGGGCGCGGCGTCGATTTCGGCGGCAAAGCGCACGTCATCGCCCGAGCCAACTGGGCGCACATCGAAGTTCAGCGGCGACGGCGGCGAGGGACGCTGCGCCAGTCCGACCGGCACCAGCATGTTGTGCCGCTCGCAGTTCTTTAGAATGCCGGCGAGCGGACTCGAGTAATCGCAAGTGCCCGGATCCATGGCGTAGGTTTCGCCGCGATATTCGAGGACGAAGCCGCCCTTGTCCTCGTGGGCGTGGCCGGACCCAGCCTTGTTGCCGTTG
Source organism: uncultured Opitutaceae bacterium (assembly GCA_964355715.1). Lineage (GTDB taxonomy): Bacteria > Verrucomicrobiota > Verrucomicrobiia > Opitutales > Opitutaceae > UBA2377. The sequence continues at coordinate 50,817 of CAYHEW010000028.1, read as the reverse complement.
ATCAGAATCTTGCTCCACGCGTCGCCTTGCCGGCGCGTGGACGCCATGAGCCCCATGTCGGGCAGGAACACAAACGGCTTGGGCGCGGGGCCGGCCGCGGGCACCTCCGCCTCGAGTTTGCAGGCCAGCAGAGTCTCCGCCATGCCGTGCGTGCGGCCGAGTGATTTGCGAAACATCGTGACCCATTGGCTCTGCGGCAGCGCCAGCGCCATGATCGCCAGGGCTTCCTGCTCGAGGTATCCCCGGGCATCACAGATGGGAATGACGTCCTGCTCCCGATCCGTCGACAGGACCGCGGCGCCGAAGTCGCCAGTGAGGCGCATCGAAGCGGGGATGATGTCGTGGAGCTGTTTGCCCCGCGCCCGGGCGTAGTAGTAGAGCGAAAGCCCGCCGTCGCGCGCGACGCAGCGGAAATACGTCGGCCCCTCGACATACCCGCCGTCGGGGAGAATAGCGTAGCCCAGGCTTTCGTTGAGTTCGGCGTAGGCGATCTCCGTGTAGGTCCGGGCGCGCGGCCAGGCCTTCTCGATCAGCGTGTAACCCGACATGCGCCCAGGCGTAAACCACGCGAGCTGGTTGCAGTGGAAGATGTAGTCGTGCTTCCACGTGTTGAAATTGATCGAGCCCAGCCCTTCCTCGGCAATGCGCCGGGTGAGATAATCGCGGGCGACATCGGTGAACATCTCGCCGGCGAGGTCGAGCACGAGGGCGATTTCGTGGATGCAGAGGGACTGCACGAAGCTGCGGTGCTCGAAGACGCCGCCGGGGAGGTAGCAGATCACGCCGTCGTCCCAGCGCCCGCACATGCCCAGGGCCATGGCGAAGCGCGCGCCGAGGCGGAGGAGGGCCTTGTCCTTGAGCAACAAGCCGGCGACGACGGCGTTGACGGCGTGGCCAACCGGCATGGTGGCGAGAAGGGAATTGTCGTGGTCGCGCTCGCGGCAGTACCGCGTGTCGTTCCAGAAATTGACGAACTCGCGCACCATCCGCTCGGGCTCGAGCTTCTTCGCTTCTTCCGCCTTCTTCGTGAAGGGAGACGCCTTGTGCACCGCGAGGAAGGCGTCGTGCTTGGCGCGCAGGGCGTCGAGTTCAGCCTTGTTGACCAGCATGCCATGCACCGGCTCGAACTTGGGCTCGTAGGACTCCGGCTGCAGGTACCCTGCCCAGTCCGCGTCAAAGCGGTCCCACATCCACTTCACGCGTTCGAGCAGCTGACTGTGCTGTAGGCCGACCCAGTTGATCCAGCCGCTGGAGACGCCCTCCGTCGTGGAATCGATTTCCAGGGTCAGGGCGTGCAGGACCTTCGCCCCGCCGAGTTCGAGCACGTGCTCCTTCTTGAGTTCGGGTGCCGGCGGTGAGGTGAAGGTGCGGACGCCCGCGTCGGTGACCGCGGTGATCCGGCAGATGGAATTGAGCGGCGCCATCAGGCTGACGACCACGCGGTCGTAGCCGGCGCAGTCGGCCTCGAACTGCCGCGTCATCTTGAGCGCCCGGCCGTCGGCCGGTTTGCGCGCCCATTCGAATTCGGCCCAGCACCAATTTTGCCGGACGCGCAGTCCGTGCGCCTCGCCCGGCGCAACCTGCCAGTGCTTGAGTCCGCTGATGTTCGGATCCCAGAGCGGATCGAGGATGCCTTCGGCGGCGTTGATGACGATGGCCTTGAGGAGGGGCATGGGGAGCGGGGGTTGGCCGATGTCACCACCCCGGCCGCCCGCGGCAACCGGAAACGCCCCGCTGCCGCGGGAGGGATTCATCCATGCTGTAGGATGTGCCACCGGAGCCGATGAGCGCTTAGCCGGTTGCAGTCTTCACTTGTTAGGTGATAATTCGACCCAACCTCCTCTCCCATGCCCAAACCCGTTTGCTACTCCACGAAAGCCTACGCCACCTCCAGCGCCACGTCGCCGCTCGCCGCGACGACCATCGATCGCCGCCAGCCGACCGCCTCCGATGTCCAGATCCAGATCCAATACTGCGGCGTCTGCCATTCCGACCTGCACTTCGCGCGCAACGAATGGGGCTTCACCCAGTATCCGGCCGTGCCCGGCCATGAGATCGTGGGCAAGGTGACCGCGGTGGGCAGCGGCGTGAAGAAATTCAAGGTGGGCGACACCGTCGGCGTGGGTTGCCTGGTGGATTCCTGCCGCACGTGTCCTGATTGCCGCGCCGGTTTGGAGCAGTTCTGCACCAGCATGGTCATGACCTACGGCAGCATGGACCAGCACCTCGGCACGCCGACGCTCGGCGGCTACGCCCAGAGCATCGTCGTGACGGAGGACTTCGTGCTCCGCATTCCGGCCAACCTCAACCTCGCCGCCGCCGCGCCCCTGCTGTGCGCCGGCATCACCACCTACTCGCCGCTGCGCCACTGGAATGTCGGCGCCGGGCAGAAGGTCGGTATCGTCGGCTTGGGCGGCCTCGGCCACATGGCGGTCAAGTTCGCCAAGGCCTTTGGCGCGCAGGTCACCCTTTTCACCACGTCGCCGAGCAAGGTGGCCGACGGCAAGCGCCTCGGCGCACACGAGGTGGTGGTCTCGACTGACGCCGCCCAGATGGCCGCGCAGGCCGGCAGCTTCGACTTCATCCTCGATGCCGTCTCGGCCACGCACGACATCAACGCCTACATGAACCTGCTGAAGCGCGACGGTAACCTCGTGCTCGTCGGCGCGCCCGAAAAGCCGCTGGCGGTCGCGGCCTTCCCACTGATCTTCCGCCGGCGCTCGTTCTCCGGCTCGCTGATCGGCGGCCTGCCCGAGACGCAGGAGATGCTGGATTTCTGCGGCAAGCATAACATCACGAGCGACATCGAGCTGATCCGCATGGATCAGATCAACGCCGCCTACGAGCGCATGCTGAAGAGCGACGTGAAGTACCGCTTCGTGATCGACATGACCTCGCTGAAGTGAGGCGGGGGCGACAGAATGGGCCCGCTGGGATTGATTCGCTCCGCTCAGGGCTTCGCCCTCGACCTGCGGTCGATCCTTCTCCGCTCGCGCGGCTCGCTCCGTCGAACCCAAGGATTCTCATCCCAGCACCCTTCTGCTGTTGCAGAATGGGCCCGCTGGGATTCGAACCCAGACTCAAAGGATTATGAGTCCTCTGCTTTAACCGTTAAGCTACAGGCCCGGTTGCTGCCGGGAGATTCGCCCGAGCGGCGCGGATGAGTCAACGGCGGAGGGTCGTTAGGGGCGGTTTGGGCGCAATGGGGTAACTGACGCTCTCCGGCACCGCACCGTCTTGCGCAACGTCCGGACCAAAGACCGTCTGCCAGCGGCCGTCCCGAAACCAACCGAGATATTGTTGCTCAAGGTGGTCAAAGGGCGGGTGGGGCCTTCGCGAGATTCTCGATCTGGCGAATAGCATCCTCGGCGCCTTTATCTTCCTGAAACCGGCGCCGCTGTTCCTCGAACTCGGCATATTCGGCGGCGGCGCGCTGGTCCGCTTCCTCTTTGCTAACTGAGCCGGCACCCGGCAACACGGCCCGGTTGTTGAAGCGCAGGAACTCATCCAGTTTTCCCTGCCACTGGTGCAGGAATATCTGCTTGCGGCGCCGGGCTTGGTCTTCGGCAAAGTCGAGCCACATTACGACGACGCGGTTCAGTTCGTCCACTTCTTCGGGCCGCAGGTAGTTCTTGGCCACCGTCACATCGGTCTTCCGGACGATTTCGCCCTTCCAGGAAGTGAGACCCATGTTGGAATGGTTGGCGTTGGCGCGCTCGGCGATGAGCTCAGCAGCAGTCTTGCCAGTAGCGGCATAGTGCCGCTTGTTTTGGATGACGCGAAAAAACTGCGTGGTCTCCCGCATCGCCGGCGCATAGTCGGCCGCCAGGGCGAAGATCTCCCGCACGCGCAGATACATCCGCCGCTCGCTCGCCCGAATGTCGCGAATGCGCGCCAACATCTCGTCGAAGTAGTCTGGAACCGGCGAAGCTCCCGGCACCGGTGGGTGCTTGAGCCGCTCGTCGTCCATCGTGAACCCTTTGACGAGATACTCCTGCAGCCGAGAATTGGCCCACTTGCGAAATTGCGTGCCACGCGAGGATTTGACGCGAAATCCGACCGCCAAGATGGCCGCGAGGTTGTAATACTGCACTTCGTAAGCCTTGCCGTCAGCGGCAGTCGTCCGGAAATTCCGGACAACTGAATTCTCGTCCAATTCGTTTTCTTCGAAAAGGTTTTGCAGATGCTCGCTGATCGTTTGTTTGGACCGATCAAAAAGCTCGGCCATCAGAGCCTGCGACAGCCAGAGGGTTTCGTCCGCAAACCGACACTCCACCCGTGTCTTTCCGTCAGCGGTCGTGTAGAGGAGAAATTCGCCGGAAGGAAGGGCTTGGTCGGTCATGAGGGTATCTGGCAGCGCCGCGCAGGTGGCGGCTGAAGGCGGGGCGGAGGATTTGTAGGTGCTGGTCCTCGATGCCGAATAGGGTGGCTTGGGTTATCCGGCCGCAGATGGCATTGACGAGCTCCTTTCTGGCGGGAGATTCGCCCGAGCGGCGCGAACGAGTCAACGGCGGAGGGTCGTTAGGAACGGTTTGGGCGCAATGGGGTATCTCAACACCTTACAGCGCGGCGTCGGTCGTATCGACGAGTTGGCGGAGAAACTTGATGGCTTTCTCGAGATCGTCTCGTTTGACGAGGTGGCCTTGGGTCGCGGGACCGGTGGCATCCGAGCGATGAGCCGCCGTGCCGCGTTTAGCGAGCAAGCCATCGAGCAACTGCTGGGCCTTGGCATGATTGACGCCGGGCCATGACCAGGCAGCCGGAACATCCACTCCGATGTAGTCGAGAAAGAGTTTGCGGGTCTTCTCCGACGTTGGGTTGTTGAGGCGTTTGATCTCCTCAGTGAACTTCCTTTCCACGAGTGCAGCCACCGGGCTGCCCTTGATGGCGGCGAGGCGATGGTCGAGCGTCTCCTTGGCCCGGTCCTCGACGAAGGTCTCCCACGCCGTGAGCGCCATGATCAGCCCGGCGCGCTTGAGCACCTCGGCATTTGGCGGTGGCGGCGGCTTGGCGTTGGCGCGGTCGAAATGCTGGAGGAGTTCCTCCGCATCCTTGATGGCTTCCTGGAAGGCGATGGCGGCGTGGGATGGCATAGTGGGATGCGCTACTAGAATTTCGGCACGGCTTTACGCGCTGCTTCCTTGGCTGCCGCTTCTTTGGCAATGGCCTCGACCACCGACGCCGATTGAATTTCCAAGGAGTTCAGGATGCTGATGGCAATCGTGCCATCCTGGATCTGCCACGCTTTGAAAGCGATATTGCCATCGTACGGCTTCCAACCAGTCCCGAGAGCGCTCAAAGCCGCTTGGATCTGCTCGGGGGTCCAAGATCGGTTGAGGGAGTATTTCACACCAGCCAACTTCAGCGAGGGCAGGTAAAATACGGCAACGACGCGCAAGTCCCCGTGGTGAAAGTCACGGACGCTGAACGGCCCTTTCACTTCGACGTTACCCCGCTTGGGATGCAGAAAGCCGAACTTGGAAACGTTCTTGGAAGATTTTGCCAAACCGTAGCGATCCACGAAGTAAGGTGGAGTGATCTCCGGGAATGCGACCTGGCGCGCGGATTGAGCCAATGCGCTCAGCGGCAGGCTTATCAAGATGAGGCCGAAAATGGTTTTCAGCATGGGTCGAGAGATCAACACGGCAAAGGAATCTCAGCGACCGCGAGCATCGCGTCGATCGTGACGCGGGCCTGGGCTTCGGGCATGGACGGGGGACTCCCCTGGGGGTTGGACATGGCTAAACTGCTCCGCACCCGCCAATTGGCCCCTAGTGGCGTGCTGGGAAAGCGAGGCCAGAATCAAAGGCGAACGACGGGACGGCAAGAGTGGAGTTTCACCCGATGTCGGCATGCCAAGCCTCTCACATCTCAGAAACCAGGATCTGTCTGAGGCAACCTGCGTAACCTCTCGGCCCCTGCTTTTCAGGAGACGCTCAGCGGATGGGACGGGCCTTCAGCCCTCGACGCTAGGTTGGGCGAAAACCCGGGGTGTTGCCCCGGGCTGTCATGGCGTTGGGCCGTTGGCCCGGTGGCATCAGCGCCCCAGCAAGAGATCCATCAACCGCGGTAGTCAGCCATCTCCTGCGCGGTGGGCATTTCGTAGCTGATCTTGCCCTCAATGATCTCACGGAGAGCGACGTCCTCGGCTGACAGCTTCTCGAGCGACTCGACCAGCGCGCGGTGGCCGCGGCGCAGCTGCTTCACCCGGCGCGAGACCAGGTTGATCAGGATGTTGGGATCGTCGATCTTGAGCAGGGCCGCCTTGAGGTATTCGTCGCGCATAGTGGTGGGATGACCAGTTTCGCCGCAACCGGCGCGACAATCCACGACCAATCGCGGAATCGGCCGGCACCAGACCCGGGTTGTTCCGCGAGCAGTGACTTAGCCGGATTATTGGTCCGCCGCAGCGCGTCACTCCATCCCGAAGGCCTTGCGCAGCTCCGAGAGCGCGGCATCCGGCATCGGCACGAGCGGACCAAGGGGACGGCTGAGGGTGAGGGCCTCGGCCGTGGCCTCGAGGACCTCAAGGCGATCGAAGGCCTCGAGCAGGGTGCGGCCGATGACGAGCGCGCCCTCGTTCTCGATCAGCAGGACCGGGCACTTTTTCAGCGACATGCGCGCGGCAAGCTCCACCGCGTCGGCCACGATGCAGGCAAACGGCGCACGCGGCGCATCGCCCAGCACCAGATAGCTCTCAGGGATGGTGCGCGTGATGAACTCCGCATCGGTCATGCAATAGGCGCTCGCATGCGCCGGTTGCGCGCTGATGACGGCACCGACCTCCGGGTTGGCTTCGTAGATGAGCGCATGCAAACGGGCCGCGCGGCTCGGCTGCTGGCCAGCCTCGCAGGCCTTGAGGGTCGTGCGGACAAGCCCGGGCGGCGTCAGCTCCAGCCGGTCGCGCCGTCGCGGCGTGACGAGGAACTGGTGCTGGTCCAGCCGAGCCGAGAACGCCCCCGCCGTGCTGATCATGAGGCGCTGCTGGTAACACCGGTGCACGAATTCGCAGAGCTGCGTGCGCAACTCCTTCTCGCGGTTGCCAGGCGCGGCCGGCGGCAGCGTGCCGTAGGTCGGGACGGGCTGGTTCTCGAGCGCCACGGCCGGCAGCGGGCGAACGCGGCCCATGCCGGCAGCCGTCGCCAGGGTTTGCGCGACGAATTCCAGGGTCTCGAAGCGCTGGAAGGCATCGCGCAGGTCGGTGCCGCCGATGACGACACCGTGGTTCTCCAGCATGACGCAATCGGCGCCCGCCGCGAACGCGTCGGCGATCTTCTCGCCGAGCTCAGCGCTGCCTGGGCAGGCGTAGGCCGCGTAGGCGATGCGGCCGCAAACGGCAAAGGCGTGCGCCTGCACGCGCGTGTCGGGCAGCTGGCGGCAGATGCTGAACGCCACGAGCGCGCCCGGATGAGCGTGCACGATGGCGCGCAGGTCGGGGCGGCGGCGATAGATCGCCTGGTGAAAGGGGAACTCGGAGGACGGCGGGTGCAGGCCCTCGCGCGTGCCGTCGGGGCGCACGCGGACGACGTCACGCGCGGTGAGCCCGCCCTTGTCGACACGCGACGGGGTGATCCAGATGCTGCCGTCGGGGTCGAGGATCGAAAGGTTGCCGCCCGACGTGGTGGTCATGCGGTACCGGTAGATGCGCGCCATGGTCGCGACCAGTTCGTCGCGCGGATGCAGCCAGGAGGAGTCCATGCGCACCATCAACCATGCCGGGCGTGATTCGTCAAAGGCAACGCAAGCGGACGGTCATGTTTGAACCACGGATTACACGGATCGCACGGATATGAATCTTTGGAACCACTGATGCACACTTATGAACACTGATTGGGATCAGTGATGCTCAGTGAAGATAAGTGGTTAATCCGGTTTGGATCCGTGTCATCGGTGTAATCCGTGGTTCCTCCGGGGCTTGCTTGGGGCCGGGGGCCTGATACCGCGGTAGGCTCATGGATCAACGGCCTGAGCATACGCGCGCGATCGGACAGCTGCTGCTGGCGGCGTTGTTTTGGAGCCTGGGCGGGCTGCTCATCAAGGCGGCGGACTGGCCGCCGCTCGCGGTGGCCGGCGGACGCGGGATCGTGGCGGCGGTGTTTCTGTTTCTCACCAACCGCTCGCTGCGGTTTACTTTCTCGCGCATCCAATTGACCGCGGCCTTCGCCTACGCGGGGTGCACCGTGCTGTTCGTCACGGCGACGAAACTCACGACGGCGGCCAACGCGATTTTGCTCCAATACACCGCACCCGTGTGGGTCGCGCTGCTCGGGGCGTGGTTTCTGAAGGAACGCACGACCCGCGCCGACTGGCTGACGATCGTCGTTGTGCTTGGCGGCATGGCGCTGTTCTTCGCCGACGGCCTGCAGTTCGGCGGACACCTGGGCAACATCACCGGCGTGCTGAGCGGCGTGTGCTTCGCAGCGATGACCGTGGCCCTGCGGCGGCAGAAGGACGGTTCGCCCGTGGAGTCGATCATCCTTGGGAACGTGATTGCATTCATCATCGGCCTGCCGTTCATGTTCGGCCAGCCCCTGCCCTCGCCCACCGGCATCGCGGCCATCGTCGCGCTCGGGGTCGTGCAACTCGGTTTCTCCTACTGGCTCTATGCGCGCGCGATCCGGCAGGTGACGGCGCTCGAGGCGGTGATCATTCCGGTGATCGAGCCGATCCTGAATCCCGTGTGGGTCTTCCTCGCGGCCGGCGAACGGCCCTCGCCCTGGGCCCTGGTCGGCGGCGTGATCGTGCTCTCGGCCGTCACGCTGCGATCTTGGTCGTCGATTCGGCGATTGCGGGGGTAGCGTTCACGGGCTCTCGCGGAGGCGCGGAGTTCGCGGAGGACTCTGACTCTGCGTGCTCCGCGCCTCCGCGTGAGAATCAGAACCATCCGAAAGCGGTCACCGCTTGGACTTCAATTGCAGTAGCCCGTTGGCGGCTATGATGAGCGCGCCGCCGGTGACGAGCGTGAGGGTCAGCGGCTGGTTGGCGTAGGTGATGCCGACCCAGCCGGAGACGAACGCCGGGAGGAAGACTTCCGACAGGGTGGCGACCACCGGACCGAAACTGTAGAGCACGCCAGCCTCGGTGGCCGTGATGAAGCGCTGCCAGTGGTTGAGCATCACGAAGGGCCCGATGGTGCCGAAGACGGTCGACGCGACCATCAGCGCCACCCAGCCGGGCGCCGCGAACGGGGCGACGAGGTTGGCCGGCTCACGGCACACCAGTACACTGACCGCCGCAAAGAGCAGACCCTCGAGCAGAAACATGCCCGCAGAGGTGCGCTCGGCGCGGTTGGCGGCGAAGGCCGGCCAGTTGAGCGACACGAGCAGGAACGAAAAGCACACGGCGCCCAGCAAGACCTCGGCCTCGCCGCGGCCGATGGTGAAGGTACGCCAGTCCACGCGGGCGAGGATCGCCACGCCGGCCAGCACCAACACGCAGGCCACCGGCACGCGCCAGTCGGGGCGCTCGCGGTGCAGGAGCGCCCACCACAGCGGGATCAGCACCACGTAGAACTGCGTCAGGAAGGAAGTCGTCGCCGCAGTGGTGTACTGCAGCCCGTCGAGCTGGAACATGCAGCCGGCGAACGACGTGACCGCCATGAAGGCGGCCTGCCGCCACTCGGTGCGCGTCAGCTGCAGGACCCGCGCGCCAAAGACCAGCGCGAGGAGGACGACGCCGAGGATGAACCGCGGGGCGAGATCGTGGGCCGCGACGAACCAGGAGCTCTCCCCCACGGCGTGCTGCTGGTGCGCGAGCACGGAGGACTTGAAGAGCACGAAGCCCACGTTGGACGAGACTGTGGCCACGCTGAGCGCGACCAAGGCCGCCCGATGCCGGGCCGTGGCGGTCGGCTGGCTCACAGGTTCGCCCGCGCCTCCGCCTGTTCGAGCCGCGGCGATGGCCGCAGCTGGATGTAGACGTTGGCCAGCGTGATCAGGCCGCCACCGATGAGGAGATTCCCGTTCGCCGTCTCATTGGCGTAGGCGATCGCCGCCCACGCCGAGAACAACGCGGGCAGGCAGAGGGCGAAGACCGAGCCGAAGATCGGTTCCAGGCAATAGATGAGCCCGGCCTCGGTCGCAGTCATCTTGGGCTGCCAGGCCGTCATCAGCGAGAAGGCGCCCAGCGTGCAGAAAAGCGTGAGGATAAGAGTGAATCCGACCCACGGCCCGGAGGTCCAGGGTGCAACGAGCGCGCCCGCGTCCGGCGCCGTCGCCAGCGTGCCCGCCCCGAAGATGAGGGCGAGGGTCGCGCACAGGACGAGCGTCACCATGCCGGCGCGGTTGGCCGCGTACTCGCGTTTCTCGAGCCACAGGATCTGGCCCATGAAGAACAGCGAGGACAAGAGCGTCTCCCATTCACCGCGGCCGAAGCCGAACTCATTGAAGTCGAAGCGCCCGAGGATCGCCACGCCCACGAGCACGAGCCCGCTGGCGATCCAGACGCGCGCCCCGGGATTGCGCCGGCTGCGCAGCGCAACGTAGACCGGGATCAGGATGGCGTAGAACTGCGTGAGGAAGGCCGAGGTCGAGGCCGCCGTGAAGCGCAGGCCATCGGTCTGCAGCAGGATGCCCGCCGCCGCGAAGAGCCCCATCACCCCACCCTGCGCGATCTCCCCGCGCGTGATCGTCGCGACCCGCCGCAGCTGCCACAGCAGCAAAATCGCGGTCGCGAGGAGGAACCGCGGGGCGATCGTGAGATTCACCGTGTACCACGCGCCCGCTCCCGGGAGGAGCTGCTCGTACAGCAGCGTCATGGCCTTCACCGTGGGAAAGCTCAGCCCCCAAAAGGCATTCGCCACCAGGAGCATGAGGATGGCCCGGCGGTGCTGGGTGGAGGAGGTCGGGTGCATGGCGGGGACGGCGGAAGCCGCCAACATCGGGCATTCCCGATCCAACGTTCAACGCTTAACGCTCAACTCATAACGCTCAATCGGCACCGCTGAGGCACTTGAGCGTTAAAAGCTAAACGTTGAATGTTAAGCGTTGCCGCCGGCCGCCGGCCGCGGCGGCAGGCGGAGAAACGCCTGCGCCAGCTCGTTCTTTTTCAGCGGCTTGGTCAGGTAGTCGTTGGCGCCGCCGGCGAGGACGCGGGTGCGCTGGTCGTCGCGGGCGTCGGCGGTGAGGGCGATGATCCAGACGTCGCGCATGCGCTCGCCGGCCCGGCCGTGGCGGATCTCGGTGATCGCCGTGGGACCGTCCATCTCCGGCATGTGCAGGTCCATGAGCACGACGTCGAAATCGTTCTTCTGCAGAGCCGCGATCGCCTCCAAGCCGTTGGCCGCAAGCTCCCACTTGCAGCCGAGCTTGGTCAGCACGAGCTGCATCAGGCGCTGGTTGACGACGTTGTCCTCCACGAGGAGGACCGCGAGGCCGAACCGATCCGGCACCGGTGACGTGACGCACGGCGCGCTGGGCGCGGTCACCGGCGTGGCGAGGAGGGCGAGCAGGGTCTGGTGATGGACCGGCTTGTGCACCAGCTGCTGGAAATGCACGTGCAGCGCCGGCCGGAGGGCCGGCGGCAACGCGAGCGGCACGAGACCGACGGTTTTCTCGCGCGGGTAGTCGGCCCGCGGCTGCGCCTGCTCGGCGAGCGCCTTGGCGCCGGCGAGATTGAGGTCCACGAGCGCCAGGTCCCAGTCGGACGCCGGCGCCTCCGCCCCCCGTACGCGCGCACCGGCCGACTCGACCAGACGCACGAGCTCCTGCCGGGCGCTGCCCGCCGCGATATCAAAGCGCAGCCGGAGACCGTGGAGGCGAGGCACGACCGGCGGCGCCTCGCCCGCAAACCCGGGAGCCCGCACGGTGAAGGTGAACGTCGAGCCGCGGCCGGGCGCGCTCTCCAGCACGATCTGCCCGCCCATGAGCTGGACAAGGTTGCGGCAGATCGCGAGGCCGAGGCCGGAGCCACCGTGCTTGCGCGTCGAGGCGCTCTCCACCTGCGTGAATGGCTTGAACAGGCGCTCCTGCTGCTCCGCCGAGATGCCGGGGCCGGTGTCGCGTACGACAAACTTGAGCTCCCATTCGGGCACGACGGAGCCTTTGGGGTCGAGACGGCGCGCCGACAGCGTGGTCTCGATCTCGCCCTCGTCGGTGAACTTGACCGCGTTGTTGACGAGGTTGATCAGCACCTGCCGCAGCCGGCCCGAATCGGCCAGGACCGCGGCGGGCACGTCCGGCTCAACCCAGTGCAGCAGGGCCAGGTGCTTGTCGGCGGCGCGCGCCGCGAGCAGGTCGAGCGCCTCCTCGACGCAGGCGCGCGGGTCGCAGCGCTCCGGCTCGAGCTTGAACTTGCCGGATTCGATGCGCGCGAAGTCGAGGATGTCGCTGGTGAGCTGGATCAGGGCCTCCGCGCTCTGGCGGATGGTCTGCATGTATTCGGCCTGCTCGGGCGTGAGCCGCGTCTCGAGGAGGAGGTTGGTGAAACCGACGATGCCGTTGAGCGGGGTGCGGACCTCGTGGCTCATCATGGCGAGGAACTGGCCCTTGGCCCGGTCGCCCGCCTCGGCCCGCTCGAGCGCCTCGCGGAGGACGGCCTCGTTGCGCTTCACCACGGTCATGTCCTCGAACACCGCGACGAAGCAGGCGAACTCTCCGTTGCTGGTCTTCACCGGCGTCACGCTGCAGCGCACCGGGTAACGGCTGCCGTCGCGCCGGACGTTCAGCCACTCGCCGCTCCAGGCCCGGCCGGCGCGAACGGTGGCCATGAGCTCGGCGAATTGCTCGAGCGGCAGGTCGGACGGCCAGAACTCGCGCCACGGCCGGCCGATCAGGTCGCGCCGCGACTGCCCGATCTGCCGGCACAGGCCGGTGTTGGCGAATTCGATGTGGCCGCCGAGATCGACGATCATGACCGCAGAGGGGCTCTGCTCCATCGCCTCGAACAGGTTGCGGATGACGGCATTCTGCTCGAGCTGCCGGCTGACGGTGATGTAGGCGACCAGCGGGAGGCCGAGGAGGACGACGACGTAGAGCGCGGCCTGCAGGCCCGCGTTCCAGAGCCGGTCCTGCCAATCGGCCGCCGCCACGTCGAGGCCGAGAACCTCGCGCGTGCCGTCGGGCCGCGTCGCGAGTGCGGCATAGGCGGTCATCCAAGTGCCGAACTCGTCGGACAAAGGCCCCTCGGTCGTGGGTTGGCCGGTGCGCAGGATCTCCTGCAGGCCGGGGGATTGCAGCGCCTCCTCGTAGACGTCGCCGGGCCGCGAGATCTCCGGGGATTCCGCCGGTTCGGAGTCCGCGAGGAAGATGACCCCGTTGGATGCCGGGATCTGGCGGAAAAGGTAGGCAAAGCGCACCGTCGCATCGATCGCCCGGAAGCGCATGAGGCGCCGCTTGATCTCCGCATACTCGGGAGAATCGAGGTCGGCGTGGGTGCCGGTCAGGCGCCCGATCTCCTCCGCATCGAACGCCGCGGCGTAGCCGGAGGCGTCGCGCATCAGCTCCGCGAGCATTTCCTCCCGCGCCAGCTCGCGACCCCAGCGCCAGGCGATCACGGCGATGATCGCGATCGCGCCTGCGGCCAGCAGGATACGGTATTTTTTGTACCTCAGGCGCATGCGGTTGTTTGCGCCGCAGCCAATCTGCTGGCGTCGTGGCACGCAACCTCGAATCGGGGCGCGGGCCCGCGCCTACTCGTCATCGGCCTCCGTCGCGGCGGATTGGCGGCGTTTCTGCACCGCCTGACGGAGGATGAACTCGACCTGGCCGTTGACGCTGCGGAGTTCGTCGGCCGCCCAGGCCTCGAGCTCGGCCCAGAGCTTGGGGTCGATGCGGAGCAGGAAGGCTTTGCGTTCCTCGGCCATGGCTCAGGTTCGCCGGCTGCGCGGCGGGCGCAACTTCTCAAAGCGGCCGGGCATCAGCTGTAAAGGGTGCCGGTGTTGATGACGGGGTGCGCCTCGGACTCGCCGCAGAGGACGACGAGGAGGTTGGAGACCATCGCGGCCTTCCGCTCGTTGTCGAGTTCGACGACGCGCTTGGCGGAAAGCTCGGACAGCGCCATCTCGACCATGCTGACGGCGCCGTGGACGATCTTCTTGCGGGCCGCGATCACGGCCTCGGCCTGCTGACGGCGCAGCATGGCCTGCGCGATCTCGGGGGCGTAGGCGAGGTGTGTGAGGCGGGCCTCCTCGACCTGCACGCCGGCGCGGTCGAGGCGTTCCTGGAGCTCGCGCGTGAGCGCGGCCGAGACTTCCTCGCCACCGCCGCGCAGCGTGAGCTCGTTGGTTTCGCCGTCGCCGTCATCATAGGCGTAGGCGGTCGAGACGTGCCGGAGGGCGGACTCGCTCTGGATGCGGACGTAGGTCTCGTAGTTGTCGACGTCGAACACCGCCTGGGCGGTGTCGCGGACGCGCCAGACAACGACGGCGGCGATCTCGATCGGGTTGCCGCGCTTGTCGTTCACCTTGAGCTTCTCACCGTTGAGGTTCCGGGCGCGCCGGGAGATCTTCTGCTTCTTGTTGAACGGGTTGGTGAAGAAGAACCCGCTCGCGCGCACCGTGCCGCGATAGCTGCCGAAGAGGATGAGGACGGCCGCCTCGTTGGGCTGGAGGGTGAAGAAACCGCCCGAGCAGACGACGGCGACGACCAGAATGAGGATCGCGCCCACGATGAGCACCGGGCTCCGGGCGCCCACCCCCATGAAGAAGACCACGAGGGCGAGGAGGTAGAGGCCGAGGACGACTGGAAGCATCAGCCAGCCGCTGGGCGACTGGACGGCGCGTTCACGACTGGCCGTGTGCGAGGCGGAGGACGGGGAGTTCATGGATGGTGGAGGTTAGATAGCTATGTGATATCACTTAGCTATCTTGTCAAGTTCCTCCGCTCCCGCGTGCCCGGCGCAAAAAAAACCGCCGGGCGCAAAGCCCGGCGGTTTGGGTGGGAAAATCGAATCTGGGTAGATTACTTGAGGTGGCCCGAGACGAGCTTGGTCATCTCGAACATGCTCACGGCCTTCTTGCCGTTGAAGACGACCTTCAGCTTGTCGTCAGCGTTGATCTGGGTCTTCACCTTCTTGTCCTGCAGGCCGTTCTTCTTGATGTAGGCCCAAAGCTTCTTGGTGAGCTCCGTGCGGGGGAGCGGGGTCGCACCAACAACCGCGGCGAGCGAGGCGTCGGGAGTGACCGGTTTCATGAATGCAGCGTTCGGTTTACGAGCGGATTTTTTAGCCATATTGAGTTATTGTTTAGGGTGCCTTCGAGTGAAGGTTGAGACGTTTATAGAGGGAGAGTGGCCCATTTGCCTAGGAGAATCTTCCGTTTTTCAGAGGTAAAAAAGCGGTCAGGTTCGATCATCGATCTGGACAAACTGTCGGTAAAGGGCCGCGTAATGCCCGCCGCGGTCGACCAATTCGGGGTGCGTGCCGCGCTCGATGATGCGGCCCTGGTCGAGCACGAGCACGCAGTCGGCGTGCCGGATGGTGCTCAGCCGGTGCGCCACGATGAAGCTCGTGCGGCCGCGCAGCAGCTCAAGGAGCGCCTGCTGGAGGCGCGCCTCGGTGAGCGCGTCGATCGAGCTGGTCGCCTCGTCGAGCACGACGAGCCGCGGGTCGGCCAGGAGCGCGCGCGTGAAGCAGATGAGCTGGCGCTGGCCGACCGACAGCCCGGCGCCGCGCTCGCCCACCTCGGTGAGCAGGCCCTGCGGCAGCGCCTCGAGGAGATCGAGGCAGTCGAGCCGGCGCGCGGCCTCGCGAATGTCCTCGTCGGTCGCCTCCGGCCGGCCGAGGCGGATGTTCTCGAGCACGGAACCGCTGAAGAGAAAATTCTGCTGCTGCACCATGCCCATCTGGCGGTGGAGCGAACCGCTCGTGATCGTGCGGATCTCGCGGCCGTCGATGAGCAGCGCGCCCGCGGTCGGCAGGTAGAACTTCGCGACCAGGTTGATGATGGAGCTCTTGCCGCTGCCCGTGTGGCCGACGAGCGCGATGGTCTGCCCGGGCGCGGCGGTGAAGTTGACCTCATGCAGCACGGGCCGCGCGGGATCGTAGCCGAAGGTCACATCGCGGAACTCCACCCGCGCGCCGACCGCCGGCGCCCCGGCGACCGCCCGCGGGTCGGGCAGGTCGCAGGCCGCGGGATCGTCCTCCCAGTCGGGCCTGGTGTCGATGAGGCGAAAAACGCGCTCCGCGCCGGCCATCGCGATGAGCGCCTGGTTGTACTGGTTGCCGAGCGTGGCGATGGGCGAGAAGAACAGGTTGGCGAGGAAGAAGAACTGGATCAGCTCCGCCATCGTCATCGCCTCGTGGAACGTGCGCCACCCGCCGACCATGAGGAGAATGGCGACGAAGAACTGGCTGTTCAGCTCGAGCAACGGGATGAGGATCGCCGACGTGCGGGCAAGCGCGATGTTGAAGCGTGAGTGGTCGTAGAGGAGCCGGCGGAACAGGCCGGCGTTGGTCTGCTGGCGGACGAAGCCCTGGGTCACGCGGATGCCGCTGACCGACTCGGCGAGGGTGGCGGTGACGCGGCTGAAGCTCTCCGTCGCCGCGCGCGACTCGCGGCTGAGGCGCACGCGGAAGTGGCGGTTGACCGCCCACAGGATGGGCGCCATCGCGACCACGACGAGGAACAGCACCCAGTCGCACCATGCCATGACGGCGGCGGCAAAGATCATCTGGCCACCCTGGATGACGCTGACGAAGAGCACGTCCTGAATGCCCACGCGCAGGGACTCCACGTCGCTCGTGATGCGGCCGATGATGCGGCCGAGCTTCACGCGGTGGAAGAAGCTCATCGGCTGGCGCTGCACCTTGGCGAAAATCTCGGCGCGCAGGCCGCTGACCACGGTCTCGCCGATCTCGAGGGCGAAGCGCTGGCGGAAGTGGAACATGCCGTCGGTCAGCACCGCGAGCACGGCATAGCCGGCGAGACCCCAATAGAGCAGCGCCAGGTCGTGCCGCGCGATGGGTCCGCTGATGATGAGGCCGACCAGCCACGTCAGCCCGGGCAGCTGCGCCGAGCGGATGACGGTGAGGCCGATCAGCCAGCCGAGCTTCCGCTTGACCGGCGTGGTGTAGGAAAAGAGCCGCCGGATCAGGCCCCACTCGAGCGGCTTGAACTGCTCCTCATCCTCGTCGTCGCCCGGGCGGTTGACGATGGTGAGGTTGCCGGAGGCGATGGCCTTGGGGGCGCTCATGCGGCGCCCTCCGGATCGGCCGGCGGCTGCAGGCCGCGGCTGTCGACCAGCTGCAGGTTGGCGACGCGCAGGTACGGGCCCGGCACGCGCATCAGTTCCTCGTGGGTGCCGCGCTGCACGATGCGGCCGTCCGCCATGACGATGATCAGGTCGGCGCGGCGCAGGGTGCTGAGCCGGTGGGCCACGATGAAGGTGGTGCGCCCGGCGATGGCGCGGTCGAGGGCCTCGAAGATCTCGTGCTCGGTCTCGCTGTCGATCGCCGCGGTCGGGTCGTCGAGCAGGAGGATCGCCGGCTCGAGCAGCACCGCGCGCGCGATGGCGAGCCGCTGGCGCTGGCCGCCGGAGAGGCTGTTGCCGCTCTCGCCGAGCACGGTGTCGTAGCCCTGCGGCAGGGCCATGATGAAGTTGTGGGCCGCCGCGACCTTGGCCGCGGCCACGATCTGCGCGTGCGTGGCCTCGGGGTGGCCGAAGGCGATGTTGGCGGCGATCGTGTTCGAGAAGAGGAAGCTCTCCTGGAACACCAGGCCGATGTTGCGACGCAGGTCGTCGAGGTGCAGCCGGCGCGCGTCGATGCCGTCGATCAGCAGACAACCCGCCGTCGGGTCGAAGAACCGCGGGATGAGGCTCATGAGCGCGCTCTTCCCCGCCCCGGTGGCGCCAAGGATGGCGATGCACTGGCCGGGCTTCACGTCGAGGCTGATATCGTGCAGCACGGGCTCGGCCGCGGACTGGGTGAAGGTGAAGGAGACGCGGTCGAACCGCACCGCGCCATTGAGCCTCGGGCGGCGGACCGCGTTGGGCGCGCTGGTGACCTCGATCGGCGCATCGAGGATCTCGAACACGCGGCGCGCGCCGATGAGCGACTGCTGCACGCTGTTCACCAGGCCGGCCACGCTGTTGACCTGACCGGAGAACTGCTCGAGCAGGCCCGCGAACACGATGAGGCCCGTGCCCAGCGGCAGCTCGCCCTGCATCACCTGCCAGCCGCCGAAGCCGAGCAGGACCAGCATGTTGATGCGCGTGAGCAGGCCCACCGCCGGCGAGAAGAGACTCACGCGCCAGAAGATGCCCTGCTGCTGCGCGACCACCGCCTGGTTGGCGGTGTCGAATTTCGCCCGCTCCTCCGCCTCGCGGCCGAAGCCCTTCGTCACCGCGATGCCCTGGATGCTCTCCGCCAGCACCTGCACCATCTTCTCGAAGAGCGTGCGGTTGTGCGCGTACTCCGGCTGGATCTTGCGCGAAAACCACATCGACATGATCGCCAGGAGCGGCGTGGTCGCGAGGCACGCCAGCGTCAGGCCCGGGCTCAGGCTGACCATGTAGGTCACGTACACCGTGAGGGAGATGACCATGATGACGCTCTGAATCAGCACCTGATCCACGAACATGCGCACCGACTGCACGTCACCCGTGACGCGCGTGATGATCGAGCCCGTCGTGTTCGCGTCGAAGAAGCGGAAGCTCAGCCGCTGCAGCTTGTCGTACACCTCCGCCCGCAGGTCCACGACCAGCCGCTGCTGGACCAGCATGTTCACCGAGACGGCGTAGGTGTAGTTCAGGATCGCGCGGCTGAGCGCCAGCACGAGGATCAGCCCGGCCAGGCCGGCCAGGACCTGCAGCGGCGGCCAGCCCTCGGGGGGCAGCAGGTGCAGCGGGTTGGCGCCGAGCGGCACACCCTCGACCTGGTGCCGGATGTAGTCGATGCCCAGGCCGGTGAAACTCAGGCCGATGATGCCCATCGTCAGCAGCACCAATTGAACACCCAAGACCGCGACACAATGCAGCCGGTACCGCCATGCCAGCAGGAACAGGCGCCGGACCAGCTCCCCGTTGGAGGGAACCTGCGGCGGGGGGGCGGGCGGCGACATGGGAAAAGCACGTTAGGCCGCAGCGCGGCAAATACACGAATTTTTTGCGGGCGCAGCCCGGGCGCGCGCCCGCGCTGGCTCGTCAGCTGAACGAGCTTGACTATAGGAAACTTTAAATACTATTTAAGTTTCCTAAGACTTCCATGCCCCGCAAAGCCGCCCAGCCTGCTCCCGTCGAGACCGCCGCCCGCACCCGGGTGCTCGCGACCGCCCGCACGCAGTTTTTCGCCTATGGCTATTCCGCCCTCCTGATGGACGAGCTCGCGGCGGAGCTGGGCATGAGCAAGAAGACGCTCTACGTGCACTTTCCGAGCAAGGACGCCCTGGTGGGCGAGATTCTGCGGGAGTTCGTGCACGAGGTGCGAGCTTCGGCCGACGCGCTTCTGGCGGACCCGACGCTGAGCTTCACCGTGAAGCTGCAGCGCTTCAGCGCCGCCATGGTGCAACGGTTCCTCCGGATGAACCCCCACATTTTCCGCGATCTCCAACGCTTCGCCCCACAGATCTACCGCCAGATCGAGGACCTGCGGCACAAGAACATCCCGCACATCTTCGGCCAGCTCGTCCGCCAGGGGCAGGCGGCCGGCATGGTGCGCGCGGACATCGACCCGGTCTTCGCCGTCGAGTTCTGGCGCCCCGCGATCCAGAGCCTGATGCACCCAGACACGCTCGAGCGCCTGCAACTCGGCCCCGACCGGGTCTTCGCGCAGGCGATCAACCTCTTCTTCGGTGGCCTCCTCACCCCCGCCGGACGCAAAGACCATGAAAAACACCACGCTGCCTGAACGCGGCCACCGCCGGCCGCCCACCGTTTGCCTCCTCGCGCTGGGCCTGGCCCTCGCGTTCCTGCCCGCCTGCAATCGGAGCAGCCACGACCCCAAGGGCGCGCTGCTGCTTTCCGGCAATCTCGAGCTCATCGACGCCCAACTGGGCTTCAAGGTCGGGGGACGCGTGACCGAGCGTCTCGTCGACGAGGGTGCCCGCGTCGAGGCCGGCCAGCTCGTCGCCCGGCTCGATGCCGCCGAGCAGCAGGACCAATTGAACCTGCGAAAGGCCGAACTGGCCGCCGTCGAGGCGGTCCTCGCCGAGCTCGAGGCGGGTTCGCGGCCGCAGGACATCGCCGCCATCGCCGCCGCCCTCAACAGCGCCGAGGCCGAGCGCGACCGCGTGCGGCTCGACTTCGCCCGGGCCCGGGAGCTGCGCCAGCGCGACGTGATCGCCGACCGCGAATTCGAGGCCGCCCAGGCCCAGCTGAAGGTGGCCGAGGCCCGGGCCGCGGAAGTGGCGGAACGCCTCAAGCTCGTGCAGGAAGGCCCGCGGGTTGAAACCATTGCCCAGGCCCGCGCCCGCGTCGCCCAGGCCCGCGCCGCCGTCGATCTCGCCACGACGCAGCTCGCCAATACGCGCCTCAGTTCCCCGCTCGCCGGCATGGTCCTGTCGCACCACGTCGAGCCGGGCGAGTTCGTCGCCCCCGGCACGCCGGTCGTGACCGTCGGCGACACGCGCCACATGTGGGTGCGCGCCTATCTCAACCAGACCGACCTCGGCCGCGTGCGCCACGGGCAGGCGGTGTCGGTCCAGGTCGACTCGTTCCCCGGCAAGGATTTCCCCGGGACCGTGAGCTACATCGCCAGCGAGGCCGAGTTCACGCCCAAGACCGTGCAGACGCCAAAGGAACGCGTGAAGCTCGTCTTCCGCATCAAGGTGGACGTCGCCAATCCCGACGACGTGCTCAAGGCCGGCATGCCGGCCGATGTGGTGATTCCCTGAACCGGGCCGCCGTCCGTTCCGCCATGGCCATCATCCGCACCCAGGGCCTGCGCCGCGCCTTCGGCGGACATACGGCCGTGGCCGGCCTCGACCTGGAAGTCGCCGCGGGCGAGATCTTCGGCCTGGTCGGACCCGATGGCGCGGGCAAGTCGACCACCATGCGCATGCTCACGGGCATCCTGCCGCCGACGGCGGGAAGCGCGGAGGTCGCCGGGTGTGACGTGAACCGCGACGCGGAAAAGCTGAAGGAACAGATCGGCTACATGAGCCAGCGCTTTGGCCTCTACCCGGATCTGACCGTGGCGGAGAACATCGATTTCTACGCCGACATCTACAGCGTGCCGGCGCGCGGCCGCGCGGCGCGGACCGAACAGCTGCTCGGCTTCAGCAATCTCACGCCCTTCAAGCACCGGCTCGCCGGCAACCTGTCCGGGGGGATGAAGCAGAAGCTCGGTCTCGCCTGCGCCCTCATCCACACGCCGCGGGTACTCTTTCTCGACGAGCCCACCAACGGCGTGGATCCCGTCTCGCGCCGCGACTTCTGGCGCATCCTCTACCAACTCGTCCGCGAGGGCGTGACCATCTTCGTCTCGACCGCCTACCTCGACGAAGCCGAGCGCTGCAACCGCCTCGCCCTCCTGCACGAGGGCCGCTTGATCGGCCTGGGCACGCCCGACGAGGTGAAGGCGCTCATGCCGGGCCGCCTGCTGGAGGTGCGCACGGCCGACCCGCGCCGCGCCGCCGTCGCCCTGCGCGCACAGCTGCCGGATGCCAGCGTCGGTCTTTTCGGTGACCGGGTGCACGTCACAAGCCGGGCGGCGCTGCCGCCCGACCCTGACACCGCGGCGCCACCGCTCGAAGTCCGCATTCGCGCCGCCCTCGCCGCCGAGAACCTCGAACTGCATTCGCTGCGCCCGATCGAGCCCTCCCTCGAGGACGTCTTCGTCTCCGCCATCGGCGCGCCGCCGTCCCAGCCATGACCTCCCCCGCTCCCAACGGCACCGAGCCCATCGTCGAGGTCCGCAACCTCGCGAAGCGCTTCGGCACGTTCCAAGCCGTGGCCGGCGTGAGCTTCAGTGTGCGGCGCGGCGAGATCTTCGGCTTTCTCGGTCCCAATGGCGCCGGCAAGTCCACCACCATCCGCATGCTCTGCGGTCTGCTCGCACCGACCGCCGGCGAGGGCCGCGTGGCCGGCTTCGACATCGTGCGCGACACCGAGAAGATCAAGACGCGCATCGGCTACATGAGCCAGCGGTTCTCGCTCTACGACGAGCTGACGGTCGAGGAGAACATCGACTTCTACAGCGGAATCTATCGCCTGCCCCGCGAGAAGAAGGCCGCGCGCAAGGACTGGGTCCTCGCGATGGCCGGCCTGCGGGACCACCGGCACGCGCGCACCGCTGATCTCTCGGGCGGGTGGAAACAACGCCTCGCCCTCGGCTGCGCCGTGCTGCACGAGCCGCCGATCCTATTCCTCGACGAGCCGACCTCCGGCGTCGACCCGAACAGCCGCCGGCAGTTCTGGGACCTCATCTACGCCCTGTCGGGCGACGGTGTGACCGTGTTCGTCACGACGCATTACATGGAGGAGTCCGAGTACTGCGACCGCCTCGGCATCATCTACCGCGGCGAATTGATCGCCCTCGGCACCCCGCGCGCGCTGAAGGCGGAGCACATGACCGACGCGGTCCTCGAGATCGAGTGTGCGCAACCGCAGGAGGCGATGGGGCTCATCGAGACGCTGCCCGCGGTGCGCGAGGTGGCCCTGTTCGGCAAGGGGTTGCACGCCGTCGCCGCCGATGCGGCCGCGGCGGAGGCTGCGATCCGGGCCGCCCTGCCCGGCCGCGGCTTCCGGCTCGACCGCATCGAGCGCATCACGCCGACCCTCGAGGACGTGTTCGTCTCGCTGATCGAGGCCCGGGACCGCGCCGCCGGCGCGTTGCAGGAGGTGAGCCGATGAATCTCCGCCGCCTCCTCGCCGTGGCCCGCAAGGAATCGCTCCACATCCGGCGCGACCCGCGGAGCCTCATCCTCGCCGTCGGCATCCCGATGCTGATGCTGCTGATGTTCGGCTACGCGCTGACCCTCGACGTCGACCGCGTGCCCTTCGTCGTCTGGGACCAGGGCCACACCCCGGCGAGCCGCGAGTTCACGGCCCGGTTCGCGGCCACGCGGTATTTCAGCTTCCAGGGCACCGTCGCCAGCTATCCCGAGCTCGAACGCGCCATCGACTCGCGCACCGCGATGCTCGCGCTGGTGCTCCCGCCCGATTTTGACCGTTTGATCGCCACCGGCCGGGCGGCGGGGGTCCAGGCCA
Source organism: uncultured Opitutaceae bacterium (assembly GCA_964355715.1). GTDB lineage: Bacteria > Verrucomicrobiota > Verrucomicrobiia > Opitutales > Opitutaceae > UBA2377. Next base: position 27,733 of record CAYHEW010000028.1, on the reverse strand, counting down.
TCGTGGACGGTTCGGACGCCAACACCGCGGGCCTGGTCCTCGGCTACACGCAGGGGATTGCCAGCGGCTACAACCAGCAGCTCGCGGTCGAACAGGTGCGGCGAGTCACCGGCACCGCGCCGGCGCCGGCCCTCGACCTGCGCACGCGGGTCTGGTTCAACGCCGACCTCGAGAGCCGCAACTTCATCGTCCCCGGCATCATGGCGGTGATCATGGGCCTCATCGCGGCGCTGCTCACGTCGCTGACCATCGCCCGCGAGTGGGAGCGGGGCACGATGGAGCAGCTCATCTCGACGCCGGTGAAGCCCGCCGAGCTCATCCTCGGCAAGCTGCTGCCCTACTCCGTCATCGGCCTCGCCAACATGGTCATCGCCGTGCTCATGGCGGTCTGGCTCTTCGACGTGCCGTTGCGCGGCAGCGTGCCGCTCCTGTTCAGCGTCGGCATGGTCTTCGTCGTCGGCACCCTGGCCCAAGGCATCTTGATCAGCACGGTCGCGAAGCAGCAACTGCTCGCGAGCCAGTTCGCGATGATCTCGACCTTCCTGCCGGCCTTCCTCCTCTCGGGCTTCGCCTTCGCGATCGCGAACATGCCCCTGCCCGTGCAGGGCATCACCTACCTCGTGCCGGCGCGGTACTTCGTCGCCCTGGTGAAGGGCATCTTCCTCCGCGGCGTCGGGCTCGAGACGCTCTGGCGCGACGCCGCCTTCCTCGTGGCGTTCGCGCTCGTCGTCACCGCCGTCGCCATCCGCCAGACGCGCAAACGCCTCCGCTGACCATGTGGGAACGCATCCTCACCATCCTCCGCAAGGAATTCCGGTCCGTCCTGCGCGACCCGCGCATGCGCATGGTCATCATCGGCGTGCCCATCATCCAGACGATGATCTTCGGCTACGCAGTGACTCTCGACGTGCGCCATGTGCAACTCGCGGTGATCGACCATGACGGCACGCCGGCGTCGCGCGCGCTCGTCGCCCGGTTCACGGGCTCGGCCTATTTCGATGCGATCGCCCACACCCAGGACGAGGACGAGGCCCGCGCCCTCGTCGACGCCGCCCGCGCCGCGGCCATCCTGCAGATCAACGCCGGCTACGAGGAAAACCTCCGCGCCGGCCGCACCACGCCGGTGCAGCTGATCGTGGACGGCTCGGACTCGAACACCGCGCGCTTCATCGTGAACTACGGCACCCAGATCGCCGCGGCCGCGAACGGCGCCATCCTCCTCGAGCAGGCACAGCGCCGAGCCGGTCGGACCATCGCGGTCGGCCGCGCGGAGGTGCAGCCGCGGGCGTGGTTCAACGCCGACCTCGAGAGCCGCAACTACTACGTGCCCGGCATCATCGCGATGCTCGTCATGCTGATCGGCCTGATGCTCACCAGCATGGCCATCGTGCGGGAAAAGGAGGCGGGCACGATCGAACAGATCATGGTCACGCCGATCCGGCCGGTGGAGTTCATCCTCGGCAAGTGCGCCCCGTTCGTCGTCATCGGCTTCCTCAACACCGCCCTCGTCGCCGGCATCGGCCTGTTCTGGTTCGACATCCCGCTGCGCGGCAGCTTCGCGCTCCTGCTGCTCGGCACAGCGCTCTTCCTGCTCAGCACCCTCGGCGTCGGCCTCTTCATCTCGACGGTGAGCCAGACGCAGCAGCAGGCGATGATGACGACGTTCTTCTTCTTCTTCCCGGCCATGCTGTTCTCGGGCTTCATCTTCCCCATCGCCAACATGCCCGCGGCGATCCAGTGGCTCACCCTGCTCGACCCGCTGCGCTACATCCTCGTCATCATCCGCGGCGTCTTCCTCAAGGGCGTGGGCCTGGCGGTCCTCTGGGACCAGTTCGCCGCCCTCCTGATCCTGGGCCTCGTCGTGATGACCTTTGCCGTGAAACGCTTCCACAAGACCCTCGCGTGAACCCCGCCCCCCGCGCCGCCATGAAAACGACCACCGCCCTCGCCCTTGTTCTGCTTGTTGTTCCCAGCATCCGCGCTGCTGACACCGCGCCGCTGTCCGCCGACGACTGCGTGCAGATCGCCCTCGGGCCGCATCCCGCCCTCGCCGCCGCCCAGGCCGGGGTGGATGCCGCCAACGCCGCCGTGGGCGAGGCCCGCGCCCCGTATTATCCGCGCCTGGACCTGACCGGCGGCTATCACCGGCTCCAGCGCCGCGCCTACCTGCCGAGTGGCCTGACCCTGCCCGGTGGCGTCGCGCCCAAGCTGATCGGCCCGTTGGACGACTGGAACGGTGGCCTGGTCTCGCGGATGACGCTGCTCGATTTCGGCGCGCGCAAGGCGGGGCTCGCTGCGGCGGAAGCCCGCCAGGCCGGAGCCGAAGCGCAGGTCTCCGCCACCCGCGCCGATCTCCGCGCCACCGTGCGTGCCGCGCATCACGCCCTGACGACGGCGGTCGAGCTCCGGCAGGCCGCGACCAAGAACCTCGAGCGCGCCGAGGAGCACCGGCGCCTCGCCAGCCTCCGCCATGAGGCCGGAGCGGTGCCGCAGGCCGACGTCCTGCGCGCGACGGCCGAGGCCGCGGACGCCCGGCTGCAATTGATCTCCGCGCAAAGCCGGGTCCGCCGCCTGACCGGCGAGCTCAACACGGCGATGGGGCGGTCCGCCGACACGCCGCTCACTGTCGCAGCAGCCGCGGCGCTGACTGAACCGGCGCCGGTCGATTTCGCCGCGGCCGTGGAGCAGGCGCTGGCCCGCCGGCCCGAGCTGCGCGCCAGCAACCAGCGCACGGTGGCGGCCCAAGCTGCGGTCAGCGCCGCCCGCGCGGCACGGGCTCCGCGCGTGCAGGCCGATGCCTCCTTTGGCTGGCGCGATACCGCCTGGGTGCCCGACACCCGCGAATGGCAGGCGGGCCTGACAATCGATCTGCCGATTTTCGATGCCGGCGCGCGCCAACGGGGCGTGGCCCGGGCGCGGGCGGAAGCGGCCCGCGAGGAAGCGGATGACGCCAACCGCCGCCTGCGCGTGCGGCAGGAAGTCTGGTCCGCCCAGGTCGAGCTCGAGCGCACTTGGGCCGCGATCGACGCCAACGAGGCGAGCCTGCGCGCGGCCGAGGAAAGCCTGCGGGCCGTGCGCGAGCGCTACGAGTTCGGCGCCGCCATCATCACCGACCTGCTCGACACCCAGACCGCCCTCGCGCGCGCCGAGGCCGCGCTCGCCGAAGCCCGCGGCCAATACCGGACGGCGCAGGCTTATTTCGCCCGCGCGGTCGGGGCCGAGGATCCCTCCCCGGCCAACGCCCGTGCCACCGGGCCGTCGAGCTGAACCGTCTGCGTCGGGAAGGCGAACGACAGGCCGCGCGCGGCGACTGCCCGCATGAACGCCAAATTGAGGCGCTCGCGGACCTTGAGGTGCTCCCCGAAATCCGGGCTCACCGTCAGGTACACGACCAGGATGTCGAGCGAGGAGGCGCCGAAATTGTTGAACGAAACGACGACTGAGTCCTTGTCCACGCCCGGCTCCTCGGCGATGAGCCGGCGGAGCTCGTCCACGATGCCCTGCATCTGGTCGGGCGTGGTGTCGTAGGTGAGGCCCAGCGTCTGCGCGACGCGCCGCTGCGTGAAACGGGAGAGATTCGTGATCGCCTCGGCGGCGACGGTCTTGTTCGGGATGATGACCAGCGACTTGTCGAGCGTGCGGATCTTCGTCGACCGCAGGCCGATGTCTTCCACGACGCCGACATTGGTCCCGATCTGCACCGCCTCGCCGATCTTGAATGGCTGGTCGATGGCGACCACCACCGAGCCGAAGATGTTGGCGATCGTGTCCTGCGCCGCGAGGGCGAAGGCCAGGCCGCCGAGGCCCAGGCCGGCAAGGAACGCCTTCACGTCGGCGCCGAGACTCTGCGCGATCATCAGCAGGCCGAACACCACAAACACCGTGATCAGGGACTTCTTGATCCACGGCATGAACGCCGCGATGCCCATTTGGCGGCCGCGGGCCAGCTCGTGCACGTGGTCGAGGACGGTGTTGAAGGCCCGCAGGAAGAACCAAAAGAGCACCAGCGAGAAGGCGACGGTGCTGGCGTAGCCGAACACGGCGTCGGCCTGCTCGCTGAACTTGAGCACCTTGAGCGCAGCCACCGCGCCGGCGATGGCGATGAAGGCCGCCACCGGTCCCTCGAGGGCCGGGAAGAGCTTGTCGTCCAGCGTCGACTGGGTGCGCGCCGCGAGGCGCTTGAAGAAGCCGAAGAGGACGGTCGTGACGCCCCGGCGGAGCAGGTAGGAGCCGACGAGGAACAGGGCGGCGATGACGTAATGGGTCGTCGTGTTGCCGCTGCTCTGCACGTCGAAGAGTTCCAGGGTCGCATCCACCAGATGCTCAAGAAAATCCGGCGCGCGGGGCGGCTGGACTTGGCCGCTGGCCACGGCGGCCGCCGCCGTTGTGTTGGCCACCTGCGTCGGATCGGCCGGCGCCGCGGCACCGGTTTCCTGGGCCGGGACCGTCGCACTGAAAATCAGGCTGCAGGACAGGGCGAGAATCAGTCGTTTCATGGGTGGAAGTCCGTGACTGAACCGCCGCCGCCGGGATGTCAAAACCTGAGGCAGCCGGGCGACCCCCTGGGAAAAGGCCGTCGCATTTCCACCGCCCCAATCCCCGCTTGCGGCGCGGCGCGCCCTTTGGCCATGCTGCGCACGCGATGTCACCGTTTTTAGCCGTCATTGACACCCTCCCGCCGTTGCCCGCCTGGGCCTGGCTGGCCTTTTTCGCGTTCATCACCGCCATGCTCGCCCTCGACCTCGGGGTCTTTCAGCGCGAGGCACACGAGGTGAAGATGAAGGAGGCGCTGCGGTGGTGCGTCGTCTGGTTCACCCTCGCCCTCGGTTTCAACGGCCTCATCTGGTGGTGGCGCGGCGCCGTGCCCGCGCAGGAGTTCCTCGCGGCCTACCTCGTCGAGCTCTGCCTGAGCATCGACAACGTCTTCGTCTTCATCCTCGTCTTCACCTACTTCAAGGTCGCCCCGCGCTGGCAGCACCGCGTGCTGTTCTGGGGCATCATCGGCGCCGTGGTGATGCGCGCCGTCTTCATTCTGGTCGGCGTCAGCGTCCTCGCCCGGTTCCACTGGATCATCTACCTCTTCGGCGCCTTCCTCGTGTACACCGGCATCAAGATGGCCCTGCCCAGCAAGGAGGAAGTGGACGTCAATCCCGACCACAACATCGCCGTCCGGCTGTTCCGCCGCTTCTTCCCGGTCGCCCCGCACAACGACCAGGGCCATTTCCTCACCGTGCACAACGGCCGCCGGATGGCCACGCCGCTGTTCATCGTGCTGATCGTGATCGAGACCACCGACTTGGTCTTCGCCCTCGACTCACTGCCGGCCGTGCTCGCCATCACCCGCGACGGGTTCATCGCCCTGACGTCGAACATCTTCGCGATCCTTGGCCTGCGGTCGCTCTACTTCGCGCTGAACGGCATCATGCAGCTCTTCCGCTACCTCAAGATCGGCCTCGCTCTCATCCTGAGCTTCATCGGCGTGAAGATGCTGATCGAGCACTGGGTGGACATCTCCATCGCCGTCTCCCTCGGCGTGATCGCCGGCGTGCTCGCGACGTCGGTCTTGGCGTCGATTCTGATCCCGGAGAAGAAGTAGGTGGGAGTTCGCTACTCCGAAATAAACCGCTCCGCCCATTCCGGGCGGGCGAGCGGACGCGGGCGCCATTCGCCCCAGATGCGGTAGCGCCAGCGGGCAACGAGCTTGTAGCCGGCGTCACGCCAAGTGGCCGGAAAAATGCCCAGCACGGCGGCGAGCACCCGGCCGGTGCCCGGACACAGGCGCAATGCAGCCAACACGCCGTCGGTGCGCCGCAGCGGCGCCGCGGCGGCATCCGCCCAATCCGGCACGAACACGAGCGAATCGAAATCCTCCGTCGGCAACCCCTGCGCCTTCAGGTAGGCCTGTGCCGCCGGACTCTGCAGCGGCGCGTATCGCAGGCGCCCCGCACGGTCGAGCCGCAGCAACAGCCGGACACAGCGGTTGCACAGGCCGCACTCACCGTCGAACAGCAGGACCGGACCGGCTACGGTCCGGGCATCGGGCGAAGCGGCCATGGTCAGACGCGGCCTCCGTGTCGGGCGTAAACCTCGGCGATGTCAGCCAGGTCACAGGCGAGGCCGACCGCGGTCTCGAAGCGCCGACAGCGCTCCTCGTTGTCGAACTGGCCCATCTCCACGTAGGTGACCTGCCCTTTCTCCAGCTTGAAGGCGCCGCGGAACTCACGGAATTTCTCGAGCAACTCAGGCAGAAGCGCGGACCGCAGGAAATCCGGCGCATTGGTCTGCACAAACCACGCCGCGTCGAACTCCGGCGATCCCACGACGATCTCCCGCGCGCCGAACAGTTCCTGCAGCTTCGTGCCCAAGCCCTGCCGCCCAAAGCCAAACGTGAGCCCGCCATCCGCCGCCGGCGTCACGCTGATCGCCGACCAGGTCGTGCGGTTCTTGCCCGAACCGGTGGTGTAATTGTAGAGCGTGACGGCCTTGCCGCGAATGCGGCCGTTCGCTCGCGGCGACGGATAGAAGACTCCCAGGGTCGGCTGGGCCGCCTCCAACTCCAACCCGAGCCGACCCGCGAGCTGACCGACCAGCTCCCGGGTTCGGGCCGACGCCTTTGCCCCCAGCCAAAGCGCGAGGCCAACGAACGCCAGAAAGCCGACCGCGATCAGGGCGGGGAGGTAGGCGCTGTTCATGAAGACAGGAATAGTCCGCGGGCGCCGAACCGCGAATCCATTTCGGAAAAAAGTAGGGCGGGTCTCTGACCCGCCCTACGCCTCCAAACGCTCAGCTTACGGTGATCTTGCGCGGCTTGACCGCCTCGGCCTTGGGCAGCGAGACCCGCAGGATGCCGTCGGCGAGCTCGGCGTGGATCTTGTCCGCATCGATCGTGTTGTCGTGCGTGAGCACGAGCTCGAAGGGCAGGTCGACCGACTCGCGGTAGAGCGTGGTCCAGCCCGATGGCTGCTTCCAGGCGCGCTGGCCGCGGATGGTGAAGGTGCCCTCCTCGACGGTGAGTTCGAGGCCTTCCTTGTTCACGCCGGGCAGGTGGACGGTGAGGCCGTAGGCGTCGGCGGTTTCCTTGATCTCGTAGGCGGGCGACACGCTCTGGATCGCGGCGGGCGTGTCATCGCCGCGGCGGGCCAGGGTGCGGTTGATCGAGGGGATGAGAGTATTGAGCAGGCTCATGGTGGTTCTCCTTGGTTGGGTTGCGGGATGCGGTTGGGCTCAGCTCACGTTGACGGTGATCTTGCGCGGCTTGGCCTCCTCCTTCTTCGGCAGGGTCACCGTGAGGATGCCCTGTTCGTAGTTGGCGGTGATCTGGTCGTTGCGCGTCGCGGCCGGCAGGCTGATGGAGCGACTGAAGGCGAGCGACTGCTCGTTGTCGCCCTCCTTGGTCTTCCGGGTGGCGTTGATCGTCAGGTAGTCGTCGACCACCTCGACGTGGATGTCGTCGCGGCGCAGGCCCGGGAGCTCGGCGCGGACGTAGGTGTTGTCCTTGTCCTCGTAGAGGTCGACCGGGAAACGCAGCTCGGGCGCCGGGGCGCCCAGGTCGGCGAGGGTCGAGGTGAACAGGCGGTCGATCTCGGACTCAAGGCCCGCCCAGGGCGAGCGGGCATAGCCGCCCAGCTGGGAAACCGGGCTGCGGTGGGTGGGATAGGTGTAGCGTACGAGTCTCATGGTGATGTGGAGTTGAATGGGTTGATGCATTCGGTGCGTGGCACTGACTGTCCCCCCATCTGCACATCCGATGCCGGTGCCGTCGTTGCGCTAAATCGCGTGAAAACGGAAATTTGCGCCGGCCACCCGCAGGGACCGCTGCGAATTTTGGGCACGGCTTGTGCCGCGCACCTGGTAAATTTTTCCCAGGAATCCTAACGCGCCGCAGGCGGCGTCGCTTCCGCCACCCGGCGGCGGAGGATCTCGAGGAACTGCTGCAGGAGCGGCGACTCCTCGCGGCGGTGCCAGACGGCCCGGAGCTCGATCGGGGGGCAGTCGGAATGGAGGTAATGCACCAGCGGGTTGGCTGGGAAGGAGGCGGCGAGAAATTCCGGCCAGAGGCAGACGCCGTAGCCGGTGGCCACGCGGGCGAGGACGCTCTCGATCGTGTGCACGGGCTGGGCGAAATTGGGCTGGAAGCCGCTCAGGCGGCAGGTCTGGACGATGAACTCGCGCAGGCCCGGAGTTTCCTTGGCTCCGGTGATGACCCAAGTGTCGCCGGCGAGGTCGGCGATGCGGATGCGATCGGCGGCGGCCAGCGGGTGCTGAGCCCCGACCAGGACGAGCAGCTCGGCGTCAAGGAGGTGCAGCGACTGCAACTCGTCGTGCGGCGCGAACTCCTGGGCGGCGACGAAGCCGAGGTGCGCCTGCCGCTTGCGCAGGGCGGTGAGCTGTTCGTGGATGAGCAGGTCGCGCAGCGAGACCTCGATGCGTGGATACTGTTGGCGGTACTCGGCGATGGCCCCGAGCACGATCTGGTTGGAGAGGCGCCAATCGTTGCAGATGATGAGCTCGCCGCCGGTGCCGGCGGCCGTCTCCTTGGTGGCGGCAGCGGCCATGTCCACCTGGGCCAGCACCTTGCAGGCGTGGGCGTAGAGGGTGCGGCCGGAATCGGTCAGCTCCACGCGCACCCGGTTGCGGTCAAAGAGCCGGACCCCGAGTTCGTCCTCCAACGCCTTGACCTGGCGGCTCAGCGCCGGCTGCGCCACGCGCAATTCCTCCGCGGCGCGACTGAAGCTCAGGCGCTCAGCCACGGCCTTGAAGTAGCGCAAATGACGCAATTCCATCGGAGCCATGGTTCTACCGGCCACTCCGCGCCCGCGCAACCGCTGAACAGGACCTAGCCCGAGGCAGTCACTAGATTAATGAGCCCAAATAGACTGCGCCACAACCCTACCTTTCGGAACAGAGTCCTTAACCACGGATTACACGGATGCCACGGATTGGTGTCCGGCGAATGATGCCTGAGAGGATGGCCACAAAAGGCGCAGAAGGCACAAAATCAGAATTTCTTGTTTTGCGTCTCTTGTGCCTTTTGTGGCCATACAATCACGCTTCATCTGCAGGATCCGTGTTATCCGTGTAATCCGTGGTTAAAAAACGCCCGCGTTTGGCCCCGTGGCTAGGTTTGCTTCGGCCGGCGGGTGGCGGCGACGAGGACGTAGAATGACGGCACCACGAAAAGCGTGAAGGAAGTGCCGATGGCCATGCCGGTGGCGATGACGAGACCCATGCTGAAACGGGCCTCGGCGCCGGCGCCGCTCGCGAAGACCAGCGGCATGACGCCGAAGACCATGGCCGCGGTCGTCATCAGGATCGGCCGCAGGCGGATGCCGGCCGCCTTCTCGATGGCGGTGCGGACATCGTGGCCCTCCTCCTGCATGCGGTTCGCAAAGTCCACCATGAGGATGCCGTGCTTGGTGATGAGGCCGACGAGCGTGATGAGGCCGACCTGCGTGTAGATGTTGAGGGTGGCCGCACCGAGGAAGAGGAAGACCATCGCGCCCGCCAGCGAGAGCGGGACCGCCATCATGATGATGAACGGATCGCGCCAGCTCTCGTACTGGGCCGCGAGCACGAGGAAGATCACGATGATCGCCAGCACGAAGGTCGCGAGGAGCGAGCTGCCCTCCTGCACAAACTGGCGGAGCTCGCCCTTGTACTCGGCCGAGTAACCCGACGGAAACGCCGTCTTGGCCTCGGCGTTGAGCCAGTCGTAGGCCTCGCCCATCGAGACCCCGGGCGCCGGCAGGAGCGAGAGCGTGGCCGCGTTGAGCTGCTGCATGCGCCGCAGGTCGCGCGGCTGCACGGAGGGCGCGAGGGTGGCCACGCTGGACAGCGGCACGAGCCCGCCCTTGGCCGAGGAGACGTAGTAGTCGCCGAGCTGCTCCGGCGTCAGCCGGAAGCTGCGCGCCACCTGCGGGATGACCTTGTAGGCGCGGCCCTGGATGGCGAAACGGTTGACGTAGCCACCGCCGAGCATGGTGCCGACGTCGGCGCCGAACTGCTGCATGGAGAGGCCAACCGCGGCCGACTTGTCGCGGTCGAGCTCGAGGTCCACCTGCGGCTGGTCGAACTTCAGGTCGTTGTCGCCGTAGACGAACTTGCCGCTCATCAGCGCGCGCATGAGCAGCTCGTTGGCCACCTCGACGACGCGCTCGTGGTTGTCGGTCGAGCACACGACGTACTGCACCGGCAGGCCGAAGCCGGCGCCGGGCAGCGAGGGCGGCAGGAAGGCGGCGGCGCTCACGCCCGCGATGCCCATGGCGCGGCCGGTGAGCATCTGACTCAGCAGTCCGGAGCCGCGTTCCCGCTGGCTCCAGGGCTTGAGCTGCCAGCCGATGAGGCTGGAACTCGGTGACGGCAGGTGTGAGCCCATGTCGACGCCGGCCACCGTGAAGAAGTTGCTGGTCTCGGGGAAGGAGGCGACGATGCCGCTGAGCTGATCGACGGACAGCAGCGCCTGCTCGAGCGAGGCGTTGGGCGCGCCCTGGGCGATGGCGACCACGAAGCCGCGGTCCTCGGCCGGCGCCAGTTCCTTCTTCGTCATGAGGAAGAAGGGCACGATCGCCGCGATGATCAGGACTGCCACCAGGTAGACGGCGATCCGGTTGTTCAGCACCTGACCGAGCTGGCGCTCGTAGAAGCCGCGCAGGCGGTCAAAGGTCCGGTCGAGGAAATGCTCGATGCCGCGGGGGTTCGGATTGTGGCGCAACAGCCGCGAGGAGAGCATGGGCGAGAGCGTGAGCGCGACGAAGCCGGAGATGACCACAGCGCCCGCCAGGGTGAACGCGAATTCGCGGAACAGCGCCCCGGTCACACCGCCCTGCAGGCCCAGCGGGGCGTAGACGGAGACCAGCGTGATGGTCATCGCCACGACGGGGCCGACCAGCTCGTGGGCGCCCTTGAGCGCCGCGGCCAGCGGCGTCAGCCCCTCCTCGATGTGGCGGTGGATGTTCTCGACGACGACGATCGCATCATCGACCACCAGGCCGATCGCCAGCACCAAGGCGAGCAGGGTGAGCAGGTTGATGGAGAACCCCATGGCGAGCATGAACACCATGCCGCCGAGGAGGGAGAGCGGGATCGCGACGATGGGGATAACGACCGAGCGGAACGAACCGAGGAATAGGTAGATGACGATGATCACGATGGCCATGGCCTCCAGGAGGGTCGTGGTCACCTCGTCGATGGAATCGTTGATGAACTCCGTGGCGTCGTAGACGATGTTGCCCTCGATGCTGGCGGGGAGCTGGCCGGCGATGTCGGGCCAGACGGCGCGCACGCGCTTGACCACGTCGAGCGAATTGGCGGTCGGCAGCACCGAGATCGAGATCATGGTGGTGTCCTTGCCGCGGAGCTGGACCTTGACCTCGTAGTCGTCGGCGCCGAGCTCGACCTCGGCGATATCGCCGACGCGGACCACCGCGCCATTGCGCTCGCGGATCACGAGATCGCGGAAGGCCTCGGCGGAGCGCACGTCCGTCCGGGCGGTGAGGTTGACGATCGTCATCTCGCCCTTGGTCTTGCCGACGGCGGAAAGGTAGTTCTGCGCGGAGAGGGCGGACCAGACCTCGGTCGAGCTGATGCCGAAGGCGGCCATGCGGGCGGGATTCAGCCAGACACGCATCGCAAAGGTGCGGGCGCCCAGCACCTCGGCCTTCTGCACGCCCTCGATGGTGGAGAGCTTGGGCTGCACGACGCGGACGAGGTAGTCGGTGATCTGGTTGGCCTGCAGGGTCGAGCTCGCGAAGCTGATGTACATCGAGGCCGTGGTTTCGCCGACCTGGATCTCAAAGACCGGGTCCTCGGCGCCCGCCGGGAGCTCGCTGCGCACGCGGTTGACCTTGGAGGTGATCTGCGTGAGCGCGTCGTTCGGATCGTAATTGAGGCGCAGCTGCGAACGCACGACCGAGAAGTTGGGGGCGCTGACGGATTCGACGTAGTCAATGCCGTCGGCCGAGGCGATCTCGCGCTCCAGCGGCGTCGTGACGAAGCCGCGCACAAGGTCGGCGCTCGCACCCGGATAGGTCGTCATCACGGTGATGATCGAGTTCTTGGTCTCCGGATACTGGCGGACGTTCATCTCCTTGAGGGCGAGCCAACCCGCCAGCAGGAGGAAGATGTTCACGACGGTCGCAAGGACCGGCCGCTTGATGAAGATGTCGGTGAAGCGCATGGCGGAGTTCTCCGGTTCAGCCTTCCTCCGGCTTGGGCGCGGGGTTGGCGGAAGGCACGACGCTGTTGTCGACGCGCACCGGGCTGCCGTTGCGCAGCTTGATCTGGCCGGAGGTCACGACCTCCTCGCCGGGCTTCAGGCCGGAGAGGACGGAGATCACGTTGCCGCGCTGCGGTCCGGTCTGGATGAAGCGCTGCTGGGCGACGCCCTGCACCACCACATAGACGAAATTGCCGTAGGGATTGAAGACGACGGCCGTGGTCGGCAGCACGATGGCACGTTCCGTACCGGGCAGCACGACCTGCACCTGGCCGAACATGCCGGGGCGCAATACCTCATCGCGATTCGGCACGGCGGCCCGCAGGCTGAGGCTGCGGGTGCTGTCGTTCACGCGCGGCGAGATCGCGGCGATGGTGCCCTCGAACACGCGCTCCGGGAAGGCATCCACCCGCACGTGCACCGGCTGGCCGACCGCCACCCGTGCGATGGCCTGCTGCGGAAGGGTGAAGTCCACATACACCGGGTCGAGGGTCTCGAGCTGCACGATGGCCTCGGCCTTGCCGAGGAACTGCCCGGGATAGATCTGCGCGATGCCGAGCCGGCCGGCAAAGGGGGCGGTGATGTGTTTCTTCGCCAGCGTGGCGCGGAGCGTGGCCACGGCCGACTGCGTCGAGGCGGCGACGGCCTCGGCGGCCTCGAGGTCGGCGCGGGCGTTGGTGTCGGCGGCCCGCAGGTCGCGGGCCCGGGTGAGGTTGGTCATGGCCAGCTTGGCTTGGGCTTCCAGGCCCGGCAGACTGGCGGCCTCGATCGAATCATCGAGGTCCACCAGCAGGTCGCCGGCCGCGACGGTGGCGCCCGACTCGAAGGCGATGCGGCGCACGGCGCCTTCAACCTCGTTCCGGACCATGATGCCGCGGAAACTGGCGAATGAACCCACGGCATTCACGGTGTTCGGCCAGGTTTCCTCCTGGGCCGGCGCGGTGCTGACGGTGGTGGGCGGCCGGACCTGGGCGGCCTGCGCGGCCATGCCGCGGCGGATGGTCAGGTACTTATAGCCGAAGATCGCACCAAAGACGACGACGGCGACGATCAGGGTGGGAAGGATGCGGATTTTCATGGGACGGTGGCGGAGGAATTGGCGAACGGAGAGCGGGTGGCGGCGGCCTGGAACCGGGCGCAGCTCTGCAGGAGCGCCGCCTGGTCGGTTGGCGCGACCATGCCGGCCAGCTCGTTGGCGGCCCGGAGGTAATCCATCAGGGCGAAATCGGCGGCCGTTTGCCCGGCGGCCGTGAGCTGAACATAGACGAGCCGCCGGTCGCGGGTATCACGCTGGCGCGAGAGCAGGCCGCGGCCCTCGAGGTTGTCAAGAAGCGCGGTCATGGCCGAGCGAGTCGTTCCGGTATGATGCGCCAGGTCCGCCGGCGTGGACGCTGCGGGGTCGAGGGCGAAGAGCGCCACGAGCACGGCGAACTGGTGCTCGCTGAGACCGGTGGCGGCCAACCGCTGCTGCAGCACGCACTCGAGACCCTGCGCGGCCGCCAGAAAATCGAGCACCAAGCGGCAACGGGCCTCATCCAGTCCATCGCGCTGGCGGGCCACGGTCAGGAGCGTCCGCTGGACCAAGGTGCCGGCCGCGATCATGGCCGACCTTTCTGTTTTCCGCGCATCCAAGCTGGGAGACTCACGCCCCATGATAACAATTCGCCGCGGCAATCCCCAATACTTCCTGCCTCTATCGGTTATGCCGGCCTGGCATCACCAAGGCTCTTCCGGATTATCCGCACGTTGATCATCCAGTTTCTGAAGATATCGCTGTGGCCGGGGCCGGCGACCCCAGCTGCAGTAAATTCGGGAATCCACTGGTCCGAGGCTTCCGATGACCGGAGTTTGTGTTGCGGGTCGGTGCCCTCGCCGCAGATTAAGGAGCCGCATGACCTTCGATTTTGACACTGTTCCCGGGCGCCTCGGCACCGATTCGCAGAAGTGGCAGAAGTACGCCGGCCGCGAAATCCTCCCGTTGTGGGTGGCCGACATGGACTTCAAGTCGCCCCCGGCCGTGATCGAGGCGCTGCACCGCCGGGTCGAACACGGCATCTTCGGCTATGCCCGGCCGGTTCCGTCGACGGTTGAGGCCATCGTGAACGCCCTGCAGCAGCGTTACGGTTGGACGATCGACCCAGCCTGGCTGGTTTGGCTGCCCGGTTTGGTGGTAGGCCTGAACATCACAGCCCAGGCCTTTGCCACGGCCGGGGACGAGGTGCTGACGCTGACTCCGGTCTATCCGCCGTTCATGAGCGCGCCGAAGAACAGCGCCCGAACCTCCGTGACCGTGCCGTTCGTCCTGCGCGTCGGGCGCTGGGAGATCGACTGGGAGGCGTTGGAGCGGGCCGTAACCCCGCGCACCAAGCTTTTCTATCTCTGCAACCCGCACAATCCGCTCGCGCGGGTCTGGCGGCGCGAGGAACTCGTGCGGTTGGGCGAATTCTGCGTACGCCACGATCTCATCCTCTGCAGCGACGAGATCCACTGCGACCTCATCCTCGACCCCGCCCTGCCCCACCTTCCCACCGGCTCGCTCGGCGCCGAAATCGCCAAGCGTACCGTGACCCTGATGGCCCCGAGCAAGACCTACAACGTGCCCGGCCTCGGCACTTCGCTGGCGATCATTCCCGACGCCGGCCTGCGCGCCCGTTTCGTCCGCGCCACCGCCGGAGTGGTGGCCGAGGTCACCGCGCTGGGCTTCACCGCCTGTGAGGCCGCCTACCGCGACAGCGAGCCGTGGCGCCAGGCCCTGCTGGCCTACCTGCGGGGCAATCGCGATTTCCTGCTCGATTTCATCGCCCGCGAGCTGCCCGGCGTGAAGGTCGAGGCCCCGATCGAAGCCACCTACCTCGCCTGGCTGAATGTCTCCGCCCTCCAATTGCCCGATCCGATCGCGCTCTTCGAGGCCCACGGCGTCGGGTTGAGCGACGGCGCGTTCTTCGGCGCGGCCAAGGGCACCCATGTGCGCCTGAATTTCGGCTGCCCCCGCGCAACCCTCGCCGAGGCGCTCCGGCGGATGAAGGCCGCCCTGCCCCGGGGCTGAAGCCGCGGGTTCCGCCCATGCGGATCGGACCGTACCAGCTCCCGACGAACCTTTTTCTCTCGCCGCTGGCGGGATACACCAACCTGCCGTTCCGCGTGACCCTGCGCGAACTCGGAGGACTCGCGTGGGCCACCACCGATCTCGTCAACGCGCGCTCGCTCCTCGAACGCAACCGCACCGCGCTGCAGCTCACCGCGACGTCGCCGGAGGATCGCCCGCTCGCCATCCAGCTCTTCGGCAGCGTCCCCGAGGAGATGCGCGACGCCGCCGTGATGTGCCAGGAACTCGGGGTCCAGTCCGTGGACATCAACATGGGCTGCCCGGTGAAGAAAGTCGTGAAGATCGGCGGCGGCTCGGCCATGATGACCGAGCTCGAAAAGACCGCGGCCCTGGTTCGCGGGATGATCGCCGCCGTGAAGATTCCCGTCACCGCCAAGATGCGTCTCGGCTGGGACGACGACAACCTGACCGCCCCGGACCTCGCCCGCGTGCTCGAGGACGCCGGCATCGCCGCCATCTTCGTGCACGGCCGCACCCGCGCCCAAGGGTTCGGGGGGACGGTCAACCTCGCCGGCATTCGCGCCGTCGTGCAGGCGGTGAAAAACATCCCCGTCATCGGCAACGGCGACGTCACCACCCCCGAGGCGGCGAAACACATGCTCGCCGAGACCGGCTGCGCCGGCGTGAGCATCGGTCGCGGCGCGTTTTACGACCCGTGGATCTTCCGCCGCACCGCCCAGTATCTTACCACCGGCGATCTGCCGCCGGAGCCGGATTTCATCGAGCGCCTGCGCGTGCTCCGGCGGCATTTCGAGCGGTACATGCAGTTCTACGGCGAGGAGCACGGGGCCCGGCTGTTCCGCCGCGTGGCGCCGTGGTACGCGAAGCGCTTCGGCCCGGCCAAGCCCTTCAAGCAGCGCATCACCAAGATCTGCTCCGCAGCCGACTTCGAGGCCGCGATCACGGAGTACGTGGCCTGGCGCGCGCAGTTCTGCGACGAGCGCGGCGAACTCCTGCCCCGCTTCGCGCCGGCGCCGATGGTGGCGTCATTCATGCGCGACGATCTCGACCCAGCCGAGCGCACCGCCATCCCGGTGCCCAAGGGGCCGGTGGATGTGTGGTGATGCGGCCGAAGTAGCGAGCAGTGAGGAGCGGGTAGCGAGTAGACGGAAACATCTTACTGCCCGGCGTGAATGTCATTTGAGCTTTGTGGCCCACAGAATAAGCCTCTACTCGCTACTTCCCTCACCCCATGACCACCGTGAGCCATTTTTGGGAACTGATCCTCGGCACCATCATCGCGCTGTTGCCGCTGATCAATCCGCTCGCCGCCGCCCCGACCTTCCTCGCCATCACCGAGGGACTCACGCCCGAGCGCCGGAACCAGCAGCTGCGCATGGCCTGCATCTACATGGTCGCGATCCTCGTGAGTTTCCTCATCGGCGGCACCTTCATCATGGGGTTCTTCGGCATCTCGATCCCGGGCCTACGGATCGCGGGCGGGCTGCTCGTCGCCGGCATCGGCTCAGGCATGCTCGTCGCCACGCCGCGCGACCCGGCCCAGCAGAGCCGCGAGAACGAGGCGGCGCGGGCCAAGCGCGACATCGCCTTCTCCCCGCTCGCCATGCCCATGCTCAGCGGCCCGGGCGCCATCGCCGTGACGCTCGGCTTCACCTCTCTCGCGACCGACTGGACCGACTACGTGGCCATCATCCTCGGCATCTTGGTGGTCGCCGCGATCATCTACAGCACCCTGCGCGTCTCGAGCCGCATCGTGCAGGTGATCGGCCTCACTGGCATGAACGCCCTCACCAAGGTCATGGGCTTCCTGATCCTCTGCATCGGCATCCAGTTCGTCGTCAACGGCGTGCTCGGCATCGCCACCGACCCGGTCCTCCTGCGCAGTATCCGTGACACACTTAGCCAGCCCTGAATCTCGATCCACCTTACAGGAGGCAACAGAGGAAACGGAGGTTCTCCAGCTGAGAGGATATCTCCGTTCGCCAGCAGGGATGGAACTCTGTTACCTCAGTTACCTCCTGTAAAATCCTGTTGATTTATTAACATGAAATCTGCCCCCGCGTCCTCCGCCGACCGCATCTTTGGCCGGTCCCAATGGATCTGGCCGTATGACCTGCGCTGGGATCTGCACAACGCGTACGCGCTGTTCCGGCGCGACTTCACGCTCGACCGGGTGCCGCGGCGCGCGCCGTTGTTCATCACCGCCGACCAGTCGTATCACCTTTACCTCAACGGCGCCTTTGTCGGACGGGGTCCGGCGCGCGGCTTCCAGTCGCATTGGCCCTACGACGAGATCGACGTCGCCCGCTGGCTCGTGCCCGGCCGCAACGTGCTGGCCGTGCGCGCCTACAATCCGGGCTTCAGCAACTTCCAGTATCTACACCAAGGGTATGCCGGTCTCCTCGTCGCCGCGACCTGGGGCGGCGGCCGCCTGCGCACGGATCGCACCTGGAAATGCCTGCCCCAGCCCGGCATCCGCCGCGACATGGTGCACGCCAGCCTGCAGCTCTTCCCGCAGGAGCACTTCGACGCGCGGGCCTGCCCGACAGACTGGATGAACACCGATTTCAACGACAGCGCCTGGGGGGCGCCCAACAGCCAGGCCTTGCATGTCCTGCCGTGGGCCGACCTCGAGCCGCGTGGGATTCCCCAGATGTTCGAGGTGGCCGAACGTCCCGGCCGTATCATCGGCCGCGGCGAGGGCGAGTGCGCCCCCGGCTGGGAGCAAACCCGCAATCTCTACCTCCTGCGGCAAACCGAAGACCACTCCCACCGGCCGGTCGATGCCGGCCTGGGCGAGCAACCGGCCGACCCGAGCGCGCCCGTCGGCCTCTTTGCTGCGGGCTTCGAAGTGCCCGCGACCGGCGCGAACCGCTTCCGCAGCCATCTCATCGACGTCGGCCGACCCGTGGTCGGCAACTATTCGCTCGTCGTCAGCGGCGGCCGCGGCGGCGAGGCCATCGACTTCGCCTACACCGAGGGCGTCGATCCCACGACGCTGCAGCCCGAGTTGCGCTTTCCTGACGGCTCCAGCGTGGCGTTCAGCGGACGCGTGACGTGCCGGAGCGGGCGCACGGAGCACTTTTTCTATCATCCGTACGGCTTCCGTTACGTCACGATCACCGTGCGCAACTCCACCGGTCCGCTGCACCTGTCGCTCTGCCTGCGCCGCACGGGCTACCCGGTCGAGCGCCGTGGCTCCTTCCGCAGTTCCGAGCCTTTGCTCGAGCGCATCTGGGAAACCTGCGCCTGGTCGCAGCAGAACTGCATGCTCGACGCCTACGTGGACACCCCGTGGCGCGAGCAGGCGCAGTGGTGGGGCGACGCCCGGGTGCAGGCGTGGAACACGTTTCATCTCAGCGGCGATGCCCGGCTCTTCCGCCGTGGCATCTACCAGATCGGCGCACAGCACACGGCCGATGGCCTCACCTACGGTCACGCACCGACGATGGCCCACAACTGCGTGCTGCCGGACTTCACCCTGGTCTGGATGCTCACGCAGTGGGACT
Source organism: uncultured Opitutaceae bacterium (assembly GCA_964355715.1). Classification (GTDB taxonomy): domain Bacteria; phylum Verrucomicrobiota; class Verrucomicrobiia; order Opitutales; family Opitutaceae; genus UBA2377. Next base: position 8,943 of record CAYHEW010000028.1, on the reverse strand, counting down.
ACTACTGGCAGACCGGCGACCTGCAGCCATTCAAAGACCAACGTGCCGGCCTCGAGCGGGCCCTGGCCTACTTCGAGAAGCACACGGGCCGCGATGGCCTGGTCACCTACGATTCGCGCTACTGGCTCTTTCTCGACTGGACCGAGCTGCCGAAGGACGGCGCCTCGAGCATCTACAACCTCTGGCTCGTCCTGGCCCTTGAGCGCGTGGCCGCGATGCACCGCCTGACCCGTGACGCGAAAGCCGCGCTGCGCTGCGAGCGCTGGGCCAAGCGCCTGCGCGCAAAGCTGCGAACCTTCCTCACCCGCCGCGGCCTGCTGGGCGACGGACTCGACGCCAAGGGCCGCGTATTGCGCAGCACGTCGCCCCACGCGCAGACCCTGGCGCTCATGGCCGGCCTGGCGCCGGAGGCTGAGACAGCGATGGAAGAATTCCTGCTCGCTTACCTCGCCGATGAGTCCGGACACACCGCCAAGCCGAGCGCCTATTGGATCAACTACGTTTACTCGGTCCTCGCCGCTCGCGGTCACGGTGCCGCAGTCGTCGCCCACATCCGGCCGCGCTGGGAGCCGATGATCGCCTATGGCTCGACGTTTGAGATCTTCGGCAACTCCGCCGCATTCGCCGTCAGCCGTTCGCACGCGTGGTCGGCGCATCCGCTCTACCAGCTCATGCAGATCGTGGGCGGCGTCCGCCAGACCGCGCCTGCATGGAAACGTGTCAGCTTCACCCCGGAATTCGTGGGTGAAAATGGCGGCGCCACGATCCCGACCCCGCAGGGTCCGATCGTTTCGGATTGGCGGCGCACCGGAGCCAACGTCGAGGTCGAACTGCAGCTACCGCGGGGCGTGACCGCAGATGTGCAACTGCCGGGGCTGAAGCCGGAGAAAATCACCGGGCACGGGACCTGGACAATCTCGGCGCCTCTTGCCCGACCTTAACCGATGCGGACGGGCCTGAGGCCGAGGCTGGGAGCGGCTTCGGTCTGATGCCGATCGTGGGTGTGAATCTCCTGCAATCCGTTGCGCAAGGCAATCAGGAGATGAAGGCAATCAGCAGTGCGGAGAAACACCGTGTCCGGCAATGTGGCGTAGGTTCGCGCCGCCTGTTCCAACAGCGTGCTCTCCACCGGCAGCCAGCTCCAGATACCACCGACGTCGTCCCGCTGGAACTGCCGGACGACCGCAAGGAAATCGGCGCGGGTCCATATCCGCTCGCGTAGGCGTCGATGGAATACCGCCATCAGCTCGGCCCGGGCGAGTTCGGAAGCCATCACCTGGTCTTCGCCGTCCAGCGCGACGCGGACTGCGGCGGATTCGGGTTCGTTGACGTAATACTTCGCCAAGGTGGAGGTGTCGCAGAAGATCATCCTCAGCGGTCTCCGCGGATGGCGTCGAGGTCGGCTTGCACATCACCGGCCGGCTTGCGGCGCAACAGCGCGGCATAGTCCTCCAGAAGCTTGCGGCTCCGTCGGCGGCTTGGCAGGGCCGACGGCCCGGCCAGGACGGCGATCAGCCGGCCGCGATCCGTGACCTGCAACGGCGTTTTGCCGGCGCGGCGCACAATGTCTCCGGTGCGGTCATGAAGTTGCTTGATGGTAACGGTCGGCATGGTCCCTCGATCATGGCCCCCGGTGGCGCCGAGTCAAGAGTCACAGAGACACTTTCCGACGCAAAGGTTGAAATGCTACAGTTACGCTCGCCCCGATTAACTCCGCCATCAGCACTAACCCGTCCCTTTCACCTGGCCCACGGCATCAGCTGTCGCCTTGACCACCTGCTTGGCCTCGTCCGCCGGCGTCACGGCCAGGGCGTGCTTGTCGTAGATCCGGCCGGGCGGCTCGGCGATGGTCTGCAAGGTGTTCTTCAGGAGCCGGGCCAAGGCTGAGTCCGGACCGACGCTTCCGCCCACCGCCGACACCTGGTTCTTGAAGCCCTCGAAACAAGCCGCGATGGCTGCCTTGTAGCCGTAATCTTCTTCGAGACGTTTGGCCAGGGCCGCCTCGCGGCTCGAATGTAACGCGAGCCACACGAGCGCGATCATCACCGGCAGCCGGGCCAGCCACATGCGGAACAATTCATCGTAGCTAGGTGCCGCTCCGTTGGTAAAGGAATGCCAAAGCGCCAAGACGGTGAGGCCGACAATCGCCAACACGGACAACACGAAGAGGAGCTGCCACCTTCCGGCCGGCTGCAGAAAGGTTTTCCTCCGATCATCGAACGCATGGGCCAAGCCCGCCGCCGTTGCGCCGGGGAGCAGGTCTGTGATGAGCGTCAGCTGAGTTTCGCAACGCTCCTTCAGAATCTTCAGCTGGCTCTCGTATTCGGCGATCCGTTTGTCCACGGCATCCGCCCGGTCGGCCAGGCGCTTGGCCGTCGCAAGCGCATCCTCCGCCCCTTTCCTCGCCGCGTTGGTCGCCGCCAGATCGCTTTCAGCGTTTGCCTTGGTTGTGCGAATCGCGCCAAGCAGCTGGTTGGCCGCATCAGAGTGCGATTGGGCGTTGTTTTTGAAGCCTTCCGCCGCCGTCAGATGCTGCTTCGTCGTCGTGAGCACCCGGTCGAGTTCCGCACGCACCTTGTCTGCGTGAGCCTGTGCGTCCTGGATGTGTTCCGATTTCGAGGCGATCACCGCTTGGGCATCGGTGATCTGGGTTTTGGCGGCCACCGCCAGCGTCGCGATATTTCCGACCTCGGTGGCCTTAGCCTGGACCTCGGCCGTGGCCGTAGTCGCCAACCTTTGCGCCTCATCTAGGGTGGTCTTGGCGACTTTCGCCGCTTCGCACTGCGTATTCAACTCGGCCAAAATGGCCTGCGCACGCTGCAACAGTTCATCCGGAGTGCTAATTTCGGTTTCGTCAGCCATGGGGATTTGGTTGCGTCTCTATTAACTAGAACGCCTGACCCCAGCTTTTCCCCTAATCAAAAATGACGAATGTTGAGAATATCGGCGCAGCTGGTGCGGCTATTAACGGGGCGATTCACCGCAAAAGCCATGCGGCAACGTCGCCCGGATTCCCTAACCAGCCTATCGCCAGATCATAATTAAGAAGCAAAGGCCGGACCCGCTAGGTTTTCGCCGGTTTCCAATCTCCAGGGTCAGCGACCCCAGTTACAATTGGAGATCTGAGGAGGCCAACTTCAGTATTTCCGCGTGATCGTCGCGCCGGTGCGGTCCTTGAAGGTGATGGTCTTTTTTTCGGGATCGACGCTTTCGAACACGATGCCCAGCACGTTGTCCGCGGCCTCGCCGGCCCGGATGGTGCGGCCATTGATCAGCGCGCGCGGCGGGTTGCCCTGAAAGACGCCGTTGATGCGGGCGGCGGACACGAAACCGCGAAACTCCTCGCTGACCGGCGCGCTGGCCGTGAGGTCGGAGGTGGTGACCTTGATGCCCGGGGCGAGTTGGGACTCGGTCTTGACCACGGTCTGGGTGGAGGCGGGCGCCGGCGGGGGTTGTCCGCCGAGATGGCCGGGAAGGGGCGTGTCGAGGAAGCGCTTGTCGGGCGGCTCCTTGCCCTCGAGGACGGCATCCACGCGGTCCTGTTCCAATCCCCGGCGCGCGGCGACGACATCCTGCGCCTTGTCGATCATCTGCTTCGGGGCCGCGGCGATCTGGTTGAGGGTTTCCGATGGGGTGACTGCCGCCGGCTTATCAGCTGGGGCGGCGGCTTTGGCCACCGGCGTGGCCGGCTCAGGGGCGGGCGGCGGGGGCGCGAGAAAAAAGGTCCAGACGATGTATGCGCCGGCGGCGAGGGCGATGACGGCAGCGGCGCCGATCAGCAGCACGAGCACCTTCTTCTTCTTGCCGTTGTCCGCTGCCGGCTCCGCGGGCGCGGAGTCCGCTGCTGGGGCTTCGGCGACAAGCGAGGGTGGCTCAGCGGCCGGAGGCGTCACCGGCTTGATTGCAGGCGGTGGCGCCACGGGTGGAGGCGCGACCGGCGGGGTGGCGGCCGCAGCAGGAGCGGCGGCGGGCACCATGGGCGGGCGCGTGGCCGGCTTGGGCGCAGCAACCGGAGGCGGCGGGGCTGACGGAGCCGACGCGGCGGGAGCGGCCGCCGGTGGCGCCTTGGGCTTCAGCTTGAACTTCGAACCTTCGGCAGCCGGAGCTTCGACCGGTATCGGGGCGGGCGGCGGCTCAGGGGTGGGAGTTGGCGCGGGTGCAGCCGGCGGCGGAGTCGGAGCGGCGGCTACGGGTTCAGGGATCGGCGCGGCGGGAGCGGGCTCAGCGGCTTGGGCCGGCGTGGCGGCAGGTTCCGCAGTGAGACGAGGCTTGAGCCGGGGGCGTTCCGCTTGGGCGGCCTCTGGCGGGGGCGCCGCCGGGGTGGGTTCCGGGGCCACGGCTGGAGCGGCGGCAGGCGCCTCGACGGCAACATTTTGAGCGGGTTGGGCGGCGGCGGGCTCGGCCGTGAGCTTGGGTTTCAGCCGCAGACGTGGGGCGCCCGATTCGGCGGCGGCCGGTTCGGCCGGCGCCGGGGTTGGCGGGGGAGCGGCGGGCGTGGGCGAGGCCGGCTGGGCACCACCGGCAGCGGGCTCCTCGTTGGGGCGCAGGCGGGGTTTCAGGCGCAGTGCGGGCGGAGGTGTGTCCTCACTCATGCGACGACCGTAACGAAAATTCGCTGGGGCGCGAAACCAAAAAGATTCGCTCGCGGTCCCAGTCCCAACGTTCTCAATAACCACCAATCATGACCGCTCTCAACCGCACCCTCGTCATTGCCCTTTCTGTTTCGTGCCTGCTTCTGACCGGCTGCAACGTGTTTTCCAAAGGGCCCAAGAAGCCGAAGGAGAGCAAGGCCATCGCGGGTCAGGTGGAGGAGGAGTTCAAGCAGCGCTGGATCGAAAAGCGCGCGGCCGAGCTGATGACCCGTGGCGTCGCACCTGACATCGCCCGCGGCCAGGCGATCGAGGAGTTCCGCCTCAACTACAGCTACACGACCGCGGCCGGCAAATGAGCAGCGCGCCGGGCCGCGCTCCCGGGCGCGGCGTGCTGGCTGCGTTGGGATGCTATTTTTTCTGGGGCCTCGTGCCGCTTTACTGGCGGCCGTTGGCGGCGGTTGACGCCCATGAGCTGATCGCCCACCGGCTGGTGTGGTCCTTTGTCTTCACCGCGCCGCTCCTGTGGTGGCTGGGCGGATTCCGCGAGGTCTTTGCCGCACTCGGCACCTGGCGATCCTGCGGCCTGAACCTCGCCAGCAGCGTGCTGCTGACGGTCAACTGGCTGGTCTACGTCTGGGCGGTGAACGCCGGGCACGTGATCGAGTCCAGCCTAGGCTATTTCCTGGTGCCCTTGGTCAACGTCGCACTCGGCCGGCTCGTACTGCACGAGAAGCTGCGGCCGGCCCAATGGCTCGCGATCACGCTGGCCGCCGGTGGCGTGGGGCTGCAGCTGGTGCACCTCGGCCGGCTGCCGTGGATCGCCCTCACGTTGGCTGGCACCTTCGGCGTCTACGGCCTGCTGCGCAAACGCTCACCCCTCGGTCCGCTGGCGGGGCTCACGCTCGAGACGATGCTGCTGTTTCCGCTCGCCGCCGGATTGCTGGCCTGGCGGGCCCATGCTGGCACGGGGGCGCTCGGTCACGCGCCCGCGGTGGCCCAGGGAATGATCCTCTGCGCCGGCGTGGTCACTTCCATCCCTCTCCTGCTGTTCGCCTATGGCGCGCGGCGCCTGCGGCTGACCACGCTGGGGCTGTTGCAGTACGTGGCGCCCACGGTGCAGTTCACCCTCGGCCTGTGGGTGTATCACGAGGCTTTCGACCGGGCCCGCGCCCAGTCGTTTGCCTTCATCTGGGCGGGGCTGGCGCTTTACACGGCCGACACGCTCTGGACGCAACGCCACCGCGTGACGGGCGGTGTGATGTAGCCGGGGTCGCTGACCCCGGTTCCGCAGCGACCGGGCTCAGCGAGCCCGGCTACAGCCAAGCGAAAAATCCTAATTCGGCCCCGCCGCCAGCAGCTCCATCATGAAGACCAGCGTGGCATCGCGCGGGATGCGGCCGGTGCCACGCGAGCCGTAAGCGAGCTCCGCCGGGATGATGACGACCCATTTGTCGCCCGGGCGCATGAGCTGCAGGACCTGATCCCAACCCTGAATGACGTGGCCGCGGCCGAGGCGAAAACGGAAGGGCTTCTCGCGATCACTCACCTGGTCGAAGGTCTGGCCGTTGAGGAGCCGGCCGACATAAAGCACCGACACCATGTCGCCGGCCTTGGCCTTCTCGCCCGAGCCCGATGCGAGGATGTCGTACCGGATGCCGGTGTTGGTCTTCTTGGCGTTGGGGAAGTTCTGCTCCACCCAGACCAGGTCTTCAGGCGGCAGTTTTTCGCGCTGGGCCTGGAGCGCCAGCGGCAGCAGGCCAAGGCCCGCGGCAAGGAGAAAGAGAAAACGGCGAAGCATGGGCGAAGACTAGAACTGGCGCGGGGCCGTTGGCACGGATTTTTTCCGCGCCTAGTGCGTCAGGCCCGCAGCGCAGGGTGATCGGCGGCCAGTTTCAGCGCCCGGTGCAGCAGGGTCTTGCCCGGCTCCATGCGGTGCCAAGGCGAGGCGCCGGAGGGATGGGGCAGCGGGATGCAGTCCGCCTCATGGCCGTGGTACGCAATTCGGAAGGAGCGACCGATGGTGTCGTTGAGCGGGGCCGCGGGCAGGAATTGCGTGATGGCGAGCTTGCCCACGGGCAGGACGAGCTCGGGCCGGAGCAGGGTGAACTCGCGCTGGAGCCAGGATGCGCAGTGGGCAATCTCGTCCGGAGCCGGCACACGGTCGCCGCCCTCCGGTTTCTTGCCCGGGAAGCAGCGGCAGACCGCGGCGAAGTAGATGCGGTCGCGCACCTCGTCCTCGGTCCAGCCGAGGGCCGCGTGGAACCACTTGAAGAGCGTCTTGCCCGCGGTCCACGCAAAGGGCCGGTCGAGTTTCGGCTCCTTGTCACCCGGCGCCTGCCCGACGAGGAGCACGCGGCTCGCGACCGGGCGGCCGACCACCACGGGCTTGTGCATCAGCGGACACCGATCGCAGGCGCGCAGGGCGGCGAGGTGCTTTTCGACGGCGGAGACGGAGGGACGGGGAGAAACCACGGATGCCACGGATGGCACGGATGCCTTCCAAGGGAATCAGAAAATACAGGGACGCACACGGCGTGCGCCCCTGCGGGAATCAACGGCGGCCGCGGCCGCCGAAGCGATTCCAGCCTCCGCGACGGTCGCCGTCGCGTGGGTGCTGCGCGGCCTGCTGCCGGCTTTCCCGTTGCTGCGGCGGCTGATCGGGGCGGGGCGTGAAGGGACCGTAGGGGAAGCCCTCGAGCTTGAGCTCGGGGATCTTCGCGCCGATGAAGCGCTGGATGTCGCGGATGTCGCCGGCATTCTCCGGCGTGACGAGCGTGAAGGCGTCACCCACGGCCTGCGCACGGCCGGTGCGGCCGATGCGGTGCACGTAGTCCTCGGGCTTCTCGGGCACGTCGTAGTTGATGACGTGCGAGACGCCGGCGACGTCGATGCCGCGGGCGGCGATGTCGGTCGCGACCATGACCTCGTACTTGCCGGACTTGAAGCCGGCGAGGGCCTCCATGCGCTGGTTCTGGGAACGGTTGGCGTGGAGGACGGCGACGGAGTGGTTGGCAGCCTTGAGGCGGCGGGCGATCTTGTCGGCGCCGTGCTTGGTGCGGGAGAACACGAGCACGCTGTCAAAGTCGGTCTTCTCCAGGAGCGCGAGGAGGAGGTCGAACTTCTGGGCGTAGCCGACGGGATAGAGGGCGTGCTTGACGGACTCGTTGACGGTGCGGGCGACGCCGACCTCGATGCGGGTCGGGTTGCGCAGGGCGAAGGAGGCGATGGCCTGGATCTCCGGCGGCACGGTCGCGGAGAAGAGCAGGGTCTGACGCTCGCGCGGGCAGCGGCCGATGATGTCCTTCACGACGGGCAGGAAGCCCATGTCGAGCATGTGGTCCACCTCGTCGAGGACGAGCGTGTTGATGTCGCGGAGGCTGAGCGTGCCCTCCTTGAGGTAATCCATGAGGCGGCCGGGCGTGGCGACGATGATGTCGACCCCGCGGCGCATCTCCGCGCGCTGGTTGCCGTAGCCGACGCCGCCGAAGATGGCGACGGTGCGCAGGTCGGTGAAGCGGGCGAAATCGCGGAAGGCGGTCTCGACCTGGGCGGCGAGCTCGCGCGTGGGCTCGAGGACGAGGACGCGGGTTTTGCCGTGGTGGCCGAGCCGCGTCAGGATGGGCAGCGCGAAGGCCGCGGTCTTGCCGGTGCCGGTCTGGGCGGAGCCGATGACGTCGCCGCCGCCGAGCACGATGGGAATGGCGCGCAGCTGGATGGGCGTGGGATCGGAATAGCCGGCGGCCTGGACGCCGCGGAGCACGGGTTCGGAGAGATTGAGAGCTTTGAAAGGCATGTTGATGAAACGAACGACAGATGAATTGGGACGTAGGGCCTGCGCTTGCGCTGGACCGGTTGGATAATCGCAACCTGGCACCCGCGTGGACGCTCGCGGCCTCGCGCAAGCGCGAGCCCTACGGGGATCAATCCCCGCCGCAAAGAAAAAGGACGGAGCCCCAAAGGAGCTCCGTCCCTCGAAAATCAGTTGGTTAAGACTGAAGGCTTAGTAACGGCGCTCGCCGCGATCGCGGCCGCCACCGAAACCACCGCGGCCACCGCCGCCGCCGCCGCCGCCGAAGCCACGACCGCCGCCGCCGCCGAAACCGCCAGCGGGACGCTCTTCCTTCGGACGGGCCTCATTGACGGTGAGCTGACGGCCACCGAGATCGGTGCCATTCATCTTCTCAGCCGCGGCCTTGGCCTCTTCGGCCGTGCCCATGGTGACGAACGCGAAGCCGCGGGGGCGGCCGGTCATCTTGTCCATGGCGACGTAAACGTCGGTGACGGAGCCGAATTGACCGAAAGCGGAGCGGAGCTCGTCTTCGGTGGTCTTGAACGACAGGTTACCGACGTA
>CAYHEW010000027.1:0-56038 GCA_964355715.1 uncultured Opitutaceae bacterium | reverse complement strand
TCCAGGAGCGCCTCGCCAAGCTCGCCGGCGGTGTCGCCGTCATCAACGTCGGTGCTGCCACCGAGGCTGAGATGAAGGAAAAGAAGGCCCGCGTTGAGGACGCCCTCCACGCCACGCGCGCGGCGGTCGAGGAAGGCATCGTCGCCGGCGGCGGCGTCGCCCTGCTCCGCACCGTCAAGGTCATCGACAGCCTCAAGCTCGAGGGTGACGAAGCCATCGGCGCCCAGATCGTGCGTCGCGCGGTCGAGCACCCCGTCCGTATGCTCTGCGCCAACGCTGGCGTCGAGGGTGCGGTGGTTGTCGGCCAGATCCTGGCCAACAAGGGCAACTACGGCTACAATGTCGCGACCGGCGACTACGAGGACCTCGTCAAGGCCGGCGTGGTTGACCCGACCAAGGTCACCCGCACTGCGCTGCAGAACGCCTCGTCCATCGCGGGCCTGCTGCTGACCACCGAGTGCATGATCACGGAGATTCCTGAGAAGGAAAAGGCTCCGGCTCATCCCCCGGGCGGTGGCGGCGGCATGGACTACTAAGTCCTTCGCTCCATCCACAGATTCCAAGGCGCGCCCAATCCGGGCGCGCCTTTTTTTTGGCGGCGCATCGGCTGCCCGGCCTCCGGCCAATCGCTGCGCACTAAAGCGGCTTGGAACCGGCCGGTTTTGCTGACAAGACTCCGGCCCAGCATCTATGAACCTAGTCGAGCAGATCCGTCAGAGCGGCGTCGTGGGCGCGGGGGGCGGAGGCTTTCCGACCCACGTGAAACTCGCGGCCAAGGCCGACACGGTCATTGCCAACGGCGCGGAGTGTGAACCCCTGCTGCACAAGGATGCCGTGGTCATGGAGCACCAGGCCAAGGAGATGGTTCGCGGCGTCCAACTGGCCATGGCGGCAGTCGGGGCCGGGCAGGGGATCGTGGGCATCAAGGCCAAGAACCACCATGCGGTCGAAGCCGTGCAGGCGGCATGCGCCGGCGGACCGGTTCAGGTTCACCTGCTGGGCGACTATTACCCGGCCGGCGACGAATACGACCTCGTGCACGAAACCACGGGGCGCCTGATCCCGCCGGGCGGCATCCCCATCCAGGTCGGAGCGGTGGTCTGCAACGTTGAAACTTTCATCAACGTCGCCGCAGCGGCTGACGGTCGGCCGGTGACCCGCAAGACGCTGACGGTGGCGGGCGCAGTCCATAATCCGCTGACGCTGACTGTCCCCCTTGGGACGAGCCTGCGCGAATGCCTGGCGGCCGCCGGCGGGGCCAAGGTGGCGGACCCGGTGCTTTGCGTGGGCGGCATGATGATGGGTGAGACGGTCCAGGATCTCGACCGGCCGGTGACGAAGACCACCGGTGGTTTCATCGTCCTGCCGCGCGATCATCACATCATCGAACGCAAGCTGAAGCCGGCTCCGGCCCAGAATGCCATCGGCAAGTCCGCCTGCGACCAGTGCCGGTACTGCACCGAGTATTGTCCGCGCTACCTGCTGGGCTACGCGGTCGAGCCGCACCAGGTCATGCGGACCCTCGCGTTCACGGCCACCGGCAAGGAGCATTTCAACCAATGGGCGGCGATGTGCTGCGCCTGCGGGCTGTGCACCTTGTATGCCTGCCCCGAGGAGCTTTTCCCGAAGGAGGCGTGCGACCAGTCCAAGGCCGAGCTCAAGCAGGCCGGCATCAAATGGTCCGGTCGCATGACCGTGACGCCGCACCCGATGCGCGATGGTCGGCGGGTGCCGATCAAGTCCCTGATGCGGAAATTGCACATCGCGCAATATGATCATCCGGCCCCGATGCAGTCGGTGAGCCTCAATCCCTCCCGCCTCGTGCTGCCGCTTAAACAGAGTGCCGGTGTGGCCGCTCTCCCGATCGTCAAGGCGGGCGACCGCGTCACCGCCGGACAAAAAGTGGCGGAGATCCCCGCGGCCGCGCTCGGGGCGGCACTCCATGCTCCCGCCGTTGCCACGGTGGCCTCTGTCACCGCCCAAGGCATCGTCCTCACCTGTTCCTGATCGCCCGCCATGAAACAACAGTCCATCGGTATCATCGAACTCTCCAGCATCGCGGCCGGCTTTTTGGTGGCCGACACGATGCTCAAGGCCGGCAATGTGCGCCTGATGCTGTCCCGCACGATTTGCTCGGGCAAATACATGGTGGTTGTGTGCGGCGACACCGCGCCGGTCGAGAGCGCGGTCGCCGCCGGGACGGAGGCGGCCAATGGCTGCCTGATCGAGCACTCGGTGGTGCACAATATCCACAGCGACGTGATCGCGGCGATGGGCCGCTCACAGGTCACACCGCCGGACGGCGCCTTGGGCGTGCTCGAATCGTTCAACGTGACCACGCTCCTCCAGGCGGCGGACTGCGCGGTCAAGGCGGCCGACGTCCAGTTGCTGGAGGTCCGCCTCGCCATGGCATTGGGCGGCAAGGCGTTTGTGACCATGACCGGACAGATTTCGTCGGTGCAGGCAGCGGTGGCGGCGGGTCGGGCGCTGATCGCCGAGTCGGGCGCCCTCGTGAATGCCGTGGTGATCTCGCGTCCGCATCCCGACGTCTATCGCGAGATCGTCTGAGGTCGGGCGCAGGATTTCCTTCCGTCGGGCCTCCCAGCGGTGTTTCTTTGGGTCATGGAAGTGATTTTTCTTGGCACGGGTACATCGCAGGGAGTGCCCATGATCGCCTGCGGCTGTGCAGTGTGTGCGTCCAAGGATCCGCGCAATCGCCGCACCCGGGCTTCGATCCACGTGGTCATGGACGGTTTGCACGTGCAGGTCGACGCCGCGCCGGAGCTGCGCCTGCAATGTGTCGAGCAAGGCGTCGCCAAGATCGACTGCTTCATCCTGACCCACGGGCATGCGGATCATGTGAACGGGATGGATGACCTGCGGCGCTTTTGTGACATGAAGGGCGGGGAGGCGTTGACGGTGTACTCGACCGAGGAGGGCATGGCCCGGGTCCTGGCGATTTACCCGTATGCAATTGCCGAGCGGCCCATCGCCAGGGGCTATGCGGCTTTCAAGCTTCTGCCCATGCCGTCATGCTTGGACCTGCCCGAAGGCACGATTGAATCGACCCTGCTGCCGCATGGCGGGCTGAACACCCTGGGCCTGGTCTTCACCGAGCGCAGCAGCAGCAAGAAGTTCGTCTATTACACCGACAACAAGCGCCTGCCCCAAGAAGCGATAGCCAAGGCCAAGGGTGCAGCGGTGGTCGTCCTGGACGGGTTGCGGCCGGAGCCGCATCCGACGCACATGAGCATCCCGGAGGCGATCGTGGCGGCGGCGGAGATTGGTGCGCCCATGACCTATCTGACCCACCTGACGCATCATACGGACCATCCTGTTGCCGAGGCGCGCCTACCCGCTGGAGTCAGGCTTGCGTACGATGGCCTACGGTTGGTGATTTAAGTATACCAAATTACTATAGTATCTAATACTGTTTTTCAGTAATCAGGTCCGCATATAATGTAAGGCCATAAAAAACAATTACATCAGATGACAAGATATGACAAAATCCATTTGAACAAATGACTTGTTTTAATCCTAGTAAATAAGTGTAGATTAGGGAGCTCGACATGAAGCTCTCGAAGAAAGGCGAATACGCGCTGCGCTCCCTGATCAACCTCGGCATTGCGGCCGAGGTTGGGCGGCCCTTGGTCCAGGCGTCGGAGCTGGCCGAGAGCGAGCAGTTGCCGGGAAAGTTTCTGGAGCAGATTCTCCAGGAACTGAAGGAGGCGGAACTTATTGCCAGCCGCCGCGGCAAGTTTGGCGGCTTCCACCTGGCCAAGCCAGCACGGCAGATCACGATCGGCTCGGTGGTGCGGTTGATCGACGGCCCCCTGGCGCCCATCGGCTGCGTCAGCCAGACGGCCTACGAGAAATGCTCCTGCCCGGATGAGACCCACTGCGGCCTGCGCATGCTGATGTTGGACGTGCGCAATGCCATCGCCGGCATCCTTGATCGATACACCTTGGCTGATGTCGTCGAGGTGACGCTGCGCAAGATGCGCCGTGACAATGTGCCACTGCCCTTTGCATCCGCTGCTGACGGGACCGCTCCCTACCGGCGCCTGCCAACTCGTCCCGCCACCGAAGCCGCCGGGCGCAACCGTCGGTCGCGCCTCTCCGAGGTCGAGGGCGTCGTGCATCAACTGCTTGGCGACTACTCCATCTAACCTGATTCCTTTGGCTCCACCTCCATGAGGCATTCAAACATACGAAAACTGGCTCCGGCGCTGCTGGCCCTCCTGTTGCTTCCGGTTCCCGGCCACGCCACGGAGGCAGACGAGATCAGGGAGCTGCGCGAGCAGATCCGCCTGCTCGAGCAAAAGCTGCTCGCGATCGAACGCCGACAGGAACTCAGGGACAAGGAGGCGCCGGCCCCCATCGTGGATGCCCCAAAAATCACGATCAGCGAGAAGGGTATTGGGGCCGCCAGTCGGGACGGGACGGATTCAATCAAGCTGCGTGGACTGCTGCAGCTTGATTCCCGGACCTTCTTTGGGGACGAAGCCCTGAGCAACAATTCCTTTGTGCTCCGGCGTGCCCGCCTCGGCGTCGATGCGGTGATGGCCAGGGACTTTGCCGTGCAACTGATGGCTGAATTTGGTGGCAGCAGCGTCAGCATCGTCGACGCGAATCTCAACCTCTCGATTTCCAAGGCTTTCCAGTTCAAACTGGGCCGATTTAAAGTGCCCGTTGGCTTGGAGCAGTTGCAGTCCGATTCCTGGACATTTTTCAATGAGCGCTCCATCTCCAGCAACCTCGTGCCCAGCCGCGACCTCGGCATCCAGTCCTGGGGAGTGGTGGGAGAGGGGCGCCTGGATTATGCCGTGGGGCTGTTCAATGGCGTGGCCGACGGCGCCTCCTCCAGCAACACGGACTTCGACAACGAGAAGGAACTCGCCGCGCGGGTCTACGCTTCGCCTTTCAAGGGCCAGGCGGATTCGGCGCTGCGCGGCCTCTCCTTCGGCGTTGGCGGCAGCATCGGGCGCAGCAAGACCGCGTCCGGCCGCACGAGTGGCTATCGTACAGACGGACAGCAGACCTTTTTCGCCTACCATGCGGCGACGATTGCCGACGGTACGACTTGGCGTCTCGCCCCGCAGTTCGATTTTCGCCACGGATCATTCGGTCTCCTGGGCGAGTATGTCGTGTCCGCGGTCAACGTCCGACCCGGTGCCGCGGGGGCGAAAGCTGAGCTGCAGCATGAAGCCTGGCATCTGGCCGCTGGCTATGTCCTGACCGGAGAGGACTCCGCCCCCGGCGGCATTGTGCCGCGCGCCAGCTTTCGTCCCAACGGCGGAGGCTGGGGCGCCTGGGAGGTCACCGCCCGCGCCGCCAGCCTGAATATCGATGACGGGACCTATCCCCTGTATGCCTCCGTCGCAGGCACCGCGAGCGAGGCGGCATCTTTCGGCCTTGGTATCAATTGGTATCTTGGCCGGGCGGTGGTATTCAAACTCGACTACTACCAGACGGAGTTCGGGTTTCACCCATCTGCCCCGGCGGTGTCAAACGCGGCAGTCCTCAGGCAGGACGAGAAGGTATTTATCAGCCGGTTTCAGTTCGGATTTTGAATCAACCCTCCAAGATGCCATGAAGTCCCATCACGTGTTCCTCGCGGTCCTTGCGCTATCCGCGGCCAGTCCGGCGGTGGCAAAGACAATCCTGCGTGTCGGTTATTTTCCAAACATCACGCATGCCCAGGGCATCATCGGCAGCCATTCCACCCGCGAGGGGCATGGCTGGTTTGAGGAGCGCCTCGGGTCCGAGGTCACCATTCAGTGGTATGCCTACAATGCCGGCCCCAGCGCGATGGAGGCGCTGTTTGCCGGTTCGATCGATTTTACCTACGTCGGTCCCAATCCGTCGCTCAACGCCTACATCCGGTCCCGTGGGGCCGAAGTCCGGGTCATGGCCGGGGCGGCCGAAGGCGGTGCCGCCTTGGTCGTGCCGGGCGACGGGCGAATCAAGCAGCCGGCCGATTTCAAGGGCCGGACCATCGCTTCGCCCCAGTTTGGCAACACCCAAGACGTGGCGGCGCGGGCCTGGCTCAAGCGGCAGGGTTTCCGGGTGGCGTTGTCTGGCGGCGACGTACCGGTGGTGCCCACAGCGAACCCCGATCAGCTGGCCCTGTTCAAGCAAGGCCGCATCGATGCGGTCTGGACGGTCGAACCGTGGGTGTCGCGGCTTGAACTGGAGGCCGGCGGCAGGACTTTCCTCGAGCAACCGGACGCGGTCACGACGATCCTGGTTGCGAGCGCAAAGGTGCTGCGCGAACAGCCGGCCGTGGCCGCCCGCTTCGTGGCGGCCCACCGGGAGCTGACCGGTTGGCTGAACGCGCACCCCGATGAGGCCCGGCGAAAGGTGCAGGCCGGTCTCAGTGCCGAGATGCGACGGGAAATGCCGGCCGCGATCGTGGCGAACGCCTGGCGCCGCCTGCGCTTCACGGCCGACGTCAGTCAAAAGCAGTTTGAAGCGCTCGTGGACGAAGCCCAGAGTGTGGGATTCCTGCGGGACGCCATCCCGCTCGATCGCATGTTCTCCCAAACCCCATGAGCATCCAGGACGAAGTCACCGCGCCGCCACCGGCCAAACTGGCAATTGACGGCGTGTCGAAGTCCTTTGCCACCGCCCGCGGTACGGTGCACGCGCTTGACCACGTGAGCCTGCAGGTGGCCGAGGGCGAATTCGTCTGCCTGCTTGGTCCCAGCGGCTGTGGCAAGTCCACCCTGTTGAACCTCGTGGCCGGGCTCGAGTTGCCTGACGCTGGCACCGTAACGGCCGACGGGCGCCCGGTGCGCCATCCCGGACGCGAGCGGATGATGATGTTCCAGGAGTCGGCGCTCTTCCCGTGGCTGGACGTGCTGGGCAACGTACTCTTTGCCTTGAAACTGAAGCCGGGACTCAGCCGATCGGAGCGGCATGAGGCGGCGCGCTACTACCTGAAACTCGTCGGCCTCGAAAAATTCATGGAGGCGAACATCCACGAGCTTTCCGGCGGCATGAAACAGCGGGTGGCCCTGGCCCGGGCGCTGGCGCCCAATCCGCGGGTGCTGCTCATGGATGAGCCGTTTGCGGCGCTCGATGCGATGACGCGTGAGCAGCTCTACGGTGACCTGCAGCGCATCTGGCAGCAACGGCACGTCACGATTGTCTTTGTCACCCACAACGTGCGCGAGGCCGTGAGCCTTGGTGACCGCGTCGTGCTTTTTTCGCCCCATCCGGGGCGCATCCACGAGCAGTACACGATCGACCTGCCGCGCCCGCGGGACATCAACAGCGTCGAGGTGGCGGCCTACGCGACGCGCATCACCAAGGCCCTCAAGAGTCACCTGCCGGAGGGGGCGGCGACGACATGAAACGCCTGCTGACGGCCTTGGGCTTCTTCGCCCTGCTGGTGGGAATCTGGCACTGGGCCTATGCGCGGGGATTCTGGTCCCCGGTGCTGGTGCCTTCGCCGGCAAGTGTCGGTCGCTTCCTCTGGGAATCGACCCTGGATGGCACCCTGCTTGAATCCACCTGGGTGACGATGAAACGTCTGCTGGCCGGTTATTTCATCGGCCTGGTGGTGGGCTTGCCGGTTGGACTGCTGACGGCTCGTTTCCGCTTCCTGCGCGATACGCTGGGGCTGCTTGCCCTCGGCCTGCAGGGCCTGCCGAGTGTCTGCTGGGTCCCGTTGGCGCTGCTCTGGTTTGGCCAGACGGAAGCCGCGATGCTGTTCGTGGTGGTCATGGGCACGGTGTGGTCGGTCATCCTCGCGACGCAGACGGGCGTGCGAAACGTGAATCCGATCTACGTGCGCGCGGCGCGGACCATGGGGTCGCGCTGGCTTCACATCTGGCTGCACGTGATCCTGCCGGCCTCGCTGCCGTTCATTGTCAGCGGCATGAAGCAGGGTTGGGCCTTCGCCTGGCGTTCGCTCATGGCGGCGGAGATCTTTGTCACGATTCTGACCGGGTTCGGCCTGGGGCACCTGCTGCATTATGGCCGCGAGCTGAACGCGATGGAGCAGGTGATCGGCATCATGCTCGTGCTGGTCCTGATCGGCCTGCTGGCGGACAAGCTGCTCTTCTCCCCGTGGGAAAAGTGGCTGCACCGCCGATGGGGCACCGACAAGGCCTGAGTCGCCTCAGAAGGGCCAGACCCGGGGTATAACCACCAGGGCGGTGATAAAGCAGAGGGCGTTCAGCGGCACGCCGATGCGGACGAAGTCGCTGAAGCGGTAGCCGCCGACGCCATAGACGTACGTGTTCGTTTGGTAGCCGATCGGCGTGGCGAACGAGGCGGAGGCGGCGAAGGCCACCGCGACGATGAACGGCATGGCGCTCATGCCGAGTTCGCCGGCCACGCCAAGGGCGATGGGCGCCATCAGCGCGGCGACCGCGTTGTTGGACAGGATCTCGGTCAGGACCGTCGTTATGAGATAGATCGCGGCCAGCATGACGATGCCCTTGTGCGTGTCGGGGATGAAGTGGCGGACCCCGTCGACCGCGTTGCCCGCCAGCCAGGCGGCGGCGCCCGTTTGCTCCATCGCGAGGCCCATGGCGAGCATGCCATAGATCAGGAACAGGATATTCCACTCGATGGAGGCGTAGGCCTCATTGGTCTTCAGGCAGCCGGTGACGCAGATGATGATGCAGCCGGCCAGGGCGCCGATCTCGATGGGGATGAGTTCGAGGGCGGCCGTGGTGACGACCGCCGCGATGACGCCCACGACGAGGGCGATCTTGCCCGGTTGCGGCTTGGCCGGGACGCGGGCCCGGTCGAAGAACATGAAGTCGCTGGAATTGGCTGCGGCATCGAGGGCCTGGTCGGTGCCCATGAGGAGCAATACGTCGCCGCCCGCGATCGTGAGGTCTTCGAGCTTGTCCTGCACATTGTGCCCCTGGCGGTGCACGGCGAGGACCACCATGCGGTAACGCTGGCGAAAGTTCATCTCGCGGATCGAATGGCCGACGATTTCGGAATGCGGGGTGACCACTGCCTCGACCAGCGACCCTTCGTGGGCGGCGATCTGCTCGAGGCCGAGGTTGAGTTCGGCCACCAGATCGACGCCAACGGTGCGGCGGGTGTGCACGATGCCCGTCATGCGGCAGGCCATGATGATCCGGTCGCCGGCCTTCAGGCGCACTTCCGCGGGCGCGAGATAAAGCGCGACGCCGTCGCGGACGATCTCGAGGACGCGGATGCCGCGCTGGCGGGTCAGGCCGGCTTCGGCAAGGGTCTTGCCGATGACCGGCGAGTCCGGCTGCACGAAGGCCTCGGTGATGTACTCGCGGCGCTCCTCCTCCGAGAGGATCGACGTCAACATCTTGCGCACGGGCAAAAGACGATTGCCCAGCAAGGCCAGGTAGACCGCACCGATCAACGCGGCCGGCAGGCCGAGCCAGCCGAGTTCGAACATCGAGAAACCGGGCAGGCCCCGGGAGGTGATGATGCCGTTTACGACCAGATTGGTGCTCGTGCCGACGAGCGTACACGTGCCGCCAAACACCGCCGCGAACGAAAGGGGGATCAGCAGCTTTGAGGGGGCGAGCTGCATCGTGCGCGCGAGCTTGAGCACGACCGGCAGGAAGACCACGACGACGGGCGTGTTGTTGATGAAGGCCGAGATGGCGGCAACGAGGACGAAGAGCGCGAGGACGACCAGGGCGTAAGGCCAGCGGGCCGAGCGTTCGACGAGAGCGGAGAGCCGGTCAACGGCACCGCATTTCACGAGGGCGGCGCTGAGCACAAACATGGCACCGACAGTCAGTGGGGCGGGGTTGGCGAAGACCGAGAGTGCCTCCTTGGTGGTCAATAGGCCGGTCGCGATGAGCACGACGAGCAGGCCCAGGGCGGTGATGTCGGGCGGGAAGCGTTCCCAGACGAAACACAGCAGGACGCCAACCAGCAGTAGGAAGGCGATGGCGATGTCCCAGGTCATGGCTTGCGTTTCTGGCGGACGAAAGCAGCGGGTCCGAGCTAAAACCCGATTTATCAGCGATTGCCCTCGTTCTGCTGGAACCAGCGGTAAAAACTTACGCCGATGGCGGTGACGGCGACCAAGAGGCCGCCAAGCTTCATCATCGTGCCGGCCAGGAGCTGGTCCTCGCCGGCGGTGAAATCGGCGATCACGCGCGGGGCGAATTCGTAGGTCGGGTAGAGGATGTCGGTGGAAAACGTGATGTATGCGAACAGCGGGGTCATGCCGATGACCACGCCCAGCTGGTAGAGCATCTGGCTGGCGTAGGTGATCCGGGGTAACGCCTGGGAGGGGCTGAGTTGGGGCCACCAGTAGAAGAGGGAGGCGGTGAAAAACATCAGGTGCTCGAGCACGTGCACGAGCTTGTCCTGCAGGGCCCAGTCGTAGAGCGCCGGGGCGTGCCACGCGCCGATCGTCACGGTGTAGACCACGCCGCAGATGACCGGATGGGTGAGGACGCGCAACGCCGGGCGCAGCCCGGGTCGGCCGAGGACGCCGTCGATCATCCACGCGGGCAACCCGAGGAGAAACAGGATGGCGGCGGGGTAGGCCAGCAGCTGGTGCTGGAGCATGTGGGCGCTAAAGAGGAAGCGCTCACCGATTTGGTCGAGGGGCGAGCCGACGGCCACGTAGAAGATCACCAGGGCAGCGTAGAAGCGGATGGCGGCACCGCGCGGAAAGGGTGTGCCGGCGGGAGCGAGCCGTGGGCGCATCGGACCGGCGAGGATGGCGTAGAGCCAGCCGAGGAAGATCAGGCCGCCGACGAGGTAGGGCTCGTTGTGCCAGTGACGCCATTCGATCATGCCAAAAGAAAAGGCGGCCCGAAGGCCGCCGTAAATCACCAAGATGCCGTGGCTGACGATCTCAGCCGAGCGAGGTCAGCGGGAGGCTGTCCTTGACGGCGAAGAGGGCGATCAGCGCCCAGACGGTGCCGCCGGCCAGCACGAGCCCGATGAAGAACAGGATCGTGCAGAACGGTTTGTCCCACCGCAGGTGCATGAAGTAGAAGATGACGAAGAGAAACTTGACCGCGGAGAGCACCACGAGGCTGGTGACGATCAGCCACTTGGCGAAGGGGATGAAGATGGCCACGATCTCCACGCCGGTGATGACGGCGAGGAGCATGGCGATCTGCACGTAGATCTGGAACTTGTTGTCGTCATGCCCGTGGTGGTCGTGGGCGACGGTGGCGGTGGAGGCGCTCATGGTGGGTATCAGAGGTATTCGAGCAGGTAGACGGCCGTGAAGATCACGATCCAGACAATGTCGACGAAGTGCCAGTAGAGGCCCATCGACTCGACGTCCACGGCGTGGGCCTCGCCGAAGGCGACGGCGCCGCGCGGGCGGGCGAAGTGGAAGGCCGCGGCCAGCGAGAGGGCGAAGCCGATCAGCATGCCGAAGTGCTCGCTGAAGAAGACGCCGAGACCGGCGCCCTGGTGCAGGACGTGCACGAGGCCGAGGACGGCGAACATCAGGAACACCACGACACCGATGACCGCCGCGACGTGGAGCACGTTGCGGAAGAACCAGCCGCGGTCGTTGGCGGTGTCGGCCGGCATGAACGACCGCACGTACATCATGATGAGCCAGAGGACGCCGATGGCGACGTGCGTGCCGTGGGTGCCGGTGAGGGTGTAGAAGGTCGAGCCAAAGAGGCTGTTCGTGAGGGTGAGGTTCTTGGCCTTCACGAAGTGGTCGAACTCATAGACCTGGCAGCCGAGGAAGATCGCGCCGAAGAAGATCGTCGTGAGGAGCGACCAGCGCATGCTTTTGAGGTTGCCCTTCTGGATGGCGTTCACCGCCAGGGCCATCATGAGCGACGACATGAGCAAGATGAACGTCGAGAACGACGTGAGCTCGATCGAGAAGATCTGCGTCGCGGAGGGTGCATCCGGGGGCGGGTGCAGGCGGTACACCAGATGGGTGGCGATCAGCGTGCCGAAGAACATGCAGTCCGACGCCAGAAACGCCCACATGAGGAGTTTCTTGTTCGGAATGCCGGTCGACGTCGTGTGATCGTGATGATGATCGATGGTCGCGGTGGCGCCGTGGCTGCTCATTTGTGAGATTCCTCCTGATCGGCTTGGATGTGGTAACCCTCGTTGCCTTCCATGGCCCAGAGATAGATGCCGGCCAGCATGACCGCAGCGCCGGTCAGGGCGATGGGCAGCTTGTGGCCGTGGTCGATGACCGAGACGCCGATGGCGCCGATGAGGATGCCGATGCTGGTGACCAGCGGGTAAACCGACTGGAAGGGCATGTGGATGCCCCCGTGGGCGGCGTCTTCCTTGGCATGTGCCGCCTTCTCCTTGGCAATCTCCTCTTGGTTGTGCTTCTCGTACCACCAGGCGTCACGGGCATGCACGGTCGGGATGACGGCGAAGTTGTACTCCGGCGGCGGATTCGGGATGGACCATTCGAGGGTGCGGCCGTCCCAGTAATCGCGCTTCACCCGCTCGCCCTTGAAGTAGGTGTACACCATCACGATGAAGTAGATGAGGATGCCGAGGCCCAGGATGAAGGCGCCCACGGTCGCGATGAAGTTGGGCGTGTTCCAGCCGAGGTTGGCATCGTAGGTGAACGTGCGGCGCGGCATGCCGTTCAACCCGAGGAAGTGCATCGGGAAGAAGGTGATGTTGAAGCCGGCGAAGATGATCCAGAAGGAGAGCTTGCCCCAGAACTCGCTGACCTTGCGGCCGAACATGAGGGGGAACCAGTAGTGGATGCCGGCGAGCAGCGCGAAGATGGAGCCGCCGATGAGCACGTAGTGGAAGTGGGCGATGACGAAGTAGCTGTCCTGCTGCTGGGCGTCTGCCGGCGCGGCGGCGTGCATCACGCCGGAGAATCCGCCCATCATGAACATCCAGACGAAGCCGAGGGCGAACATCATGGGCGTGCTCATCTTGAGGTGGCCGCCCCAGAGGGTGCCGATCCAATTGAAGATCTTCACACCGGTGGGCACCGCGATGGCCATGGTGGCGAGGGAGAAGGCCGCCGTGGCGACCGTGCCCATGCCGGTGGTGAACATGTGGTGGCTCCACACGGCGAAGCCGAGGAAACCGATGCAGGCACCCGAGAAGACGACGATCGGGTAGCCGAAGAGCGGCTTGCGCGAGAAGGTCGGAAGGATCTCCGAGATGATGCCCATGGCGGGCAAAATGAGGATGTACACCTCAGGATGGCCGAAGACCCAGAAGAGATGCTGCCAGAGGACGGGCATACCGCCGTTGGAGACCTCGAAGAAATTGGTGCCGAACAGGCGGTCCATCATCAGCTCGACCAGAGCGATGGTGATCGCGGGGAAGGAGAGGACGATGAGGAAGGCCGTGACGAGCGTCATCCAGGTGAAGACCGGCACGCGCATCATGGTCATGCCCGGGGCGCGCAGGTTGATGATCGTGACGATGAAGTTCAGCGAGGCGGCGATGGAGGCGACGCCGAGGAGCTGGAGGCCCATGACCCACATGTCGATCGAGTGGTCGGCATTGTAGGTCTTGGAGGTCAGCGGGGCGTAGCCGACCCAGCTGCCGTCCGGCGGGCCGTCCTGCATGAACCAGCCGAGGTTGATGATGATCGCGCCGGCGACGAAGGTCCACAGCGAGAAGGCGTTCAACCGCGGGAAGGCCACGTCACGCGCGCCGATCTGTAGCGGCATGATGTAGTTGAAGAACGCGGCCGACAGCGGCATGACGGCGAGGAAGATCATCGTCGTGCCGTGCATCGTGAACATCGTGTTGTACTGCGCGGCGGTGAGGATGTCGTTGTTCGGCACCGCGAGCTGCAGGCGGATGAGGAGCGCCTCGACGCCGCCCACGAGGAAGAAGAAGAGGGCGAAGATGCCGTAGAGGAAGCCGATCTTCTTGTGGTCCACCGTGGTGAGCCAGCTCATCAGGCCCGACTTGGCAGTGGGGCGCCAGAAGACGGCCGCCTTGGTCGGCGCGGGGGCCTCGTGGGGGGTGAAGTGGGACTTA
This sequence comes from uncultured Opitutaceae bacterium, assembly GCA_964355715.1. GTDB lineage: Bacteria > Verrucomicrobiota > Verrucomicrobiia > Opitutales > Opitutaceae > UBA2377. The sequence goes on along the minus strand of CAYHEW010000027.1, from coordinate 42,103 downwards.
ACCGTTGCGTCCATGATGATAGATTATTTGAGGCTCTCGAGGTAGGCCACGAGGGCGCTGACGTCGGCGTCGGTGAGCTGCACGTTGTTCGGCAGGTAGCCGGTGGTGTACATCTTGTTGCCGGGCTTGACCTCATTGGGATGGGCGATCCAGCGCGCCATCTGGTCGTGATTGTTCTCCAGCAGGCCGCCGGCGATCGTGGTGCGGGCGCCGACGTGGGTCAGGTCGGGGCCGGTGATGCCGATGCCTTCATGGCCACGGATCGTATGGCAGCCGGCGCAGGTCTTCTCGGTGAAGAGCTTGCGACCCTGCGCGATGAGGGCGGGATTCTCGTCCTTGCCGGGGAATTGCTGCTGCTTCCAGTTGTCGAGCGGCGAAACCGTGGCGTCGGCGTCCCACTTGGGGGTGAAGCCGTAGGCGTTGCGCTTGAAGGAGGCGAACTGGACCTTGGCGCCCTCGGTGCCGGCTTGCGCGGTCGCGGCGACGGTGCGGGCGGTCTGCTTCTGGCCGGCGACCCAGTCGGCAAAGTCCTTCTCGGACAGGGCGATCACGCGGAAGCGCATGACGGCGTGCGAATCGCCGCAGTACTCGGCGCACTGGCCCCAGAAGTAACCGGGTTCGTCCGCCTGCAGCCAGAGGTGGTTGCCGCGGTTCGGGATCATGTCGACCTTGCCGGCGAGCTTCGGGACCCAGAACGAGTGGATGACGTCCACGGTGCGGAGCTGGATGACCACGGGGCGGCCGGCGGGGATCACGAGCTCGTTGCCAGTGACGAGCGGGCCGACGCCGTCGATCTGCTCCTTCGGATACTCGAACTTGAACCACCACTGGTAGCCGGTGGCGGTGACCTCGTAGACGTTCTCCTTCTGCTCGGCGGGCGGCTCGTAGGTGTACCAGATGCCCTTGAGGGTCGGGACGGCGATGATGACGAGGGCGAAGATGGAGGCACCGATCAGGCCCAGCTCGATGAGCGGGTTGCCGTGGCTCTGCTCCGGCGGCTCGGCGTGTTCGTCCGCGTCGGTCCGCGCTTTGAACTTGATCGTGGCGTACGCGAGCACGGCGCCCACCAGCACGAAGATCACGAGCGTCACCCAGCAGGTGACGTAGAACACGTCGAGCTGGGCTTTGGCCACGGGGCCGGCGGTGACCATGGTGGTTTGGTGACCATCCATGCGCCAGAAGTTGAAGTCACAGCCCGGAAGCAAGGCGAGTGCACCCAAAGCAAGGGCAGCTCTCACCCAACGGCCGAGGCCAGGTGTGGGAAGGGACAAACGCATGTGTGTGTTCGGACGATTAAAAGATAAAGGTTGGCGGGGTAGCCAACCGACCAAAGCGTTTAAGATCGTCTGCGCATTTCAAGTCATATTCCGCGCAGATTTTGCGTTTTGGGCGCCCTTTTTTCGCATTTTGCTAGGGGGATGTGCAGAAATTGTCCAAGCCACTGACAGTCATTAGTGGCGTTGCATGCCACCGGAATGCTGCAGTCGGGTTTGCAATGCCCAAAACCGGTCCCAACTTTTGCCCGGTTATGAAGCATATCCCACACCTCCTCCTGACCGCCCTCCTGGCGTTTGTCCTCACCGGTTGTTCCAAAAAGGAAGAACCCGCAACTGCTGCGGCCCCGGCCGCCGCCGGTCCCAGGACCATCGAGATCACCGCCAATGACTCGATGAAGTACAACCTGAACAGCATCTCCCTCGCCGTGGGCGAGGAGGTCCGGTTGAGCCTGATCAACGTCGGCTCCATGCCCAAGCAGGCCATGGCCCATAACATCGTGGTCCTGAAGCCCGGCACCGACACCGCCGCCTTCGCCACCGCTGCCGCCGCCGCCGTCGCGACCGAGTACATTCCGCCCACCATGAGCGATCAGGTGATTGCCCACACGAAGATGGTGGGACCGAAGCAAACCGACAGCATCGTCGTGAAGTTCACCGCCCCCGGCGAATACCCGTTCCTGTGCTCGTTCCCGGCGCACTACCAGGTGGGGATGAAGGGCGTGATCACCGTCCGCTAACGCGGCCCGTAAACGCTAAACGCTCAACCCCGAACGCTTAACGTTCAACTCCTAGCGCTCAGAACGAAAGCCGTGTGCAGCTCCGCTGCCACGGCTTTTTTGTTACTTCAGCGTTCAGCGCGCCGCGGGCCACCACTGGTACAGGAAGAAATAAACCAGCACGCCCGTCACCGACACGTAGTACCAGATCGGAAACGTCCACCGCGCCCAAGCCTTGTGGCGCTCGTATTCGCCCTTGATGGCCAGCAGGAAGGTGCGGGGCACGAGGTAGGCGATGGCGATGGCGAGGATGATGTGGGTCAGGAGGATCGCGAAGTAGACCGTCCGAATGGTGCCCTCGCCGCCAAAGGGCGTGTGCACCCCGCGCACCAGAATCTTGTGCCCCACATAGCCCACCAGAAACACGGCGGAGACGGCGCAGGCCCCCATCATGACCCGGCGATGGGCGTCGCGCCGGCCGGTCTTGATCAAAATGAAGCCGATGGTCAGCAGCAGCGTGGCCAGCGCGTTCAGCGAGGCGTTGAGGGCGGGGATGTCCTGTATGCTCATGGCGTCAGAAGAAGATCACCCGGTCGGCGACGAGCGCGCCCAGGGCGATGGGCAGGTAGATGATCGAGGCGAAGAACAGCTTGCGCGCCGCCTGGTCGCGCCCGGCTGGGCGCAGGAAGGCGGCCGCCCGGTAAACGAACCACGCCCCCGAAAGCGCCGCTGCCCCCAGGTACCACGCCGTGGCCAGCCCGAGAAAGGTCGGCAACAGGCTCACGACAAACAGGGCCAGCGTGTTAGCGAACGACCACGCGGCGACCTTGGATCCGGATTCGTCGCGGACTGGCAACATCGGGAAATGCACCGTCGCGTAGTCCTTCCGGTACGTCCACGCGATGGCCATGAAGTGCGGCATCTGCCAGAAGAAGAGCACGCCGAACAGGATCCAACCGAGCGCCGAGATCCGGCCCTCGGCTGCCGCCCAGCCGATCAACGGCGGGAACGCCCCCGCCAACGCGCCGATTTCCGTGCTCCAACGCGACCAGCGTTTCGCCGGCGTGTACCAGCCGAGATAGGAAATGATGGTCGCCAGGGTGAAAAACGCGGCCAGTCCGTTGACCTTCACGAAGATCAGCCCGAGAGCCGCGGCGCACATCAGCCAGCCGAGGACAAACGCCGAGCCCGTGGGCACCTTGCCGGTCGGGATGGGGCGGTCGGCCGTGCGGCGCATCTGGGCGTCGGTGTCGTGCTCCATCCATTGGTTCAGCGCCGCCACCCCGGCGGCGGCCAGGCTGGTACCGACGACAACCGCGACGAGTTCGCCGACGAGGAACGGCGGGCGTCCCGTGGCGTAGCCGACGAGCGCGGTGATGACCGAGAGCGCGCTCAGGCGCGGCTTGGTCAGCTCGAGGTAGTCGCCGAAGGCGGCCTTGGGCGCGGGTGCGTTCATGCGGACGGTGGCCGGCCTTCGATCAGGTCGCGGTGGGCCAGCCAGGTCAGGGTGAAGGTTGACGCCAGGAGCAGCGCGCCCACGACCACGTGGGCCGTGGTGACGTGCGGCTCGCGCAACTGCCAGATGACGTGGGCGCCCAGCAGGATCTGCAAGGCGAGGAGACTGACCACCACCGAGGCGCCGCAGCGCATCAGCAGGGTCGCCCCCGGGTCGCGCCACAACCGCCAGGCAAACCAACCCAGCGCGACCGTGAGCACGAGGGCCATGGCCCGGTGCGCGAAATGGATGCCGACGTGGAAATTCCAGACCGCGGGGAGCCAGTGGCCGTCGGCGGTCGAGTAGGGGAAGGACGGGATCGCGAGCCCGGCGAAGTTGTGCCGCATGGTCGCCGCGATCGCGAGCTGCGCAACCAGCAGGAGGGTGCAGATGATCCCTGCCCAGCGCAGGTTCGACCGGACCGGGATGGCGGTCTCGCGCCAGTGCCGGGTGAGCGCCATCGCGATGGCGAAAAGGATGCAAACGTACAGATGCGCGAGGATCCCGTGCGGAATGCGCAGCATCTGCCCGAGCGTCATGTCGAAACCGGGGACTGCCAAAGAGTCGAGCAGCACGCGCTTTCCACCGATGAGCCCTTGGATGATCACGATCGTCAGGGCCGCCCAGCCGAGCCGGCGCAGCCAGGGACGCGGTTCGCGCCGCCACAGCCACAGGGCGAGGGTAAGCGTGATCAGGCCCATCACCGAGCCCGAGAGCCGGTGCGAATGTTCGGCAAACATCGCGATGTCCTCGAGCCAGCCGTGCGGGTTGACCGAGCCGTTGGACAACGGCCAGTCCGGGAAGGCCATTCCCGCGCCGATGCTCGTCGTGAACGCGCCCAGCGTTACCAGCACGAAGACCCACGCACTCCCGATCGCGGCAAACCAGGTAAGCGCCGGCTGGTGCGCGGTGCGGGTGGAGGCTGGTTCCGGTTGGGTCATGAGTGGGAAAACTGCCAGATAGAAGCGGTCCGGCTGAACTCCGCAAACCCTTTGACAATTTTATCCGGCGGCGAATCCGTAGGACCATGCAACCGTCCGCCCTCCTCCTGGCCGCAGCCCTGGCTGCGCTGACTCTGGCCGGATGCAGCCGCTCCGATCCAGCGGCCCCGGCGGAATCCGCGGAGCCGGCCGAGAAGCGGTACCCGATCACCGGCGAGGTGCTTTCGGCCGATCCGGCCCGCAAGGTCCTGATCGTCCATCACGACGAAATCCCGGGCTACATGCCCGAGATGACCATGGAGTTTCTCGTGTCGGCGGGCGACCTGGCTGTCGTCCAACCCGGCATGCGCATCCGGGCCGAAATGATCCCGAGCGACACGGGCGACTTCCGCCTCGAGAAGATCTGGCCCGACGACCGCACGGCCGCCGCCGCGGTCGAGGCCGGCACCAAGGCCCTGCGGCAGGACACCATGATCCGCGGCCGCGGTGTCTATCGCGAGGTCGGCGAGCAGGCGCCGGAATTCGTTCTCTACGACCAGAATGGCACCGTCGTGCAGAGCGCCCGTTTCCGCGGCAAGCAGGTGATGCTCAACTTCATCTTCACCCGCTGCCCGGTTGCCACCATGTGCCCGGCCTCGACGATGAAGATGATGGCGTCGCAGCAGCTGGCGACGGAGGCCGGCGTGCCCAATATCGAGTTCGTTTCCATCACCCTCGATCCCGCCTACGACACGCCTGGCGTGCTGAAGGAGTACGCGGCCGTGCGGGGCATCGACACGACCAACTTCTCGTTCCTCACCGGTCCGGAAAGCGCCATCAAGGACCTGCTCGCCCAGTTCGGCGTCATCACCGCCTTCGAGGGCAACCTCATCAACCACACGCTCGCCACCGTCCTCATCGACGCGAACGGCCGCATCGTCCACCGCGCCGACGGCAGCGTTTGGGAGCCGAAGGATTTCGTGGCGAAGATGAAGCGCTGAACCATGGGCGAACCGGCTCCCAGACCTGCGGCCACGCCGTGGCGCTCGATTGTCCTCATCACCGTGGGGGCCGCCGCCCTCTATGTTGGGTTCCGTTACCTGCCGACGGGGACGAATCTCAGCCACATGGATTTCCGGGTGAAGGAGAGCAACTCCATCGAGTTCTGCGATCCGTTGAACCCGCAATTCATCCCGGTGGTCGCCGTGCGTTCGCCCGTGGCGCTGACGCTGGAGGCCGGCCCCGACCCGGTCGCTCCCGGGCAGGAGCGGACCTTCACCTTCACGCTCCAGACGACTGCCGGCAAGCGGATCGCCCCCGAGGACCTGCTCGTGACGCACACGCGCCGGCTGCATCTGCTCATCATCGATCCCTGGCTGGATGACTACCGGCACGTCCATCCGGAGCCAGGGAAGCAACCCGGGCAATGGGTGTTTTCGTTCACACCCAAACGCGAGGGCGTCTACCGCGTCTTTGCCGACTTCACGCCGGCGGCAACCGGTCGGGGGCTTTATGCCTCGGTGGACCTGTCCGTCGGCGGCGCGCGGACACCGGCCGGATTGACGATGGTCATGCAGCACGACGTGTCGTTGGCGGCCGAGCGTGAGGGTTACCGATTCGAGCTCGCGCCGACGCAAGAGGCGCTGCGGGCCGGTCAGCCGATCGATCTGAAGTTTCGGGTCACGCGGGCCGAGGGCGGACCGGTACCCATGGAACCAGTCATGGATGCCTATGCGCACCTCGTGGCCTTTGATGAAGCGCGCAGCGGGTTCGCGCATCTGCACCCGGCCGAGACCGATCTCGCTCACGCGCCCGATCCGCTCCGGCCCGAGCTGAGCTTCAAGATCACCATTCCGCAGCCCGGCCGCTACGTCATTTGGAGCCAGGTAAACCTAGGCGGGCGCGAGGTCTTCGCGCCTTTCTGCCTCGAGGTGGAATAAAAAAGAAGGCGGGCACGCGAACGTGCCCGCCTGTCAATCGTGACCGATCCGGCTCAGTGTCCGTTCTTGCCGTGCTTCGCGCGGAAGCGGGCGAGTTCGGGATAGGCCTTGGTCGGATCGCCGTAGATGTTGCCGCCGCGGTCGTGGCCGCGGGCGAGGTAGATGTTGTGGTAGGTGCCCACCATCTCGTGGTTCTCCCTCACGCGCGTGGGCATGTAGCGCATCGTGTAACCGCAGCGCCGGATGTTGCTCGTGTTGGGGGCGCTGCCGTGGATGATGCGGCCGTCGTGGAGGCTGCAGTGGTTGGGCTGGAGTTCGACCGGCACGGCGCGGGCGGTTTCGCGCTGGGCGGAGGTGATCTCGTCGGGGAAGACGGCCTCGCCCGGCTTGAGGTCATCGTAATCCGAGAACCCCTGTTTGCCGGTGTTGTGGGTCCGCGGGATGACGTACATGCAGCCGTTTTCCTTGGTGGAGGGGTCGATCGCCAGCCAGACCGTCACGACCTCCATCGGGGAGATCATCGTCTTCCAGTAGTGGGAGTCCTCGTGCCACGGCACGCGCTTGCCGTTGCCGCGGGGCTTGCAGATGAAGTGGCTCGAGAAGAGCGCGATGTCGGGGCCGATGATGGGCTCGACCAGGTTGAGCACCTCGTCGGCGAAGAGCCACTCGAAGAGCTCCGGGTGCTGGAAGTGCGGCACATCCATCGACTCGGGCCGGACGTCAGCTTCGAGGTTGCTGAGGATCTTCTCGAAGCAGTTCTTCAGGCCGTCGAACTTGGCCTGAGGGAACAGCGGCCGGTCGAAGATGTGGTAACCTTCGCGGTTGTATTTGGTCACCTGCTCGGGCGTGAGCCGGTGACGTGAGGTGTCGGGTGTGGAGGTGGGGGCGACCATAGTGCTTGTGTTATATCACCACATTGAGGTCCGGTCTTGCCATAAACACGCAAAATCTTGTGTTATATTGCTCTCATGCCGCTGCGGTGCGCCCACTTCAAACTCGCCAATTTCATCCGACCCGGGGAGGCCTTCCACTTTGCCCAGACGACGCTGACGGCCGGGAACGCCGCGCACTATCACGATCACGACTACCATGAGGTGTTCTGGGTGACGCACGGCCGCGGTGAACACTTCCTCAACGGGCGGGCCCATCCCCTGCAGGCGGGGCAGCTGCATCTGATCCGTCCGCGCGACCGGCACCGGGTTACGGGCACGGACGAGGCGCCGCTGCGCATCGCCAACCTGGCGTTCCCGAGCCGGGCCTGGGCGGAGGTGAGGCGCCGCTACTTCAAGGGCGAAGGCGACGGGTTTGCGCGTTCCGAGGATCAGCGCGCCCTACCGCTGGACGCCAAGGCCGCGGCGGCGCTGGAACACTGGGCCGAACGCTTGGCGGCCCCGGAGCGTTCACGGGTGGTGCGCGATGGCTTCCTCATGGAGCTGCCGCGGCTGCTGCGGCAACCGGTTGCCGGGGTGGAGCCGGTGCCGGAGTGGCTGGCCCTGGCCTGTCGTGAGATCGTGCGGCCTGAGCATTTCAGCGGCGGCACGCCGAAACTCGCACAACTCGCCGGTCGCAGCCCTTCGCACGTGGCCCGGGCGGCCGTGCGCTGGCTTGGCCGGACGCCCACAGACATCGTGAACCAAGCGCGGCTCGACTACAGCGCGCGCCAGCTCGCCGAGACGGCCCGGTCGATCATGGACATCGCCCTCGATTGCGGACTCAACAACCTCTCGCATTTCTACGCGCTCTTCCGCCGCCGCTATGGCGTGAGCCCGCGGCGCTACCGGCTCAAGGCGCTGCCGACTGTCCGGGGCTGAGGTGCTTGGTTTGGCGGAAATTTTTGATGCGCCGGAAGACGCAATAATTCGCATCGTGCCCGGCGCGCGTGCCGCCGGTGGAGTCGGTGATCGCGGTGCGAATCGTGACGAGCAGGTCATCGCCTTCGATGAGGAAAAACGGGTACTGGAAGCCGTGGCGCGTGTGGTGGTAACCGCTGCCAAACGGACCGTCGAAGGCGGAGTCGCGCACGGCCGGGTCATCGGCGGACAATCTCGGGTCGGCCACCACCGTCTGCTCGACCGTCCACTGGGCGAGATCAGGTGACGAGACCAGGACCAAAATGCCGCGGAAGCGCTCGGCGTTGTAGCGGGGATTGCGGTACGCCTCGGGAATGTACGAGCAGACCGACCAGTAGCGGTCCGAGGGCTGGTCGTAGCGAACGATGAACCGCACGCACCCGCCGGGAAAATCGATGAAACCGGAGCCGGCCGGATCCGCAGGATCAAAGGCGTTTCCCGAGAACGAGATTGCCGGCGCGGTGCCGGCTGGGCCGGGATGCACGCGCACGATGGCGGCCTTCATGCCGATCCCGGCGCCGTTGGGGTAGCGGTTGTCCACGCGCAGCACGACCACGAGCCCACCCTCGCGCGTCGCGACTGGGCAGCCCTCGAGCCAGCCCGAGAACGTGCCCTCCAGCCAACCCGGGCCACGCGATAGGCCGTTTGACGGCAGCCAGGCCGAAGGGTCGAGCAGATCGGCGTGCGCATCGGCCGTGATCACGGTGATCCGGGTATCGCCAAAGGTGGGGCTTAGCGGGTGTTCGACCGCCGTCCAAAACCGGCCGGCATAGGGTACGGTCAACGGACCGCTCGCGTGCGTCCGCCCGTCGGTTGCGGCGATAAGTCGTCCGCGACCGGGCTCGGCGCGCGTCCAAGTCGCACCGTGGTCGGTCGAACGGCGGATCACGAGGTCACCGCCGGAAGAGGCGGCGCCGATGCTGAAGAGTTCGTCGCCGCGGCGAAAAAACGAGTTCCAAAATAATCCGGTGTCGTCGGGTCCGGGCACGGCCAGATCGCGCATCGCGCCCAACAGCGCCCAGGTGCGGCCTTCGTCGCGGGAGCGATACAAGTAGGTCTGGGCGGAGCGGTCCTCGCTCGAGCCGGGGCCGTATTCGTCGTGCGACGTCAGCAGCGAACCGTCGGCGCAGCGCACGAGCGACGGCGAACCGAGGAAGATGTCGGTCGCGGGCGGGCGGTAGGCTACGACGGTGCCGGGCAGGGGAAACTCACCCGGGGCGGGATGGGGAAACGCCGAACGCGGAACGCTGGACGCCGGACTCCGAAGTTGGGTGGCGTCGGTACTTCGGCGTTCAGTGTTCAACGTTCAGAGTTCAGCGTCTTGGGCCGGCCGCATGGCGGCCCCGGGCTAGAATTTCAGGTGCTTAACCGTCACGCCCTTGTTGATGAGCTGGTTCAGCGAATCGATGCCGATGCGCAGGTGGTCGTTCACGTAGGTGGAGTCGACCTTCTCGTCACTGGCGGCGGTCTTGATGCCCTCGGGGGTCATCGGCTGGTCGGAGACCAGGAGCAGCGCGCCGGTTGGGGTCTCGTTGTAGAAACCGGTCATGAAGATCGTGGCCGTCTCCATGTCGATGGCGAGGGCGCGGATCTTCTTGAGGTATTTCTTGAATTTCTCGTCGTGCTCCCAGACGCGGCGGTTGGTGGTGTAGACCGTGCCGGTCCAGTAATCGCGGGAGCGTTCCCGGATCGTGGTGGAGATCGCCTTCTGCAACGCGAAGGCCGGGAGCGCCGGCACCTCGGGCGGGAAGTAGTCGTTGCTGGTACCCTCGCCGCGGATGGCGGCAATCGGCAGGATCAGGTCGCCGATCTCGGCGCGGTGCTTGATGCCGCCGCATTTGCCGAGGAAGAGCACGGCTTTGGGGGTGATCGCGCTCAGCAGGTCCATGACCGTGGCCGCGGTGGCGCTGCCCATGCCGAAGTTGACGATGGTGATGTTCCCCGCCGTGGCATTGGGCATCGGTTTGTCCTTCCCCTTGACCGGCACGCGGTGCCACTGCGCGAAGAGCTTCACGTAGCGGTCGAAATTCGTGAGGAGGATGTATTCGCCGAATTCGTCCAGCGGCACGCCAGTGTAGCGGGGCAGCCAGTTTTCGACGATTGCTTGGCGGGACTTCATGACGCCGACGATGACGGTTCCGGCCGTCCGGAGCACGGAGAAAATGGCGAGGTCGCCCGCGCGGCTCAACGCTTCACCGGCGGCACGTACCCGAGGTCGGTGGCCCTGATCACGTGGGTGAAGCGATTCGCGCCCTGCTTGTCGGTGCAGGTGACGGTGAGGATCCGGTCGGAGTTCTGGCCGCTCACGGCGACGGTGACGAAGTTCTGGTCGCCGACGAGCGTCTCGCGGATCACGGCGGAATCGGCGGCCTTGGCGCTCGATTCGACCGCCCAGGAACCGCTGGTGAGTGGAGATGAAGTGATATCGTAGATCCAGGGGCCGTCCGGAGAAAGCTGGCGGCGATAGATGCCGGTATGGTGCACGTCGCCGGTGAGCAACACCACGCCGGTGATGCCGTGGTCGCGGATGAAGGCGACGAGCTCCTCGCGCTCGCGGCGATAGGCCTCGTGGCCCTCACTGCGCTCATCGGTGGCGAGGAACTGGTTGCCGGTGGCGATGAACTTGAAGGTGAACTGCTTCAATTCCTTCGCCTGCAGGAGCGATTGTTTGAGCCAGTCGAGCTGCCGGCGGCCCCATTGCGTCTTTTCGGAATGGCGGTCCTGGTCGAGGCCGGCGCTGTCGCGGTGGTAGTGGTTGTCGAGCAGGATGAACACGGCGTCGCCCCAGTAGAACTTGGTGTAGACCCCGGGGTTGTCCGCCTCGCCGTAGGTCGGGTTGCCCCAGTAGGCCCTGAAGATCTTCAAGGCCTCGTCCTTGAACTCGTATGACCGGTCGGAGTCATTCGGACCATAGTCGTGGTCGTCCCAGATTGCATAGTGGTGCATCCGACCCAGCAGCTTTTGCATCTCGGGTACGGCCCGGTCGCGGGCGGCGCGGTACCAGAGGCCGCTGACGGAATCGTAATCGGCCTCGCGCCAATACCAGTTGTCACCGAGCCAGATCATGAAGTCCGCGTCGGTCTCGCCCGCGAGGCGTAGGGTCTCCACGGTCTTGCCGTAGGGCGAGCCGGGGCGGTCGTGAACCGGATCGTTGATGTAGGCGCAGGACCCGACGAGGAACTTGAAGTCCGGCGGCGGGGTTCTCCATTCCCACTGGGTCTTGGTCTGGAAACGCGCCGCGAAGGGCAGGGACTGCTTCTTGCCGTCAATCTGGAGTTCGTACTCGTAGGCGGTGCCCATATCGAGCAGGCCCGGGCGGAATTGCGTGATCTGTCCGCCAGCCGCCGTGGGGGCGGGGTTGCGGTTGACCAGCTTGCGCGCCTCGGCCGGGCGGCCGGTCGGCCAGAATTTGAGCGTCACGGTATCAGCGTCGTGCGTTTCGACCCAAAGAAGGACCTCACGGTGGGCGCGGTAGCCGAGCATCGGACCGGAGACGAGGCGGCCGGCGGCATGGCACGCCGACACGAGGCCGAGGACCAGGACGCAAAGCATGAATTTGCGAAGGGGCATGGGGCGAACTTGCCGGATTGCCCGGCGGGATGCAAAGGCGCAGTGCGCGGGTGGGGTTACAATAAGGCGACGTGCCGGTGGCTTCTGACGGTCAGGGCGCCACCCCAAAGAAAAGGCGCGACTCCGGGCGTTGGATCGTTCTTGTATGGGGGTCTACCCCCTAGATGACCATTCCCCATAAAGTCAGGATCGGCGCCGTGGCGTGGGGCGCCTTTGTGCTTTTTTTGGTGACGGACATGCCCAGTCACCACTGGACCGGGGCCCTGTTGCTCCTTTCCGCGCTCGTGCTGATGCCGATGGCGTGGTGCCTAGCCCGCGACCTCGATGACACCGGCTGGGCCGCGAAGCTCTGGCGCTTTGACCTCCAACTGCAATTGCCGGCCGCGCTGCTGCTGATGCCGGCATTCTGGCTGCCCCCGGGCTGGCCGGCGCTGCTCTGCGCGCTCCCCTGGGCGTTCGTGCTCGGCGTCATGGCGGTCGATGGATTCCTGCGCATCCGGCGGCATGGCTTCACACCGCTAGGGCCGCTTTGCCGTGACGTCGGCCTGATCTATGCCTCTGTCGGAGGCATCTGGCTTCTGCTCGAGCGCTCGGGTTGGCAGACGCCCGAGCTGAGTTCCGGCCTGTTCGCGCACCAGGCGGTGCATTTCCACTACTTCGGCTTCGTCCTTCCGCTGGTTGCCGGTCTGGCGCAAAACCGACGGGCGCAATGCCCCATCGGCACCACCGCCACCGTGCTCGTGATCGTCGGCGTGCCGCTGGTGGCTCTGGCCACCGTGGTCGCGGAATTCTGGCCGCTCGATCTCCCGAAATCCATGGCCACGTGGCTGCTGGTCGTCGGCGGCGTGGGCGTGGCCTGGCAGCACATCGTGCTCGCCGTCCAGGAACGCACCGTGCACCCGCTGGCGCGCGGCCTGTGGTTCGTCGCGGGCCTGGCTTTGGGCGTCGGCATGCTGCTCGCCGGTCTCCATGCCTCCCGCCTCGTGCTTCCGCCGCTGCCTTGGCTAGATCTGCCTTGGATGATCGCTCTCCACGGCACCGTGAATGCCCTGGGCTTCTCGCTGGCCGCGGTCCTGGCTTGGTGCCGCGCTGGACGCGAGTGCTGCTGCGGGCGGTAGCACTCGTTCGGGATCAACTCTCCGCCAATGCGTTGGCGGTGTTGAGGTGCTCGGCGCCGGTGTATTTCTGCGACTGCTCGTCGGCGTGGTAGCTGGAGCGGACCATGGCGCCGCTCTCGACGACGCCGATGCCGAGGCCAAGACCGACCTGTTTCCAGTGGGCAAACTCGTCGGGGTGAGCCCAGCGGGTGACCGGCAGGTGCTGCGGGGTGGGCTGGAGGTACTGGCCGATGGTGAGGATGTCGATCTTGTCGGACGCGACGTCGCGCAGGGTCTGCTCGATCTCCGCCTCGGTCTCGCCAAGGCCGAGCATGATGCCGGTCTTGGTCGTGAAGCCGCGGCTCTTGGCGTGGCGGAGGACGGAGCGGCTGCGGTCGTAGCGGGCCTGGACGCGCACGGGGCGCTGGAGGCGCTCCACGGTCTCGAGGTTGTGGTTGAAGATGTCGGGCTTGGCGTCGAGCACGGTGTCGAGGTCGTGCAGGCGGCCTTTCCAGTCGGGTGTCAGCACCTCGATGGCGGTGCCCGGACTGCGGTGGCGGATGGCGCGGATCGTGGCGGCCCAGACGCTGGCGCCGCCGTCGGCGAGTTCATCGCGCGCGACCGAGGTGATGACGCAGTGCTTCAGCCCCATGGTCGCGACGGCTTCGGCCACGCGGGCCGGTTCGCCGAGGTCGAGCTCGGTCGGGCGGCCGGTCTGGATCGCGCAGAAATTGCAGGACCGCGTGCAGATGTTGCCGAGGATCATCACTGTGGCGGTGCCGCGGGACCAGCATTCGCCGAGGTTCGGGCACTGCGCGCTCTGGCACACGGTGTGGAGCTTGTGTCCATCCACCAGCGCCCGCACGGCATGATAGCCGGGGCCGGAAGGAAGCTTGGCACGGAGCCAGGAGGGTTTGCGCAGGGCGGTCATGAGCGGGAGATGGCCGCAAATTGGGCCACAAAGCGCAAAAAGAAAAGCATCAGCCTTTTCGCGTAAGCGTCGGACAGTCGCTAATGAACCCCGGCCACAGGTCGCGGAACTCCCGGGCCAGGACGGTCTTGACCTCGCCGAGGTCGAGTTCGCGGCCGAGTTCCGCCTGCAAGGACGTCACGGTTCCATCGGCCGCGCTGATGCCGCAGGGGACGATGCCCTGGAAATGGGCGAGGTTGGCGTTCACGTTGAGGGCGAACCCGTGGTACGTCACCCAGCGCTTCACGGCAACGCCGATGGCGGCGACCTTGCGCTTGCCCAGCCAGATGCCGGTCAGGCCTTCGCGGCGGCTGGCGGCGAGGCCGAGCGCGCCGACGCTGTTGATCAGGACCTGCTCGAGGAAGCGCAGGTAGGCGTGCAGGTCCTTGCGGGCGGCAAGGGAAACGATGGGGTAGCCGACGACCTGACCGGGTCCGTGGTAGGTGATGTCGCCGCCGCGGTTGGTCTTGGCAACGCTCACCCCTTCGCGTGCCAGCTGCTCGGCATTCCACACGAGGTGGCTTTCCGCTCCGCTGCGCAGACCGACGGTGAAAACCGGCTCGTGCTCGGTGAAGACCAGCGTGTCGCCGATCCCGCCCGCGAGGCGCTGGGCCACGAGGTCCTGCTGGCGTTGAAAGGCCTCCGCATAGTCCGTGCGGCCCCAATCGACGACGGCGATGGGTTGGGCGGAGGCGGCGGCGGGCGACATGGCCTCACCATTGCGCAGATCGCTCCGGCCGCAACCCCGCGGTGCGGCGCGAATGATCATGCAGCTTCGGCTTGGCGGCGTGAGCGCATCCGCTAGTCCACAGGGGTGGTTACACCTGTTCCGCTTTCTGCTGTCCGGCCCGCGGGCGACCTGTTGCGCCGGGCTGAGCTCAACTTCCGCCGGCTCCACGACGCCGAATTCCAATTCGACGCGATGATGACGGCCTTCACGGCCAAGGATGCGCCGGGCGACTGGGTGGGGCGCTGCCTGCTGGCGCTGACCGAGTATGCCCAGCTCCTCGGCCGGGAGGCGCCGCACCTCGCGGAGATCGTCTCCCGCCTGCCCGGTGTGCTCAATGCCCGCGGCTATATCGGTGAAATCCTCCCGCCGGGCACGGTCGACGAAAACCAAGTCGCCGGCCACAACGCCCTCCTGCGCGGGCTCTGCGAATATCAGCGCTGGCGCCCCGACGATCGCGTGCGGGGCATGATCCGGAGCATCATCGAAAATCTCATGCTGCCCACGCGTCCGCTGTGGGCCGCGTACCCCGACCAGCCGGATCTTTCGCTGCGCGACAGCCAGCTCGTCGGCCTGACAATGCACCGCAACTCGGGTGTCTGGCGGGGCCTGTCGACCGACATCGGCGTTGGGTTCTTCACGCTCGATTGCCTGACCCAGGCGTATGCCGTGGAGCCCTCGCCGGGCCTGCGCGAGCTGGTCGAGACCATGATCGCCCGCTATGCGCGGTTCGATCCCGTACTGCACAGCGCGCAGACCCATTCCACCCTCAGCACCCTGCGCGGCATCATCCGCTGGTGGCGCGAAGTGGACCCTCGGCCGGAGTACATCGAATTGATTCGCACCCGCTACGCCTTGTATCGCGACCTCGCCGAGACCGAGCACCACGGCAATTACAACTGGTTTGGACGGCCCGACTGGACCGAGCCCTGCGCGATCGTGGATGCCTATCTGCTCGTCGTGCAGTTGTGGTCGGCCACGGGTGACACCGCCTACCTCGAGGAGGCCCACCGCATCTTCTTCAATGCCCTGGCCCACGCGCAGCGCCCGAATGGCGGCTACGGCTGCGACCTGTGCACGGGGGCCCGCGGGCTGCTGTTCGCCGCGCCGCATGAGTTCTTCGAGGCGCCCTGGTGCTGCTCGATGCGCGGCGCCGAGGGGCTCGCCCGGGCGGCGCAGTTTGGCTGGTTCACGGGAGCGGATGAACTCGTGCTGCCGTTTTATTTCGGCGGCACGGCCAAGCTCACGTTCCCGGACGGCCAGGTCGAAATCATGCAGCACAGCGAGTACCCGCTCGAGGGCAAGGTGCGGCTCGAGGTCAAGGCGTCGACGCTGACCAAGCCCAAGACCCTGCGCCTCTTCGCGCCGACGTGGTGTCCGCCGCGGCGGTTTCGCCTCAAGCTGAACAATGCCCCGGTGGCGACGCAGGTCGAAGGAAGCTTTGTGTGCACCACGCTCGACCTCCGTGCGGGCGACGCCTTGACGGTGACCTTCCCGTTCGAGATCGCGGCGGTGCCGCTGCAGAATCCCGGCCGTCAACCGGGCCATCATCGCTTCGCGCACGGCCCGCTGCTGCTGGGCCACCCGGGCGCGGAGGCCGTCACCATGCCGGCCGACACGGTCTTTACGCCGACGGGGTCGGGCCGCTATCGTTGCGCCGCCACCGGGCGCACGCTGGCGCCGCTGCCGGCGCTGATCGATCTCCCCGAGGCCGCCGCGAAGACGGCGCCAACCCAGCTCATCTTCAACGCCTGAATCCCATGACCCCCAATCCCATGCAGAATCTCCTCGGTGTGCTGCCGTTCCAGGCCGGAGCGGTCACCCGCATGATCAACGCCGAGAACCCGACCGGCGAAAAGGGCGGCGGCGCCAAGTGGGACCCGAAACCTGACGATCCGATGGTGCCGCACAGCGGCCCGGCGATGCACCTTGGCCGCGGCTGGAAGGTACGCCCGTTCATCAGCCTCAAGGCCGGCGAGACCGCCGTGCTGGCCGACATCGCCGGCCCCGGCTGCATCAATCAGATGTGGATCACCGCGAGCGCCGACGAATTCCGGACGCTGGTGCTGCGCATGTATTGGGACGGCGAGACCGCCCCTTCGGTCGAGGTGCCGCTCGGTGATTTCTTCGCGATGGGCTTCGACACCCAGCCGCACACCGTCACGTCGCTCCCGGTTGTCGTCGCGCCGCATCGCGGCTGCAGCTGCTACTGGCAGATGCCGTTCCGCCAGCACGCACGCATGACGTTGACCAATGACAACAAGACCGACGTACGGATCATCGCGTACAAGGTCATGTACAAGCTGCACCCGGTGCCGGCCGAGGCCGCGTATTTTCATGCGCAGTGGCGCCGCAGCCTGACGCGGCGCGAGCATCCCGAGCACACCATCCTCGACGGCGTGAAGGGCCGCGGCCTCTACGTCGGCACGTACCTCGCGTGGACGGCCCTGTCCCGCGGCTGGTGGGGCGAGGGCGAGGTGAAATTCTATCTCGATGGCGACGGCGAGTTTCCGACCATCTGCGACAACGGCACCGAGGATTACTTCAGCGGTGCCTGGGGGTTCTTCAAGGACCCGAAGAAGGATCCGGTCGAGGAGGTGTTCAACACGCCGTTCGTCGGCATGCCGCTCGCGCACACGCGCAGCGCCGACGGCCCGCGCTACTTCGGCCTCTACCGCTGGCACGTGCTCGACAGCATCGGCTTCGAAAAGGACCTGCGCGTCACCGTCCAGACCCTCGGTTGGTGGCCGGGCCACATCTACCAGCCGCTGAGTGACGACGTCGCCTCCACGGCCATCTGGTACCAGAGTGAGCCGCACGTGGCCTTCCCGAAATTCCCCACGCTGAACGAGCGCTGGCAGCGCTGAGGGATTTTTGAACCACGGATTACACGGATGGCACGGGTCAAACGATGGCCACAAGAGGCACAAAAGGCGCACAATCCACTGAATCCTGATTCCTTATGTGCCTGTTGCGCCTTCTGTGGCCATTCAACCACGCTCCATTCGAAGCATCCGTGTCATCCGTGAAATCCGTGGTCAAAACCTCCGGTCACATCCGCCCATGAGCTTCGAGAACATGGATTTCAAATGCTACCGCGACGCCGTCGCGCGGCAGCGGAAGCATCAGGAGGATTGGCTCAAGGTCGGCTACGCGCCGCTCGGATTCTATCTCAAGGATTTCTGCCTGCATGAGGTCGCCGGCATCTGGCATCTCTACCACATCGCCGGCACGCCCGGGGTGAGCTGCTGCCTGCCGGGCAACGAGGTGTTCTTCGGCCATGCGACGACCCGTGATTTCGTGACGTGGGAGACACACGAGCCGTGCTTCTTCATTGATGTCCGCGGATGGGATCACGGCCATGTCTTTGCGCCCTTTGTGCTCACCCACGGCGGGAAGCACTGGATGTTCTACACCGGCGTCGCGACCGACAATACCCAGCGCATCGGCGTCGCGACCTCGACGGATCTTTTCCGCTGGGAGCGCGCGAGCGACCGGCCGGTGATCCGGCCTGAGGAGTACGGTTGGGCCTTTTGCCCGAATACGGGCGGCGCCGCCTGCCGCGACGCGCATGTCATCGCCCACGAAGGTCGGTTCCAGATGTACTACACGGCGGTCAAAAAGGACGGCAACGGCTGTGTCGCCCGCGCCTCTTCATCCGATCTTCTGACGTGGCACGACGAGGGCATCGCCTACGGGTTCAACGCTTGGAACCAGTGCGAGTCGAGCAATGTGCAGCGCTTGGACGACGGCCGCTGGCGGCTCTTCTTCGGCGGGCACCATGCGTGGAGCCACGTCGACAGCGAAAGTCCCTTCCGCTGGCCCGACGTCAGTCCGACCAAGATCCGCGAGGACATCACGGCGATGGAGGTCATCCGCCGCCGCGGCGACCGCTGGCTGGTGGCCTACTTCGGCCTGCGGTACTACCGCCTGCTTGTGGGCGTGCTCGATTGGTCGGCGCCGTCGCCGACCATCGTGCAGGTGAGCGATCCGGCGCCGTTGCGGGAATTCGGTCTGTAAAGGGAAGGGCTCAGGCGGCGCTGTCCGCCGCCAGCGACTTCCCGTGGAAGCGGTCCATCCAGACGGCGATGACCGCGTCGCCGGTGACGTTGGTGGCGGTGCCGAAGCTGTCCTGGGCGAGGTAGAGCGCGATCATCAGGGCGACCTGAGCCTCGTTGAAGCCGAGCATGGACGTCAGCAGGCCGAGCGAGGACATCACCGCGCCGCCGGGAGCGCCGGGGGCGGCGACCATGATGATGCCGAGCATCAGGATAAACGGAAACATCCCGCCCAGCGTGGGCATGCCGACACCCGGGGTCATCAGCATCACCGCGGTCGAGCAGGTCACCAACGTGATCGTTGAGCCCGAGAGGTGGATGTTCGCACAGAGCGGGATGACGAAGTTGGCGATCGGGTGGCTGATGCCGGCATTCTTCGCCGAGCGGAGGGTGACCGGGATGGTGGCGGCGCTCGACATCGTGCCGAGCGCGGTGAAATACGCCGGGAGCATGTGGCGGATGAGCTCGAGTGGGGAGCGGCGGTTGAGCAGGCCGGTGGTGATGAAAAGCGCGCTCAGCCAGGCCCAGTGCATGATCACTACAAGCATGAGCACGAGGCCGAAGGCGCGCAGCGTCTGGAACACGCTGCCGTCGGCCGCCATCGCTGCGAAGACGCCGGCGATGTACAGGGGCAGCAGCGGGATGATGACGCGGGCGAGCAGGCGCTCGATGATGTTGCAGCTGTCGTTGAAAAACGCGCGCAGCGTCTGGCTGCGCTGGGTGCTGATGCCGACGCCGAAGATGAAGGCGGCGACGAGCGCGCTGATCACGCCGAAGAGGGGCGGAATCTCGAGCTTGAAGAACGAGGTGAGCGCGGCGGCCTCGTGGCCGGCCTCGCCGCCCGCGGGCGCGAGCATGGGCAGGCAGGCGCTGGCGATCAGGAAGGCCAGGACGCCGGCGGTCAGGGTCGACCCGTAGGCGAACGCGATGGTGCGGCCGAGGAGCTTCCCCGAGTCGCGGGGCAGGCTCGCGATGCCGGCGGTGATGTAGAAGAGGATGATCAGCGGGATCGTGAATTTGATCAGCTGGCCGATCAGCTCATGCACCGTGAGCAGTGCGCGTACGGCCCAATCGGGCGCGTAGAAACCAAGGAGGAGGCCGGCGAGCATGCCGGCCACGAGTTTCAGGATGATTTTCATGCAGGAGGTAAGGGATGCTCAGACGAGCCAGAGGGTCGCGAGGCCCGCGACCGCCGTCGCGCCGAGGACCAGCGAGACGTCGCGGCGCAGCGCGGGGGAGCCGAGGCTGATCGCGAAACCGGCCTTGAGGACAGTGTTGCCCACGCCGCCGACGATCACGGCCTTCGTGGCGAGCAGCAACGGCACCTGATCCGCGGCCTGGGCGCCGGCCATCGACAGCGCGATGGCATCCATGTCGGTGAGGCCCGAGACGAAGCTCAGGGGCAGCAGCCCGTTTTGCAGCAGGTCGAGGCTCATGGCCGCCTTCACGAGGAACGCGATCACGGCGTACACCAGGGCGAACTTGATGGCCGTGACCAGGCTCAGGGGGTTGGTCAGGCTCGGGGCCTCGACCAGGCCGGCCGCCGGCTGCCGGGTGAGCAGCCGCCAAGCGCCGTAGAGCAGGGCGGGCACGAGCATGACGGCAAACGGGAGAATGAGCTCCATCGCCAGGACCGGCGTCAGCACGCCGACCACAACCAGTATGCGGGGCAGCATCACGCTGCACGCGGTGACGACCGCCATGGTGTAGTCCCCGGAGAGTCCGGGGTCCTCGCGGCTGCGACGCGCAAAAGCCAGCGTGGTGGCCGTGCTGGAAGCGATGCCGCCGAAGACGCTCGTCAGCAGGATGCCCGCCCGGGCGCCCAAGAGCCGCATCGCGATGTAGCCGATGAAGCCTAGGCCGGAGATGAGCACCACGAGAAGCCAGGTGGAGAAGGGATTGAACGCACCAAACGGCCCGTAGTTCCGGTCGGGCACCAGCGGCAGGATCACGCCGGTGATGGCGACGAACTGCAGGGTGGCACGGATGTCCTCGAGTTTGAAAGCCCGGGTCCACGCGTGCAGGGTCTGCTTCATCCCGAGCATCACCATCGTCGTGGCGGCGACCAGCACGGCAGACTGGCGGTAACCCCAGAAAACCAGCGCGCCGACCAAAATCGTCAGCAGGGCCGAGGCAAAGGTGGTGCCGCCCGGTTGCCGGGTGGCGGGCATGCGGAACAGGGACGCCAGTTGCTGGAGTCCGACCAGTGCGACGACGACCGCCAGCAGGGCAGGGGCGTGCGTTTCGCCGAGAAAAGCCGCGACCGCCCCGAGCATCGCCCAGAACGTGTAGGTGCGCACCCCGCCCAGATCCACCTCGCCCGTGGGCGAGGTCTGGTCGCTCCACTGGCGGATGAGCCCGACCAGGGCACCCAGGCAGGCGCTCACGATGATGGCGGTGAGAATCGGCGGCACGTCGGGGTAGGGTGGTTTGTATCCGCGTCGACGGCAAGCGATTCCACGCCCGCGCAGATTGCGTTTGCTCCCCGCGGGGCGGCATGGCTAATTCCCGGCCTTTTCATGAGCGAAAACCCATCCGACATCTCCCACGACCAGCATGCCGTGCGGCTCGCGAAGCTGCAGGAGCTGCGGGCCGCCGGACAGGACCCGTACCGGGCCGAGGCGCCCCAGACCCACTTTTCCGCTGACGCCATCAAAGCGTATGTCGACGGGCAGGACTATGCCGTCACCGTTTCCGTCGCCGGCCGCCTCGTCACGATCCGCGACATGGGCAAGAGCCAGTTCGTCAAGATCCTCGACCAGCAGGGCCAGATCCAGCTGTACCTCAAAAAGGACCTCGTCGGCGACGAGGCCTACGTGCAGTTCAAGAAGCTCGACCTCGGCGACATCATTGGCGTCACGGGCACGTTGTTCAAAACCAAGTCCGGCGAAATCACCGTCCGCGTCGACCGCTACACCCTGGTCTCCAAGGCCCTCCGGCCCCTGCCCGAGAAGTGGCACGGCCTGAGCGACCCGGAGCAGGTCTACCGCCAGCGCTACCTCGACCTCATCGTCAACGCCGAGTCGCGCCAGCGCCTGCAGCTCCGCGCCCGCATCGTGTCGCACGTCCGCCGCTTCCTCGAGGACCGCAAGTTCATCGAGGTCGAGACGCCCGTCCTCCAGAACGTCGCGGGCGGCGCCGCCGCGCGGCCGTTCACGACGCACCACAATGCGCTGGACGTGGATTTTGTCCTGCGCATTTCGCTCGAGCTTTATCTCAAGCGCATGCTCGTCGCCGGCTACGACCGCGTCTTCGAACTCGGCCGCAACTTCCGCAACGAGGGCATCTCCCGCCGGCACAACCCCGAGTTCACCATGCTCGAGGTCTACCAGGCCTACAGCGACTACCGCGGCATGATGGTTCTCATCAAGGACCTGCTCACGACGCTGTGCCGCGACGTCCTCGGCACCCACGAGGTCAAGCACCCCGCCAGCGGCCAGGTCATCAATTTCGCCGGCGATTGGCGCGAGGCCAAGTACAAGGACCTCGTCCGCGAGGTCACCGGTGACCCGCAGTGGTTCGAGCGCAGCAAGGCCGAGAAGGTCGCCGGCGCCGAGAAGCTGGGTCTGTCGGTCGATCCCAGCTGGGAGGATTTCGAGGTCACCAACGAGATCTTCTCCAAGAAGATCGAGCCCACGCTCATCCAGCCCACCTTCGTCACGCACCTGCCCAAGGAACTCTGCCCGCTGGCCAAGATCACCCTCAGCGACCCGACCACCATCGACGTCTTCGAACTGTGCATCGGCGGCATGGAGATCGCCCCGGCCTACTCGGAGCAAAACGACCCGGCCGTGCAGCGCCAGATGTTCGAGGCCCAGTCGGGCGGCGACCAGCAGGCGATCGACCAGGACTTCCTCCTCGCCCTCGAGCACGGCATGCCCCCCGCCGGCGGCATGGGCGTCGGCATCGACCGCCTCTGCATCCTGCTCACGGGAGCCGAGAGCATCCGCGACGTGATCCTTTTCCCGCAGCTGCGGCCCGGCGGCGGCAGCTGATCGATACCGGAATGCGGATTGCGGATACCGGAGAGGATAGTAGTGGTTCTCGGCATCCTTGATCCTCTGATCCATCCGCAATCGCCATGCCCTGGCCCATCTACCTCGCCCTGAAGCAGCTTTTCCCGTCGGGGCGGCGGTTTCCGTTTTTCACGCTGATCTCGATCCTCGGCGTGGCGCTGGGCGTGGCCCTGCTGGTGATCTCGATCAGCGTCATGGGCGGCTTCGGACACGAGATCCGGCGGATGATCGTCGACACCCAGGGTGAGGTGCAGGTCAAGGGGCGCGGCTACATTACCGACGCGGCGCCGCTGCACGCGGCCATCGCCCGCGTGCCGGGCGTCGTGGCCACCACCGCCTACGCCGAGGGCGTGGCGTTGATCGAACACGACCAAAAACCCGCCTATCCGGCCCTGCAGGGCATTGATCTCGACCACGTGGATGCGGTCATTCCCCTGCGCCGCTTCGTGCGGCTGGGCTCGCTTGACCGCCTCGACGACGATTCGGTCATCCTCAGCTCACAACTGGCGCACTCGCTCGGCGCACGGCTGGGCAGCCGGGTCGAACTCTATTCGCCGCTCCTGCTCGAGAAGCTGAAGAACGACGAGGTCATGCTCCCGCGCGAACTCGAGGTCGTCGGCATCTTCGAGGTCGGCCACCAGCAGCTCGACAGCTCGGTCGTCATCGTGACCCTGCGCACCATGCAGGACCTTTACGGCCTCGGCCGCGGGGTGCACGGGATCAACGTCAAGATCGCCGAGGACGCGGACCCCGACCGCGTCGCCCGTCTGATCAACGCGGCCCTGCCGCCCGGGGCCGACGCCGAGGCCCGCTCGTGGATCGACGCCAACCAGGACTTCCTCTTCGTCCTGCAGCTGGAGAAGAACATGATCTTCTTCCTGCTCACATTCATTATCATCGTGGCCGCATTCTCGGTCGCCAGCTCGCTGCTCATCGCCGTCGTGCGCAAAACCCGCGAGATCGGCCTCCTCGGCGCCCTCGGTGGCAAGCCGAGCCAGGTGGCGGCGTGCTTCTGCTTCCAGGGTTTCTTCATCGGCATCGCAGGCACGGTCGCCGGACTCGCGCTGGGCTTCACCTTCCTGCATTTCCGCAACGACCTGATCCGGGTCTTCACCCAGCTCACCGGCAGCGAGGAAGTGCTGGCGCGCTTCTACCAATTCAGCCGGCTGCCGTCCTACACCGCGCCGAGCGACGTCGCGACCATCGTCGTTTGTTCGATCGTCATCTCGACTCTCGCCGGCCTGCTCCCCGCCTGGCGCGCCGCCCGGCTGAAGCCGGTGGAAGCGCTGCGCAGCGAATAAGCCAAGGGCCAACGCTCAACGCTTAACATTTAACTCTCAACGCTCAACCGACCCAATCAGCATGACGCAGGAATCCGCCAGTTCCGGGAACTTGAGCGTTAAGCGTTCAGAGTTAAGCGTTGAGCGTTCCGCTCCGATTCTGGCGGCGCGGTCTCTCGCCAAGACCTACCTCACCGGCACCCAGCGCCTGCAGGTCCTGCGCGACGTGTCGCTCACGGTCATGGCCGGTGAAAGTGTCTCGATCCGCGGCGAGTCGGGGTCGGGCAAGTCCACGCTCATCAACCTCCTCGCCGGGCTCGATGCGCCCGATGCCGGGACGCTGGCGTGGGGTGGTGGACCGGCGGCGGCTGGACGGCGGGCGGATTTTCTCGGGATCGTGTTCCAGTCATTCTACCTGATCCCGGAGATGGACGCGCTCGCCAACGTGCTCATGGCTGCGCGCATTCGGGGTCGGATTGGCGCCGTCGAGCGCGCCCGCGCCTGCGAGCTCCTCACCAAGGTTGGCCTCGGTGAACGCACCACCCACCTGCCCGCCCAGCTTTCCGGCGGCGAACGCCAGCGCGTGGCCTTGGCCCGCGCCCTCATGAATCGCCCCCAGCTAGTCCTCGCCGACGAACCCACGGGCAACCTCGACGAGCACACCGGCGACGCCGTCATCGAGCTGCTCCTCGGCCTCTGCCGCGACACCCGCACCGCCCTGGTGCTCGTGACCCACAACGCCGCCCACGCGGCCAAGTGCGACCGTCCGCTGGTGCTCCACGAAGGCGTGTTGGGTTGAGTTCACCAGACTACATCTACTGGTGTAATTAGGCGCAGAAGAAAGGTTTAGCCTTGTCGCTGCCGACGAGGGTGCGGTTATAACGGGTCCGCCTTCGCTCGCACACCCCGCGGGCAAGGCACGAACCATGAACAAAACCATCGAGGAAAAGCCGGCACGTGTGCGCTTCAAAGTCTACATGCCTGTGCCCAATGCGCCCGCGAGTGAACAGCTCGTTTCGCAAGCGGCGGTTGACGAGTATCTCGCCGCCTGCGGCGAGTTCATCAATCAACGCAACGCCTGGTTCATCGATGCCTCCCTGCGCCGGGAGATAGAAAACTCCCTCCTCGGCTGATCCGGCTGGCGCGCGCCCCCCGCGTCATCGGTTTCATGGTGTCGCCGCATGCGACACCTGGCACCCCTATGTTTTCGCAATCTCCCGCCACTGCTCCCATCCCCGTGCTCAATACCGAGCAGTTGCTGGCCTACGGCTTGGCAAAGTGGAATGCCCAGCCCGGTGCGATCTGGAACATCCTTGGTGAATGGGATGCCGGGGTTTGGCGGGAACAGGGGTCCCGCGAGGTTCGGATCTTCGATGGAGATCGTTCGCTGAAACAGCCCGGACCGTTCAAGCGGCTCGGTGCCTTTGCGGTTCTCAACCAATATTGGCCGAGTTTCCGCCTCAGGGACTCCCGGAACGGCCAGTTGCTGTCTCCCGAGGCCATGGCCTTGTGGGCGCCGCGCCTTACGGTCTGGCTGCTGCCCTTCTACGGTCGCGGCTTGGCCATGAACGGCAACAGTCTGAGCCTAAAGGTGGAGTGCCCGACGCCGCACTTTCAGGCCGACCTGATCGGTCATCTGCGCAGCCTATACCGTCTGCTGGACCAGGACCCGGGCCTCCGCGACGAATGGGATCTCCTCACCGAGCGCATCCTCAGCATGGGATTGACCATCGAAGCCGCGACTTATGCTGCCACGAGCGGGATGGCGCCGTTGCGGGAATTTGTCACCGCCCCGGGCAATTGCTTCGAGC
The DNA here is from genome assembly GCA_964355715.1 of uncultured Opitutaceae bacterium. Lineage (GTDB taxonomy): Bacteria > Verrucomicrobiota > Verrucomicrobiia > Opitutales > Opitutaceae > UBA2377. Next base: position 16,376 of record CAYHEW010000027.1, on the reverse strand, counting down.
GATGCGATTCCGCCTTCAAGGACGAGCTGATGATCGACATCATCTTCAACGAGCCGAAGTTCCTGACCGACGCCACCGACATCGGGGTAAATTGAGCCCGTGGGCTCGCCGCGGAGGTCTCAATGCGACCCGAGGATCCGCGCCGGCAGGAATAACAGGGCCTTCACCAGCGCGAGCAAGGCCTCCATGAGCGCAGCCACCACACGGAAGGGAATGGAAAGCAGCCAGAGGAAGGGCCACGCCACCAGCACCAGCAGCGCCAGCGGCCAACAGAGCGCGAGGAGGATGCCCCAGAGCAGCAAGATCAGCAGGATTTTCATGTCAGGTGCATCCTAGAACCCGTAATGGCAGCGATTGGTTACGGCGAATCTCGGCAGGGGTCGCAGGTTGGAAACGATCAACTCTTCGTCTCCGCAATTTCGGCGAACCATTCGATCCGGCTGCACTGCTTGCAGGTCAGCGCGACCGCCTTCCGGTTCAGCCAGTCGAGATTGAAGAACGTGGCGCCGCGGGTGTTCATCAGGACATCTCGACGGCCGAACTCCTGGCCGTTGCAATGGGGGCAACGCACGGGTTTGCCGGCTGCAATGATGGGAGAGCTCGGGGAGGTAGATTTCATGGGCGCAATCTTACCACCGTTCCGTCTGGCCGCCATTATAGCCGGACGGAGCTTTCATAACGAAGTTGGAACGGCACGGCGCGTGCCCTGATCACTCCTTCACTGATACTTTGCCCGGCCAGTCATCACGTGCACCAGCTTCGGGTCGGCGCCGGAGAGCATCTTGTCCATGTTGGGTGTCGGCTCGGCGACCTGGCAGCGGAACGCGAGGCTGTCGCCGCGGGCGTATTGCAGCTGCATGAGGTAGCGCGTCTTCTTGCCCACGTTCGGCATGCCGCGGTGCCAGGTCTGGTGGTTGAAGAGATAGATGTCGCCGGCCTCGCAGAGGATCGGCTCGGCGCTGCGGCCCTCAAAGACCGGGTTCTCGCCCGGGCACAGCCGGCCCGAATAATGGCTGCCGGGGACGATCTCCGTCGGACCGTCCTCGACCGCGGTGATGTCGCTCAGCGGCACCTGCACGCTCAGCCAGATCAGCGGCAGCCGCGCGCCGGCCGGCCAGCGTGGGACGTGCGGCGGCAGCGGATGCTCGAGCTTGTTGCAGTCGTCCACGTGCCAATTGGAGATCGCCTGGCCGGGACCGTTGCGGATGACGTTCTGCCCGCAGAAGCGGCACTCGGGGTCGAGGATTGCCTGCACCAGCGAATAGATCGGCTCACGAATGAAGAGCCGGGTGAACTCGATGCTGTAGTCCTGCGGATTGCGCACGACGAACCAGGTGCTGCGGTGCTCGGCCCACGCCGGATCGGCGGCGTAGGCGTCGGTGAGGTCGCGCAGCCGGGCGCATTCGGCCCGGCTGAGGACGCCGCGGACAACCGCGAAACCGTCGGTGTGGAAGCGTTCGAGGATCTCGTTCGCTTCGGTTGGGGAAAAGGGTGAGCAGAGTCCGTCGGGCCGGGGCATGGTGTGGTGCGGGGTGCGCGAAGACGTAGAAGGATCCTGTCGGGCGAAGACAAGTTCGCAGTGCGTCTCAGGCTCCAAACTCCCGCACGGCGTCGCAGAAGGCCTGAATGTTCTCCGTGCTGACCCCGGGCGGCATGCCGCCGGCGCAGGATAGAATGAGGCGGGAGTGGTCGGGGTTCTCCACCAGCATTTGCCGCACGGCGGCGCGGACCTCGTCGGGCGTGCCGCGCCCGAGTACGTCGCGCGGGGGGATCGTGCCCAGGATCGTCAGGCCGTTGCCACAGAGACGGCGCATTTCGGCCAACGGGGTCTGCACCCCCGGATTGTAGAGGTTGATACCGATGTCGGGGTAGTGCCGCAGCGACTGGGCGCAGGCGGCGTCGTTGTGGAAAAATTTCACCGTCACGTCGGTGGCGTACAGCTCCTGCAGATATGGCCGGCCGAACTCCAGAAAATCCGCCTCGCTGAGGAAGCCGACGATGTCGTCGAGCATCAGCAGGCCGTCGATCGTTGGGAAGGTGGCCCGCTGCAGCGCGTGCCAGCGTTTCAGGTAATCCGTGATGACGCGCAGCAGCCGATGGACGGGTTCGGGATCGGTCTTCACCGCCACGAGGAACTCGGTCGTCCCCATCAGGAAGGTGGCAACGTTGAGCGGTCCGCGGGAGACGGAGAACCGGATCTCGTGCCCCAGGGCCTTGATCCGCGGCTCGGCCCAACGCAGGCGGTTGAGCATGAAGGGGAGAAGCCCGTCGGTCGCCGGGTCCGGCACTTGCAGGTCGGCGATCTGGGCGACGTCGGTGATGATCTTGTCCGCGAACGGAAACTCGTTGGGCGGAAACTGGCAGCGCGAGCCGAAGGCCGAGGGCTCGGTGCACATGCCGAATTCCGACCAGAAGCCCGGGAGGAACCAGATGTCGGGGAACGTCGCCAGCGCGCGCTGGTGGGCCTCGAGCCAGTGGGTCTCGCTGGCTAGATATTCGGCGATGGTCACGCCGTGCCAGTTGGGCAGCCAGGGGCAGTCGATGATGAAGCCGACCGGGAGCGGTCGGACCGTTTCGCCGCGCAGGACGGCGAGCAGCTGTTGCCATTGGGGATCGGTCATGGGGTGTGCGGGTGATCGTGCGCGGTTGCCGGGCGCGGGGCAACCGGAAGGGCTGGGCGTTTCTTGCCATTTGCACTGCGGCCTTGCGCCCGGCGGGCGCGCAATCCCGCTTGCGCGCCCGGGGCCAAATGCGTGCACTGGCGCCATGTCATTCCTTTCGCCGAATCGGATCCGTTGCGGGGTGGCCGGGGTGGGATCGTTGGGCCAGCACCATGCGCGCATCTACGCCAGCCTGCCGGGCGCCGAGCTGACCGGCATCTTCGAGACGAGCGACGCGCGCGCGGCGGAGATCTGCGGGAAATTCAACTGTCGGCGGTTCGCCTCCATCGCCGAACTCGGCGAGGCCTGCGACGCGGTATCGGTCGTCGTTCCCACCGACCGCCATGCCGAGGTCGCCCTCCCGCTGCTAGCCAAGCAGACGCACCTCCTGATCGAGAAGCCGCTCTGCGCCAGCCTGGAGGAGGCCGAACAGGTGTTGGCCGCCGCCCGGCAGCATAGCTGCCTCGTGCAGGTGGGGCACATCGAGCATTTCAACCCCGTCATGGCCTTCCTCGAGAAGGAGGTCAGCTCGCCCCAGTACATCACGGCCGAACGCCTCGCGCCCTACCAGCCGCGCGGAACCGAGGTGGGGGTCGTCCTCGACCTGATGATCCACGACATCGGCATCGTGCTCGCGCTCGTGAAGTCGCCCATCCGCCGCATCGACAGCGTGGGCGTGACCGTGCTCTCGAAGGGCGAGGACATCGCCAATGCCCGCATCGAGTTCGAGAATGGCTGCGTGGCCAACCTCAGCGCGAGCCGTATGAGCACCAAGAAGCAGCGCGAGATCCGCATCTTCCAGTCCGACGCGTATCTCTCGCTCGATTTCATGAACCAGGCCGGCCACCTCGTGAAGAAGAGCGACATCATCGCCTACGGCGTAAAGATGAAGCTCGGCCTCGTGAAGGCGGGCGACCTCAGCGCCATCCCGGTGAAGGAGATCCCGATCGAGAAGGGCGAGCCGCTCGCGCTGGAGCTCGCGCACTTCGTCGACAGCGTGCGCCAGGCCAAGCAGCCCAAGGTCGGCGCCGCCCTCGGCAAAAGCGCTCTCGAGGTGGCGATCACGATCACCGACCAGATCCGGAAGAAGGCATGACCGCATCGCCCAAGCTGGTGCCGTTTCGCCTGCCGCCGCCGACCGTGAGCAAGGTGGACCTACTGGTGGTCGCCGGCGAGCATTCGGGTGACGAGCATGCGGCGCGGATGGTGCAGGAGCTGCGGGCGCGCCAACCCGGGCTGACGGTGGCCGCGCTGGGCGGACCGGGATTGGCGGCAGCCGGGGCTCAACTGCTTTTCGATCTCACGGCGACCTCAGTCGTGGGCCTCGTCGAGGTGCTGAGACATTATTCGTTTTTCAAGGCGCTGTTCGCCGAGACCCTGCGCTGGATTGACGAACACCGGCCGCGGACGGTGTGCTTCGTCGACTACCCCGGGCTGAACCTGCGGCTCGCCGCGGCGCTGCGGGAGCGGGGCCTGTCGGTGCAGGGCGGGGGCCCGATCAAGCTGCTTTACTACATCTCGCCGCAGATCTGGGCCTGGAAGGCCGGTCGGCGTCACACGATGGCCCGCGACCTCGATGCGCTGGCGGTGATCTTTCCCTTCGAGACCGCGTGCTATGCCGACACGCGCCTGCCGGTCGAGTTTGTCGGACATCCGTTTCTTGCTGCCGGGTACCGTCCGCCCGTGGCCCATGATCCGGCGGGCCCCGTGCTGCTGCTGCCCGGCAGTCGCACGCAGGCCGTGGCGAGGATCTATCCCGACCTCCTCGCTGCATTCGCCCGTTACCGGGCCGAGGGTGGCGACCGCGAGGCGGTGGTGATCTATCCCAGCGACGAGGTCGGCGCCGTGCTGCGCCAGTGGAATCCGCCGCATTGCCGGTTGGCGCGCACGGGCGAGTCGGTCGCAGCCGCGGCCGTTCTGACCAGCTCCGGCACGATGTCGCTGCATTGCGCGCTGGCGGGCATCCCGGGCGCGATCGCCTATCGGACGAATCCCGTCACCTACCTGCTGGCACGCTGGTGGGTGAAGCTCGACTACATCGGCATCGCCAACCTGCTGCTCAAGGAGCCGATGTACCCGGAATTCATCCAGGGTGCAGCCCGGCCGGCGGTGCTGGCAGCGCAACTGCAGGACTGCCTGGTCAATCCCGCGCGTCTCACCCGCACGACCGATCAGCAGACCCGGCTGCGCGCCCTGCTCGACCACCCGGCCGACGTCGATGTGGCCGGCTGGCTCATGCGGCATTTGTGATCCGGGAAGGTTCTGCTCAAAAAAGGCCTTCGCTTTAGCGCGAAAGACAGTTTTGCTCTCCGGCGCATGGCCGTTGACGCGCCGCAGATTATCCGACGGTTCTTGCAGAGCCGCCTCTTGCCGGTGCTGGTCTTCCTCGGCGGCTGCCTGCTCTCCTTCGGGGCCTGGTGGCTGGTGCGGCTGGAGACCGAGCGGAGCGACCGGGCGCGCTTCGACCGCATGACGGAGCGCATCACGGCCTCCATCCAGGAACGATTCGACTCGGCGGCGGAGGCTTTGCAGGGGGCCCAGTACCTGATGCGCACCCGGCCTGAGCTATCGCTCAACGACTGGCTCGAATACACCGAATCGCTGGAATCCTTTCTGCAACGCGGTGTCGTCGGCATGGGCTACATCCAGCGCGTGGCACGGTCCGAGATCGCGGCGCTCGAGGCGCGGCAGCGGGCCGGCGGGGCCGCCGATTTCACGGTCCAGCGCGACAGTCCGCGCGACGTGCTCTATGTCGTCACCCACATCGGTCCGCTGGCCCGCAATCGCGCGGCACTCGGCCAGGACATCGGGTCCGGCACCACGCGGCGTGCCGCGGCCGAGGAGGCCATGACCACGGGGCGGCTGACACTCACGCGTCGCATCCGCCTCGTGCACGACAATGAGACGGTGCCGGGGTTTCTGCTCCTGCTGCCAGTGTATGCCGGCACCGCGCGCGATCCCGGGACCCCCGAGGCGCGGATCCAGGCGCTGCAGGGCTGGGTCTACGTCTCGCTGCGCACGAATCTGCTGATGACGGGCATTGCCGACGTCGCGAGCCGGCAGGCCGATCTCAAGGTCTTCCAGGGCGAGGCACCGAGCCCGGAGACCCAGCTGTACGACTCGCAGGCGGGCACGATGTTTGAGGCGGCGGCCTCGCGGCTGGGCCGGGCCTCGATGGATCGCGTCCACACCCGGCAGGCCGTGTTGACCGTCTATGGCCAGCCCTGGACCGTGTGGATCGGTTCGCGCCCGGAGTTCGGTTTCCGCACCAACCGCCTCCTGCCATTTTCCATCGCCGCAGGCGGCCTCGTGCTGAGCGGCATGGCCGCGCTTCTCGCCTGGTCGCTGGCCCGCACGCGCGTCCGGGCGCGGGTCATGGCCGACAAGATGACCCGTGACCTGCGGCGGGCCGAGGACGAGAACCAGCGCCTGGCGATGATCGCCCGGCACACCACCAATGCGATGGGCCTGGCGGATGCGGCGGGCAACGTGGTGTGGATCAACGAGGCCTTCACCCGTCTCTTCGGGTACACGCTGGAGGAGGCGCGGGGCCAGTTCGGCCCGCACCTCGTGCGCGGCCCGGGCACCAACGTGCGGGTCCTGGCCGCGATCGCCCGCGCGGCCCGCCAGGGCGAGGAGTTCCGCGGCGAGATGCTCAACTACACCAAGCACGGCCGGCAGGTCTGGTGCGAATGCGAGATGCAGCCCCTGCGCGACGCCGCCGGCAAGGTCACCGGGTTCATGTCGATCCAGCTCGACATCACCGCGCGCAAGCGGGCCGAGGAGGCGCTGGCCCGCAAGGAGGCGCAGCTCCAGTTCATCTTCGACAACGTGCCCATCGGCGTGAGCTGGATCCGCTACACCGAGCAGGGCATCGAGAGCCGGCACAGCAACTGGTTCTTTGCCGTCAGCGGCCTCAAGCGGGAGGACCTGAGCGACGCGGCCCAGGTGCGTGCGATCAGCCATCCCGAGGACCTGATCCGGCAGGACGCGCTCCGCGCCCAGCTCGATCGCGGGGAGATCGACGAATTCTCGCTCGAGAAGCGCTACCAGCGGCGCGATGGCCGGCTTGTCTGGGTCCTCCTGCACTGCAAGGCCTACCGCAACGGGAACGGGCTGATCGATCAGGAGATCTCCACCATCATCGACATCACCGAGCGCAAGGACGCCGAGGAGCAGCTGGCGCACAAGGAGGCACAGCTGCGGTTCATCTTCGACGTCGTGCCGGTGGGTATCCACCTCCACACGGTTGAGGGCGACAAGCGCACGGCCGCGCTGGCCAACGCCGCCCACGAGCGCATCACCGGCCTCACGCTCGCGGAGATGCAGGATCCGGCGGTCTTTGCCCGCATCACGCCGCCGGAGGACTACGCGCGGCAGCGGGAGCTCTTCGCGAAGCTCGACCAGGGCGAGATCGACCGGTTCTCGCTCGAGAAACGCTACCTCCTGCCCGGCCGGGATCCCGTCTGGGCCGTCCTGTCGGTGCGCCGCTTTCCCAACCTGGACGGCCGCGGCTACCAGGAGGTGGCCACCCTCGTGGACATCACCGACGCCCGCCGCCAGGCCGAGGAGCTGCGCGCGGCCAAGGAGGCGGCCGAGGCGGCCAACCTCGCGAAGAGCCAGTTCCTCGCGATGATGAGCCATGAGATCCGCACGCCGATGAACGGTGTGATCGGCATGACCTCGCTGCTGCTCGACTCCGCCCTCACGGCCGAGCAGCGGGACTACACTGAGACCATCCGCCTGAGCGGCGACGCGCTGCTCACCATCATCAATGACATCCTCGACTTCTCCAAGATCGAGTCAGGCCGCATGGAGCTTGAGGTCGAGGACTTCGGCCTGCGCGAGACCGTCGAGGGGGCGCTGGACCTGCTCGCGCCGCGCGTGACCGAGAAGCGCCTCGACCTGCTGTACGAGATCGCCGACGGGGTGCCGGGCAGCGTGCGCGGCGACTCGACGCGGCTGCGGCAGATCCTCGTCAACCTGCTCGGCAATGCCGTCAAGTTCACCGAACACGGCGAGGTGGTGCTCAGCGTGCATTCGCGCCCGCATGGCGCCGACCGGATCGAGCTGGAATTCGCCGTGGCCGATACGGGCATCGGCATCTCGGCCGAGGGGCTGCAGCGGATCTTCCAGCCGTTCACCCAGGTCGATGCGACGACCACGCGGCGTTACGGCGGCACGGGCCTGGGGCTCGTCGTGAGCAAGCGTCTCGCAGAACTCATGGGCGGACGGCTTTGGGTGGAGAGCGAGATCGGCCGGGGCTCGACCTTTCGTTTTACGGTGCTCGTGGGCACGGTCCCCAGCAAACCGAAGCCCTACCACGGTCCGGGCCTGGCGCACCTTGAGGGGAAACGGCTGCTGCTGGTGGACGACAATGCCACCAACCGCCGCATCCTCACCTCGCTCACGGCCGGCTGGGGCATGTCCGCGCGGGCGGCCGCCAACGGGACGGAGGCGCTGGCCTGGCTGGAAGCCGGGGAGGATTTCGACGCCGCGATTTTGGACATGCAGATGCCGGAAATGGATGGCCTCATGCTGGCCGTCGCCATCCGCCGCTTGCGTCCGCCGGAGCGCCTGCCGCTGGTTCTGCTCTCGTCGCTCGGTCAGCGTGAACTGATCGCGGGCGAGAGTCCGTTCGCGGCCCATCTCACCAAACCGGCGAAACCCGCGCGCATCTTCGAGGTGCTGGCGTCGCTCTTCCGCACCGGCCCGGCCCCGATCGGACCCCGCCAGTCGACAAGTCCGTTCCCGCGCCGCGACACCGTCGCGGGCGGGCCGATCCTGCTGGTTGAGGACAACACCGTGAACCAGAAGGTCGCCCTCATGATGCTGGAGAAACAGGGTTACCGGGCCGATGTCGCCGCCAACGGCAACGAGGCCATCGCGGCATTGCGCCGCCAGGTTTACAGCATCGTGTTGATGGACATGCAAATGCCTGAGATGGACGGCCTCGAGGCCACCCGTCGCATCGTCGCCGCGTGGCCTGATCCCACCCAGCGACCGTGGATCATCGCCGTCACCGCCAATGCGATGCAGGGCGACCGCGAAGCCTGTCTGGCCGCCGGCATGGACGATTACATCAGCAAGCCCGTGAAGCGCGAGGAACTCGCCGCCGCGCTCGCCCGCGCCCGCCGCGGGCGCGGTGCAAAAGCGTGACCCGGTGGTCCCGGGCAAATCGCTCAGGCGTCGCCTTGGGTGGATGCGTCTGGGTTGCCTGCCGGTCGTGCGCCGCCAACCACCTGCGGCGCGACGTGCTGCCACAGGGCGGCGGCGCGCTCGGTGATGATCTGGCGGCACTTGGCGATCTCGGCCTCGCGCGCAGCGCGGTTTTCCTCGGCGATCTTCGCGAGGTCGTCGAGGTTGTAGAGGTAGACGTTCTCGAGGCGAGCGACGCCCGCCTCGACATCGCGGGGCAGGGCCAGATCGATCAGGAACAGCGGCCGCGAGGCGCGGCGGCGCATGGCGTTCAGCACGTCGCCCGTGAGAATAACGGCATCGGGCGCCGAGGTGGAGCACACGACCACGTCGAACTGCGCCAGATGTTCGGCCCGGTGCTCGAAGGGCAGGGCCTGCGCGCCGAGCTCGGTGGCAAGGGCCATGGCGCGATCGAGGCTGCGGCTGGAAACCGTGAGGGCCGCGGCGCCGCGGCTGCGGAAGGCCTTGGCGGTCTTCTCGCCGATGTCGCCTGCGCCGAGCAGGAGGACCCGCGTGGCATCGAGCTTGCCGAAAATGTTGCCGGCGAGCTCGACGGCGACGTTGGCGATGCTGATCTGGCCCTCGGTGATCGCCGTGCTGGAGCGGACATGCTTCGCGGCCTGGAAGGATTTCTGGAAGACGCGGTTCAGCACCGGGCCGGTGGATTTCCGCGACTGGGCGGCCGCGTAGGCGTCCTTAACCTGTCCGAGGATCTCGGTCTCGCCCACCAGCTGGGAATCGATGCCGGCCGTCACCTCGAGCAGGTGTTGCACCGCCGCCGGGCCGGTGTGGGTCGTCCGGTATTTGGCAAACTCCTCCTCGGCGAACTGCTGGTGCTGGCAGAACGCGGCCTGCATCCCGGCCGCCGCCGCGGGGGTGTCGGCCACGCCATAAAACTCGATGCGGTTGCAGGTATTGAGCACCGCGTACTCACGCAGGCCCTCGATCTTTGCGATGGCGGCGTGCAGCTGCTCAACGGTGGGCTTGGGCAGCGAAAGCTTCTCGCGCACCTCGATGGGTGTCGTGCGGTGGGTGGCCCCGAAGACGAAGAGGCCGTGGGCGTCGGGCGCGTTCTGGCTCATGTCCGGTGGATGGCGGCCGGGGCGGAATGCCGGCGGTTGGCGTCGATCACACCCAGGGAGAGCAGGGCGAGCGCGAACAGGATGAGGGCCGACCAGGCGAAGCGACGTGCGCCCAGCTGCCCGCGCAGGCGCAGGGCCAGGGCAACGGTGTAGCACAGCCAGACGGTGACGGTGGTGAGGAGCTTCGGCCAGTGGACCGATTCGGTGTTCTGCACCCAGTGCACCGAGCCGACCAACAGCGAGCCCGAGAGCAGCATCACGCCGAAGACCAGGAGCCGCACGCTGATGAGGTCGAGGTCGTAAAGCGACGGCAGGAAGGAGAACCAGCCGCCCACGCGCTTGTTCTTCAGCGAGTAGTTGCGCAACTGCAGCATCAGGGCCGTCAGCGCGAGCAGGCCGAAGACGCCGTAGCTGAACAGCGCCAGCGCGGCGTGAAACTCGATCCAGGGATTGTTGCCGAACATGCCGGAACTGCGGGTGCTGTCCCACGCCGGGATCGACAGCGACAGCAGCGTGAGCACGGCCGCGAGGCACGAGGTGAAATAGCCGAGGAGGCTCGTCCGGAAGGTCACGCCGATGACGAGGTAGAGCGAGATGGCCGACCAGGCCGTGAACTGGAACAGCTCGAACGTATTGCCCAATGGGCAGCCGCCCACGGCCATGCCGCGCAGGTACAAGCCGGTGAGCTGCATGGCGTAGCCGGCCACGATGAGCGTGTACGTGGCCACATTGAGCGGCCGGCCGCCCCGCAGGAACGACCAGGTCCCCAGTAGGAATCCCACCAGGTAGAACTCCGCCGCCAGCCAAAGCCAGGTGCGGTCTGCAAAATTCGCGAACATGCCAAAACGCTGCGAGGAAGGCCGGGGGAGGCAAGTCCGGCGTGGGCGAGGACAGTCCGCCGCCCCGCGGCCGGCTTGTCACCGGCGGACGATTCGTCACGCTGCCGGCCGATGCCGTCGCCCCGATCCCGCACATTTTCCGCGGAGTCCATCCAGCGGCCGGCTCCGGCGGCCGTGCCCGGGGTCCGGCGGGCGTATGCGCTGCGGCCGGAACAGATTCATCCGGTGGTGCGCATCGCCCACCGTCTGGCGGGCGGGCTGCAGATCCCGCGGCGCATCATTTTGGACTACGAACTCGTCCTGATCGTCCAAGGCGGCGGACGCTGGACCTGCGCCGGGCAGCGCCGGCCGCTCGTGGCGCACGACCTCCTGCTCATCCCGCCGTTCGTGCCGCACAGTTTCGAGGCGGACGGCACCCGCGCATCCGAGCATATTGCCGTGCACTTCGACTTCGCCCCGGGGATTCCGGCGACGGCCCGCGGGCTCGACCAGCGGCGGCCCTTCCGCGTGCGCTTCACGCATGGCCTGCAGATCCCGCTGCAGCGCCGCCTCTATGCCGGCCATCGCGTCGAACGCGGCCTGCAGGCGGTGGTGGCGGCGCATGCCGCCTCCGGCGCGCTCGGCCCCGCCATGGCTTCGGCGCATTTGGCCGGAGTCCTGCTGCTCCTGCTGGCCGAGCCGGCGGGCGGACGCGGCCCTGCCGACGATCTGCGCCAGCATGCCCGCGTCGAACAGGTCACGGCCTACATGCACGCCCACCTTGGCAATCGGATCGACCACGCCGCGCTCGAACGCGTGTCCGGCCTCAGCCCGAGCCGCCTGCAAGCGGTCTTCCGCGAAGTCACCGGCTACCCGCCACTCGACTACCTGCGCCGCCTGCGCGTCGAGGAAGCCCGGCGGCTGCTCGCCGATGCCCGGATGTCGGTGAAGGAGATCGCAGCGTGCACCGGATTCCGCGACACGAGCCACTTCAGCAAGGTTTTCCGCCGCATCGACGGCCTCTCGCCCGCCCACTACCGGGCGGCCCTCCTGCCGGGCCGGCAGGAGAAATCGCCAACACCTGCGCGCGGCGGCCAAGGGTGAGCGGATGACAATTCACGGTGGGCGCCTAGGTTCGCCGCACCCACCCACACCCATGCTCACCCCTGCCCAAGTCAACGAGTTCAAGACCCAAGGTTACCTCCGCGGCCCTACCGTCCTCACCGACGCCGAGGTCGAGGCCCTGCGCTCCGAAGTCGAGCGCGTCATCGCCCAGCGCGAACGCAAGGACATCCCGCAACCCGTCCTCTGCCACAATTTCACCGGCGACGAGTCCGCCCCGGTCTGGCAGATCGTGAACATCTGGGAGGCGAGCCAGCCGTTCGCGCAACTCATCCGCCATCCGGTCATCGGCGAGGAGATCGCCCAGCTCACCGGCGCGAAGGACCTGCGCATCTGGCACGACCAGATCCAGTACAAGCCGGCCGCCAAGGGCGGCGTGAACATGTGGCACCAGGACGCCCCCCTTTGGCCGATCATCCGCCCGATGACCGAGGTCACCGCTTGGGTTGCGCTCGACGACGTCGATGTCGACAACGGCTGCATGAGCATGGTCCCGGGATCGCACCTGTGGGGCGACCACATGGACTTCCTCCGCACGTGGAAGGATTTCGTGAAGGACGTCCCCGCCGAGTTCGAGGGTCGCAAGGTCACGGTCCGCACCTGCCCGGTGAAGAAGGGCGAGGTCCATTTTCACCACGCCCTCACGTGGCACGGTTCGCACGCCAACACCTCCGGCCGTCCGCGCCGCGCGATCGCGCTGCATTACATGACGGGCGACACGCGCTACGTTGCCTCCGGCGAGCACTGCATGAAGCAGTTTGTCACCGTGGCCGACGGCGAGATCCTCAAGGGCGACCACTTTCCGCACGTCTGGGGCAAGAACTGATTCTGGTCCGCGGTAGGCAGCCAGCTGGCGGGCGCAGGTTGGGCGCGCGCTGCATGCTTGAGCGCGAGCAAGCTCGCGGCCTACCGGTGCATAACTGACCGACGCGTTCCTTAAGTTGGTTTTTGCCTTCGGGGATTGACCATGCACGCTGACAGCGTGGCGTTCGCCGCCGCGTCCTCATGCTGACCTTCGACTCTTCGCGCCAGGTCCTGCGTTTTGTTCCCGCCCATGGCCCCGAGGTCGTGTGGCGGCTCGCCCTCGAGGCCGATGGGCGCGAACTCGATGCGGCCTCGGCGGAGGTGCGTCACGACGCCGGCCCGCCGTGGGTCCTTACGCTCCGCTTTGCGGCGCCGCCGCTGACCTGGACCGTCCGCGCCGAGACCGATGTGGCCAACGGGCTCGTTTCGCTGCGGTCCACGCTCGAGAATCGCGGCGCCACGGCCGTTGCGCTTGGTCGCGTGTGGCCGTTCCGCGCGGCCGCCCTGCCGCTGGGTCCCACGACCGTCTATCTCCCCGGGCAACCGGGTCAGCAGGAGCGCGTGGTACTGCGACTCGGCGACCCGATTTCACCGGCGGGCAGCAAGATCAAGAACCAGTATTTCGATCCCGCGGGACCGACCGCCATCCAGGTGGGATTCACGACCTTCCTGCGCAACGACACCGAGATCCATCACCTTGCCACGGTGACCGGAGTGCAGGAGGTGGCGGCGCAGGCGGACTTCGCCGGCTGGCAGCTGCCGCCGGGCGCAACGACTCCGGTGGAAACCTTCACCCTGCAGATCGGGCGCGATCCGCATACACAGCTCGATCGCTGGGCCGAGATCGTGGCGGCCGAGGTCAAACCGCGGGTGTGGCCGACGACTCCGCTCGGGTGGGTGGGTTGGAGTTGGGTGGATGGGTTCAACGTCGAATGCTACGAGGACGTCGTGCTGCGCAACTGCGCCGCGATCAATCGTCGCCTGGCGGGTTTCGGCTTCGGATACGTGTGGGTCAGTATTGCCAACCTGCCGGGCAGCCAGCCCGGGGCTTGGTTCGGGTGGAACGAGAAGAATTTCCCGAGCGGTCCAGAGTCGTTGGTCCGCCGGCTCGGCGAGCTGGGTTTCAAACTGGGTCTGTGGTGCGGACCGTTCTGGATCTCGAGTCACCTGAAGGAAGAGGTGAAGGAGTTGGGCGACGCCCTTGTGCGAAATCCCGACGGATCGCTGCTCGTCAGCCTCGAGCGCTGGAACTTTGGCGAGATGGGTCGCCTGCCGATGGATCAACGGCCCGTGCTCTACGCGCTCGATCCCACGCACCCCAAGGCCCTCGCTTACCTCGAGCGGGCCTTTGCGCACAATCGCGAGCGCGGCGTGCGGTACTACATGATCGATTTCCTCTATGCGGGCGGCGGGAAGCTCAACCGCCCCGGCCCGCAGGCCGGCGCGAACCACGGACCATTCCACGATCCTCGGGTCGTCCCCGGCGCCGAGTCCTTCCGGAACGCATTGCAGGTGATCCGGCGGGCGGCCGGGCCCGAGACTTACCTCCTGGCCAGCACCGGGCCGACGCTGCACACCGTCGGCATCGCCGATGCGGTGCGGACCGGCGCGGACTTCGGCGAGGGCCGTTCGCTGACCCCGGGTGGCTCGTCGTTCTATCCGGCGACGTACATGATCAACAAGGCTTCGGCCTGGAACGGCTGTGTCCCGGCGCTGCGCAACCAGGCCGGCGCGCGCTATACGCACCGCCGGTTCTACCTCAACGACGCGGGTAATGTCCTGACCGTGGACCAGCCGCTGCCGCTGTCCGACGCGCGCATCCATGCGACCATGCATGCCCTATGCGGTGGACCTTCGATGCTGGGCGACGACGTGGATCGCATGGCGGCGGAGCGCCTAGCGCTCATCAAGAAGACGCTGCCGCGCTCGCCGGAGGTGGCGTTCCCAGTCGACCTGTTCGAATCGCCCTACCCGGATCATCCGAAGGTCTTCCACCGCCGGATCGAAAAACCGTGGGGCCGGCACGATGTCGTCGCCGTGTACAATTTTGCCGCGACCGAACTGCGCCTGCCGGTCGCGCTCGAACGGCTGGGCCTTGCGCCCGAGGCGGAATATCTCGTCTGGGAGTTCTGGGACGAGCGCTTCGTCGGCCGGGTTCGCGGCCAGCTCGAGGCCGTGATCCCCGCCGGCGCCGTGAAGGTCTTTCGCCTGGTACGGGCGGAGGCGCGTCCGCTGCTGCTCGGCACCGATCTGCATGTGCTCATGGGTGAGATGGAGATCTCCGCCGTGCACTGGGACGCGGTCACCAGCACGCTCAGCGGGCGGGCTAAGCGTCCTCCGGGCGAACAGGGCAGCGTCTTTCTGCACGCGCCCAACAACGTCCGCGTGGTGAATCCCCTCGGACACTGGATCGCCAAGGACGGCCGGGATCAGAGTCTCGTCATCCGGTGCGCGCTGAATTTCGGCGCCGACGGCGAGGCGGGGTGGTCGGTGACTTTCGCGCCGCTGGTGTAGCCGGGGTCGTTGACCCCGGTGCTTGGGAAACCGGGCTCAGCGAGCCCGGCTACAACGCTATTTCACTTCGCCGCCAGCGCCTCGGTCTGCGCCTGGCGGAAGCGCGCGGCGAGGCGGTGCCAGAGTACCTGCGGGAGCTCGCCCTCGACGGCCTTGACGATGTCGGTGATGTGCTCGGGCTTCTTTACGCCGACAATGGCGCTCGTGATGGCGGGGTTGGTGAGCACCCAGCGCACGGCGAGCTGGGCCATGGTCAGACCCTGCTCCGCGGCGATCGCCTTGGCCTCCTCGACTGCGGCGAGGATGATCTTGAGGCCCGCGCCCTGGAAGAGCGGCGCCTTGGCCCGGTGATCCGCGAAGGTCGTGTCGGCCGTATATTTCCCGCCCAGCAACCCGCGGTGCAGAGACGAGTAGTTGAGCACGCCGATGTTGTGCCGCAGGCAATAGGGCAGTTCGCGTTGCTCGATGTCGCGGGCGAGCAGGCTGTAGGGCGGTTGCAGGCTGCTCACGTCCCAGTGCGCGCGGTAGAGGTCCATCTGCTCCGGGTTGAGGTTGCTCACTCCGAACCAGCGCACCTTGCCCTCGCGCCGCAGCTGCTGGAAGGCGGCCGCGACCTCATCGGGGCGGGTGATGGGATCCCAGGCGTGGATCTGATACAGATCGATGTGGTCCGTCTGCAGCCGTCGCAACGAGGCCTCGCAGGCGCGGAGGATATAGTCGCGGGTCGTGTCGGGATAGCGCGCCGGGCCGGTGCTGAAATTCCAGTAGAACTTGGTCGCGAGCACGAACTCGTCGCGCCCGCCCTCGCGTTTGAAAAGCTTGCCGAGCTCGGTTTCGGCGAAGCCGTCGCCGTAGGCATCGGCCGTGTCGATGAAGTTGACGCCGCAGTCGCGCGCCGCCTTCACCGCCGCCGCCCAGGGTTCCACGGGCACCTCGCCCCACCACGCCGGGCTCAGCTGCCAGCAGCCGAAGCAGATGCGCGAGACCTTGAGATCGGTGGAGCCGAGTTGCCGATAGTGCATGGGGAATTTTTACGCGGGGAAGCGGCGATGGTCAATGCAGCGGGTCGAGTTCGGTGCTCACGCGGAGGCGCGGAGGTCGCGGAGTAAATTGACCACGGATTACACGGATTGCACGGATCAGGCAGAAGATACCTGATGCAATGGCCACAGAAGGCA
>CAYHEW010000026.1:13962-59786 GCA_964355715.1 uncultured Opitutaceae bacterium | reverse complement strand
CCCGTCGTCGACCCGGGTCAGGTCGTTCCGGTCAGCCCGGCAGTCGGCTGATCGCCCAAGATTCCCAAAGCAAAACGCACCGCCACTCGGCGGTGCGTTTTTTTTTGCGCGCTTCGAAAACTCTGAGATTCTGCCCGGGCGGTTAACGGTGGGTTCGCCCGATTACTCGAGGAACGTCGACTGCTTCGGCGCCTTGGCGGCGCGCTTCGCGGCCTCTTCCTCCGGCGTGGCGTTGAGGTGTCGCGGGGGCTTGGTTGTCTTCTGGGCGACGGCCTGCTCGCGGTCGGTCACGATGCGGTCGCAGATCGCATGGATGTGCATGCGCAACCAGCGCGCCGTATTGCTGGCGTCGGTGTAATCCGCCGGGCCGTAGCCGTGGATGCGGCCCGCCTGCAGCAGTCGGTCGTTCTGCTCAAATTCGCCGCTGTGCGCGGGATTGTAGACGCCGTAAGTCTTGCCGCCGCCGCCCTTCACGACCGAGAAGCTCGGGATGTCGCTCGGACCATCGGCGATATAGATCATGTTCTGGAACGGAATGCGCCGGTCCTCAGGGCGGATGTTCGCGTTTACCTCGATGGCCGGATTTTTGTTCGTGCCCTTGTTGATCTCGAATAGGGCGCGGGTCTTGGTCGTGTTGTCGATGACCATCCCGATCTGCGCGATCTCGGCGTCGGCGCTGAGGTTCATCTCGCTCTGCTGGAGAAAACCGGGTTGGAGCGGATTTTCGATGAACTCGCAGCCCCAGATACCCTCGACGTGCGGGGTGATCCGGCTGCCGCGGATCATCTCGGCCAGGCCGGTGCTGACGATGTAGTGCTCAAGGCGAATGTCATGCTTGCGGTACTCGGGCTTCTCCGCCGCGTAACCCTTGGCCGTGTCGAAGAAACCGGGCAGTCCCGGATAAAATTCGATGTCTTTGCCGCACTCGAACAGCTGACGGTTGTTCAGCCGCCCAAACTTGCCGGCGAGCACGTACGTGAGGATGTGGTTCAGATAGCTGATCTCGCCCGAGAGGTGGTAACCGCGCTTGCGGTAGTTCTCGAGCATGGCGTTGGTCTCGGCCCAGAACGTCGCCTCGTCGATCCCGAACCGGCGGAAGAGCGGGGCCTGCATGTAGCCGGGGATTAAGGTCTTGTCGAAATCCCAGATGCAGGCGATGATGTTCTGTGTGAAGAGCGTCGTAGGCATTGCTGATCAGCACCGGTAGGGGTTCCTCCCGGCTCACTTCCGCCTTGTTTGGCCGCTCGTGCCGGCCCACGCAATTAACAAATGACCCATCGACGGATCCTGCATGGACGAACTCCCTGATATCACTCCCTTTCAGCGCCGCCTTGACGAACTGGGCGCGCAGATGGCCGATCCCGCCTTCTACCAGAACCCGCGGCAGGCGGCGGATATCACGCGCGAGCAGCAAAAGCTCCAGCGCCTCGTTGCCGACCACGCCCGCTACCGCAAGCTCGAGCGCGAGATCGCCGAGGCGCGGGCGCTGCAGCGCGATCCGGCCGCCGATCCCGACCTGAAGGAGCTCGCGGCGGCGGAACTCCCCGCGCTCCAGGTGGAAATGAGCCAGCTGCACCAGGCGATCCTCCTCGCGATGATCCCGCCGGAACCCACCGACTCGCGTGACACCGTGATGGAAATCCGCGCCGGCACCGGCGGCGAGGAGGCGAGCCTGTTTGCGGCGGAGCTGTTCCGACTCTATTCGAAATTCGCGGAGGCGCATGGCTGGTCCATCCAGCCGATGAGCAGCAGCCCCTCGGAGCGAGGCGGCTTCAAGGAGGTCATCTTTCTCATCACGGGCACCGACGTCTACCGTCAACTCAAGTACGAGAGCGGCGTCCACCGCGTGCAGCGCGTGCCCGTGACGGAAGCGAACGGCCGCATCCACACCTCCACTGTCACGGTCGCGGTGTTGCCCGAGGCCGAGGAAGTGGACGTGAAGATCGATCCGCAGGACCTCGAGATCACGGTCCAGCGAGCCAGTGGCCCCGGCGGGCAAGGCGTCAACACGACCGACTCGGCGGTGCGCATCATCCACAAGCCGACCGGAATGATCGTCTTCTGCGCCGACGGACGTTCCCAGCAGAAGAACAAGGCCAGCGCCATGGCGGTGATGCGCTCGCGTCTGCTCAAGCTCAAGGAGGACGAGGAGCGGGCCAAGTACGCGGCCGAGCGTCGCAGCCAGATCGGTTCGGGCGACCGCAGCGAGCGCATCCGGACCTACAACTTTCCGCAGAATCGCCTGACCGACCATCGCATCGGACTCACGCTTTACAACCTGCCGCAGGTCATGGAAGGCGCGATTGATCCGGTAGTCGAGGCGCTCCAACAGGCTGATTACGAGGAGAAGTTCGCGCGCCTGACCGGCCAGCCCGTGGCCGCCCGGGCGCGACCGACGGGAGACGAGGACTGAGATGCTCACCGTTCTCGAGATCATCAAACGCTCGGCCGAATTTCTCGCCGGCAAGGGCGTCGAGAGTGCGCGGCTGAATGCCGAACTGCTCATCGGTCATGCCCTGAGCCTGAAGCGCATGCAGCTCTACCTGCAGTTCGAGCGACCACTGACGGAACCTGAACTGGAGAAGATCCGTCCGCTGGTGCGGCGGCGCGGCCAGCGCGAGCCGTTGCAGCACATTCTCGGCGAGACGGAATTCCACGGCCTCCGATTGAAGGCTGACCGCCGGGCGCTGATTCCGCGTCCGGAGACCGAGCTGCTGGTCGAATTGACGATCGCCCGCCTCGCCGAGGCCCCGCGACGCATCCTCGATCTCGGCACGGGCTCGGGCGCGATCGCGCTCGCCTTGGCGCGGCAGTATCCGATGGCGGAGATCGTGGCGACCGACGCGAGCGCGGAGGCACTGGCGCTGGCGCGGGAAAATGCTGCCTTGAATGGACTCGATGGCCGTGTCCGCTGGCTCGAGTCCGACTGGTTCTCGGCGCTGGCAGGAGAATCTTTTGAGCTGGTCGTTTCCAATCCCCCTTATCTCTCCGAGGCCGAGGTGGCAGCGGCGGCGCCCGAGGTGCGCGACCATGAGCCCCGCGGGGCGCTGACGCCGGGCAGCGATGGGCTGGCGGCTTTGGCGGCGATCATCGCCGCGGCCGGCGTGCATCTCACGGCCGACGGGTTGCTCGCGCTGGAGACCGGCATCGCCCAGCACGCGGCGCTGATCGCGGCGGCGGCTCAGCACGGTCTCGTGGGCGCCGAGTCGCGGCCGGACCTGACCGGGCGCGATCGGTTTGTCTTCGCCCGAAAGGGATGAGGATGGCTTGCCTGTAGCCGGGGTCGATGACCCCGGCCTCCAATCCCCGGGCTCAGCGAGCCCAGCTGCAGACTTGGCTGCGGCTCAACCCTTGTTGACGTAACGCGCCGTGAGCGGGAGGCGGTTGTCGGCGAGGTGTTCGCCGCTTTGGCCGAGGCTTAGGGCATCGACGATGACGCGGAAGGATTCGCGCAGGGGCACGTCGACCTTGGCGTAGCTGCCGTCGTCGTCGGTGCTGAGCGATTCCATGGCTTCTTCCTCGGGATCGGCGTCGGGCTTTTCCGGGGCCTTGAGGGCGGGCTTTGGCGGGGGCGGGACAAGGTGAAATTCGCGGTAGGGGAAATCCTGCTGGGCGAGCTGTTCCTTGAGCGTCTTCATCTCCTTGCGGAAGGCCGCATCAGTTTCGCGTTGCTGCCGGCGCACGTCGAGGTTGAGGGGGATAAGCTTCTGCTCCTGGCGGCTCTTGAACCAATCCACATTGCGGCGCAGGAAACTGAACTCATCGAGCGAGCCTTGGCGCTCCAGACTCCGCTGGCGCAGTGAGCTCACGAGCTGGGGGTCAAGGGGGCTTCCGTCAAAGAAGCTCGTGGGGATTTCGTCCCAGACGAGGGCGTGGGGAAGGTCGGACTCGCCGATGGGCAGGTGGTCGGTCATCGACGGCAGCACAATGTCGGGCACGACGCCCTTGAGCTGGGTGGAGGCGCCGCTCGGCAGATAGTACTTTTGGACGGTGATCTTGGTGGCACCGGTCTTAATGGGCGTGCGCATCAGCTGCGGCACAAGCTCCTTCATCTCAAGGACGGTCTGAACGGAGCCCTTGCCGTGCGTGGAGGAGTCGCCGATGACGATGGCGCGGCCGTAATTCTGGAGGGCGCCGGCGACGATCTCCGAGGCCGAGGCGCTCATACGGTCCACGAGGACGGCCAAGGGGCCGTCGTAGGCGATCGCGGAGGATTCATCGGAGTCGAGGGCGATCTCGCCGGAGGAAGCCTTCACCTGTACGACGGGACCCTGCTTGATGAAGAGACCGGTGAGCTGGGTGGCTTCGGACAGAAAACCGCCGCCATTGCGGCGAAGGTCGAGCACGATGCCCTTGGCGCCAGCGCCGAGCAGCTGCTCGAGGAGCCGGGCGACGTCCTGGGATGCACTGGTCTTTTCGCCATCGGTTTCGTCGGGTGACGACGGACCATAGAAGGAGGGCAGGGTGATCACGCCCATCGGGATGGTGGCGCCGGCGCCGTCGGGCACCTGGAACAGGGCGGCGTGGGCGCGCGCCGAATTGAGCTTAACGACGTCGCGGGTGATCACGATCTCGTGGCGGGCGGCGGTATCGGTGGCCTCGCCGGGCTGGACGAGGAGGGTGACCTTGCTTTGCTTGGGGCCGCGGATCAGGTCCACGATCTTGCGCAGCTTCATGCCGATGATCTCGACCGGCTCGCCGCCCTCCTGCTTCACGGAGATGATGCGGTCGCTCGGCTTGAGCTGGCGGCCGAGGTCGGCCGGGCCGCCGGGCACGATTTCCTTCACGACGCAGTAGTCCTCCTCGACGCCGAGCAGCGCGCCGATGCCGACGAGCTCGAGCTTCATCTGGATGCCGAAATCCTCGAAGGTCTCGGCGGAGAAGTAGGTCGAATGCGGGTCGTAAAGGCGGGCGATGGTTGAGAGGAAGAGTTCCGCGAGGTCGCTGCCCTCGATCTCGGCGAGGTTCTTGAGCATGCGCTCGTAGCGCTTGCGGACGACCTGCTTGGCCTCGTCCTCGGTCTTCTTGTTCAGGAGTTCGGCAATGAGCTCGAACTTGAGGCGCTGCCGCCAGAGTTCGTCGGCCGCTTCGGCGGTGGCGGGCCATTCGGATTTCGAGCGGTCGGCGCGATATGCCTCGTTGGTGGTGAAGTCGAACGGCTCCTGCAACGCGGTGAAGATCCAGTTGATCCGGTCGGTGACGCGTTTTTCATAGACGCCATAGATGTCGTAGGCGGCATCGATGTTGCCGATGGAGGCGATGTTCCAGTACAGCCGGTTGTTGTAGCGCTCCTCGAAGGCGGTCCTGTCGGGACTGAGGAAGAACAGTTTTTGCCCGTCGAGTGACTCCATGTAGTCCGGGACGACCTGGGCGAAGTCACTGCTGCGCACGCCCTCGCGGTTGTAGTGCCACTGTTCCAGCATCTTGACCATGGTGCTGGCCTCGGTGGCCAGGACGGGCGAGGTGGTGAACTTGCGGTCGGTGATCGCGAGCGCGGCGGTGGCCAGCAGTAAAAACCCGAGGGAACACGTCAGGCGGCGGAGCGATGGCAGGGAGATGGGCATGGGCTGATTGAGATGGGTGTGCCGGGGTAAAGTTTCACACAATTTCCCTGCGTCAAACGTCGGCGGGTCGGTTGGCCCGGTTCAACGGCGGCTGAGGAGGTCCTTGGCGCTGTCGAGCAGGCGCTTTTCCTCGGGGGTCAGGGCACCGAAGCCCTCGCTGTTAATCTTGTCGAG
Source organism: uncultured Opitutaceae bacterium (assembly GCA_964355715.1). Classification (GTDB taxonomy): domain Bacteria; phylum Verrucomicrobiota; class Verrucomicrobiia; order Opitutales; family Opitutaceae; genus UBA2377. The sequence goes on along the minus strand of CAYHEW010000026.1, from coordinate 54,048 downwards.
GATGCGGTCGACCTCGGCGCGGAGGTCGCGGCTGGAGGGTGGAAGGTCCGCGTCGTCGGATTCGTCGGCGGGGAAGTCCATCGCGGCCGTGCGCCGGTTGGATTTCGCCCGGCGGCTGGGCCAGCTGAGGCGCCAGGCGCGGTCGTGGACGTAACGGAAGTAGACCCAGCCGGCCAGCATGCCGCCAAGGTGTGCCGAGTGGGCGACGCCGAAGGGCGAGGCGGCGCCGAGCAGCTCGTAGAACGCGAACCCGGCGAGATCGAGCAGGAGCAGGGTGACGGCGATGTGCTTCGGCTTGAGCGTCACCGGGAGGATGAAGAACAGAAGGAACGTTATCGGCCGATGCGGGAAAAACCCGGCGTAGATGATGAGCAACCCGCAGGCGGCGGCTGACGCACCGATCACCAGGCCCTGGGTTTGCCAGTTGGTGGCGAGCCACAGGAGTCCGCCCGTTACGACCGTCGCGAGGTAGACACCCACGAAACGGCGGGTCCCAAGCAGGGGGATCAGTTCGCGTCCGAGGAAGTAGATCGCGAGCACGTTGGCCAGGAGGTGCAGCAGGTTGCGGGGATCGTGCAGGAACCCGTAGGTCAGCAGGGTCCAGACCTTCCCGGTGCCAAACGCATACGGACTCAGCGCAAAGGTGCTGTTGAAGAATTCGCCAGCGTTAAACCACCGCAGGAAAACATTTTGCAGAACAAAGCCCGCGATGATCGCCGACAGCAGCCAGGTCATGACCGAGACACCTCCGTTGCGGGAGGGATCGTAGCTGTCGCGCATGTAATGTCGGTCCGATAGCATCTGGGGACAGAAGTAGGTTTTGATTCAGGCAAACACAAGCAGACAGGCGGCTTTCCCCGGCGTATGGGTGTGGGATTATTGCGTCACGAGGCGCGAGGTCTCTTGACAGCGCCGCCGAATGCTATCTTTTTCCGCCAACCATGGCTAACAAAGCTGACAAGTGGCCGGACAACGCGGCCGGTAAGTTCTTCGTGGATCAACAGTGCATTGATTGCGATCTTTGCCGCGAGACCGCCCCGGGCTTCTTCACCCGGCACGACGAAGGTGGCTACTCCTACGTGCACAAGCAGCCGACGACCGAGGAAGAAATCGCCCAGTGCATGGAAGCCCTCGAAGGCTGCCCCGTCGAAGCCATTGGCAACGACGGCGACGAGTAAGCGGCGCCCCGCCTCTTTTGCCTTTCCCTCAAACCCGGCTGCGAGCCGGGTTTTCGCTTTTACGCCGATGAATCCCTTTCTTGATCCCGCGTTTCACATCCGCTGGTCCGGACTCACGCCCGAGCACATCGCGCCGGCGATCCAGGCGGCCCTGACGCGGGCGGAGGCGGCCATCGCGGCGATCGGGGCGCAGCCCCTGGCCGCGGTCACCTACGACAGTACATTTCTCGCGCTCGAGCGGGCCACTGACGAACTCAACGTTGCGTGGGCCAAGGTCGGTCACCTGCAGTCCGTCGCCGACGCTCCGGCGCTCCGGGCGGCGCATAACGAGATGTTGCCCAAGGTCAGTGCGTTCTACGCCCGAATCCCGCTCGATCAGGCGCTCTGGTCCCGTCTCAAGGCCTTCGCCGCCAAGCCCGCAGCCGCGGCGCTCACGGGCGTGCACCGACGTTTCCGCGACGAGACGCTGGCGGATTTCCGCCAGGCCGGCGCCGACCTGCCGGAGGCGGCGCGGCTGCGTCTGGAAGCCATCCAAAGCGAGTTGGCCCAGATCACGCAGAAATACTCCGAGAACGTGCTCGATGCGACCAATGCCTTCGAACTCGTCGTCACCGACGAGCACCGCCTCCGCGGCATTCCCGCCCATGCCCAGGCCGCCGCCCGCCGCAGTGCCGAGGCGAAGGGGCAGGGTGCGCCCGACCGGCCCGCGTGGCGCTTCACGCTGCATCAGCCGTCCCTGGAGCCGGTCATGACCTATGCCGACGATGCCGAGCTTCGCCGCGAGCTTTGGCAGGCGGCGGCACAGGTCGGCGCCACCGGTGCCCACGACAATGCTGCTCTGATCCGCCGGATCCTCGAGCTGCGGGCCGAGAAGGCGGCGCTGCTGGGCAAACCCGACTTCGCCGATCTCGTGCTCGAGCGGCGCATGGCAAAATCCGGCACTGCCGCGCTGGCCTTCATCGAGGATCTCGAGCGCCGGGCGGCCGCGGCCTTCGGCCGCGAATGTTGCGAGCTCGAGGAATTCAAGGCGCGCCAGACCGGTACGCCGGCCGGCCGCCTGGCGCCGTGGGAGGTCGCCTATTGGGCGGAAAAGCTGCGGCAGGAACAGTACGCCTTCGACGAGGAACAACTGCGGCCGTATTTTCCGCTGGATCGCGTGGTCCGGGGCATGTTCACACTCGTGGAACGCATCTTTGGGGTGAAGGTGGTTCCGCATGCCGCCGGGGATGTTGAGGTCTGGCATCCGGAAGTGAGTTACTACGACGTCCACGATGCGGCGGGACGGCACCTCGGCTCGTTCTACGCCGACTGGCATCCGCGCGAGTCCAAGCGGGGCGGGGCGTGGATGAACTACCTGATCACCGGCGGGCCGCAACCCGACGGCACTCACGCGCCGCACCTGGGCCTCATCTGCGGCAACCTCACGCCCCCGGCCGCCGGGAAGCCAGCGCTGCTCACGCATCGGGAAGTCGAGACGGTCTTCCACGAATTCGGACACCTTTTGCACCACCTGCTCGGCGAGGTGGAGATCAAGTCGCTCAACGGCGTCAACGTGGCCTGGGACTTCGTCGAACTCCCTTCACAGATCATGGAGAACTGGTGCTGGGAGCGCGAGAGCCTCGACCTGTTCGCGCGCCACCACGAGACCGGGGCGCCGGTGCCGGAAGACTTGTTCAAGCGGATGGTTGCAGCCCGCAATTTCCGCTCGGCGGCGGCAACGATGCGTCAGGTCGGATTTGCCAAGGTGGACCTGTTGCTGCACCGCGCGACGGCGGACTTCCTGGCGGCGCCGGATCTGGTGGCGGCCGCCGCTGCGGCGGTGGCTGCCTGTCAGGTGCCGACCGAGCCCCCAGCACCGTCGGTCATCCGACGCTTCACGCACGTCTTCGGCGACCCGGTTGGTTACGCGGCGGGCTACTACTCGTACAAGTGGGCCGAGGTGCTCGACGCGGATGCATTCACGCGGTTCAAACGCGAAGGCATCTTCAATGCGCGCACCGGTGCGGATTTCGTGCGGCAGATCCTCAGCCGCGGAAACTCAGCCGATCCGATGGAGCTGTACCGGAGTTTCATGGGCCGTGATCCCGATCCGCAGGCCCTGCTCGCTCGGGCCGGTTTGGCATAAAGCCTCCGCGACGCTGCGACCGCTATTCTCCCACGATGAAATACGCCACCACGCTGCTCACGTAGCAGGCGAGGCCGGCGATCAGGAGACAGATCTCGGCGAAGAAGAGTTTCGTCTTGGCGTTGCGGTAGCGGAGGATGCTCACGACCAGGCTGTGGTCGTCGTCGGCCTTGAACTGCGTGACCCACTGGACCCGCAGGCTGCCACCGAGAATCAGGAGCGTCGAGGCGAGGACCAGCAAGATGCCGAGCACCATGCTGGTGCGTGCAAACAGGCCGGCGGCGGCGATCTTCGGGCCGGAGAACCCGGTGATGGTCAGCGCCAGAGTCGTGATCGTGAGCATGATCTGCGCCCGCGTCTGCAGCACCTGAAACTGCTGCATCAGCGTGTCGATCGCGCCCTTGATCCCGCGCTCGCCCTGCTGGGCGAGGAGTTGTTGCGCCTCGGATTCGGGCGTCGCATGCAGATCGGGCGCAGAGGCGGGATTTGCCATTTACACCTGCAGCATGAGGGCGCATTCCTAACCCTCCAATCTAATTTATGATCATCGCCGATATCGCAAAAATACAGGGGCGCACCTTTCCGGCGCGCCGGTGGACTCGCGGCATGGTTGGCCAGGCTGGCCAGCCGATTGCGGCCAAGGGCTTTGCCATGGGCTACGTGGTGCTCGAGCCCAACGGCGGCCAGGTGCCGTGGCACAATCAGGAGCAGGAGGAAGTCTACATGGTCATCCAGGGCCGTGGTGAAATCTGCGTCGGCACCGAGCGCCAGGAGATCTCGGCAGGTCAGGCTGTCTTTCTGCCGCCCACGGTTTTCCACCAGTTGACCAATGTCGGCGACACGCCGCTGCACATGATGTACATCTACTGCCCGGGTGGCGACGTCGCCCACTGGCGGCAGGAGCTGGACGGCACGCTGCCGCCGGCCGGCGTGGGCCCGACCCCGCCGCTGCCTTCCGGGGCGCAGCCGCAATGCACGAAGGCCCCCGGGGCCTGAGGCGCGGTCACAGGGAACGCAGAAACGCGCTGGGCGTCTGGCCGGTTTGCCGGCGGAACCAGCGCGTGAAATAATTGGGATCGTCGAACCCCGCCCGCGCCGACGCCTCGGCCACCGAGGGTTCGCGGCGCAGGGCGGCTTGGGCGGCCTCGAGTCGCATGCGGTTGCGCGTGGCCTGCAGGCCGAAGCCCGTTTCGCGCTTCAGTCTGCGCGTCAGGTGATCGCGATGATAGCCGGCCTGCCGCGCGACCGCCGCCAATGGCTGCGCCGCGTCGAGGAGCGGGCGGACCTTTTCCAATATGGGCGCAGTGGGCCTTTGGGCCTCGGCTTGGCGGGAGGGACCAAGCAGGCGGGCCACGACGGCGAGGATGTTGGAGTAATCGGCGAGGGTGGGGCGGCCCTTCTGCGGTACCTTGGCCAGCAGATGGCTGAGTTCGTTCAGGGTGGCAGGGCTCAGGCGGCGGTGCAGGGCGCGGCGCCTGCGACTGGCGTCGGTGCTCTCGTAGTCGAGCACCAGGCACACGGGGCGCCCGGGTCCGGTGGCCGTGTAGCCGTGGGCGATCCCGGCGGGGATGACGAACAGGTCACCGGTGCGTGCCGGCCGGACCTGGCCCTTGACGAACTGCTGACCTTCGCCGCTCAGGTACAGGATCAGCTGCGAGTAGGCATGGACGTGGGGGGCGACCTCCGTTTCGCGGTGGCGGTTGAGCTGTAGCTTGCGCAGCACAAAGCCCAGCGCGTGGATTTCGATCTTCTGGACGAGGATGGGGCTCCAGGAGGGCATGCGTCGGTTTTGTGCTAGCAAAAGTCGGGATTGTTCTAACGCAAGCCGGGGCTTTAGCCTAAGCTTTCACCTCACTCCAACCCCCTCCTCCCTATGACCACGCACAAAGTCGGCATCATCATGAACGGCGTCACCGGACGCATGGGCACCAACCAACACCTGATCCGCTCCATCAAGGCGATCATCGATCAGGGCGGCATCAAGCTGAACGACTCCGAAGTGATCATGCCCGATCCGATCCTCGTCGGCCGCAGCGAGACCAAGCTGGCCGCGCTCGCCGCGCGCACGGGCGTGAAGCGCTACACGACCAACCTCGACGCCGCCCTGGCCGACACGGGAAACCAGGTCTACTTCGACGCGACCCTGACCGGTCAGCGCCCCAACGGCGTGCGCAAGGCCATCGCCGCGAAGAAACACATCTACTGCGAAAAGCCGACCGCCACGACCTCCGCCGAGGCCCTGGCCCTTGCGAAGGAAGTCACCGCCGCCGGCCTCAAGAACGGAGTCGTGCAGGACAAACTCTGGCTGCCCGGCCTCCTCAAGCTGAAGTACCTCATCGATACCGGCTTCTTCGGCAAGATCCTCTCCGTCCGCGGCGAGTTCGGCTACTGGGTTTTCACCGGCGAGTACGACAAGCTGCAGCGTCCGTCCTGGAACTACCGAAAGGAAGAGGACGGCGGCATCATCGTCGACATGCTCTGCCACTGGCAGTACGTGATCCAGAACCTGTTCGGCGACGTGAAGAGCCTCACCTGCCTCGGCGCCACGCACATCCCGCAGCGTTGGGATGAGGCGGCCAAGCCCTATAAGTGCACCGCCGACGACGCGGCCTACGCCACCTTCGAGCTCACCAACGGCGTGATCGCCCATTTCAACTCCTCCTGGACCGTGCGCGTCGACCGCGACGACCTGCTCACGCTGCAGGTGGACGGCACCCACGGTTCGGCTGTTGCCGGCCTGCGCGACTGCAAGGCTCAGGCGCTCGCCGCCACGCCGCGTGCGATCTGGAATCCCGACATCGACAGCCCGATCAACTACAAGGACGGCTGGACCCGCGTGCCAACGAACGCCGTTTACGACAACGCCTTCAAGGTGCAGTGGGAACTGTTCCTCCGCCACGTGGTGAAGGACGAGCCCTTCCGCTGGACCCTTTTCGAGGGTGCCAAGGGCGTGCAGCTCGCGGAGCTGGGCCTCAAGTCCTGGGCCGAGCGCCGCTGGGTCGACGTGCCGAAGCTCGCCTGAGTCGAATCCTCGCAACCCTTCCAAGGCGCGGTCGGTAGAATCCGGCCGCGCCTTTTCCATTCCGACGGTTTTCGCTGGCAAACCCAGGGAAATGAGTAAGTTCTGGGCCGTTCCTACCATGACCACGTCACTAGCCTTCGCCCTGATCCCCACGCCGATCATCCTCGTGCTGCTGCTGCTGACCTTCGTCTTCGCGCTCTACGCGCAGATCCGGGTCTCCAGCGCCTACAACAAGAATGCTCGCATCGCCTCCCGGGGCCGCATTACCGGCCGCGAGGCGGCCGAGGCCGTCATGGCCCGGGCCGGCATCAACGACGTCGAGATCGCTGAAACCTCGGGTCACCTGACCGACCATTACGACCCGATGCACAAGCGTCTCGTGCTGTCCTCGGAAAACTACCGGGGTACCAGCCTCGCGGCGTTGGGCGTCGCGGCCCACGAAGCCGGCCACGCCATCCAGCACAAGGTCGGCTACAGCATGCTCAAGACCCGCATGGCCCTGGTGCCGGTGACCATGATCACGTCGCAGATGCTGCCCTTCATCATGCTCGGCGGCTTCTTCTTCGGCGGCTTGGGCGGCATCATGCTCGACCTCGGCATCGTCTGTTACGCGGTGCTGACGCTCTTCCACCTGATCACGCTGCCGGTCGAGTTCGACGCCAGCCGCCGCGCGAAAGTGGAGTTGGTCGGTCTCGGCATCATCGACCGCGACGAGATGCCTGGCGTGTCACAGACCCTCAATGCCGCGGCGCTGACGTATGTCGCCGCGTTCATGAGCTCGCTGCTGCACCTGCTGTACCTGCTCTCGATGCGGCGCGAATAAGCGCCCATCCAAATTCTCAAACTCAACGGCGGCCATCCTCGGCCGCCGTTTTTATTTCTGCCTTAGGTTGCGGCGGATGAACTTCAGCCCGTCGCGATAGACATCCTTGGAGTCGGCGAAGAGGTCGCGCCACACGCGCGTGGCGGCGGCGAGGTCGGGGAGGGCGCGGCCGAAGGCCTCGATGACGAGCCAGCGATCGTATTTCAGTTTGCGCAGGGTCGAGAACGTGGCTGCCCAGTTCACCTGGCCGGTGCCGGGCGTGCCGCGGTCGTTCTCGCTCAGATGCACGTGCACGAGTCGGCGCTTCATGCCCGCCAATGCAGCAGCGGGGTCTTTCTCCTCGATGTGCGCGTGGAACGTGTCCCACATGACGCCGCAGGCTTGATGGTCGACTATATCGGCGAGTTTCACGGCATCGGCGGCGGTGGTCAGGAAGTAGGCCTCGAACCGGTTGAGATACTCGATTGCCAACTTGATGTTGGCCGCAGCCGCATGGTCGGCGACCTTGCGCAGCGTCTCCGCGCCGCGCTTGCGCTCGTCAGCTGTTGGCGCCGCGCCACTGAAGACGCCGAGCGGCGAATGCAGCGGTCCGCACAGCACTTCCGCGCCGAACTCGGCCCCGCGGTCGAGGACCCACTTGAGGCGATCCACCGCGGCCTGCCGGATCTTCGGGTCGGGGCTGATGGGGCTGCACTCGGGCGACATCACGGTGACGGCGGTGGCGCCGAGGCCGAGATCGCGGAGCTTGGCGCCGAGCGCGAGGTACTCTTGGGACGTGCCCTCGAAGATCGGAACCTCCACGCCGTCGTAGCCGGTCTTTTGGATATCCTTGAGCAGGCGGTCGTGCGCTGGGGTGACCTTGGCGGTCCACAGCAGGAGGTTCATGCCGATTTTCATGCGGTGCCTTGGTTGAGGTAGATGGCGAGTCCGTCCTTGCCCGGTGCGACGACATCGAGGCGGCCGTCGCCGTTGAGGTCGGCGACCGCGAAGTGAATGCCGAGGCCCTTGCCGGACCCGAGCGGTCCGAAGTCGATGACGTGCTTGGCGAAGCATTCACCGGTCCATTTGAAGACGTACCACCCGTACGGATCCTTGTCGCCGCCGTCGCCCTGCGGATGGGCCCGGAAGCGCTTGCCGGTGACGAGCTCGCACTGGCCATCGCCGTCGATGTCCACCCATTGCAGGTCGTGATACTGGCTGCTGTAGGGGTCGATGGGGTGGCACTTCCAGGTGCGTTTGCCCGCGGCATCGACCTGATGCTCCCACCAGGAAAGTCCGTAGCCGTGGCCCTCGCCGAGGATGAGCTCGTTCTTGCCGTCGCCATTGAGGTCCACGACCAGGATCGGTACGCTGGGGGCGCGGCCGAGTTCGAAGTCGGGGTGCCAGATCCAGGTGCTGTTGAACGGGTCCGCGGGTGCTTCCAGCCAGCCGTTGCGCAGGATGAAGTCGCCGCGGCCGTTGCCCGTGATGTCACCGAAGCCCAGGCCGTGGCCCTGGCTATCGTTCTCGCGCCCGGCGAACTTGAGCTTGTGCGCGGCGAACTTGCCCGTGCCCTTGCCGGCGGCGTCGCGGATCAGCTTGTAGACGACGAGCGGGGCGCCGGGGGTGTTGGGGACGATCTCGAGTTCGCCGTCGCCGTCCACGTCCCACGCGCGGGTGGATTCGATGCTGCCGGTCTGGGCGATGATGTGCTCGGGCCATTCCTGGCCGCTCACACCCGGATTCTCACGCCAGCGCAGGGTCTGGCCCCACCAACCGCCGGTGATGTAGTCGAGGCGGCCGTCGCCGTTGATGTCCAGGGCGATGGTCGAGAAATCATCGTAGTACTCGTCGTGGGCGGTGACCTTCCCGATCTTGTGCTGCTTGCGGAAATCCGGGCCTTCGTACCAGAAATTGCCGCTGACGATATCGGGGATGCCGTCGCCGTTGACGTCGAAGACGCCGGCGGATTCGTAACGTTCGGCCGCGAGGACGACTTTGCGGAAGGTGAGGGCCATGGTCAGACTCCCTTCAGCAGGCGGATGTAGTCGCGGGCGACCTTGATGTCCTCGAGGGCCTCGGGCGCGAGGCAGGGGGCGGGGGCCTCGCCGCGGACGGCCTTGATGAAGTTCAGGGCCTGGTTGCGCATGGCGTGGACCCAGGGCATCTGCGGGTGCAGGGTCATGGGAGTGACGCCCTTGCCCGGATCCTTGAGGATTTCGACGGTGCCGGCGCGGTTGAACGCGAGCGGGGCGGGGAGCGAGAGCTTCACGTAGCCGCGCTCGAAGCCGACGAGGGCGGTCTCCTGCCAGTCGATGCTGGTGGAGTAGGCGGCCATCTCGATTGTGCAGGGCACGCCGCTGGCGCTGTGGGCGATGAAGAGCACCTTGGACGGATCGGCGTAGGAGACGGTGTAGGGTTCGCCCACGAGGAAGCGCAGGAGGTTCACCTGGTGGATGTAATAATTCACGAAAGCCTCGTAGAGCTTCGTTGTCTCCGCATCCATGTCCTGCGGCTTGGGATCGACCGCGATCGGCGGCATCACGTCGTCGGTTGCGAGGTTTTCGGTCCAACCCGCAGCGATCCAGTCGCCTGGCGGCATGGAGAGGCGCACATACTTCATCTTGCCGAGCTCGCCGGACTGCTTGAGCTCGGTGATCGTCTTGCGGGCGTACTCGGTGGCCGGGTCGCTGCGCTTGTGGTAGCCGACCATGAGCCAGGTCTTGGCGGCGGCGACGGCGGCGACAATGCGTTCGCCGACGGCCACGGAGGCGGCGATGGGTTTCTCGGTGAAGATCGGCACGCCGGCCTTGGCCACCTCTGTCACCACGATCCCGTGCCGCGTGAACTGCTGGGAGGCGACAATCGCGTCGACCTTTTCCTTGGCGAGCATCTCCTCGATCGTGCCGTAGACGCGCGGCACCCCGTACTTGCGCGCCACGGCCTGGGCGAGCTTGGGACGCAGCTCCGCGAGGGCGACGACTTCGCAGTCGTCGCGGAGCGTGGCGTAATTGCGGAGATGGGCGGCCTGGCCCATGCCGCCGACACCGGCGAAGGCAATCTGGATCTTGCGTTGGGGCATAATCCCCAGCCTAGCACCATTCCGGGCTCGCGTGAATGGCGGCGGTTGCCAAGACTTGTCAGAAATTGCCCATGCGTGCGATGGCCTGCGAGTTCCTCAGCGGCGGTGAGGTCGTGCCGAATCCGACCTGGCACATGCCCCTGCACAGCCATCAGGTCCACGAGTTGATCGTGGTCTTGAGCGGCCGCATGCTGCTCGAGACGGCCGAACAGGCCGTGCAGGCGGGGCCGGGTGACCTGCTGTTTTACCGGGCCGGCCATGCGCACAAGGAGACCTCCGACCCCCGCGAGCCGGTGAACACGTTCTTCATTTCCTTCAAGGCAACGCAGGCAATGGTGGGTGACTTTGCCCTGCACCTGCGCGATGCGGACACCCGCATCCGCCAGATGGTGGGCTGGCTGGTGCGGGACTCGCGGGCCGGGGTGCCGGCCGTGCAGCTTCATCCGCTGCTGGGGGCGGTGCTGACGGAAGTCCGCCGGCTGCAGGCCTCGCCGCCCGATCCGTGGCTCGAGGACCTGCGTCGGCACATGCAGCAGAACCTCGCCCGTCCGGTGTACTTGGACGATCTTGCTCGTCACGTGCGCATGAGCAAGTTCGGCCTCGTCCGGAAATTCAAGCGGCTCAGCGGCCGCACGCCCATGCTGGAACTGCAGCTCATGCGCCTGAACCAGGCGCGGGCGATGATGTTGGCGTCCGGCCTGCCGGTGAAGGCGATCGCACCGGCGGTGGGCCTGAACGACGAATACCAGCTCTCGAAACTCTTCCGCCGCCACTTCGGCCTGTCGCCGCGCGAGCTGCGCGCCCGGCGCACCACCGTCGAGGGCAGGACGCTTTAACCACGGATTGCACGGATAGGAGACCCGGAGGATGGCCACAAAAGGCACAGAAGGCACAACATCCTAATCCTGATTTTGTGCGTTTTGCGCCTTATGTTGCCATCCTTCCTTGCTCCCCATCCGTGAGATCTGTGCAATCCGTGGCTGGTTCGTTGTTTGATTCCATCGATGCGCTCAGATTTGAATTGGTTCCGTGGCGCGGCCTGGCTCATCTTTGGGCACCCTTCCATGCACGCTACCGCCAAAACTTCCACCGGTGGGTTTCCCATCGGGTTGCGTCTCACCGGCACGATGGCCGATCGACCTGTCGCGGAGATTGCGACGTGGGCCGCAGGGTCCGGATTCGGGTGCGTGGATTTGCCGGCTTCGCTCCAGGCGACGGTCCCGCAATGGCAGCAGGCGGGCCTGCCGGTCGGCACGCTCGATCTTTTCGGTCGCGAGTGGAGCGGCATGCTGTCCGCGGATGCGGCCAAGCGGCGAGCGACGGTGGCACAGGCGGAGCAGGTGATCCGCAGCGCCGCGGCGGCAGGCGTGAAGGTCATCTTCGTGGTCATGCTCGCCGAGGACGTGAACCTGCCGCGGAAGGAGACCTTCGGGTACATGGTCGAGTCCTACGGGGCGCTGCGCGCGGTGCTCAAGGCCACGGGGATCCGGGTCGCGATCGAGGGCTGGCCGGGCTGCAACGCGCATTGCTGCACGCCTGAGTCGTACCGCGCGTTCCTGGGTGAGATGAATTCGCCGAGTTTCGGCATCAATTACGATCCGTCGCACCTCCTGCGCATGGGCATCGATCCCCTGCGCTTCATCAAGGAGTTCGCACCTCAGGTTGTGCACGTGCACGGCAAGGACACGATCATCGACGCCGAGCGCCTCTACAACCATGGCACCGAGCAGGCCGGGTTCCTGACCGAGCCGCAACGGTGGGGCGGATGGTTCTGGCGTTATTCGATCCCGGGCCGCGGGCAGGCGCCCTGGAGCGCGCTGCTCGCCGAACTCAGTGCGGCCGGCTATCAGGGCTACGTCTCGATCGAACTCGAGGACGTGGATTTCAACGGCACGCTCGAAGGCGAGAAACGCGGTTTCCTCGCGTCGCGCGATTTCCTGAAATCCGTCTGAACAGGCTTACTTGTCGGTCTTGAACGCGTAGATCGTCGTCCGGTGCTGCGGACGGTCGGGGCGGACGAGGATGTCGCCGAACTCCGGACGGCTCGCGCCATCCGGGTAGCCTTGGCATTCGAAACAAATTCCGGCAAAGGCTTCGTAAGCGCGACCGGACTTGCCTTTGAGTGAACCGTCGAGCGCCATGCCGGTGTAGAACTGCAGACCGGGTTCGGTCGTAAGGACCTCGAGGACGCGGCCGGACTTGGGCTCGACGACCCGGGCGATCGGCGTCGGTGCCACGGGCGCCGGGGCGCCTGCGGGGCGAAGGAGGTAGAGGACGCCGTGAGCCTTGAACAGTCCCGGCAAGGCCGGACCGAGTTCGCGGGGTTGGTTGAAGTCGTTGGCGGTGCCGGCGACGGCCTCGGCGCGGCCGGAGAGGGTGAACCCGGCGTCGGCCGCCGGCATGAAGCGCTCGGCCCGGATTTGCACGACATGGCCGGTTGCCGGGCCGCTGCCTTCGCCGGCGAGATTGAAGTACGAGTGCTGTGCGAGGCAGAGCGGCGTGGTGCGATCGGTCGTCGCTTCGGTCTCGACGATGAGCGCGGAATCCGCGGTCATCGTATACGTGACGGTGATCGTGAGGTTCCCGGGATAACCTTCCTCGCCGTCCGGGCTGAAATAGCTGAGGCGAATCGAGTCGGCGCCGTCGGGGCGCTTCGCGCGTGTGGCTGACCAAACGCGCTTGTCGAGTCCGACCAATCCGCCGTGGAGGTGGTTGGCGCCGTTGTTTTTCTCGAGCTGGTAGGTGCGGCCTTCGACCTCAAGGCGGCCGCCGGACACGCGACCGGCGATGCGGCCGGCGATGGCGCCGACGTAGGGGTGGGTGCCGGCGTAGGCGGCGAGGTCCGCGAAGCCGAGGACGACGTCATCGAGCCGCCCCGCGCGGTCGGGCACGCGAATGGAGCGGATGATCGCGCCGTAGGTGATCACCTCGATGGTGGCACCGGCGGCATTGGTCAGGGTATACAGGTCAACGGTTTGGCCGTTGGGCAGTTTGCCAAAGGGACGGCTTTGCATGGCGGGGAGGCGATGAGTTTCGCGCCGTGAGGGTTGCGGCGCAATCTTCAACCGCGCCGTGCCGGTGAACGTGAGCTGCAGCTTGATGATTTTGGCTTAGGGACAAGGTCGTCCGGGCGCGGTATAGTACCGCAACCCCACACCCGATGAATGTGATTACCCCAATCCATCCCCGTGTCCTCGTGGACACTTCGCAGGCACGCATCGTCGTCGAAAACATCCCCGACCGCCCCGGCACGGCGGCGGCGATCTTTTCGGCGTTGGCCGAAGCAGGCATCGCCGTGGACCTCATCCTGGAGAATTACGCCCGCGACGGGCGCACGACGCTGACGTTCACATTGCCGGAGGCGCAGCGGCACAAGGCGTTCGAGCTGGTCCAACGCGGACTCGAGGCGCTGGGCGGGCAGGTCCTGATGCATGGTCCGAGTGCCAAGCTGAAGGTGACTGTGGATCACGGTGCGACGCAGGCAACGGCGGCGCGGTTGTTCCAGGTTCTGGCCGGCGCGGATATCAACATTGACATGATCAGCACCGCGGAGAGTGAAGTTTCCGTCGTGATCGCCCCCGCCGATGCCGATCGGGCGGCGGCGCTGGCCCGGGCGGCCTTTCACGGGACTTGAGCGCGGCGGGATTCCGACCTTAGCGTTGGGGACACCCGCCTTCGCATGCCGTTGCCCCTGGCCGAACTGTTTCCCGACGAGGACTATCGCTTCCACCTCACCCTGCGGAAGGGCGACTTGGCGGAGTTCTTCAACCTGCCGGATTCCGCAGCCTTGCAGGAGCGCCGGCTGTGGCTCGATCGCGAATTGGCCCATTACGCGGCTATGACGCCGGCGGCTGATCCCCTGATTGAAGAGATGGCGACATGGGCCGCGGGTAGCTTGAGGGGAGCGGAGTCGGTCCGCACATCGTCGGTTGCCGATCGGTTTGAGGCCTTGGGCCGCGCCCTCGTGCCGGACTTCATGTTGCTCGCCCGCGAGGGTGCGGCATTCCGGCTGCAGGCTGCGATGGTCTGCTTCCCCTCGTCTTGGGAACCGGCGGCCAAGGTGGGGCTGGATCTGGATGCCATTCACCAGGTTGTTCCGGGTTTGAATGTCAGCCTGGGCGCGACGATCGGGCAGTTCCTTGGCAAGCTACGCCCGGGCGTCGCCTACGAGCGGGCAAATTGGGGGCTGGCCGCAACGCCCGAGCGCAATATGCACCCGGCCCTTGGGCGACCGCGATTGGCGCTGCCGCTGGATCTGGGGAAGGTCTGGGTGCGGATCGAGGATCAGGTTCTCGGCGTGCTTCCGACGACGGGTGCGGTCGTGTTCGGCATACGCCTGCGGATCATCCCACTCGGCGATATTCTGGCTGAGCCGACGCTGCGACGCGGTTTCCTTCGAGCACTCGCGACCCTGCCGGAGGACTTGGCGGCCTACAAGGGGCTGGCAGCAGTCAGGCAGGATTTTCTCGAGCGCGACGCCTAGGGCGAGGGGACGTCGCCCCGAGTGTGGCTTACAGGTGTTTCGCCCAGGCCGGCTTCCGCTTTTCGCGGAAGGCGGCGACGCCTTCCTGGGTTTCGGCCGAACCGCGGGCTTCGAGATGCACCTGGCTGGCCTTTGCGAAATCGGCGGCAATCGTTGCGGGCCACAGGTCGTTGAAGAGCCGCTTGGTGCGCACCACGGCCTCCGGGCCGCCTTGCAGGACCTGCGTGGCTGTGCGCAAGGCGACCTGCATGATCTGCTCGGAACCGACGGCAGCGTTCACCAGTCCCATGGCGGCGGCTTCGGTGCCCGAGACGGATTCACCCGTGAGCAGCAGACGACGGGCGTCGCGTTCGCGGAGTTGCCGGCGCAACAAGGTCATCACGAGCGCCGCGACGAGTCCGCGCTTCGGCTCGGGATAGCCGATCTGGGCCGAGCCTTCGGCGTAGGCGAAATCGCAGGCGGACATGAGACCGGCGCCACCGGCGAGGGCGCCGCCTTGCACGACCGCGATGGTGATCAGCCGTGATTCGATCAATCGGCGCAGGACGGTCGAGATGAGGTCCGCGGACAGGTGGGCAATCTTCGGGTCGTTGGCCTCGGTCAGGTCGAGACCCGCGCAGAACACGGCGCCTGAGCCGGTCAACATCAGGATCCGCTGGGACGGATCGCCCTCCACGCGATCCAGGGTTTCGACCATCGCCTGGAGCAGCGGGACCGAGAGGGCATTGCGTTTTTCGGGTCGGTTGAGGGTGAGTTGCGTCACTCCCGGGGTTGGGGTGGAGACGAGAACCAGGTCAGTGCTCATGGTGGGGTTTCAGGTGGGAAGCAGATCAGAAGGCAGGTCGACCGGCATCTCGAGCAGGGCCTGGCCGAGGGTCTTGCCTTGGGCATCGATGCGCAGCGAGCAGCTGCCACCGCCGGCCAGCACGGCGGGGAGGACGAAGTTGAGCGCCTCCAAGTTGGGTACGTCGTAGCGCACGACGGTGCCCACGCCCAGCGGTCGAAAGTAAGTCTCGACGCGTTCCGCCGTGAGGTGGGCGCGTACCCAGGCATACGCGGCCGGCGAGCGACCGAATACGGCGATGTTGGCCGATGAGCCCTTGTCGCCGCTGCGGGCGAAAGCGATGGCACGGAGGGTGGTCATAGCATCTCCCATTGCGGATTCACGGCCGTCCGAGGCACGAGGCACGGCCAATAACCGAAGACCGGCAGCACCTTGGGCCGGCCGGTCGCGTAACCCGTGACGCCCTGCGGTCCGCTGGTGACCAGGGGAGCGACTGCCCGCGTGAAGCGCCGGACGGGGTCCTCGGTGTCGGCGGCGACGCTGATGCGCAGCACGGTTTCGATCAGGTCTTCCTCGGGCACGCGTTGGCCCAATCCGCCGACGCAGGCCCCGGTGCCGAGGCATTCCACGAGTGTCTCGCGGTACCGGCAGCCGGATTCCGTCAGGCGGCGGAGAACACCTTCACCTGCGCGCCGGGCCTTGGCGACAGCGCGGTCGCCGTATATGGTGAGCATGCCATGAGCCTTGAATCCGTGGCGGTAGGTGGCGCTGACCTTGTAGCTTGCGGTCGGCGGTCGGCCGGCGGCGCCGGTGAGTTGCACGCGATCGGCGCCGACCTGTGCGAGTTTGAGTCCGAGCAAAGAGACCGTTGCATCCGGCGACAGGTAATTACCCGGGTCGCCGATCTCATATAGCAATTGCTCCTTAATTGACTGAATCGTGACGGCGCCGCCCGTGCCGGCGGGCTTGGTCATCACACAGGATCCGTCGGCTCCTATCTCGGCCACCGGAAAGCCGATATCGTGATTGCCTTGGAGATCGAGCCAGTCGGTGGAGAACCCGCCGCAGGCTTGCGTGCCGCATTCGAGGAGGTGCCCGGCGATGGTGGCGCCGGCAATGCGGTCGTACGCGTCGGCGCTCCAGCCGAAATGGGTGCGGGCCGGACCGACCGTGAGCGAGGGATCGGCCACGCGGCCGGTCACCACGATGTCGGCTCCAGCCTGCAGGGCGGCGACGATGCCATTGGAGCCCACATAGGCGTTGGCGGTGACGAGCCGCGGGGCGAGCGGTTCCAGCGCGGCGCCGGATTCGAGGTTCGTGCACGCGCCGACGTGGGTCCGCACCCACGCGAGCACGTCATCGCCGAAGACCACGGCGACCTTGCGATCGGCGAGTCCGGCCTTGGCGAGTTCGGCGCGCACCGCCTGGCCGCAAGCTTGTGGGTCGAGGCCGCCGGCGTTGGTGACGATTCGGGTGCGACCGCCCCGATTCCAGAAACCGGTCAAGGATCGTACGACTTCGATGAAATCACGCGCATACCCGGCTGCCGGATCCTTGGCCCGGGCGATGGCCATGATGGAGAGGGAGACCTCGGCGAGGTAGTCGAGCGTCAGGTAATCGACGTCCGGTTGGGCCGCCAGGAGGCGGGCTGCGGCGTCCGGCTGGTCGCCCCAGAAGCCGGAGGCGTTGGCAATCTTCAGCGGTCGCGACATGGTCAGGTCTGGATTACGCCAGTGTGGAAGGTGCCCTTGGCGGCTGGCCGATGGGCGAGGGCAAGGGCTCGCAGCAAGATCCGGCGGGTCTCGAGCGGGGAGATGACGGCATCCACCCAGCCGCGCGCAGCGCCGTAGCGGATGTCGGCCTGCTCGAGGTAGTTCTCCTTCACCTGCTGGCGGAGGCGTTCAAGTTCCTCGGCCGGGCGATCCTTGGCGGCCTTGGCGAGGATGTTGTAGACGACGTCGCTGGCTTGAGCGGCGCCCATGACGGCGTAACGGGAGTTCGGCCAAGCGAAGATGAAGCGAGGGTCGAAGGCCTTGCCGCACATGGCGTAGTTGCCGGCGCCATAGGAGCCGCCGGTGATGACGGTGACCTTGGGCACGGTGGTGTTGCTCAGGGCGTTCACGAGCTTGGCGCCAGAGCGGATGATGCCGCTCTGCTCGGCGTCTTTGCCGACCATGAAGCCGGACACGTCCTGCAGGAAAACGAGGGGCACCCGCGTCTGGTTGCAGTCGAGGATGAAGCGCGCGGCCTTGTCAGCCGCGTCAGCATAGATCACGCCCGGCATCTGCAGGCCGGTCTTCTTCGATTGCACGCGCTTGCGTTGGTTGGCGACGATGCCGACCGGGCGCCCGCCGAGGCGGGCAAAGACGGTGACGAGTGACTGGCCGTATTCCGCCTTAACCTCGTCGACCGAGCCGGCGTCCACGAGGCAACGCAGGAGGTCGCGCACGTCGTATTCGCGGCGGCCGTCGGGCGGGACGAGGTCGAGGATCTTTTCTGCGGGCCATTCCGGTTCGACTGCGGGCGCCAGGGTTTCGGCCACGGGCACCGGCAGCAGCGCCACGAGCTTGCGGAGGCGGGCGAGGCAGGCGGGGTCGTCCTTTTCGCGGAAATCCACCGTGCCGGAAATCCCGGCATGCATCGCGGCGCCGCCAAGTTCCTCAGGGTCGGAGATCTGCCCGATGGCGGCCTTCACGAGCTGCGCACCGGCGAGGTAGAGGCCACTGCCCTCGGTCATGAGGATCTGGTCGCAGAGCACGGGGAGGTAGGCGCCGCCCGCGACGCAATTGCCCATGATGGCGGCGTATTGCGGGATGCCGGCGGCGGAGATCACGGCGTTGTGGCGGAAGATGCGGCCGAAGTCGTCCTCGTCGGGGAAGATCTCATCCTGCATCGGCAGGAACACACCGGCGGAGTCCACGAGGTAGACGAGCGGCAGGTTGCACTCGAAGGCGATGCGCTGGGCACGCAGGACCTTCTTGCAGGTCATGGGGACGAAGGCGCCGGCCTTAACGGTGGCGTCGTTGGCGACGATCATGCACGGACGTCCGGCGATGTCGGCGATGCCGGTCACCACTCCGGCGCCCGGGAAGGAACCCCAGTCGCGGTACATCCCGTGGGCGGCCCAGAGGCCGAGTTCGAGGAACCCGGCGCCGCGTTCGTCGGCGAGCGCGGCGATGCGTTCGCGCACGAACAGGCGGCCGAGCTTGTGCTGGCGGGCCTGTCCGTCAGGCCCGCCGCCTTCGCGGAGGGACGTTTCTTCCTTGGCCAGGGTCTGGCAGTGTTCGAGCAGCGTCGGGGTGGGCGGCACGTGAGGGTGGGGTGGGGTGACTGACGGGCGCAGCTTCGGGAAAATCTCAACGGCGGGCAAACTGCAATCGGGCGCAAAGCATACTCCAAAAGGCTGATTGTGCTGTCCCGCGCGGCCGAAACGTGCGCCGGGGCTCGTGCTCGTGGGCGGAATCACTTTGGCTGCGGAATACCACCGGAACCCCTTCCGGCTTCCCACCCCAATGAATGCGTCCACTCCGTCCTGGCCTGATTCCTGGCTCGAACACCTCGCTCCCGCCGAGGTCGAATTTCTCCGCGAGGTGGCGGCGTTTGCCGCCAATGACGTCGCGCCCCATGCCTCCGCGTGGGAGGAGGAGGAGGAGATCCCGCGCGAGGCCTTCACCAAGGCCGGACGCATCGGCCTGCTCGGCATGACGGCCCCCCGCGCTCTGGGCGGCCGCGAGTTCAGCTACGTGGCGGCGGCGCTCGCCGTGCGTGAGCTCGCCAAATATCAGGGTGCCTTCGCGATCGACGTCGCCGCGCACAACGCCCTGGGCGTGGGGCACCCGCTCGCTGCCGGCAGCGAGGCCCAGCATCGGCTGCTCTTCCCGAAGATCGCCGATGGCACCTGGCTCATGGCCTGGGCGCTGACCGAACCCGAGGCCGGCAGCGACAGCGGCGGCGTGCAGACGTTGGCCACCGAGGTCGCGCCAGGGAAATGGGTGCTCAATGGCCAGAAGCGCTACATCACCATGGGCCACTGGGCCGAATACCTGATCGTCATGGCGGTGTCGGGCCAGACTCCCGAAGGGAAAAAGGAATTCAGCGCGTTTCTCGTTCACCAGTCGAAGATCAAGCCGGGCCGCAAGGTGCCGACCTGCGGGCTGCGCGCCTCGGACACGGCGGAGTTCGAACTTGTCAGCGCACCCGGCGAGCTGCTCGGGCCGCGTGGCTCGGGTCAGGCGATGGCGCTGGCCTGCCTCGACAAGGGCCGCATCGGCGTCGCGGCCGTGTCGCTCGGGCTGGCCCGCGCCGCCCTCGACGCGGCGCTGCAGCATGCCGTCACGCGGCGCCAGTTCGGCAAGCGGCTGGCGGATTTTCAGGCGCTGCAATTCATGCTGGCCGACTGCGAGGTCGAGCTGCGCGCCGCCGAGGCGCTCGTCCTGCAGGCCGCCGTCCTCGCGAAGCGCGGGGCCCGGCACACCCTGGAATCATCGGTGGCCAAGCTGTACGCCTCGGAGGCGGCCTCCCGCATCTGCAACCGCGTGATCCAGATTCATGGTGGCTATGGCTACACGCGCGACATCCCGGTCGAGCGCTTCTGGCGCGACGCCCGGCTGAGCGAGATCGGCGAGGGCTCGTCCGAAGTCCAGCGCATCATCATCAGCCGCACGCTGCTCAAGGCGGCCGAAGGCAAGCGCTAGCACCTGAGCCGGGATGTAGGCCGCCAGCCTACACCCTTGGCAGTAATGACGAGCTTTGCCCTTGCCCTAGGTCGTGGGCTGCGGCGGAATCGGTCTGTTAACCAGACATGAGAAAACGCTTAACCAAGACCTTTTCCACTCTCCTTGCCTGTGGCGCGCTCAGCGGCGTCGCGGGTCGCGCCCAGGCGCCTGAGGTGATCGCCGATGAGCCCTACGAGCTCCCGGTATTCACGACGCAGGCGCCGCGGGTGGCCAATCCGGAACCGGCGGCGACGTTCGCCATGCCCGTGTCGGCCCTGCGTTTCGAGCCGCTGGTCGACGTGCAGTCGCGCAACCTGGCGGAAGGCCAGGCGGACATCGCCCTGCGGGGCGGGGTCTTCGAGCAGACGGGGTTTCGGGTCGGCGCGGTGTCGTTGTACGATCCGCAGACCGGACACTATTTCGCGGAGATTCCCATTGCGCCGGCCATGTTGGGTGCGCCCCGGATCAGCACTGGAGCAGACAATGCCCACAGCGGTTTCAACGCCAGCGCGGGCACCGTCGCCTATGGCTGGGCACCGATCCGGGCCGGCGGCAGCCTGACCGTGACGGGTGGGCCTGATGCAGCTAACCGGCAGGCCTTTTACGAAGGCTGGGTGCGTGAACTCGGCCGCGAAGGCTGGCAGGTGGCGGCGGATCTTGAGGCGGCGCGGTCGGAGTCCGATGGCCCCATCACGTATGGCGACCACAAATTCGGCCGTGTCGGCGGTCGCCTGCAGGTGCGCGGCCCGCTGAGCCAGACCGATCTGTTTGCGGGCTACCAGGCCAAGGCCTTCGGTTGGCCAAACCTATATACGCCCTTCAATTCGCCGGAGTCCGAGAATCTTCAAACGGTGCTGGTGGCCTTCAATCACCGGGCGGACCTGGGCGAGGGTGACTTCGTGCAGGCCGGTGCCTACTACCGCCGCAACAAGGACGATTACGCCTTCAATCGCTTCGCCGCGCTGGGGCCAGTGCATCCGTTTCAGCACACGACCTGGGTGGAGGGCGGAGGGATCGACGGACGCCAGCGCATGGGGACTGTCAGCCTGGTCTATGGTGCGCAGCTCATGAGCGATGAACTCAGGTCCAGCTCACTGACGGCGGGCCGGTACCGCGACCGGAACCAGATCAAGGTAAGCCTTGTCCCCGAGTTCCGGATTCCAGCTGCATCGGATCTGACGCTTCGGGCGGGCGGGACTTGGGATGATTCGAATCGCGATGGCAGCCGTGTTTCGCCCGTATTGGGCGTTGAGCTGGTACCGGAGGCGAATTCATCCGTCGCCACGCCGGATCGCCTCCGGATCGAGTATGCCGAAGCCACCCAATTGCCGACCTACACGGCGCTGAATTCCAGCGCGACGGCCGGGCTCTTTCGCGGCAATTCGAATTTGGGGCGCCAACTCAGTAAAAATCTGGAGGCCGGGGCCAGCTGGCATGACCGGCAATGGAGTCTCGATGCGACGCTGTTTCATCGCCGCGACGAGGACTTGGTCGACTGGACCTTCCGCCAGGGCGTGACCGCCCGGACAGCCAATGCCGTGGACCTTGCCACGACGGGATTGGAACTCGTCTACACGCGGCGGGCCGAACGCATAGACTTGGTTTTCGGCTACACCTGGCTCGACAAGGATGCCGATTATCGTGGGGCGCTGGTGGATGGCAGCTTCTATGCATTGAATTTCGCCCAGCACCGGTTCACGGCTGCCGTGGTCTATCGGATTGCGTCTGGATTCGAGGTACGACTCGACCAGGAGTTTCGCGTGCAGGAGGCAAATCCGTTGCGACGTGGTCCCGACGAGTCGGCGCTCGCGGCCCTGGCGTTGGTGTGGCGCCCGAAACCGTTGCCCGGGATCGAGATCACCGCGATGTTCGAGAACCTCTGGGACAGTCGCTTCGAAGAGGTTCCGGCGGTTCCGGCCGCGCCGCGGCAGTACTCCCTCGGCGTCGCCTGGCGCTGGTGAGGCCTCGCAGACGGGGCACTATGACGAAGGCCGGGCTTTCCAAAGCCGTATTTGTCGCCAAGTTTTCATTTCTCGGCGCGAACCTGATCGCGACCGGGGTTCGTCAGTAAATCCAACCTTCAATCCTCCCGGAGACTGCATCGCCATGCGAACAGCATCCCATAAATGCACCGCGCCCCCGACTGTCCTTCCGTCTCCGGAAACAGCGGAGGCGGCGTGAAGAGCATCCTCGATTTTACCCGCGCGAAGCGCGCCGGACGTCCGATCACCCTGTTGACCGCCTACGATGCGCTGCAGGCGCGTCTGCTGGCGGCTGCACCGATCGATGCGATTTTAGTCGGCGACAGCGCGGCCATGGTGGTGCACGGGCATGACACCACGGTCCATGCGACCTTGGAGATGATGCTCCTGCACACTGCCGCGGTGCGCCGTGGGGCGCCGGAAGCTTTCGTCATTGCCGACCTGCCGTTCCTTGCAACGCGGCAGGGATGGAAGGCGGCCACGCGGGCGGCGGGTGCGCTGCTGCAGGCGGGAGCCAACGCCGTCAAGGTCGAGGGTCTGGCTGGTCACGCGGAAGTGATTGCGCACCTGACCGCCAGCGGCATCCCGGTCATGGGCCACCTTGGCCTCACGCCGCAGGCCGTGCACCAATTGGGCGGTCATCGGGTGCAGGCCAATCGGCCGGCGGAGGCGGAACGGTTGCTGGCAGATGCGGGCGAACTCGAGCGGCTGGGCGTCTTTGCCATAGTGCTCGAGTGCATCCCGGCGGCGGTCGCGCAGCGCGTCACCCGGGCGCTGCAGATCCCCACCATCGGCATCGGAGCCGGAGCCGGAACCGACGGCCAGGTGCTTGTGCTGACGGATTTGCTCGGAATGGACCCCGGCTTCCGGCCGAAATTTGCCCGCCGGTACGCCGACGGCGCCGGCATGGTCCTTGGGGCCGTGCGGCGCTACGTGCGCGATGTGCGCGCGGGTCGTTTTCCGACGCGGAAGGAGGTAGTGGCCTGATGGAAGTCGTCCATGATCTTTCGGCTTGGCGGAGCCGCCGCGACGGACCGGAGTTTGTCGGGCGAACGGTGGGTTTCGTGCCGACCATGGGCGCCCTGCACCGTGGCCATGGGGCGTTGCTCGAGCGGGCGCGACGCGAGAACGACGTCGTGGTCCTGAGCATCTTCGTCAACCCGACGCAGTTCAACGATCAGCATGACCTGGCCAACTACCCGCGCACGTTGACGGGTGACCTGGCGCTCGCCGAGGGCTTGGTCGACTGGGTGCTGGTGCCCACGGCCCATGCCATGTACCCCGATGCCTACCGTTACCGGGTGACCGAGACTGCGCTCAGTCTCGAGTTCGAGGGCGCACACCGGCCAGGGCACTTCGACGGAGTTCTGACCGTGGTGCTGAAACTGCTCAATCTCGTGGCGCCGCGCCGCGCCTATTTCGGCGAGAAAGATTGGCAGCAGCTCCAACTGGTCCGGGACATGGTGGCCGATTTTTTCCTGCCGGTTGAAATTGTCGCGTGTCCGACCGTCCGCGATGCCGACGGCTTGGCCCTGAGCTCGCGCAATCGCCGGTTGTCGCCCGGCGCGCGAGCCCAGGCGGCGGCATTCCCGCGCATCCTGCGGGAGTCGCCCGATGCCCAGGCCGCGGCGCAGGGGCTGGCGGAAGCGGGATTCAACGTCGATTATGTCGCGGACCACGAGGGTTCCCGCCTGGCCGCGATCCGCCTCGAAGGGGTGCGCCTCATTGACCATGTCCGGCTCTAGAATCCTTTTCATCCTCACCGGGTCCATCGCCGCGGCCAAGGCCTGCACGGTAATCTCCGCGCTGGTGCAGCGCGGCCATCGCGTGCGCACGGTCGTCACGGCGACAGGCCTGCGGTTCATCGGCCCTGCCACGTTGGAGGGGCTGACAGGCGAAGCGCCGCACACCGACCTGTTCGCGCCGGGCACGGCGCTCGAGCACATCGAATTGGTGCGCTGGGCGGACCTGACGATCGTGTGCCCGGCGACGGCGCACAGTCTCAACCGCTTCGCCGCCGGGCTGGCCGACGATCTCGCGGGTGCGCTGATGCTGGCTCGCGAGCGCGACCGCCCCCTCCTCATCGTGCCGGCGATGAACCCAGAGATGTGGTCGCATCCGGCCACGCGCGCGGCGGTGGCCCGCCTGCAGGAATGGGGCGCGCGGTTGGTTACGCCGGGTCAGGGCCGGACGGCCTGCGGGGAGGTGGGCGAGGGGCGCATGGCGGAACCGGAAGAGATTCTGACCGCGATCGCATCCGCGCTGGCGCGACCGGTGCAGGCGAAACGCATCTTGGTTACCAGCGGGGCGACGGCGGAGCTGCTTGATGGCGTGCGGGTCCTGACCAATACGAGCACCGGCCGCACGGGCGCCGAGCTCGCCCGTCATTTCGCGCTGGCTGGTCACTGCGTCACCCTGTTGCGCGCCGCGTCGGCTCCGCCCGCCGGCGAGCCGGTCGCGGACGAGACGTTCGTGAGTTTTGAGGACCTTGATCGAGCGCTGACTCGGCTGCTGGTCGGTGAAGACTTCGATGTTGTCGTGCACGCAGCGGCGGTCGGCGATTTCGGTATCGGTTCGCTTTGGGTTGACGGCGTCGAGCGACAGCCGGGCGGGGCCAAGCTGGATTCGGGTCGCAACGTGCTGTTGGAGCTCCGTCCGCAACCGAAGCTCGTGGATACGCTCCGGGAGCGGAGCCGGAATCCGACGCTGACGGTGATCGCCTTCAAGCTGACCGATGGCGCGACCCCGGCTGGCGCCCAGGCGGCGGTCGAGACGCTTTTCCAACGGGCCCGTGCCGATGTCGTGGTGCATAACGACAACGCGCAGCGCGGGGAAGCTGCAGGTCAGTTTCCTGCGACGATCCATCGGCGCAGCGAACAGGCTGCCACCCCCTGCGCCAGCCGCGCGGAGCTCGCCGTGCGTCTGGCTGAACTCATCGAAACGATCAAAAGACCTTCAACCCCATCCTCCCATGCTGCTCTGCCTTGATGTCGGAAATTCCCAGATCCTCGGTGGCGTCTACGAGGGCGAAAGCCTGCGTTGCACGTTCCGGAAATCCACGCATCCGCTGGCGAGCGCGGACGAGCTTGGCGTTTTTTTCGCTGCCGCGTTGCGGGCCAAGGGCATCGAACCGGCGAAGATCAGCCGGATTGCACTCTGCTCGGTTGTGCCGGCTGCCCTGCATGCGTTGCAGCGGGCGTGCGTGGAGTATCACCGCACGGAGCCCTTTATCCTGCAGGCGGGCGTCAAGACGGGGCTGAAGGTGCTCTACCGCAACCCGCACGAGGTCGGCGCCGACCGCATTGCCAATGCCATCGGCGGCACCCGGCGGCACCCTGGGCGCAACCTCATCATCGTGGACTGCGGCACCGCGACGACCCTCGACGTGGTGACCGCCGCGGGCGAATACCTGGGCGGGGCGATCCTTCCCGGCGTGGGGGTCTCGGCGGCGTCGTTGGCGGGCCATACCGCCAAGCTGCCACATGTGCAGATCGTGCGACCCGATTCGCCGCTGGGGCGCACCACTCATGAAAGCATCAACTCGGGCCTCTACCACGGTCACGTGGGCGCGATCCGACACTTGATCGATTCAATCGCCGCGGAAACCTTCGCGGGCGAGCGTCCAGTCGTCATCGGCACCGGCGGCTTTGCGCGCCTTTTTGAATCCGAGCGGCTTTTCGGCGAGATCGTGCCCGAACTCGTTCTCGAGGGCCTCGCGCACGCCGAACTGCTGAATCGCGACCTTTCGCGTTCCTACTGATCTGCCATGCAATTGACATTCCTGAAAACCAAACTGCACCGTGCCGCGCTCACCGCGGCCGATCCGGATTACGAGGGCTCGATCTCGATCGACCGCGTTCTCTGCCGGGAGGCCGGGCTCAGCGAGTTCGAGCAGGTCGACGTCTACGACATCACCAACGGCGCCCGATTCACGACCTACGTGATCTATGGCGAGGCCGGGCAGATACAGGTCAATGGGGCTGCGGCGCGTTTGGTCCGGACCGGCGATCTTGTGATCGTGGCGGCCTATGTTCGCCTCCAGCCGCGCGAAGTGCGTTTTCACCGTGTGCGCGTGCTGCTCGTCGGACCCGGAAATTCAGTCACGCAGATCAACGAAACAAAAGTGCGACCGGCTTAGCGATTTGGTTTGCGCCTAATCCTTTCGGCGTAAGTCGCGCCCAACGTTAGGGGTTTTTGGCCCCCGATACGTTTAAGTTGGTGTGTTCAGATCATCAGCTCGCACGCCGCGCTGTGTGGTCGGTTCAGTTGTGTTGTTTTGCCGCTGCCGGTTTACGCCGGCAGCGGCACTTCACTTTCCCATGCCATCCACCCCAACCCCGCCCAATGTGATAACTAATTGCAGCATCCGCCGTTCCGGAGGTTGCTGCCGCTTTCGTGAACCGGCCATGCGCCTGCGCTCACGTGTCTATTGCCATGGCTCGGTATGAGCACCATCTGCAATCCCGGGCCGGCGGACAGGGCCGGTGTCATTCCTGATGCGCAGCGCCTGGACGGGTTGAAGACGGCGCGCGATTGCGTGTCCTATCACGACGCGCCGCTGGTCGAGGACCGCGAATGGAACCTGCGGCTCTATGGCAATCGTCGGACGGGCGAATTGTTCGTCCAGTTGAGCAACGGCGCGACGAGCCATGTCCGCGCGTTCATGTCGTCGGCGCCTAAGTTGTCCGCGGAGGAACGCACCGAGGGGATTGTGTGGCCGGACCTGGTGGAGGCTTTTTCCTTGGCCCGCGAGCTGCACCGGGCGGCTGTCTATGGAGGACTCGACCTATGACCACGGGTGCGTTCCAGGCGCGGCCGCTGAGCGAGGCCGAGATCTCACTGGCGCTCGCGGACCTGCCGGGCTGGGTCCATGCTAATCAGTCCCTCGTCAAAGTCGTCGAGTTTCCGACCTTCGATGACGCCATCGGCTTCATGATGCACGCGGCGAGCGAGGCGGAGGTGCTCGACCACCATCCGGAGTGGACGAATTGCAATCGTCGGGTCCAGATCCGCCTGACAACGCATGCAGCAGGAGGAGCGGTGACGCGCCTTGATGTCATGCTCGCCCGCCGGATGCAGTCGCTCTTGCCCGATGCCGATGCCTAACGCGCATAATCGCCGGCTCTTGCGGGCGGGCTTGCAACCGCTCGTCGTCACTGCCGTGGATCCCGCTGGGATCTCGGCCTTGCGGTTGGATCCCGAGCTGTTCTGGGCGGCCTGCCTGAGCGAGTTTGAGCAGGTGGAGATCCGGACGCTGGACGAACGTTGCTGGGAGGTTCCGATCCTGTCGGGTGGGGCCGGCGAAGTTGAGGTATTGGGGGCCCTCGGACGCCAACTCCTGCCGGGCGATGTCATCTCCGTCCTGGCGTATGTCTTTGTTGCGGAAGCGGCGGTGGCGGACCACCAGGCGCATTTTGTACAGGTTGGCGAAGGCAACCGGGCGATCGAGATCGCCTGCCGCCGCGCGCTCTCGTTTCCCGTGCATCCCAGCTACGCGGAGCCGGCTGACACGGGTGTCAGGGCTGCGTCGACCTGAACCTCATATCGATTACTCATGCCGGCGATCTTTGCTGCGAACGATGCGGTGCGTCTCCTGCCGATGATGCAGACCATGCTCGAGGACGCGCCTTTGGCGCTCGTCCTGGTGGAGGCGTCGGGTCGGCTGCTCTGGCACAATCAGGAAGCGGCCATCGTCTGCGCCGTCTGGAATGCGCGGCCGCAAGGCGGTGACGCCCTGCCGCTGGACCGGTCCGAGTGCCGCCTGCCGTTGGACCTGCAGCAGGCGTGCCGGACCTTGGTTCGGGCCTGGCGCGAGACGGGGGTGGTGCCGCCGGTCCAGCAACTAGCTGAACCGGACCGGGGTCTGTATGCAGTCGTGCGTCTGCAGGTGCCTGAGGAGGGGGGCGAGCCGGTGCTTGACCTTCAGCTCGATTACCGGCGCCCGCGGGCTGATCGCCACGAGCGACTGTCGCCGGCGGCCATACGGATCTTGGCCCGCCTTTCCTTTCGCGAACGCGAGGTCGCGATGCGGATTCGCGATGGACTGACGACGCCGGAGATCGCCGCGGCCCTGCACCGCAGTCCGCTGACGATCAAAACGCAGCTGTCGACGATCTTCCGGAAACTGCACGTAACGAGTCGGGTGCAGTTGGCGGCGCTGCTCAATCGGTGAACGCCGGTGTGTCGAGGCAGGGGATGAGAAGATTTCCGAAAAAATCTTGTGTCATATATTAGGGGAAATCGGCCCCTCCAACGTTTATATAGATGTCAGTAAAACCCCCGCTTGCCCTTGCATGGGGGCTACATGGATAAAGTGCAAGCAGGTCGGGCCGCTGCCGGTGTGAAAACCGGCAGCGGCCCGTAAATTTTTAGAGGGAGGAAGAAGAATGATGAAGCGATCAAATATGAGCTTCGGGATTGCGACGTTTACGTTGGATTCGGGGGCAGTTTGCGTGAGCGACAAGATGGGGAATCGGAGCGCACGATATGCTCGAATGCCCACGAAGTCGTGGTCGGTTAGGCTTCGGAAGCGAAAGCCCGCCTTCGCCGAGCCTACGGCGGACAGCCTCCGCACAATCTGCCGGGCGGTTCCTTCAGGAACTACTGGAATCGGCCTGCCAGCCGTAGGCTTGGCGGAGGCTGGCGGAGGAGGAGGGATTCGAACCCCCGGTGGACTTGCGCCCACGTCTGATTTCAAGTCAGGTGCCTTTAACCACTCAGCCACTCCTCCGAAGGCGCGAGACCACGTTGCGCAGATGCATGGGGAGGTCAACGGCGCAGATGCGCCCGGGGTGCGGTCATGATCGCTGATGCGGACGACCGCCGCGCCCAGCATCGGGTCGAGGAAGTGCAGGGCCTCTATGGGACGTTCACCTTTTCGGAGCATTTGCTGCAGCAGATCTGGGCGCGACGGGAGTACGATGGGTCGAATCTGGTGACGCAGGACGGCAGGCGGGTGGCGGTGATTCACCCCGGTCGCTGGAACACCTTGGGCGGGCCCGATTTCAAGGAAGCGCGTTTCTGTCTTGATGGGGGCGCGGTGCAAAGCGGCGACGTGGAGTTGCACCTGCACGCGTCTGGCTGGCGCCTGCACGGGCATGCCGCGGATCCGGCTTACGCTCGGGTCATGTTGCATGTGGTGCTGTT
Source organism: uncultured Opitutaceae bacterium (assembly GCA_964355715.1). Classification (GTDB taxonomy): domain Bacteria; phylum Verrucomicrobiota; class Verrucomicrobiia; order Opitutales; family Opitutaceae; genus UBA2377. The sequence goes on along the minus strand of CAYHEW010000026.1, from coordinate 24,729 downwards.
CCCCGAAACGGGATCGCGGTCGGAGGTGGATGCAGACGCGAAGCCGTTGCCCACGCTGGCCCTGTTGCCGCACCTGCATCACTCCTTGGAGGAGTACGCGGCTGAGTCGGCGATCGAATGCCTCGCCGGGCGGCCGATGCCCGCGATCATGGAGCGGCTCAGGGAACGGACGCCGGAGGATCTCGCTGATCTGCTCGAAAGCATGGCGCGGGAGCGGTGGCGGCAAAAGGTTCGCTACGCGGCCCTGCGGTTGAAACGACTCGGCTGGACCGAAGCCTGCCACCATGCGGCGCTTGAGGTGCTTGGCTACCGGTTCAATCGGGCGCCGATGCTCGAGCTTGCTGCGCGGTACCCGTTGGCCGCGTGGAGGGGCAGGGGAGTTGACCTGCGCGAAGCCTATGCGGCCGTCGGTGAACGGTGGACCCGCCACGGCGTGCGGCCGGCGAATCACCCGTGGGTGCGGTTGCAGCAGTACGCCGCGTGGGTCGAGACGCGACCGGATTGGCCTGGTCTCCTGGCTGCAGCCGTTTCGCAGCTGCCGCATCTGCCCTGGGCAACGGAAACCGGTGCCATCCGTCGCAACCACCGGCTGGCCGGCCTGCGGGCCGATCTGGCGCAGCGCCATTGCGGCGGACGGATAGGCGGCAATCGTTTGGACAACCTGATCTGCGATGGCTGGTTGCCGTTCGCGACAGCCCACACCGGCCGCGACGTTTCCGGGCTGTGGTGGCATTGGTGGCCGGGCGACCAGCCGCCTTTGCTGCGCCGGGTTCTCCGCGAACTGGGGGTGTTTTCAGGGGCATCGCGACCCGCTGCGCATGGGCCGATGCAAGGCCTGCTGGCCCAGATACTCGCGGCCGAAGGCCGGTGAAGGCCGATCCGGCGAGTCGCTGGGGCTGCGGGGCTTGACAAGCTTTGCCGGCGGCAGGTAATTTCTACCTCTCAATCAAACTCACTTTTAAATAAGTGGGCCCTGCGGCCCGCTTTTTTTTTCCCATTTAACAAGCATTATGAGCAGCGAAATCTTATCCGTCCTGGAATACATGGAGAAGGAAAAGGGCATTGGCCGCGCGGACATGATTGCGACCATCGCCAACGCGCTTAAAACAGCGGCCCAGAAGGGGGTTAACTCCGGTCAGGAGCTCAAGATCGACATCAATCCCAAGAACGGCCAGCTCCACGCCTGGGCTGTCCTCAAGGTCGTTGATTCCGTCAGCAATCCCAAGACCGAGATTCACGTCGAAAAAGCGCAGGTCCTGAAGCCCGGCGCCGTATTAGGAGAAATGCTGGAGCGGGAGATTGACCCTTCGACCTTGGGTCGGATCGCGGCCCAGACAGCCCGCCAGGCCGTCATGCAACGCCTGCGCCAGTTCGAGAAGGACCGTATTTACGACGACTTCAAGGACCAGGTCGGCAACATCGTCACCGGCACCGTTCGTCGCCGCGAGCGCAACGATCTCTACATCGACCTCGGCAAGGCCGAGGCCGTCATGCCCGGCAAGGAACAGGTCCCGGCCGAGGAGTATCAGCCGGGCGAGCGCATTCGCTGCCTGCTGCTCTCCATCGACTCCTCGCCGCGCGGCCCGGAGATCATCCTCAGCCGCGCAAGCCCGAAATTCGTCCGCCGCCTGTTCGAGCTCGAAGTCACCGAGATCGCCGATGGCACGGTCAAGATCGAGGCTTTCGCGCGTGAGCCCGGTTATCGCACCAAGATTGCGGTCACGAGCATGGATCCGAAGGTGGACCCCGTGGGTGCCTGCGTCGGCGCCCGTGGCGCCCGCGTCAAGACCATCGTCCGCGAACTCGGCGGCGAGAAGATCGACATCATCCGTTACTTTGCCGACCCGAAGGAAATGATCATCGAGGCGCTCAAGCCCGCGTTGCCGCGCGAGATTATCATCAACGACAAGGATCACCGCATCCTGCTCAAGGTCGCGACCGACGATCTCGCCGTGGCCATCGGCCGCAAGGGCCAGAACGCCCGGCTCACCTCCCGCCTCATCGGCTGGCGCCTCGACATTGAGGAGTTCAAGGCCATGGGCGACAACCCGCGCCAGACCGCGATCGACTCCCTCATCAAGGCCTTCGCCGTCGACGAGACCTTCGCCAGCCGCTTGGTCGACATGGGCATCAATTCCCCGGCAGCCTTCCAAGGTGTCGAAGCCAACGACCTCGTCGAGGCCGGTTTTACGCCCGAAGACGCGGAAGCGATCATTGCTCGCGTCAATCAGCCCAAGTCCCAATAATCTCTCGTTTCAACCGGTAACTGCATGAGTATTCGCATCCACAAGCTCGCCGAGGAACTCGGCATGGACAACAAGGAGATGCTCACGCTGCTGAAGGAGCGCAAGATCATCGCCGCGGATGTGAAGTCGGTCTCGAGCACAGTGGACAACATCAATGCTGCGGCATTGCGCGACGAGTTTGCCACCAAGCGCTCCTCCACGCCGTCCGCCCCGGCCGCCCAGACCACAGCGCCCGAGGTGGCGCCGGTGCCGACCGGCGAAGCCCCCGCGGTGCCGTCCCGGGTGCACCTGCCGGTCGGGGCCTTCGTCAAGACCAAGCAGGACATCGAGCGCGAGAGGGAACAGGCGGCCGCGGCCAAGGCGGCGGCCCTGAAAGCACCCGCTCCGGCTTCTCCGATGGCTCCGCCAGCGCCAGCGCGACCGATGCCAGTCTCCGCGCCGGCGAAATCTCCGGTTATACCGCCTCCGATGCCCCGTCCAGCGGCCCCGGTCGCTCCGCGGCCTGCGCCCGTGTCGGCTCCGGCGCCCCTTCCGACTCCTACGCCTGTCCCTGCACCGCGGGTCAGTGCCCCGCCTCTGGCACCGGCGTTCTCCAAGAGCCCTGCGGCCGTGCCGCCGCCGCCGCCCGCCGTTTCGGCGCCTCCGGTCCTGCGGATGTCGCCGCCGCGCCCGCCCGGCGCTGCCCCCGCGCCCATCCCGACCCCGGTCGCACCTGCCGCGGTGCCCGTGGCCGAAGGCGGTGAGGTCAAGATCATCCAGATCAAGCCCCCCATCATCGTCCGCGACTTCGCGATCGCGCTCGGTCTGCGGCCGTTCAAGCTCATTTCCGAACTCAATCAGGCGGGTGGCTTCGCCTCGATGAACACGACCATCGATGAGGCGGTCGCGATCAAGGTGGCCGAAAAGCATGGCTTTCTCCTCGAGATCAAGCACCGCGGCGAAGCCCAGAAGGCCCCGGTCGCGGTCGACAAGGACCAGAAGCGCAAGCAGGCCGAGGAAGAGGAGACCCGCAATCTCGTGTCGCGTCCGCCGGTCGTCTGCATCCTCGGTCACGTCGACCACGGCAAGACCTCGCTGCTCGATGCCATCCGCAAGGCCAATGTCGCGGCCGGCGAGGCGGGTGGCATCACCCAGCACATCGGCGCTTACCAGATCGAATACGACAAGCGCAAGATCACCTTCCTCGACACCCCGGGCCACGCTGCCTTCACGAAGATGCGCGCCCGCGGCGCCGACGTCACCGACATCGCCGTTCTCGTGGTGGCGGCTGATGACGGCTTCATGCCGCAGACCGACGAGGCCCTGAAGCATGCCCAGAATGCCAAGGTCGCGCTCATCGTGGCGGTCAACAAGATGGACGTGAAGGGCGCCAACCTCGACCAGGTGAAAACCCAGATGCAGCAGCGCAACATCGCGCCGGAAGACTGGGGAGGCGAGACCATCACCGTGCCGGTCTCGGCGATCAAGGGCGATGGCATCAGCAATCTGCTCGAGATGATCCTCCTGCAGGCCGATGTGCTCGAGCTCAAGGCCAACCCGAAGACCGAGGCCAGTGGCATCATTATCGAGTCGGAAATCGACTTCGGCCGCGGTCCCTTGGCCACGGTCATCGTCCAACGCGGCACGCTTCGTGTCGGCGACGCCATCGTCAGCGGCCAGCACTACGCCCGCGTCCGCGCCATGTACGACGATCAGGGCAACAATCTCAAGGAGGCGGCCCCGGCCACCCCTGTGCGCGTCATCGGCTGGTCCGGCACCCCGGAAAGTGGCGCAAGCTTCAAGGTCGTGAAGAATATCCGCACGGCTGAGACCCTGGCCGAAGAGGAGCAGCTGCGCCTGAAGCAGGTGATCATCTCCGCCGATGCCGTTCCGAAGGAAGTCTCGGTCGAGCAGCTCTTCGCCAACATCGCGGCCACGCAGGCCAAGGTGCTCAAGGTCATCGTCAAGACCGACGTCTTCGGCTCCGCCGAAGCGCTCCGCAACGTCCTCGAAGGCATCAAGAGCACGAAGGTCTCGCTGGAGATCGTCTCCACCGACGTCGGCCTCGTGACCAAGAACGACGTCCTCATGGCCAGCGCCGCCGGCGCCGTGATCCTCGGCTTCCACACGCGGCTCGAGAACGGCGTCACGCCGCTCGCCAAGCACCACAAGGTGCGCATCGAGACCTTCGACATCATCTACGAGCTCGGCGACAAGGTCCGCGAGATGTTGGCTGACCTGCTCGATCCCGACCTCAAGGAGATCAAGCTCGGCGGCGCCGAGGTGCGCGCGGTCTTCCCGCTCGCCAAGGGTTTCGTCACCGGCTGCCTCGTCACCGAGGGCAAGATCACCCGCAACGCCTCGGCCCGGCTCCGTCGCAAGAAGGAGATCGTGCACGAGGGCAAGATTCTCACCCTCAAGCGCTTCAAGGACGACGCCAACGAGGTTCGCGCCGGCCTGGAATGCGGCATCAAGCTCGACGATTTCAACGGCTACGAGGTCGGTGACGTCATCGAGGTTTACGAGGTGCAGAAGGTCCGCGCCACTCTCTGAACCTCCGGTTCGCCGGAGGCCCGGAGGGTCGTTTCGTTTCCAACCAAGCCATGAGCAACCGCACGCTGAGGGTTAATGAGCTGATCCAGCGCGAGCTCGGCGACATCCTGCATCGGCACTACCAGAGCGAGGCCGTGGCAATCACCATCACTGAGGTGCGCGTCTCGCCGGATCTCCGCGATGGCCGCGTCTTCGTGTCGATCGTGGGCGACGAGACTACGGTGACCGACCGCCTGCGTTGGCTCCGGCGCGAGGCACCGGCGATCCGGAACGAGCTCGGTCGGCGCATCGTTCTCAAGTACCTGCCGAAGCTGGACTACGTCTACGACAAGTCCGCCGTCCGTGGCACCCGGCTCATGCGCCTGCTCGACGAGATCGGCGGCCCGGAAAAAGGGGAGCCCGCCCCGTGAGCGCCAAGTCTTTCTATCCCCAGCTTTCGCCGCGCTTCAGCCAGGTGGTGGCCGCCGCCCGCGGTCGCCGCATTGCCGTCGTCGGGCACGCCCGGCCGGATGGCGATTGCATCGGCTCGCAGGTCGCGCTCGCCCGCGTCTTCGGGACGCTCGGGATCGAGACGGTCTGCGTGAACCCCGATCCGGTGCCACGCCGCCTGCTGTTCCTCACGCCGGGTATGGCCTTCCGCCGGACCGACGACATCCTGCCGGTCGCCCGCGACTACACCGCGATCTTTGTCGATTGCGCCGACGGCGCGCGCGGCGGCGATCGCCTGCTGCAGGCCTTTCCGGCGCCGCTGGCCATGGTGGATCACCATCTTTCCAATGTCGGGTTCGCCGAGCACAACCTGCTCGACACCGGTTCCGCCGCCACCTGCGAGATGCTCGCGGGCATGTTTCTCGACAACGGCCTGACCATCGACGCGCAGGCGGCCCAGGCACTCTACACGGGCATCCTGACCGATACGGGCCAGTTCCGCTTTGCCGCCACGTCGCGGCGCTGCTTCGAGCTCGCCGCCGAGCTTCTCTCCCTGGGCGCCCAGCCGAGCGAGGCCGGTTACCAGCTCTACGAGCGCGAGACGCCCGGCAAGCTCATGCTGCTGCAGCGCTACCTGGCCTCCTTGAAGTTCGAATGCGGCGGTCGTCTTTGCGTCGGAATCCTGCCTGCGGGTATTTTCGAGGAGACCGGTAGCACGACGGAAGACACCGAAGGTTTGGTGGATTACGCCCGGGCCATGGACGGGGTGGATGTGGGCGTGCTCATCGAGGAGCGCACCGACGGCACCGTAAAAGCCAGCCTGCGGGCGAAGGATCCCACGTACCGCCTCGATCTCGTGGCGGGCGAGTTCAACGGCGGCGGTCACGCCTGCGCCGCGGGCCTCAACCTCAAGAAGGACACTGCCGGGTTCTACGACCGCCTGGTCGCCGCCATCGCGCGGCAGATGGCGGTGGTGGACGGTCAGGGTTCCGCCCGCGCATGATTGGGCAGCCGAAGGAGTTGGACGGCGTGCTTTTGGTGGACAAACCCACCGACCACACCTCGCACGACGTGGTGGCGCGCCTGCGGCGCAAGCTCCACATGAAGCGCATCGGCCACGCCGGCACGCTCGATCCGATGGCGACCGGCCTGCTGATCATGCTGATCGGCAAGGCGACCCGCATCTCCCAGTATCTCATCAGCCTCGACAAGGAGTACGAGGGCACGATCGAGCTGGGCAAGATCACCGATTCGCAGGACGCGCAGGGCCAGGTGATGGAAACGCGCCCGGTCCCCGCGCTGACCGAAGCGGAGCTCCGCACGGCCATGCAGGGATTTCTCGGCGACCAGTACCAGACGCCACCGATGTATTCGGCGATCAAGATCGACGGCGTGCCGCTGTACAAGAGCGCGCGCAAGGGCGTGGAAGTCGAGCGTGAGCCGCGCTTCATTCGCGTCTCCAGCTTCGAGCTGACCCGCTTCGGCCTGCCCACATTCGACTTTCGGCTGCGGTCCAGCAAGGGCACCTACGTCCGCACCATCGCCCACGACCTGGGGCAGCGCCTCGGCTGCGGCGCGCACCTGGCGGCCCTGCGGCGCACGGCCACCGATCGCTTCAACGTCTCCGAGGCGCTCACGTTGGATGCGATCGAGCAGATGACGCTGCCCGAGATCGAGAAACGGCTCATCCCGGCGCGCGACGCGGCGCCGAGTGTGGCGCTGTGAACGGACCGCTCCAATTCCAGGGTCTCGATCATGTCGCGCTGCCCGCGCGCCCACTCGAGCTGGCGATCGGCATGTTCGATGGCGTCCACCTCGGTCACCGCGCCGTGGTGGCTTCGGCCGTGGCAGCGGCGAAAAACGAGCAGGGGTCGGCCGGGGTGCTGACCTTCTGGCCGCACCCAAGCATCTTCTTCCGGGCGCCGAGCCCGACGCGGATGATCCTGGCACCGGCGGACAAGGTGCGCCTGCTTTCCGCTCTTGGTATCGAAGCCATCATCACGATCAACTTCACCGAGGATTTCGCCCGTCTCCCGGCCGAGGAATTTTTGCCTTACCTGCGTCGGCACCTGCCGCAGCTGGCCGGGGTGCACGTTGGCGACAATTGGCGATTTGGTCGCGGGCGCGTCGGCGACAGCGCCTTGCTGGCCCGCGACGGGGCGCGTCTTGGCCTGCGCGTGGCGAGCGTGGCGCGGGTCGAGGCCGCTGGTGGCCCGGTCAGCAGCACCCGGATCCGCGAGCTTCTGGTGGCGGGCGAGGTGGCCAAGGCCAATGATTTGCTGGGCGCGCCCTATGCGGCGCATGGGGTGGTCGTGCCGGGCCGGCAGTTGGGGCGTACCTTGGACTTTCCGACTTTGAACCTGGCTTGGGCGCCCGACCTGCAGCCGCGATTCGGGGTCTATACCGTGCATTTGCGCGGCGCCAAATCGCCGGCGGTGATTCCGGGCGTGGCCAACTACGGCCTTCGGCCCACGGTGGGTGAAGCCACGGAGGCCCGGCTCGAAGTGCACCTGCTTGGCGAGTGTCCTTATGGCCCGGGCGACGAGGTTGCGGTCGAATGGCTCCGCTTTCTGCGACCCGAGATGAAGTTTGCCGGGGTGAAGGAACTGCAGGCGCAGGTATTTCGCGACCGGGAGGCGGCCCGGAAGGATTTTTCCTTGCGCTGAACGGCGGGAGGCTTGTTACTCGCCAACCTCAATTTTTGGACCTTTAGCTCAGTTGGTTAGAGCGTTTCCTTGACATGGAAAAGGTCACTGGTTCGAGTCCAGTAAGGTCCACCATTTGAAACCCGCCGCTTGAACTGCGGCGGTTTTTTTGTGCGTATCTTCCCATGCTGCAGTCGCTTCGCATCCGCAACCTGGCCCTGATCGAGGAAGTGAGCCTCGACTTCGAGGCCGGCTTCACGGCGGTGACCGGCGAGACCGGAGCCGGCAAGAGCATCCTGCTCGGCGCCCTGAGCCTGTTGGCGGGTGAGCGGGCCGAGAAGACCGTGATCCGGCAGGGCGCGGCCGCTTGCGAGGTCGAAGCCAGCCTTTATTTCGAAAAGCCCGGGCGCATCGATGCCGTTCTGGCCGGTCTCGAGCTTCCGCCGTGCGAGGAAGGGGTACTCATCCTCAAGCGGAGTCTCGCGCGCGACAAGGCCCCTAAGATCACCGTCAACGGCAGCCTCGCCACGCTGGCGGCCTTGCAGCAGTTGGGCGAACACTGGATCGATTTCCATGGGCCCAGCGAACCGCGGCGGCTCCTCAAGGAGAACTGCCAGCTTGAGCTGCTGGACCTCTATGCCCGCGCGGGCACGGCGCTTGAAGCCTATCAGGCGAATTACCGCGCGTGGCGCGATGGACAAGCCGAGCGGGAGAAGCTCGCCAGCGAGGCTCGGCTGTCGCCCGATCAAATCGAGTTTCTCCGCAATCAGCTCACGAAAATCGATGCCTTGGAACTGACGGTGGAGGCGATCGCCGAGCTCGAAAGGGATTTCCAGCGCCTCAGCCGCACCCAGGAGCTGACCGAGCTCACGGGCACGCTGGCCGCGGGCCTGACCGGCGAGGACGGGGTCCAGGGCCGGGTGGGGGCGCTGTTGCGCGAGGCGCGGGCCCTTGAGAACCTCGATCCGGCGAGCAAGTCGCTGTCCGAGCGCCTTGCCTCGGCGGCGGTGGAACTGAACGACTTGGGCGCCGAATTTGCCGCACTGGGCCAGCAGCTGCAGTTCGACTCCGACCAGGCAGAGTTGCTCGCGGCCAGGATGAACACCTGGCTCGAGTTGAAGCGGAAGCATGGCGGCGACCTGGCGGCTGTGCTCGCGGCGCGCGACGACCTGCGCCGGCGGCTCGAGGCGCAGGGCGATCTCTCGGGCACGTTGGCTCGCCTCGACAAGGAAATCGCGACCGCCCTCAAGGCGGCAAAGCAGTCGGCCCAGGCGTTGAGGGGCCTGCGCGAGAAGGCGGCCAAGGAGCTGGCCCGGGCGACGGCGAAAAACATTGCGCGGCTCGGGTTTGCGAAGTCGGACTTTCGCATCGAGATCCAGGTGCTGCCTGAGCTCGGGCCGCATGGCGACTGTCGCTGTGAGTTTCTCTTCTCGCCCAACGTCGGCGAGGCGCCGTTGCCGCTCGGGCGCATCGCCTCCAGCGGTGAACTTGCGCGGGTGATGCTCGCCTTGAAGGCCGTGCTGGCCGATCTCGACGAGGTGCCGCTGCTGGTCTTCGACGAAGTCGACGCGAATGTGGGCGGTGAGATCGGCAGCGTGGTGGGCGAGACGATGGCCGACATCGCGCGCTGCCATCAGGTGTTGTGCGTCACCCACCTACCGCAGGTCGCGGCGTTCGGGACGTGCCACTTGGTTGTCACCAAGGATCAGTCCAAGTCTCGCGCCGAGGTTGCCATCGTACCCATCCAGGCGGATCCCAAGGCCCGCATCAGCGAACTCGCCCGTATGCTGGGCGACCGCAACGCCAAGAGTGCCCAGGCCCACGCGAGGGAATTGCTGGCGAAACGGGGCTGATTACTTCGTCAGCTCGCAGATGGTCAGCACGCGCTCGAGCGCCAACTGCATCAGGTCGCTGGGTGGGCGGGCCTGCTTGATGAAATTCTGGCTGCCTTCCTCGATGCGGCCGATGCGGGTCGCGAGCACCTCGGCACTGTAGGCATCGGAAACGAGGCGAATGGCCTCGGCGGGTCCAACGTAGGCGACGATCTGCTGCATCAGTTCCTTTTTGCCGGGCTTTTCCATGGGGCAATCGTTGGGCGAAAGGCGGACGGTTGTCGAAGTTGAATTTGGCTGGCGGATTCGAGGTCAGGAAAGCTGGCTGCGCCAGCGCTCGGTCGGTAGTGCGGCCACGGCGATGAAGGCGAGCTGGCTTACGATGAAGGCGCTCAGCCACCAGAAGGCGGCATCCATGAAGCCGTAGCTGTGGAGGCCGACGCCGAGCATGTTGGTGCCGAACCAGCTCCAGCTCGTGACGATGTTGCCGAAGACGGCGAGCATCATGAGTCCGCGCTGGCGGATGATGCCGCCCCAGCGCGCGTGGAGGATGATGGCATTCCACAAAACGATGATGAGGGCGCCGTTCTCCTTGGGGTCCCAGCCCCAGAAGCGGCCCCAGGACTGGTCGGCCCAGATGCCGCCGAGGACGGTGCCGATCATGCTGAAGAGCGTGGCGAAGCACACGATGCCGTAGACCATGCGGTTGAGGGCGTCGGCGGTGCCGCGGTCGAGCGACCGGGTGAACACGCCGCGGACAATGTAGATCAGGGCAAGGAATCCGGCGAGGAAGGTGGCAGAGTAGCCGATCGTGATGACGACCACATGCGTCGCCAACCAGAAGTTAGAATCGAGGACTGCCCGCATCATCTCGAGCGTGTCGCCGCCGAGCGAGAGGTGGTGGGCGATGAGCAACGCGCAGAACCCGATGACGCCGGCGGCGACACTGCCGATGGCGTTCCGGTAGATCGCCTCGAGCACGAGACACAGGGCGACCGCCCCCCAGCCGACGAAGAGAGCCGAAGAATACAGGTTGGTCACGGGCGGACGACCCTCGAGCCACATGCGCGTGGCGATGCCGGC
>CAYHEW010000026.1:0-13952 GCA_964355715.1 uncultured Opitutaceae bacterium | reverse complement strand
CGGCGGTCATGGCGACAAGGGCGAGCGCGGTAAGGTAATACGCGGATCGACCCAACGCGTCGGGCCACTTGAGCCAGGAGACGATGCCTAACAGGAAGACAATGGCGAAGAGCGTCATGCTGCGGTAGAACGGCTCGACTGCGTTGAACTGGGTCTCGGCGCGCGCCTTGGCGATGGCGTCGGGCAGACGGCGGTTGAGCTCGGTGGCGTAGAGCTCGACGACTTTGTTGAACTGCTCCGGCTGGCCTTGGCGCCAGGAGTGGGCAAGCCCCGCATAGGCGAGCACGGCGGGGTTAAGGTTGCCGGCTTGGATGGTTTCGAGGATGGCGTTGCCGGCGGTCTTCCACGCGGTGGCATCGGTCGCGTGGGTGGCGGGCGGGATGGCGAGGATGCTGGTGGATCCGCCCATGAAATCGTAGCGCGGTGCGAGCTCCATGATGGCCTTGAAGGCGGGTTCGTCGTAGGTTTGTCCGGCTTGGCGTGCTCGCACGGCAGCGATGCCGGCGGGGAGGATCTGCTGGAAGCGGATGAGTTCGCCGAGGAAATCCGCCGAGCCTGGCATGACGACGGTGTGTTTGAGTTCCAGATAGTGTCGGATGTTGCCGTAAAGCTGAATCACGGCGCGCTGGAACGGAGTTCGGTTCGGGGCGGGGACCGGCGACGCGAGCTGGGTCTGGCGTTCGAGTTCGCCGAGCTTGGGTTCGAGCTGCTTGAAGGAAAACCGGGCGCGGCTCGAGGGCAGAAAGCCGAGAATGGCGAAGGCGTGCTTGATACCACTGTCGTAGGTGATGCGCGTGTCGTCTTCGGAAAGGCCCATCAACGTGAGCAGTTCCGGCGAATCGATGCGGAAGGTCGGGTAGGTGTCGGCCTTTTCGGGGGCGAAATAGACGTCGGCCAGCCAGGCGGTCGGTGTGGCGGCAAAGGGCGCGGAAACCGCGGGATCGCTGACCCGCTGGCGGCCCTGCAACTGCAGCAGCGAGCTGCGGGCGATGGTGTCCAGCGGCTTGACGCGGCCGTTGGCGAGCACCGGCAGCCGGCCGAAGGCCTCGAGGTCGTAGCCGCGTTCAGGCGCCGCCGGACGGAAGGCCGAAAGAAGATAGCCGAGGCCGAGAAGAAGGGCGATGGCGGGGATGAAGCGCTTCATGCGGATGTGGAATATTGTTTAACCACGGATTTCACGGATGACACGGATGGAGGCGTCCCGGAATGGTCACAGAAGGCGCAAAAGGCACATAAGCCATATCGGTGATTGGATCGGTCATGTGCCTTCTGTGCCTCTTGTGGCCATGTTACGGTTTGAAATCCCAATCCGTGTCATCCGTGAAATCCGTGGTTCAAAATCGAGTGCTTAATCATCCAGCTTGCACCGTGCGGCGCTTGGTCACGAAACCGAACAGTGAGATGCCGAACTGGATGCACAGGCCCAGGCCCATGAGGACGCAGGCGACGTAGGGGATGAGCCAGCTCGGGTTGCGGACGACCTGCAGGACGGTGGTGCGGTCGTTGTTGTCGAAGCCCGCCTGGTAGAACGTGAGGCCCGCGTAGCGCAGCGGGTTGTTCATGTAGATGAGCACCTCGCGGTCATCGCGGCCGTCGGGGGTCGTGAGGCGGACGCGGCTGGAGAAGTTCTTGGGAATCTCGGTGCCGGCGTAGCGATCGTGGCTGAACTCGACGAGGGTGAGCGCGTAGGGCTTGTAGTTTCGTTGCAGGCGAAGGCCGATGGACCAGGTGCGGCCGCCGTGGGTGAAGGTCTGGGGCTCGACGAGCATCTCTGAGACCAGCCAGGTGCCAAGCGATCCCTCGGGCGCGATGACCTCGACGTAGGCGGCGGGCACATTGCGCTCGTCCATCTTGTAGGTCATCGGCAGCGGCGTGGCGGCGATCCGCGGACCGATGCCCTGCGTGGCCGGCGAGGGTTCGGCGCCCTGGGTCGGGCCGCGCATCTGCAGGCGGGCATTCGGGTACCAGGCCTTGGGCACGAGGCGGAAGGGCAGCTGCGGCGCGGTGATGTCGCGACCGCGCGCCAGCAGCTTCTCGGGCACGACAAAGACGTCATCGTGCTGCAGATCCGTGTGGTCGATCAACGCGAGTTCGCTGATCCGGAAGCTCTCGGAGTAGTTCTTGGTCTGGCCCTCGTCGAGGCGCAGGGAGTATTCCTCCTGCCAGAGGCCGGTGAGCAGCTCGCCGACGAGGAGCAAAACCAAGCCGAGATGGGTGAGGGCGATCCCGGACTTTTTCCAGGAGGCCTGGTAGCGGGCGAAGTGGGCGGCGACGAGATTCAGGAGCAGCAGACCGCCGATGAAGTAGCCGCCAGGGAAGACCGGCACCGGGATTTCGGTGCCGGGAATCTTGCTCAGCACGAAAAAGGTACGGAAGAAATGCTCCTGCACTCCCCAGACGCCGAGCTTCACCTGCGCGAGCGTGGCCCAGAAAACCAGGAGGATCGACAGGGCGAGCAGGACGATGGTGAGCTTCAGCGAGGAAAAGAAGTCGCGGAACGGGGGCCAGAGGTCGCGCATGACTCAGGGGGCTTTGACGGTTTGGATAAAGGCGAGGAAGTCGGCCTTGGCGGCGGCGACGGTGGCCTCGGGGCCGGTGAGCTTGAAGAACCACGTTTCGCCTGGCCGGCTGAGCACGGCGCCGAGCAGGCGGGTGGGTGCTCCATTGGCCGTGCCGACGAAGTCCACGACGTCCAAATGAAGCCCGTTGGCATCGAGGTGCACGAGACTGGCCTCCAACTCGCCGCCGGCGAGCGGCGGCAGCGAGATCTGCCCGCGCCAACGGTTCAGGTTGGCCAACAGGCCGCCCGTGTCGCCCGGGAACGCCGTGATGGAGAGATCGGCTTCACCGCCGGTCCCGGGGACGGCGTAGCTGCCCTTGCGCATGGGGCTGGGCGCCTTGGCGGTCCAGGCGGCCGGCGCGGTCCAGGTGATCGCTTCGCTGCCGGTCGGCACGGTGGCCGAGGCCATGGCGTCGACCGGGGCGGATGCCTGCGCGACTGGTTTCTCTTTGGGTACCCGGTAATGCTCGACCTTCGGTTCACGGCAGGAGGTCAAAAGCGCAAGGGCGGCGAGGCTGGCGGGGAGGCAGAATCGTCTGGGCATGCGTGCCTCCAAGTCATGCCAAAGGTTGAAAACTTCAACCCTAACCGGTCGAAAGCCCTCCCGCGTTACAGCACGCCGTTGGCGCGGAAGCTGTAGTAACCTAGGCCCTTCGGGTCGGCGGAAGCGCGACCGACGATGATGTGGTCAAGAAGGTCGATATCCAGGGCCTGGGCGCTGTCGCGCAGTTGCTTGGTGATGCGGATGTCGGCGGCGCTCGGTACCGGGTCGCCCGAGGGGTGATTGTGGGCGCAGACGATGGCGGTGGCGCCCTGGCGCAAGGCCTCGCGGAACACCTCCCGCGGGTGGGCGAGGGTGCTGGTGGCGGTGCCGGACGTGATCTCGCTGCAACGGATCAGGCGGTTGCGGCGGTTGAGACCGAGCACCCAGAATTTTTCTACGTCGAGCCCCGAGGCCAACGGAAACAGGAAGCTGAGGATCAGCTCCGGCCGGTCCAGCATGGGTGCTTCTCCATGTTGCTGCTGGACCACCCGGCGGACGACCTCGATGACGGCGACGAGTTGCTGGGCCTTGATCCGGCCGACGCCCTTGAAGCGGCGAAAGTCAGACTCCCGCCAGCCGATGAGACCGGAGAGCGAACCGGCCTCGTTGATGATCATATGGGCGAGCGAGAGCACATCGAGCCCGCGTGTCCCCTTGCGGAGGAGAATGGCGAGCAGTTCGGTGTCGGAGAGAGCCGCCGCGCCAAAGCTCGCCATGCGTTCCTGCGGGCGTTCGCCGAGGACGGTGGTGCGGAGGCGGTTCCCAGGGGTGAGGTCCGTGCCGGTCATGAGGATTTGTTTCTGGCCGCGCTGGTGCAAACGTGCAAATGCTGTCTGTGCCATATCCATGAACGCATTGCGCATCACCGTGTGGGGCGAGAACGTCCACGAACACAAGCATCCCGTCGTAGCGGCGGTCTATCCCAAGGGCATGCACACCGTCATTGCCGAGGGCATCCGGGAGTTTTTACCCGGGGCGGACGTGTCCACGGCGACTCTGCAGGAACCCGACCACGGTCTGACCGAGGAGAAGCTGGCGCGCACCGACGTCCTCACGTGGTGGGGGCACATGGCGCACGACAAGGTCGAGGACCGGATCGTCGACCGCGTCCAGAAGCGCGTGCTCGAGGGCATGGGCCTGATCGTCCTGCACTCGGGTCACTACGCGAAGATTTTCAAGCGCCTGATGGGCACGACCTGCTCGCTGACCTGGCGCGAGGCCGACGAACGCGAGCGCCTGTGGGTGTGCAATCCCGGCCACCCGATCGCGCGCGGGATCGACCGCTATTTCGAGCTGCCCAAGGAAGAGATGTACGGTGAACCCTTCGCCATCCCGGCCCCGGACGAGCAGGTGTTCATCTCCTGGTTCGAGGGCGGCGAGGTGTTCCGCAGCGGGTGCTGCTGGACGCGGGGCAATGGCAAGATCTTCTACTTCCGCCCGGGCCACGAGACCTACCCGACGTACCACGACAAGAACGTCCGCCGGGTGATCGCGAACGCCGCCGAGTGGGCGCGTCCGCAGGGCACGTGGATCGACTCGTGTCCGAACGCGAAGGTGTCGCCGGAGAAGATCTCGCCGAAGAGGTAAGCCGCCGCGGCTAGGCCGCTCAGTAGTACTTCACGTAACCGTTGCGGCGCAGGCGCTCAAGCCAGCGTTCCTGGCTCTGGTTGGTCATCTGCTGGATGAGCATGCGCTCGATGGTCTCACGCACCTCGTCGATGGGCTGGATGCCGGCGTACTTGCGATCCTCGGCAAAGAGGATGAAGGCGCCTTCGGGAAGAATGATGGGATCTGTGACCTCGCCCTTTTTGAGGGCAAAGAGGGGTTCGCTGAACTCCTTCTTCAGGTCGGCCTGCTTCTGCCAGCCCCAGTCACCGCCTTTGGTGCGGCGTGAGTCTTGGCTGTATTCCTTGGCGAGGTCCTCAAACTTCTCACCGGCGCGGAAGCGGCCGATGACCTCGTTGGCCTTGTTGAGAAGCTCGGTGTCGGTTGCGTCGTTGCGCCGGTTGAACTGGATGAGGCGCAGGTGGACCGAGTCGTCCTGGTAGAACCGTTCCTTGTTCTCGTTGTAGAAGGTCTCGATCTTGACCGGGCTGACGATGCTGTACGACTTGCGCTGCTGCTGGCGCATGTAGGTGTAGATGATCTCCTCCTCGACCTCGCGGCGGTACTCGCGGAGGGTGGTGCCGCGGGAGCGGAGGTAGGCGAGGAACTTCGAGCGATCGTTGTCGAACTGCTCGGCCTGGATGTCGGCGATGCGGCTGTCGATGAAGCCCTCGGGAATGCGCTTCTTCTCGTCCTTGCGGAATTCCTTCACGATCAGGACGCGGTCGATGAGGCTCTGGATGACGTCGTCCTGGAGCTCCTCGAGCTTCTGGTTGAATTCCTTCTCGTTGCGGGATTCGCGCTGGATCTGCTGGATCAGCGGGGCGATCTCGCGGCGGACGTCATCGACGGTGATGACTTTTTCCTCGGCGATCGCGGCGATGCCGTTGGCGAAGCGCAGGTTCAGCCCGTCGGAGGGGATGTTGCCGACCGAGGCGGTCTGGCTGAACGCGGTGGCACCGCAGCCGGCGGTCAATAGGGCAAGGGTGACAAGGCGACGGAACGTCATGGATTCGGCAGATTGTTCAGAAAGGTGATAATTTCACGCAAACGTAGAAGGGGCTTGGGGGCGGTCAACCTTGGAAACCGGGTGCCGAGCTGGACCCAATCGTCGCGGCGGCCGCTGTGTCTCAGGCACTTAAGCCTGCTGGACTCTGTTTCGACGGAAACGATACCCTTTTGTTCCGCCCGGACACGGATTTCGGTGATCAGGAGGAGGGCCTTGATCTCGTCGCCGTAGCGGCCGAAGCGGTCGCGAAGCTCCAGGTCGATCTCCTTCACCCGGGCCGGGGTATCGGCCATGGCAAGCCGGCGGTAGAAGTCGAGCCGCAGTCGGGTCTCCGCAATGTAGCCCACGGGAATGCGGGCCTGGACCATCGCGACCTCGGGCGCCTTGGCATCCTCCTGGGCCTTCAGGACCGTGTAGCTGTCCTCGTAACGCCGGCGTCCAGCGTCCTCGCCCGACCCTTCGCCCACAAAGACGAAATCGAGCTTCACACTGGCGCGGATCGCCGAGGCCTGTTTGTCGCCCTTGAGGCGGGCGACCGACTGGCGCAGGAGCTGGCAATAGAGCTCGAAGCCCACACCCGCGATGTGGCCGCTTTGCTCCGCCCCGAGCAGGTTGCCGGCGCCCCGCAGTTCGAGGTCGCGCATGGCGATGCGGAAACCTGCCCCGAGTTGGTTATGGTGCCGCAGGGCCGTGAGGCGCTGGCGGGCGATCTCGAGGATGCGCGTGTGGCGGTGCAGCAGCAGGTAGGCGTAGGCCTGATGCTTGAACCGGCCCACGCGGCCGCGGAGCTGGTAGAGCTGCGAGAGGCCGAATCGGTCGGCACCCTCGATGATGATGGTGTTGCAGTTGGGGATATCGAGGCCGCTCTCGATGATCGTCGTGCAAACGAGGACTTGGTACTGGCCCGCGACGAACTCGGTCATCATCCGCTCAAGCTCGTCGGCCTCCATCTGGCCGTGTCCGACGCCAATGCGCAGGTCGGGCAGCAGCTCGCGCAGGCGCGCGGCGACGAGGTCAATGGTCATGACGCGGTTGTGCAGGTAGAACACCTGCCCGCCGCGGCGGATCTCGTGGCGGATGGCATCGACGACGATCTTTTCCTCGTAGGTGCGGACGATGGTCTGGATCGGATGACGGTTGGTCGGGGCCGTCTCGATGACGCTCAGGTCGCGGGCGCCAGTCAGGGCGAGATAGAGGGTGCGCGGGATGGGCGTGGCGCTCATCGAGAGGACATCCACCGTCGCGCGCAGGGCCTTGAAGCGCTCCTTGTGCTTCACGCCGAAGCGCTGCTCTTCGTCGATGACGACGAGACCGAGGTCCTTGAAGGCGACATCGCCCTGCAGCAGGCGGTGGGTGCCGATGACGATGTCCACCTGTCCGGCAGCCGTGGCGGCGAGCACGGCGCGTTGTTCGGCACGCGAGCGGAAGCGGCTGAGCATCTCGACGGCGATGGGATAGCCGGCCATGCGTTCGCGGAAGGTGTTGAGATGCTGTTGGGCGAGCACGGTGGTCGGCACGAGGACCGCCACCTGGCGGCCGCCCTGCACGGCCTTGAAGGCGGCGCGGATGGCGACCTCGGTCTTGCCGAAACCGACGTCGCCGCAGATGAGGCGGTCCATGGGGCGCGTGCGCTCCATGTCGGCCTTGGCCTCATTGATGGCGCGGAGTTGGTCGCGTGTCTCGGTGAACGGGAACGAGGCCTCGAACTCCTTCTGCCACGTGGTGTCCTCGGGAAAGGCATGCCCCGGCTGCGCCTCCCGCGCGGCCTGGATGCGGAGGAGCTCGGCGGCGAGGTCAATGGTCGAGCGCTCGGCCGCCTGCCGGGCCTTTTCCCAACGGTTGGAGCCGATGCGCCCAAGCTGCGGCCGGGCCTTGCTCAGGCCGACGTAGCGGCTGATGAGATGCGACTCCTGCAACGGGACGTGCAGCGTGACGCGATCATCGAACTCCAGAGAGATGACCTCTCGAATGCCCTGGGCCGTGTCGAGTTTGGTCAGGCCGCGGTAGAGGGCGATGCCGTGCTGGAGGTGGACGACGAAGTCGCCCTCGACGAGTTCGGAGAAGTCGAGCAGCTGGTCGATCTGCGCCTGCGAGGCGAGGGCGCGCGGGTTGAGAACCGGGCGACGCTGACGTTGGCGGCCGAAGACCTCGGTCTCGGTGACGACGACCACGCCGCGGGCCCCGGGGGCGCCGGCAAGGAGGCCGGGGCAGGACGCCGATTCGCGAAACGTCATGCGGAAGCCCTCGTTGAGGCCGCCGCGCAGGAAGCGGGGTTTCGGTTTGGCGAAGTGGCCGCTCTCGGCGAGCACCTCCGCCATGCGCTGCTCCTCGCCCTCCTTGGCCGCGACCCACAGCACGCCATAGCCTTCCTTCTGCCACATGGCGACCTGGTGAAGGATCTGGCGGCGGGCGGACTCCTCGGCCTGGAGGCGCTCCTGCGCGACGAGGCTGTCGCCGGGGTAGGTGCGGTGGTGCGAGAGGCTCTCGGTGTCCCAGGTGATCTCCTCGGCGGATTCATCGAACAGCTTGCTGGCCTCATCGAGGTCGCTGAGTCCGCAGTGCAGCGCGCATTTGGCCAGCAGGGGCGCCAGCGGGTCGGTGGGGGCGGTGGAGAAGGCCTCGAACTCCTCGGCCAAGGCCGCCGGCTCGATGAAGGCGAGGTGCGTGCGGGGCGTCAGGTAATCGGCAATGCCTGTGGTGGAGTCGGCGAGCTTGAGGCGTGGAGAGGCGGAGAGCGTGATGGCCTCGACCGGTTCGCCGGAGCGCTGCGTCACGGGGTCGAAGGCGTGGATCGACTCGATCTCGTCACCGAAGAAATCGAGCCGATAGGGCTGGTTGGCGGTGACCGGGTAGATGTCGACGATGCCGCCGCGGACGGCGTAGTGGCCGGGCGATTCGCAGACGACCTCGGAGTCGTAGTCGAGCTGGCGGAGTTGCTCGAGGAGACCGGCGAAGGCCTGGGGCTGGCCGCGACGCAGGACGAGCTCGTTGGCGGTGAACTCCTCCAGCGCGGGCACGGGCTGGAGCAGGGCGGAGGGTGTGGTCAGGACGACGAGGGATTCGTCGGCGCGGGTGCTGCGGCGGAGGGCGCGGAGCCGGCTGAGGACGGTGAGGCGGTCGCCCGAGGCGGCGAAGGCCTCGCGCATGTCGCGGCTGTCGGGCATGCTCTCGGGAAAGAGGAGAGCGGTGAGCGGACGCGGATCGTTGGCCGCCTGATGGGCGAAGGTCAGGTCCTCTGCGAGGTGCTCGGCGGTCTTGAGATCCTCGGCGATCACCAGCCAGACGGGCGCGGGGCGCCGGCGCGTGAGCTCGTCGAGCACGCAGCCGCGGGCCGGCGGGCAGACGCCGGTGAGCTTGAGGCGCGCGGGAGTGACGGGATCTGGCATGCGCCCCGGCCTTACAGCGGCTTTTCCGCCTTCAGGACTTCCAAGGCCGCGTGGGCGGCGGCCTCTTCGGCCAGCTTCTTGGAGGTGCCGTGGCCGGAACCGAGGGCGCGGTCGTTGAGCCAGACGGTGACGTCGTAGACGCGCTGGTGATCTTCGCCAGTGGTGCGGGTGACCTCGTAGCGCAGGGCGTTGTTGCCGTGCACGGGCTGGACGAGTTCCTGCAATTGGCCCTTGGGATTGTCGGCCGGGAGCATGGCCGCGAGGCGCTGGTCGAGGTTGCCGTAGATCTGCAGGACGATGCGTTGGGTCACGGCGTACCCGGCGTCCAGATAAAGCGCGGCGACGAGCGCCTCGAAAGCATCCTCGAGGGCGGAGCGGTTGAGCTTGAGGCCGGCGAGGGCGCCGGCGGCGTTGACGCGCAGGCATTCGTCGAGGCGGAGTTCGGTGGCGAGCTTGGCGGCGAACTTCCCCTCGATGAGCAGCTTGCGGCGCTGGGTGAGCACGCCTTCACGCTCCTGGGGGTAACGGCGGAAGATTTCCTCGGAGAGCACGAGCTGCAGCACGGCATCGCCGAGGAACTCAAGGCGCTGGTTGGAATCCTGCGCGCCGGAGCGCTCGTTGAGGACCGAGGGGTGGGTGAGCGCGAGTTCCAAGAGGGCGGGATCGCGGAAGGAGTACCCGAGGCGGGCCTGCAGGGCGGCGAGGGCGTCGTTCATGAGCTGGCGCTGGAGTAGCGGCGCAGGCCGCGGTGGAAGACGAAGCAGGCCACGCCAAACCAGCCGACGGCGGCGCCGAGGAGCCAGAGGGCAGAGGTGAGATCGAAGCCGTGCAGCAGCGTCTGCGCAGGGATGTTGCTCACGATCACGGCCGGGAGCATCCAAACGAAAATGACGTTGGCGATGCCGGCGAAAGCCTGTCGCGGCAGGCGCGAAAATTCGAAGAGCGTGAAATAACTGCCCTCGATGCCTTGGGCGTTGGTGATCCAGAAGCCGAGGGAGATGGCGAGCGTGAGCGCGCTGTAGTGGATCAGCAGGCCGCAAAAAATCATCAGCAGGTACAGGGCGATGTCGCCCACCGAGGGGTGCAGGCCTAGCTGGTTGGCCGAATAGATGATGATGGCGGAGGCGACGATCGTGTTGACCAGGCTGTCGGGGTCGATCTTGCGCGTCGTGGTCATGAACATGACGTTGCCGGGCTGCGCGAGGAAGAAGTCGAAGTGCCCGCTGCGGATGTTGCGCGCGGTCTCGAACAGGCTGGTCCAGAAGAAGCCGAAGAGCAGGCGCTGGATCAGCATCGCGGTGCCTACGAGGAGCATCATCTCGTACTTCGACCAGCCGGCGATGCTGTCGGTGTGGCGGTAGATGACGGCGATGAGCAGGAGGTTGACCGCCATCCAGCAGAGCTCGACCGTGGCCCAGAGGAAGAAATCGAAGCGGAACATGAGCGTCCGCGTGATCGAGTAGCGGGCGCTGGCGAGCCAGATCTGGAGGTAACGCGTCATGGGCTCAGCCGCCGACGGCGGTGTGGCGGCGCAGGCCGCGGGTCCAGAGGAAGTGGTTGAAGGCGAGCAGGAGCACCACCCAGACGGCCTGGATGCCGAGCCCCTGCACGGCGAGCGCCTCGTCGATGCGGCCGGTGAAGATGGCGACCGGGAAATACATCTGGTAGTAGAACGGCAGGTACTGCGCGACGCGGAAGACCCACTCGGGCATCAGGTCGAGGGGGAACATCTGGCCGCCGAGCAGCGACTCGATGGCGAGGGAGAGGATCACGAAGCCCTGGATCTCGAGGAACCAGAACGTCAGCAGGCCAAAGCAGAACGCGATGCTGAACTGGATCAGCGCCGAGAGCACCATGGCGACGAGCCCCACGCCGAGGCGCCACAGCTCGGGCGGAAACGAGAGGTGCTGGTCGATGAAGGGATAGGCGATCGCGAGCGGGATGAGGAAGAGCAGGCCGGAGACGAAGCGCGCCGCGCCATAGATGGTGAAGCGGTAGAGGAAGTAGTTGATGGGCTTCAGCAGGAACTGGTTGATGAGGCCATTGCGGATCTCCTCGCTGATCTGGTAGTCCTCGTTGAAAGCGCCGATGAAGAACTGCATCATCAGCAGGACCACGAAATAGGTCATCGTCTGCGCCAGGTCGAAGCCGCCGATGGACGTCTTGCCGGCGAAGGCGGCGCCCCAGAGGATGAAAACGACGACGAGGTGGAAGAGGGAGAAGAAGCCGCGGATGGCAAAGTTCCACCGGTAGACCAGGTTGCCCTGGAGTCCGACGAGGAAGACGTGCCGGTACTTGTGGAACGCGGTCAGCATGCGGACGGGTGTCCTCAGCCCTTGAGCTTGAAGCGTTCGATCACCTCGGCGGCGAGGCTGCGGTAGGCGATGGTGCCGGGGCCGTGGGGATCGTAGTTGAGGATGGGCTTGCCGAAACTCGGGGCCTCGCTGAGGCGCACGGTGCGCGGGATCACGGTCTTGAAGATTTTGTCGGGGAGGTGCTGCTTGACCTCGTCGACGACCTGCTTGGCGAGGTTCGTGCGGGCGTCGAACATCGTCATGATGACGCCGCCGAGGTTGAGGTCGGGATTGACGTTGGCCGACTTGAGCCGGTCGACGTTGCGCAGGATCTGACCGAGGCCCTCGAGGGCCATGTATTCGCACTGGAGGGTGATGAGGAGGTGCTCGGCGGCGGCGAGACTGTTCATGGACAGCAGGCCGAGGGCGGGCGGGCAGTCGATGATGATGGCGCGGTAGCCGCCGGAATCACGGACGGGCTGCAGCACCGCCCGAAGCTTCATGAGGTAGTTCTCGGTCTGCGCGAGCTCGATCTCGGCCGCGGCCAGATCCTCCTCGGCCGGGACGAGGGCGAGGTGCTCGTAGGCCGTGGGTGTGATCATCTCGAAGATGCTGCCCTCGCCGTGGAGCGGACCGTAGAGGCTGCGCCCCTGGTGCTTCTCGATGCCGACGGCGCTCGTGGCGTTGGCCTGCGGGTCGAGGTCGATGAGCAGGGTGTGGATCTTCTGCTCCGCCAGGGCGGCGGCCAGGTTGACGGCCGTGGTGGTTTTGCCGACGCCGCCCTTCTGGTTGGCAATGGTGAAGACAGTGGTGGGCATTGAGACGGCCAAGTAAGGGTGATTCCGCCGCAGCGGCAAGCGCGGCTTGGCCATCCTGAGCCCGCGGTAAACAAAAAGGGGAGGTCTCACGACCTGCCTGGGTGGCTGGTTACCGGCCGATGCTTACTCGCCGACCAGGCGCTCGATGTCCTCGCGGGAGACGGTGAAGACGTCCATGTCCTTCTTCACCGCGCCGAGGCTCACGAGGCATTCGGTGAAGAGCTCGCGGGTGCGCTGCTCCAGGGCCTTGGCCTCGAGGTTGGTCATGACGCCGATGATGCGACCGCCCTTGCGGACGTGCGTGCGTTCGTCGGAGCGGATGTAGTCCGCCACGTGGCGCAGGACCTCGTCATTGCGGTCGGCCGCGGCATCGATGAGCTGGTTGATGGTCTTCAGCACGCCCACCTCGCCGAAGAGGTTGATCTCGGCCATGGCGAAGGCGGGATCCATCGGACCGCGGCAGGTGGAACCGGTGAGGCGGTTGCGCAGCTCGAAGGGATCGTAGCCGGCGATGAGCATGGCGCGGTGGCCGATCTCGGTGTGGCGCGCCTCATCCCAGGTGATGCGGGCAAGGTCGTACTCGGCGTCGAAGTCCTTGAAACGGATGTCCCAGATGAAGGTGCCGAAGGCCTCGATCGCATCAACCTCGTCACGCTGGGTGCGGATGAAGCGGAGGCGGAGGGATTCGTAGGAATCGGCGGGGAAGCGTTCGCCACCGTCGGCGGCATCGTAGTCGCCGGTGTTCTTGAACGTGTCGAAGCGCACATCGCGGATAGGCACGGTGCCGCGCTCGAAGGGTTTGGCGTCAATGCGCAGCGGAGTGGGCGCTTCACCGCGGGTGTCAGCACCGGAGACGCCGCCGATGGAGCGGAGGAGGCGGTCGAGGTGCCAGCGCCACTGCGCGAGCCCGGCTTCATCCACGCCGCCCTCGATGTAGGCGGCGATCGCGGCGTCGGCCCAGGCGAGCATGGGCTCCTGGTCGGAGAGGATGCGGCGCAGGCAGCGGATGGTCGGGGTGTCGGTGACCTGGTCGGTGAGGTCGCAATGGTGGCGGTAGGCGGTGGTCAGGGCGCGACCGGCGACCTGATGAATGCCGACGAGGAGTTCGGCGGCGGAATTGGCGCTGAGGATTTCCTCGATGAAGCGGTCGATCTCAGGATCGCGAAACGCGTCGATGGCCTTGGGGCGCATCTCCTGTTCGGTGAGGCGTTCGCGCAGGAAGCGCGCGGCATCGGCGTGCCAGAAGATGTGGCGGCCAGTCTCGAGCTTCACCTCGAACTCGGGAATGGTGAGCGTCCACGCGCCGAGGGCCTGCATGAGGCGGCGCTCGAAGTAGAAGTAGCGGAGGAGCCGGCGGGCGTTTTCCTTGACCGTGAACTGCCCGCCGAGCGGCCGGCCGTCGCGGGGGAACTTGAAAGGATAGCGCGCCTTGCGCTCGAGTGCGGCCTCGAGCTGGCCGGCGACGCGGCGGGTGGGGATGGCAGCCTTGGAGACGTTTTCGTTGAGGTTATCGGGGAGCTTCATGGTGTGGAAGGGGTGGGTGAGGAGAACGTCCAACATCCAGCGGCCAACACTCAACAGCGAAGTCTGTCCAGATGGCGAAAGTAGTTAGGACAATAAGAGACTGGCCGAAGCGTTTAACATTCAATGCTTAACGTTTAAGGTTCAAGCGGTGACGGCTGCGGTAGGCCGCGAGCTTGCTCGCGCTCGATTCGCACCCGCACGCCCAACGAGCG
>CAYHEW010000025.1:0-61412 GCA_964355715.1 uncultured Opitutaceae bacterium | reverse complement strand
TTCGAGAACCAGCAGTCCGAGGTCAGCGAGGAGCAGAACAAGCTCCGCAAGCTCCTCAACATGTCGGTCAACGAAATCGAGCTTTCGGTCCGCGCCGCCAACTGTCTCAACAACGCCAACATCACGACCGTCGGCGAGTTGGCGATGAAGACCGAGCAGGAGATGCTCAAGTACCGCAACTTCGGCAAGAAGTCGCTCAACGAGATCAAGGACAAGCTGGAGGCCCTCGGCCTCTCGCTCGGCATGAAGTTCGACGAGCGCCTCCTCGACACCAAGAAGGAAGGCTGAGGCGGAAGTAGCGAGTAGTGAGTAGCGGGTAGCGAGCATCAGACTCACCCCGCGGTTCTCCTACTCGCTACCCACTACTCGCTACCCACTACTCATTCTGGGCTTCGCGCCGTCCGCTGCCGCTCCACGCTGCGACCGGATTGCCGATCGGGGCCCGCCTAAAACCAAAACCCAATGCGTCACAACAAACACCGTTCCTCCCTGGGCGTCACGCGCGAGCACCGCGCCGCGATGCTCTCCAACATGGGCGCCGCCCTCATCACGCATGGTCGCATCGAGACCACACTGACGAAGGCCAAGGCCCTCCGCCCCTTCATCGAGAAGGTCATCACCAAGGCCAAGCAGGCCGCGGCCAAGACCGAGAAGAAGGATGCGATCCATCTCCGCCGCCTCGCGCTCTCGTCCATCCGCGACGAGAATGCCGTCACCAAGCTGTTCAACGAGACCTACAAGGAATTCGCGAACCGCAACGGCGGCTACACCCGCATCTACAAGCTCGGCCAGCAGCGCCTCGGCGACGCCGCCGAGATGGCCCTGATCGAGTTCGTCAAGGCCGACGACCCGGGCTACAAGAAGTCCAAGGGCCGCAAGGCACCCAAGGCCAAGAAGGCCCCGGCCGCCGCGGAAACGGCGCCCGCCGCCGAAGCCGCCCCGGCCGAGCCGAAGGCCGAAGGCGAAGCCAAGGCCTGAGTCCCGGCACCCGGATCACTCCCCAACGCGTCGAAGCTTCGCTTCGGCGCGTTTTTGTTTACATTACGCGCCATGCTCTCCCTGCCCGCCGCCGCCGTCATCTACTGCGCGCTCGTCGCAGGGGTGTTCCTGGCGCTGTGGCTGTGGTACGACCGGCGTGACCACGCCCGTTTCGAGGGCCAGCGGCGCAAGACCACGTTTCACTGCATTCGCTGCGATCGCCTCTACACCGCCCCCGGCGGGTCCGACCTGTGCAAGTGCCCCCGCTGCGGCCATGAAAACGCCCGGCTGCGGTTCTAGCGCGGTTGACAGCCCCCGCCCCGCTGGGCGTTGATGCACCCTTCATTTCCCGCACCACACCTCCTGAAATGTCCCAGACCATCGCCGTCATCGACTTCGGTTCGCAATACACGCAGGTCATCGCGCGCCGCATCCGCGAGTGCCAGGTTTACTCGAAGATCTACCACTTCAGCACCACGGCGGCGCAGCTGAAGGCCGACGGCGTCGCGGGCATCATCCTTTCGGGCGGCCCGAGCTCCGTCTTCGCGAAGCAGGCGCCGATCCCCGACCGCGGCATCTTCGAGCTGGGCGTGCCGGTCCTCGGCATCTGCTACGGCATCCAGCTCATGGGCCACCTGCTCGGCGGCAAGGTCTCGCGCAGCGACCACCGCGAGTACGGCCATGGCACCCTCACGATCCGCCGCCCCGGCCGGCTCTTCGCGGGCCTGCCGAAGAAACTGCGGGTCTGGAACTCGCACGGCGACCGCCTGATCAAGCTGCCGCCGGGCTTCACCGCCATCGGCACGACCGACAATTCCGAGTTCGCCGCCATCGAGGACCTCAAGCGCAACTTCTACGGCATCCAGTTCCACCCCGAGGTTTTCCACACCGAGGGTGGCGTCGACGTCGTACGCAACTTCCTCGTCGGCGTCTGCCAGGCTGCGCAGGACTGGACCACCGCCGACTTCATCCGCCGGTCCGTGGCCGACATCCGCGCCACCGTCGGCAAGTCCCGCGTCCTTCTCGGCCTCTCGGGCGGCGTCGACTCCTCCGTCGCCGCCGCGCTCATCCACAAGGCCGTCGGCCGCCAGCTCACCTGCGTCTTCGTGGACAACGGCCTCCTGCGCCAGGGCGAACGGGAGCAGGTCGTCTCGCTCTACGCCCGCAATTTCAAGATCGACGTCCGCGTCGTCGACGCCTCCGCCATTTTCCTGCGCCGGCTCAAGGGCGTCACCGAGCCCGAGCAGAAGCGCAAGATCATCGGCCGCACGTTCGTGGAGGTGTTCGAGAAATCCCTCAAGACCATCGGCGGCGCCGAGTACCTTGCGCAGGGGACGCTGTACCCCGACGTGATCGAGAGCGTCGCCATCGGCAACAACCCCGCGGCCCTCATCAAGTCGCACCACAACGTCGGCGGCCTGCCCGCGCGCATGAAGCTCAAGCTCCTCGAGCCGCTGCGCGAGCTCTTCAAGGACGAGGTCCGCGCCGTCGGCACCGCCTGCGGCCTGCCGCGCGAGGTCGTCTGGCGCCAGCCGTTCCCCGGCCCGGGCCTCGGCGTCCGCGTCGTCGGCGAGATCACGCGCGAGCGCCTCGAGATCCTGCGCCGGGCCGATGCCATCCTCCAGGAGGAGATGATGGAGACCGGCTGGTACTGGAAGGTGTGGCAGTCATTCGCCGTGTTCCTCCCGGTCAAGTCGGTGGGCGTCGTCGGCGACGAGCGCAACTATGCCTACGTCATCGGCCTGCGCATCGTCGAAAGCATCGATGCCATGACGGCCGACTGGACGCGGCTGCCCTACGAGTTGCTGCAGACGATCTCCAGCCGCATCACCAACGAGGTGCGCGGCGTGTCCCGCGTCGTCCTCGACATTAGTTCCAAGCCTCCGGCAACGATCGAGTGGGAATAAGTGCACCCGCGGCATTGCCTGCGGTCTGAATCCCTTACATCCTGTCCACCCATGACGATCTCCCGACTCCTGTCCCGTGGTTGCCTCCTGCTGGCCCTGGCTGGTTTCGCCGTGCTGACGGCGGGTGCCGCCGAGCCGGACATCATCGCCAAGGCCCGCGCCTACCTTGGCGGCGACGCCGCTCTCGACCGGGTCACATCGCTGCATTACGTCGGCAAACTCACGCTGGAGGAGGGCGGTAAGGCGACCGATACGGGTCCCGTCTCCGTCGAGATCATCTTCCAGAAGCCCAGCCGCCAGCGCAGCGTCATCGCTGCGGAAAAGCGCATCGAGACCACCGTGCTCGACGGCTTCGACGGCTGGGCGAAGGTGCAGGATCCCGCCGACGCCACCCGCTGGAGCATGTCGCTGATGGAGGCGGACCAGATCCGCAGCCTGCGCGCCAACGTCACCGAGAATCTCTCCTTCTTCCGCAACCGTGACAACCGGCACTGCACCGTCGAGGATCAGGGCACGGCGGCCGTGGATGGCGTCACCTGCCGGAAGGTCGGTTACGTCTACTCCGCGCAGGTCGCCTTTATCCGCTATTTCGATGCGGCCACGGGTCGCCTCGTCCTGACCGAGACCGCGCAGGGCGAGACCATCCGCGAGCAGGGCGAGATCCTCGCCGGCGGGGTGAAGTTCCCGCGCACACTTGTCACCACGCTGCGCCGGCCCGACGGCTCGGAGCAGCGCGTGACCATCGAATTCGAGAAGGTCACGGTCAACGAGACCTTCGCCGAAAGCCTCTTTGCGATGCCTTCGCTGGGCGGGCAGTGAGCGTACCTTCCTCCGTCCAGCGCCCACCGAGCCGCCGTGCGCACGCTATCCTTCGCCAGCAAGACCTTCGCCGCTGACCTCGCGGCGTTCTGCCAAGCCGCCAACGTCCCGATCGAGATCACCCAAGCGGTAGCGGCCATCCTCGCCGATGTCCGCGCCCGCGGCGATCTCGCGGTGGCCAATTATGCGGCCAAGTTCGACGGCGCCAAGCTCCGGTCGCGTGAGTTCCGGGTCACGGAAGAGGATATCGCCGCCGCGGCCCGCCGCCTGCCTCCGGCCGAGATGCGCGCCCTCCGCGAGGCCCATGCGAATGTCGTCGCCTACAACCGCCGCGGTCTGCCGCGCGGATGGACGGGACGCAATCGCCAGGGGGCGATCGTCGGCGAAAAACACGACCCCATCCGCCGCGTCGGTCTCTATGTTCCCGGCGGCCAGGTGCCGCTGGTATCGACGGTGATCATGAGCGCGACCCTCGCGCAGATCGCCGGCTGCCCGGAGATCGTGGTGTGCACGCCGTCCAACTCTTCCGGCAAGGTGGCCGACGGCCTGCTGGCCGCGCTGCACCTGGTCGGCGTGAAGGAAGTCTATCGCATCGGCGGTGTGCAGGCCATCGCGGCGATGGCCTACGGCACGGAAACGATCCCGGCGGTCGACAAGGTCTTTGGCCCCGGCAATGCCTACGTCTGCGAGGCCAAGCGCCAGGTTTTCGGGACGGTGGGCGTGGATTCGCTGCCGGGTCCGAGCGAGGTGATGATCGTCGCCGACGACACGGCACGCGCCGATTTCGCCGCGGCCGACCTGCTGGCCCAGGCCGAGCACGGCTCCGGCCGGGAAAAGATCTATCTGGTCGCCACCTCGGCCAAGATCATCGCGGCCATCGCGGCCGAGGTTGAGCTGCAGCTGGGTCGGATATCCCGCGCCGAGAAGACGGCCCAGGTCCTCGCGAACGGCTTCCTCGCCGTCGAGGTCTCCTCGCTGGCGCAGGCGGTGGAGGTTGCCAATTACGTGGCCCCTGAGCATCTCGAACTCCTTGTGAAGGACAGCGCGGTCAAGAAACTCACCCGCGATATCACCACCGCCGGGGCCATCATGATCGGCAACTACACGCCGACGGCGCTCGGCGATTTTACGGCCGGGCCCAGCCACGTGCTGCCGACGGGGCGTGCCGGCCGGTTCTTCAGCGGCCTGCGCGTGGCCGATTTCATGCGGCGCACGAGCATCGTCCGTTATGACCGCACCAGTGTCCGGGCCGGCAACCGCGTGGTCGCCGCCTTCGCCGCCATGGAGCGGCTCGACGCCCACGGCCGCTCCGTCGCCGTGCGCACGGAGAAGCCTGCCCGGTGAGCCGCGCCGACGACCTGCCGTCGCTGGCGCTGCCGCACGTCACGCGCCTGCATGCCTACACGCCAGGGCTCCAGCCGACGGAGCCGGGCTGGACCAAGCTCAACACCAACGAGTGTCCGTATCCGCCCAGCCCGCGCGTGGCCGATGCTATTCGCCGCGAGGTAGGGGAGGGTGGCGGCACCTTGCGCCTGTATCCCAACCCGAAGAGCTCCCCGCTACGGGCCGCCGTCGCGCAACTGCATGGATTGCGGGAGGAGAACGTCTGCGTTGGCAACGGCTCGGACGACATCCTCAACCTGCTGGTGCGCTGCTTCTGCACGGCCGAGGCCGCCGCGGGCTACACGCTGCCGAGTTATTCCCTCTATCCGGTGCTCGTCGAGATCCAGGACGGCCGGAGCACGGTCATCGAATTCGACCGGGCGCTGCGCCTGCCGGTGGAGCGCATCGTGGCTTCGGACGCCCGGGCATTCTTCCTGACCTCGCCCAACGCTCCGACCGGGGTGGCCTTCGGCAACGCGGAGATCGCGCAGGTCCTCGAGCGTTTCCGCGGACTGCTCATCGTGGACGAGGCCTACGCCCCGTTTGCCCGGGAGAACGCGATCCCGTTGCTGGCGAAGTATCCGAACCTCGTGATCGTGCGCACGCTCTCGAAGGCCCACGCCCTGGCCGGCATGCGCGTGGGCTATGCTTTGGCGCACCCGACCATCATCGACCTGCTCGACCGTGTGCGCGACAGCTACAACGTCAACCGCCTCTCCCAAGTCGCTGCGGTCGCCGCGCTGGGTGACACGGATTACTACGCCGGCATCATCGCCCGGGTCTGCGCGACGCGCGACCGCTGCATCGCGGCATGGACGGCGCAGGGGTGGTTCACGTATCCGTCGCAGGCCAACTTCATCTTCACCGAGCCGCGGAATGCCCGTGGCGAGGCGGGCCCGGCCGTGGCGAAAGCGGCCTACGATTTCCTCTACGCCCGCAAGGTCCTGGTCCGCTACTTCCCCAGCCACGCCTTGACCGCGTCCTTCCTGCGTATCAGCGTCGGGACGGATGATGAGATGCTCGTCCTCCAACGCACCCTTGAAGCATGGCTAAAGCACGCATAGCGACCATCAGC
This sequence comes from uncultured Opitutaceae bacterium, assembly GCA_964355715.1. GTDB lineage: Bacteria > Verrucomicrobiota > Verrucomicrobiia > Opitutales > Opitutaceae > UBA2377. Next base: position 55,250 of record CAYHEW010000025.1, on the reverse strand, counting down.
CGCAAGACGGCGGAGACGGACATCGTTCTCAAGCTCGAGATCGACGGCACCGGGGCGTCCAAGATCGACACCGGAGTGCCGTTCTTCGACCACATGCTGACGCTGTTCGCCAAGCACGGCCTCTTCAACCTCGAGGTGAAGGCCAAGGGCGACAACGACGTCGATTACCACCACACCGTCGAGGATGTCGGCCTGGTGCTCGGCGAGGCTTTCAAGACCGCGCTGGGCGACAAGCGGGGCATCCGCCGTTACGGTTTCTTCCTGCTGCCGATGGACGAGTCCCTGGCGCGCGTCGTCGTGGATCTCAGCGGCCGGGCCTGCCTCGTGTACGAGGCCTCGGCGCCGACCATGTTCATCCGCGACTTCAATCTCGTGCTCGTGAAGGAGTTCTGCCGCGCGTTCAGCAATGCCGTCGGCTGCAACCTGCACGTGAAGCTCGAGTACGGCGAGGAGCCGCATCACGTGGCCGAGGCCATCTTCAAGGCGATGGCCCGGGCGCTGGATGTGGCGACGCAGATAGACCCCCGCACGGCGGGCGAGCTGCCGAGCACCAAGGGGTTGCTTTAAGCCATGCCGCCGGCGCCGACAGTGGCCGTAATTGATTACGGCATGGGCAACCTGCGCAGTGTCGCCAAGGCCGTCGAGGCGGCGGGAGCCACCGTGCGGATCGTGACCCATCCTGATGAGATCGGCAATGCCGCCGGGTTGGTGCTGCCGGGCGTCGGCGCGCTGGCCGATTGTGTGACGGCCCTGAAGGCCGGCGGCCTTGACCGGGCCGTGGCCGATTGGATCAAGGCCGACCGACCGTTCCTTGGAGTCTGCCTGGGCCTGCAGGCGCTTTTCGACTTCTCGGAGGAGGCCGACACGCCGGGCCTCGGGATCTTCCCGGGCAAGGTGGTGCGCTTCCGGGTGCCGGCGGGGCTCAAGATCCCCCACATGGGGTGGAACACGGTGCGATTCACCCAGCCGGGTTCTCCCCTCACGGCCGGGCTCAAGCCCGACGGAGAGGCGTTTTATTTCGTGCACAGCTACCACTGCGTCCCGGCCGATCCGGCGCTGGTGCTCGGGGAGTGCGACTACGGCGGCACGTTCACCGCCGCCATCGCCCGCGGGCGCTGTTTTGCCACGCAGTTCCACCCCGAGAAGAGTCAGGCCAAGGGGATCCAGCTATACCGGAACTTCGTCGCGGTCGCGGCCACGTAGGGCAACTCCCTGCACAGGATAAGGCCTCCTGCTCCCGCCTCCGGCTTGAGCGGTCCTAATGCCCAAAATTTCCTGCGCCCTTGCGGTGACTTTTCTTTGCAAGGTGGTTTTTTTTTGTTCTCCATGGCCCACATGGCCTCCACCTCCCTCAAGCTCGACAACAAAGATGTAACCCTGCCGATCATTACCGGGAGCGAAGGTGAGAAGGCCATCGACATCCGCAACCTGCGCCAGGACTCGGGTTACATCACCTATGACGACGGCTACGGCAACACGGGCGCCTGCCTGAGCAACGTCACATTCATCGACGGTGAGGCGGGCATTCTGCGCTATCGCGGCTATCCGATCGAGCAGCTTGCCGAGAAATCGAACTTCATCGAGGTCGCCTACCTCATCATCCACGGTGAATTACCCACGGCCGCCCAGCGCGCCCAGTTCTCCGGGCTGCTCACTGAGCATGCACCCCTGCGCGAAGGGCTGATCCGTTTCATCCAAGGCTTCCCGCGCGACTCTCATCCAATGGCGCTGCTGTCGTCGTCGTTCAACGCCCTCGGCGCCTACTATCCCCACCTCGTTTCCAACAACCTCAACGTTGACGGGGCCCATTTCAATGAAGGTGCGGCCATCGTGATCTCGAAGGTACGGACCATCGCCGCCCACTCCTACCGCGTCAGCCGCGGCGGCCGTCTGAACTACCCGAATCCCGACCTCGGTTACTGCGAGAACTTCCTGCACCTGATGTTCTCCGAGCCGTACCGCGACTACATCGCCAAGCCCGAGGTCGCGGCTGCGCTCAACCTTTTCCTCCTCCTGCACGCCGACCACGAGCAGAACTGCTCGACCTCGACCGTGCGCATGGTGGCGTCCTCCGGCGCGAACCTGTTCGCCTCGGTCGCCTCGGGCGTCAACGCCCTGTGGGGTCCGCTGCACGGCGGCGCCAACATGGCGGTGATCGACATGCTGAAGCATATCCATGCCGACGGCGACGACGGCACGCGCTTCATCCAGGCCGCCAAGACCGGCAAGGGCGAGCGCCTCATGGGTTTCGGCCACCGGGTTTACAAGCACTACGATCCGCGCGCCGCGATCATCAAGAAGAGCTTCTACAAGGCCCTCGCGGCCCTGGGCATCAAGGACGACCCGCTCCTCAGCATCGCCATGAAGCTCGAGGAGGTTGCCCTGAGCGACGACTACTTTGTATCGCGCAAGCTGTACCCGAACGTGGATTTCTACTCGGGCCTCATCATGCGCGCCCTCGGCATCCCGGAGAACATGTTCACCGTGATGTTCGCCATCGGCCGCATGCCGGGCTGGGTCGCCCACTGGCACGAGGTCGCCAGCACCCCGAAGCTCAAGATCCACCGCCCGCGCCAGATCTACACGGGCCCGGCCAAGCGCGACTTCGTCGCGATGAACCAACGCGGCTGAGTCCGCGGTTCGGCCTGCCTGATCGCATCGACGTTTCCTAGCGCTTCTTCTCCGGCTGGGGGTGGAAGATTTCCTCCAGCGGGAGTTCGGTCAGCTTGGTGATGCCGCCGAGGAGTTTCCAGAGGGCGAACATCATGATGGCGGTGCTGGGCAGGGCGATCACGGGCCAGCTCAGAAGGTTCATCTTTGCCAGTTCGGCGTTGAACTCCGGCGTGCCGGTCGGGCTCTTGAGCAGCCAGCGGGCGAGGGCGAAGTTGAGAATGGCGCTGAAAACAAACGACGCCACCAGCCAGTAGCTGGCCGTGCGCATGAGCCGGTCGAAGTCCGGTCGCGCGCCGCGGGCGTCGAGGGCGGCGTCCACCTTGGGGATGTTGATGACCTGGTCGTTGTAGAGGAATTGCCGCACCAGCGGCCGCTTGCTGCGCATCGACACCCAGACCGCGATCGCGATCACGCTGGGCACGCAGGCTTCCTTCACCGCAAACCAAACACCCTCCATCTTCATCAGGCCCAGGCCGCCAGTCAGAAGCACGCTCACGAAGCCGATGACCGAAACGAAGTTTGCCGTCCGGCGCTGCGTGAAGTCGTAGAGGCCGTAACCCAGCGGGAAGGCGAGGGCGACGACCAGGGCCACGGCCGGCCCGAGGCGCTCCGGCGCGCTGAGCTTGGCCAATATCAGAGAGGGGAGCGCGATGTTGCAGACGATGTTGAGCAGCAGGTTCTCCCGTTTGGCGGGGGGGCGGGAGGCGGGGGCGGAGGTCATTTGGTTTTGCGTTGGAGAATCGCGGCCCGCTTAATCACGTCAAACCTCCCCGCATGATCCTTCTCGGCGTCAATATTGACCACTGCGCGACCGTCCGTCAGGCCCGCTACCGGCAGGCTGCTGCCACCACCGGCGGTTCCGTCGAACCCGATCCCGTGACCCTGGCCGTGCTGGCGGAGCGCGCCGGTGCCGACGGCATCACCGTCCACCTCCGCGAGGATCGCCGCCACATTCAGGAGCGCGACGTCTGGCGCCTCCGCGAGAGCATCTCCACCCGGCTCAACCTCGAGATGGCCTGCACCCCGGCGATGACGGCCTTCGCCCTCAAGCTGAAGCCCGACTTCGTGTGCCTCGTGCCCGAGAGCCGCGAGGAGGTAACCACCGAGGGCGGCCTCGACGTGAAGGCCGGCCGGCAGCGCGTCGCCGATTGCGTCGCCGCCATGAACGCCGCCGGCATCAAGGCCAGTCTCTTCATCGATCCCGACGAGGCCCAGATCGAGACCTCGGCTGCGGTCAAGGCGCCCTTTGTTGAACTGCACACCGGCGCCTACGCCAACGCCTACTACACCCCGGCGCGTGTCGCTGAGTTCAAGCGCCTGCGCGTCGGCGCGGTCCGCGCCCACGAACTCGGCCTCACCGTCAACGCCGGCCACGGCATCAACTACGTCAACATCGCCGAGGTGCGCACCCTGCCGCATCTCCACGAGCTCAACATCGGCCACAGCATCATCAGCCGCGCTCTTTTCACCGGCATCGACGAGGCGGTGCGGGAGATGAAGGCCCGCATGAATGCGAACCTGAAGTAGCGAGTAGTGGGTAGCGAGTAGCGAGCATATCGAACCACCGACCCTCGTTGACACTCGTAGCTACGATCCAAACCGCCTTTCTACTCGCTACCCGCTACTCACTACTCGCTACCTCCCCCTCATGTCCCTTTCCCTCCCACCCGGCGGCATTCTCCTCGGTCTCGGCTGTGACCTGATCGAAGTTGGGCGCATCCACAAGGTGCTCGAACGGCACGGGGAGCGGTTTCTTTCGCGCGTGTTCACGCCGGAGGAGCAGGAGTACTGCTCCGGGCTCAAGTTCCCGCACAAGCACTACGCGGCGCGCTGGGCGGCGAAGGAGGCGGTCTCGAAGACGTTCACCACGGGCATCGGCACGCACCTCGATTGGACCTCGGTCTCGATTTACCACGGCGAGCGCAAAGAACCGCTCGTGCGCCTCGATGCGAAGGGCCAGGCCCTCCTTGCGCAGGTTGGGGCTACCGGCGTGCTCGTTTCGCTGTCGCACACGGAAACCCACGCGATGGCGGTGGCGGCACTCGTGCGCGCCTGAACACCATGGACGATTCCGAACCGCGCCCGCCGTCGCCCAGCCAGCTCTCCAAGATTCCCTCCTGGATATCGCTCGGTTTCGTGCTGGGCGCGCTCTTCGTCTGGGCACTGCCGGCCCCCGAGGTGGAGGCCCCGGCGACGCCGCCCCCGGCCGAGGTACCGCTGGTCGCGCCGGCTCCGGTTCGATCGGGTCCGGCTCCGCTAAGCGACATCGAGGCGGTCTTCGCGGTGTGGGGACGGTACGCCATCTGGTACAACGATCTATCCGAGGTCGCCCTATGGGATACTGAGACCAAAGCGTACTCCCGTTACTACGAGGTTCTCCGCAACGGGGACAGCTACTATTTCCGCACGATCGACCGCCTGACGCGGCCGATCCTGAACCATGGCATTCTTGTCGAGAGTCCGCTGCAGTACACAGAAACCGAGGCCATGCGGGAGGAATGGCTGCGCGAAAAACGTGAGGTCGATTGGAAGTTGATCAAGGAGAGTAATCCCCTGAAGGCGCCGATTCCCACGTTCATTCCGCCGCCAGAGACACCCCCGACTGAAACCCCCTATTACCAGCCTCCCCGCGTCACAACCGGCGACGGCCGTTAGGCCATGACGGCAGCGAATTCGCATCCCATCCTCACCTGCGCCGAGGCTAAAGTTCTCGAGGCGCAATTGTTTGGTGGAGACGAAACCAAAGAATGGGCGGCGATGAAGGCGGCCGGCGCGGCCGTGGCTGGGGCGGTACTGGCGGATTTTGAGGAGGTTGGCGGGTTTCCCGCGACAGGCACTGTGTTCGTGCTGGCCGGCAAAGGCCACAACGGCGGCGACGCCCTGCTGGCGGCCGCGGACATCCTGCGGCGCCATCCGCGGGCGCAGGCTGAGGTCTGGCTGGTCTATGGCGTACGAGCGCTGCGTCCATTGGCGCTTCGGGCCTGGCAGGAACTCCAGCACGCGGCGCCGGAGCGAGTGAAGGCGGTTACGGGCCGGGCCTTGCGCCCTCATTATGCGCTGAGCCTGGACGGTGTCTTTGGGTACCAGTTTCGTCCGCCACTCGATGCTCGCGCCCGGGCGGCGCTGCGCCAGGCCAATGCGCTCGACGTGCGGCTGCGCGCCGCGGTTGACCTGCCGAGCGGATGGGCCGAGCCGGAGGCCTTCCGTGCGGACTTCACCTATGCCACCGGCATCGTGAAGGCGCCGCTGCTCGATCTTCCCAATGCGGGACGCCGACGCTACCTCGATCTCGGATTCTTTGCCGGTGGCGAACCGGGTACCGACCGCGTCTTGACCGCGCCCGTGCTGGCGCCGCTTCGTGCCTGGCGCGATCCACATGCGGACAAGCGTAAGAACGGCCACGTGTTCGTCGTCGGCGGTTCGCGCGATTATCCGGGCGCCGTATTCATGGCCGTGCTCGCGGCGGTGCGGAGCGGCGTGGGATTGGTGTCGGCTTTCGTGCCGGAATCGCTGGTGCCGGCCTTCGCGGCCAAGGTGCCCGAGGCAATCTGGGTCGGCTGTCCCGAGACACCCGACGGCGGTCTCGCCCTCGAAGGTCGCCATCGGGTCGTCGAACGGTGGAGCCGCGCGACAGCGCTGGTCGTCGGACCAGGTCTGGGCCGCGAAAAGGAGACCCAGACCTTGGTGGCGGAGCTGCTCAAGGCCTCGCCGGTGCCCGCGGTGGTGGACGCCGATGCGTTGCAGCCGGAAATCATTCGCGCAGCCCGGACCCCGCTCATCCTCACGCCGCACGCGGGAGAGTTTGCCCGCATTGCCGGCGACCGCTCGCTGCACGCCTATGCCGCGGCGACGAAGGCGACCGTGGTCCTCAAGGGTCCGGTCACGCGGATCGCCACCGGAGCGACGACCATTCACAGCTTCTTCGGTGGCCCGGTGCTCGCCCGTGGCGGCAGCGGTGATCTGCTGGCCGGCCTGATCGGCGCCCAGCTCGCGCAGACGCCAACCGATCCGGCCGGTGCCGCCTGTCGCGGCGTGGCCTGGCATGGCTTGGCGGCCGATGCCCTGGCGCGCGCCAAGGGCAGCACCGCGGTACGAACGACGCAGGTGTTGGATTACCTGGGGGCTGTCCTGCGCCACGGGACACCGTAGGTCAGCCCGCCTGCGGGCGCGGTTCGGGCGGGCGCTCACCAACTCGGCCTAATCTGCCAGCCGTGGCTTTACGCCGTCCGGGGAATGACTCACGTTGGCTTTCGCGTGTCCACCCCTGCCAACATGACCGAGTTGCAGGCGTTCCTCGTGTTGAACGCTCTGCCCAACATCGGCCCCATCACCCTCAACCGCCTGCTGGCCGCCCTCGGGGGCGATCCCCGGTCGGTGCTGGCGGCCACAGCGCGGCAGTTGGAAGCGGTGCAGGGCGTTGGGCCGGTCATCGCTGCCACCGTCACCGGCTGGCGCGAGCACTTCGACCTCGCCCGCGAGGAGGAGCGCATGGCCAAGGCGGCGACGGCCTTCATCACGACGCGCGATGCGGCGTACCCGAAGCTGCTCAAGGAGATCCACGACCCTCCGATTGGCCTTTATCGCAAGGGTGCCTACGACTTCACCCATCCCTGCATCGCCATTGTCGGCAGCCGCCGCACGACCCTTTACGGCCAGGGTGTGGCGAAGAAATTGGGCGCCGAACTCGGGCGGCTCGGATTCTGCGTCGTGAGCGGGTTGGCGCGCGGCATCGACACCGCCGCCCACGAGGGTGCGCTGTCCGTCGGCGGCAAGACGGCCGCAGTCCTCGGTTGCGGCATCGATATCGTCTATCCGCCCGAAAATCTTGCCCTCTACCGACAGATCGAGGAACGGGGCGCCATCATTTCCGAGTTTCCCTTCGGCCGCCGCGCCGACCGCCAGAGCTTTCCCATGCGCAACCGCGTCGTCGCCGGCATGTGCGAGGCCATTGTCGTGGTAGAGACCGACGTCAGCGGCGGCTCGATGATCACCGCACGCTTTGCCGGCGAGCAGGGTCGGCTGATCTTCGCCGTCCCGGGCCGCATCGACCAGAACACCAGCGCCGGCTGCCACCAGCTCATCCGCGACGGCGCGACGCTGCTGACGAGCGTGGACGACATCCTCAATGAGCTGAATTATCTCGGCGGCCTGCGGCCCCAGCCCATCCCGGCCAAGCCCGGCACCGAGGGCACGGCCGCGCCTCCGGCTGGTCTGACCGAAGTGGAGGCCAAGATACTCGCGGGCTTTGCCGGCGGTGCCCTGCTTACGCCCGACGCCGTGGCGGCGCAGACCGGATTGCCCGTGGCCGAAGTGTCTGCCACACTCCTGATGTTGGAGCTCAAGCGTACCGTTGTCCGCCACGCCGACGGTACCTTCGAGGCCCGCACCTAGCCCTTACACCTCCTTCCCCATGAATCCATCCATCGACCTATCCAACATCTTCCAGAAGCGTCAGGCCGAGTCGCGTTCACTCTCGGCCGAGAATTTCCGCGGCGACAAGGGCGCCGGCGGCATGGCCACCAAGGAGACCTCGCTCACGCCCGGCGCCTGGGAGCAGGCACCGCATCTCGGACGCGGGTGGAAGATCTCCCCATGCCTGCCGCTGAAATCGGGTCAGACGCTCACGCTCATGGACCATGACGGCCCGGGCGTCGTGCGGCACATGTGGATCACCTTCGACCAGCGCCTGCGCCGGCAGATCATCCTGCGGATCTACTGGGACGGTCAGAAACATCCCTCGGTCGAGTGTCCGATCGGCGATTTCTTCTGCCAGTCGTGGAACAAGGACCAGAACATCGCGGCCCAGCCGATCAACGTGAACCCCAAGGGCGGCATGAACTGCTTCTTCCCGATGCCGTTCAAGAAACACGCGCGGATCACGGTCTCAAACGACGGCGCGGCCGACATCCAGCATTTCTTCTACACGATCAACTACACGCTCGAGCCGGTGCCGGACGATTGCCTGTACTTCCACGCGCAGTTCCGTCGCACCAACCCGATCCCGTACAAGGACGTCTATACCATCGTGGACGGCATCAAGGGCCACGGGCACTACGTCGGCACCTTCATGAGCTGGCAGCAGAACACCTCGGGCTGGTGGGGCGAGGGCGAGATCAAGATGTACCTCGACGGCGACAAGGAGTGGCCGACCATCTGCGGCACGGGTACCGAGGATTACTTCGGCGGCGCGTGGTGCTTTGACGAGACTAACTTCTCGGCGCCGTACTTCGGCTTCCAGCACGTGGTGGGCAAGTCGGGCCAGACCGGCGCGCGCATGACGCTGTACCGGTTCCACCTGCACGACCCGATCTTCTTCAAAAAGGACCTGCGCATCACCATGCAGGCGCTCGGCTGGCGCGACCACGGTTGGAAGGAACTCGGCTTGCCGAACCCACGCTACCACGCCCTGCAGGACGACCTGGCCTCGGTCGCCTACTGGTACCAGACCCTCCCGCACGCCCCGTTCCCGGCACTGCCGGATCGGGACGCGCGCGAGATGGTGTAGCCGGGTAATGGCTCTCGCGGAGACGCGGAGGGCGCGGAGGTGGTTCCTCTCTCCGCGCGCTCCGCGCCTCCGCGTGAGTCCCGTTCACTTCCCGCCGCCGGCCCGGGCCACCTCGGCGTCCCAGGTGCCGGTGATCACGCTGCCGTATTCCTCGAAGCCGCCCGAGGCTTTGGGACCGGTGAGGCGCGGGCGTGGGTTGCCGATGCGGCCGCCGTTGTAGAACGACTCGTCGGTCTGGTCGTCGCAGAGGAAATGGTAGGCCAGGCCGGCGCGCTCGGTGTCGGTCGTGTTGTCGCCCGTGGCGTGCGGCGTGCCGTAGCAGAAGAAGAGTACGCTGCCGGCCTTGAGCTCAATCGTCTCGGCCTTGGCTTCGTCGGGGAAGCAGCGGATGTGGTGGTCGCTGTTGCCGTCGCGCGAGTGGGGCAGGGCGGTCTCCCACGCATCGGGGATCACGCGCATCGTGCCGTTGGCGATCGTGGCGTCGTGGATCGCGATCCACATGGCGGTGCCGCGAAGGGGCTTCGGGATCTTGAAGTAGGCGTTGTCCTGGTGCCAAGCCGTGCCCATGCCGGTCTTGCCGGGCTTGAGGAAAATCTGGTCGAGGTGGAGCGTGACCTCCGGGCCGATGAGCGACGTGACCGCCGCGAGCACCTTGGGCGCAAAGGGCAGAGCGCGAATCAGCGTGCTGTAGAAATTAGCCGGGCAGAGCTGCAGGTTCTGCTTGTCGTTGGCCGGCGTCTTGCCGTCGCCAGCGGTGGCGACATTGCGGAGGAAGCCGTTGCGCTTGAGGCGGGCGATGTCGGCCTGGAGCGCGGCGGTCTCCGTGGCGTTGAAGAAGCCGGGCACGGCGACGTAGCCGTGACGGCGGAAATGATCGGCCTGGGTGTGGGCGAGTTTCATGGGGTGGAAACGCGGACACTTTACCAGAGTGGCCGCGGGCTTGCGTTCACCCTTGGCCAGTGGCAAATCGTGCACAACGATGAAGAGCATACCCCGCTTTGGCCGCGGCAGCGCGCGCACGCTGCCCACCCACCGTGACTTCGGGCTGGAGATCATCTACCTCGAAAAGGGGGCGCTCAACTGGCACGTCGAGGGTCGGGTGGAACGGGTCACGGCGGGGTCGGTGTATTTTTCCCTGCCGTGGCAGGAGCACGGCAGCGTGGATGAGTTCGAACCGGGGCACTACTGGCACTGGGTGCAGCTGGGCCTCGACGGGCGAATCGACCGACCGCGGACGCGGTTCGGCTTCCATCCGGATTTTGGGATCACGCGGACCGAAGCGACCGAGATCAGTGCACTCCTGACCCAAAGGGGCCGCCACTGCTGCCGGGCCACGCCCCGCATTGCCTGGCTCGTGCCGACCTTGGTGGAGGAGTTGGCAAAACCTGAGGGGCCTGAACCCAATTATGTGAGGGCGCTGGCGCGTCTTTCCGTGCTGGAGCTGGCGCGGTGCCTGAAGGCCGACGCGGCGCAGGAGCACCGCGACTCCGCGTCGCTGCGTCGCGTCGAGACCTTCATTGGCGCGTTACGCGAACACTGCGACGAGGCGTGGACGCTCGAGCGGATGGCCGCGGCCTGCGGCCTTGGGCGGTCACGTTTTTCCCTGTTATGTCGGCAGCTGACCGGCGACAGCCCGTTCACGCTGGTCAATCGTCTGCGCGTCGACCGGGCGAAGCTGCTGCTGAAGGACACACCCAAGTCCGTGACCGAAATCGCGCACGACTGCGGATTCAGCACGAGCCAGTATTTCGCGCGGGTCTTTCGGCATTTCACGGGCCTTGACGCCCGTGGTTACCGGCAAAAGCACCGGACCTAGCCCGGAGGCCAGCCGAGCTGACGGCCGCCCAGGAGGTGGACGTGCAAATGCGGGACGGACTCGCCGCCGTGGGGTCCGTTGTTGATGACGACGCGGAAACCGGCGCTGAGATTTAACTGCTTCGCGATGGCTTGCGCGGTGAGCAACAGATGGCCGAGCAGGGCTTCGTCGGCGGAAGCGGCCTCGTTGAGGCGGGTGATGAGCCGCTTCGGAAAGATCAGCACATGCACCGGCGCCTGGGGTTGGATGTCATGGATGGCGACGCAGTGCTCGTCCTCATGCACGATCTTGGCGGGAATCTCGCGGTCGGCGATTTTCTGAAAGATAGTCTTCATGCTAAAGTAGCGAGTAGTGAGTAGCGGGTAGCGAGTGGCACGCAACGGTGCACTTGCATGCTCGCTACTCACTACCCGCTATTCGCTCCTACAAAAACAGCAGCTGCAGGCTGGCGCTCGGCGCTGTGCGGGCGGCGGCGAGTTCGCGAATGAAGGCGAGGGCCTCGTCGTACTCGCGGACGCGGCGCGGGGTGGCACGCTTGTCGGGCGGGATCAGCGCGGGGCGCAGGTTGGTGATGAGCAGCGTTGCCTCCTTGAAGCCGGAGAGCTGCTTCAGGCCGGTCATGATCTCCTCGCGGGCGAAAAGCGGCGTGGCTGAGGTGGTGGTGCGGGCGGCGTCCCAATGGTAGAACCCGTGGGCCGGCAGGTGGGCAAAGGCCTGGGTCAGCAGGCGTGCGGCCGCGGCGGTGAAGGCGGCGTCGAACTTGGCGGCGTATTCCGGATGTGCTGCCGTCTGCGCCTCTAGTTCCGTGAGGCTGAACGCGATGGCGGACTTGATCTGCTCCGCGAGGTAAAGGTCCTGCCCCGTGACGTGGGCGAACAGGGCGTTGATGAAGTGCAGCCGGCGCAGGTCGTCGCGGTCGGACGTCATTTCTTCGGTTTCGGCAGAGAACTGATTTCCTGCATGAACTCCGAAACGTCGCGGAACTCCTTGTAGACGCTGGCGAAACGGACGTAGGCGACCTGGTCGATCGTGCGCAGCCGCTGCATGACGGCGTCGCCGATGGCGCTGGACGGGATGTCGCCCTCGAAGAGCGCCTCGAGTGCGTCGATCACGTCGTCCACGAGCATGCTGATCTGCTCGAGGTCGATCGGACGTTTGTGACAGGCGGCACGCACGGCGTGGACCAGCTTGGCGCGATCGAAGTCCTCGCGGCGGCCGTCGCGCTTGACGACGATCATGCCGTCGCGGAGCAGCGCCTCGACGGTGCTGTAGCGATGGCCGCATTCGAGGCACTCGCGCCGGCGGCGGATGGTGCTGCCCTCCCGGCTGATGCGGGAGTCAATCACCTTGTCCTCGATGGAAGTGCACTTGGGGCAGCGCATGGGTTTGGTCAGTTCAACGACAGGAAGTTCTTCAGGATGTTCATCCCATGTTCGGTGGCGATGGACTCCGGGTGGAATTGCACGCCCCAGATCGGCAGGGTGCGGTGGCGGAGGCCCATGATCTCGCCCTCGGCGGTCTCCGCGGTGATTTCAAGGCAGGCGGGCAGGGAGGCGCGCTCGACCAGCAGGGAGTGGTAGCGGGTGGCGTTGAAGCCCTGGGGCAGGCCCTTGAACAAGTCGGTGTCCCGGTGGAGGATCGGCGAGGTCTTGCCGTGCATCAGGCGGTCGGCCCGGACCACGCGTCCGCCGAAGTGATGACCGATGGACTGGTGCCCCAGGCACACCCCGAAGATGGGCTTCTTGCCGGCGAAGGCCCCGATCATCCCCAGCGATACGCCGGCCTCGGCCGGGGAGCAGGGTCCCGGGGAGATGAGCACACGGTCGGGGTTGAGGGCGAGGGCCTGTTCCGGAGTGATCTCGTTGTTGCGGAAAACGCGCTGCGGCACGCCCAACTGGCCAAAGTATTGGACGAGGTTGAAGGTGAACGAATCGAAATTGTCGATGACGAGCAGCACGCTGATTAACCGGGGATTACCTCGGAATCCACGCCGCTGGTCAAGCGCGGCGACGGGTGATGCAAAGCGTTGTCAACCCTCGCACTTGAGCACGTAAACGGCGCCCTTCTCCGAACCGATCGCGAGGAGGCGATCGTCCGGCGACCAGGCGAGTTTCGTGGCTGCGACCGGCATCTTGACTGTCGCGCGCAGCGGCTGCTTGCGCTCGGGGCTCCAGAGCATGACGACGCCGTCGGCCGAGGCCGAAGCCAGCAGGCTGTGGGTGTGCTGGAACGCCACGGCGCAGACGGGCGCTTCGTGCGGCAGCATGGCCGGCTCGCGGCCCTCGGGGCCGTCGCCGGCGCAGTCCCACAGGCACGCTTCGCGGCCGCCGCTCGTCGCGAGCCAGCGCGAGTCCTTGTCGAACGAGAGGTGCTTCACCTTGCCCTCGTAACCGCTCATCTGGAGCTCGATGTCGGTTTCCGGGATCCACAGGTGCACGGACGGGTCCTGGTTGCCCGAGACGAGCCACTTGTTGTCGGGCGACCACACCAGCGCGTGGATGCCGTTGCTGTAGGGAAACTCCTTCTGGACCACGAAGTCGTCGGCGTCCCACAGGCAGACGCCGCCGAAATACGAAACGGCCACGCACCCGCCGGCCGGCTGCGGGGCGACGGCGGAGATGGACTTGGGTGCGTCCTTGAAGCGGTGCACGACGCTGCCGTCGGAACGGAGCACCGCGAGCTTGCGCCCGGCGGCGGCGAAGAGTCGCGAGCCGACCCAGCCCAGGTGCTCGACCCAGGCGCCGCCGAGCTCGGCGGAGGAGAGGTGCTGTCCGTTGGTGGCATCCCAGAACTTGACGCGACCGTCCTGCCCGCCGGTGGCGAGGATTGGTGTCGCCGGGGTCGCTGAGCCCGGAGGACCGGGGTCGGCGACCCCGGCGACAGTTGGTTGCCACGCGACGCAGTTCGCCCCGTCGTCGTGGCCGGGCAGGACATGGCGGACGGCGCCGTCGGCGGTCGCGAGCAGTGTGATGCCGCCGGCGGCCGACACGGCGGCGAGTTGCGTGCCGTCGGGCGACCAGGCGAGGTCGATGGCGTAGTCGTCGAGCGTGGCGGCCCAGTGCTTCGTGAGATTCATGATACGATTTCAGTTCATGCGAAATCGGGCACGAGGGAAGGGAAGAATTTTCAGCCGGGGAGCAAAAAATTCGCCGGCCCGAGCCGAGAATTTGATGGCCGCGCCGCGGATTGGTTGCATCGTTAAAAATCGACGTCTTGCCGCAGTTGCCCGCATGGCTTTCCCGCCCCGCCCAAACCCATCCCCCACGTCCTGTCGCATGACCGGAATCGGCCGCACGGAGGACGAACGCGCATGAAGCTGTTCTTCGCCGCTTGCGTCCTCGGCCTCGGGTTCATCAGCGCGGCGCTCTACTGGACCCAATCCGACCGCGAAGGCGACGTGCCCGTGATCACCTGGATCACCCAGAACGACGAGAACAAGCGCGCCATCGTCGACACCTTCCACCAGTGGATCAAAGACGAGAAGCTCCCGCCGGTCGAGCTGCGCATCGACAACACCAACCAGGATCCGACGAAGAAGCTGGTGCAGGGCGTGTCCGGAGTGGGAGCCGATCTGCTCGACCTTTACCTGTACGAGGTGGATCTCTTTCCCGCGACCGGGATGATTGCCGACGTCACCAAGGACGCCCAGCGGCTGGGCTTCGGCCCGGAGGCGACCTACCCCGCGCTGCACGACGACATCATCAGCCTCGGCCGGCAGTACACCTTCCCCCGCAACACCGGGGTGACGCTCTACTGGGTCAACCGTGAAACTTTCGCCAAGTACAACATACCGGTGCCGCCCTGGCGGTGGAACTCCGACGAGTTCGAGGCGCTGGGCCGCCGCTTTGTCGCCGCCGCCAATCCGCCCGGCGCGCGGCAGCGCGTCTATTTTGCGAACGGCGTATCGCGTGAGGTGCTCCGACGCAGCCTGGGCCTGGCCACGTTCAACGAGACCGGGACTTTCTGCACCCTCGACGATCCGCGCAACGTGAGTGTGCTCACCCGCGTGCGGAAGTGGGTGCTCGAGGACCGGCTGATACCGACGAAGGAGGAGGACGCCGCGATGGCGGCTGACATCACCGGGTATGGCAGCATGTTCTCGCACTTCACGTCGGGGCGCTTCGCCATGATCTACACCGGTCACTGGGGCTTCATCATGATCCGCCCGCGCGGCGTGTTCCAGCTGGCCGCCGTCGAGCCGCCCCAGGACGGCTTTCCCAATACCGAAATGGGCGCCGGCGGCGTGGGCGTGTACGAGGGCTCGAAGCATCGCGAGCATGCCTTGCGCTTCATGCAGTTCCTCGCGAGCGAACCCTTCAATCGACTGATCGTGAGCCAGGCCGATTCGCTGCCACCGGTCCCGAAGTACGCCGAGACGGAGGAGTTCCTGCACCCGAAAGGTCGCGAGAACGAGTGGGGCGTGCATGGCGCGTTTGCGCAGTCCGGACGCGAGACCGGCATCCTCTACAGCCGGAGCCCGTTTGTCCTGTTCTCCCAGACTTTCCGCATCGAGATCGAGACCTACGAGGCGATGATCGCGGGCCGCCTCACCCCGGCGGAGGCGGCGAAGCAGATGGCGGATCGCATCAACACGGAGATCCGCCTCACCATCGCGCGCAATGACCGTCTGCGGGCCCTGTACGAGGAACGGCTGGACCTGCAGCGCAGGATCGAGGCGCGGCGCGCGGCCGGCCAGACGGTGCCCGCGGAATGGGTCACGGATTCGTTCCACCGCGCCTACTACCAAAAGCACGGCTGGCTGGAGGAGGAGGCGAAGCCATGAGATCGGGCCGCTCGCAGACCCGCCGCCTGCTCACGGGCCTGGGCTTCCTCCTGCCCAACATCCTCGGATTCCTCGCGTTCACCCTCGTTCCGTTGGCGCTGAGCTTCGCGATGGCGTTCACGGACATGGATTTCTTCCGGCACAACCCGTTCCGGGACGAACCGATCCGGTTTGTCGGGCTCGAAAACTTCGCGTGGCTCTTCGGCCATCCCGAGTTCTGGCACTACCTGCGGAACACCTTTTTCCTGATGCTGGGCCTGCCGTTTGCCATCGCCGGCAGTCTCGGGGCCGCGCTGTTGCTCATGCGGGTTGGGCGGCGGCCCGGCCTCATCCCGGGCGCGCTCGTGCTCGCCACCCTCATTCTCACCTGCAGCCTGCTCGCGCTGCGGGCCAGCGGCATGTCGGAGGCGGGTGTCTGGTTCATCTTCGGGCTGACCGCCGCCACGGCGCTTGTCGCCGGAGTGTTCACCGGCGGGACCATCTACCGGACGCTATTCTACCTGCCGCACTTCACCTCGGGCGTGGCGACGTTCGTCCTGTGGAAGAAGCTCTACAATCCGCAGACCGGGCCGATCAACTATGCGCTGGATCCCGTGCTCGACGGCGTGACCAACGTGATCCGGGCGGCTCCAGGCTGGTTCGGCGTTGGCCTGCCGGTGCTGGCGGGGGTGGCCGGCACGCTCCTCGCGGGCTGGCAATTGCGGCGGCTGCGCCAGCATTGGGACGACGCCACGGCCGGGCAGGTCGCCGTGGGTTTCGGCGCGGCCATGGTCATGCTGCCCGCGGGGTTCCTGCTGTATTGGCTCGGCTTGTCCACGGGGCTGGCGGCGGGCTTTGCCGTCGGGGCTGCCGCGATCCTGACCATCGTCATCGTGCGGCGCCCGCGGCGGTGGGGACCGAAATGTCCGATCGACACGGGGTTGAGCGCGGAGATCGCCCTCGCGCTCGGGCTCGTGCCGTTGCTCATCCTGAGCGCGGCCGGCGTCACGCTCGGTCCGGCCCTGCCGGCGCTCGCGACCACCGGCATCGAGCCGCCCAACTGGCTCGGCGACTACGCCTGGGCGAAACCGGCGATCATGGTCATGGCGCTCTGGGCGGCGATCGGCTCGAACAACATGATCCTCTACCTCGCCGGCCTGAGCAGCATCCCGCCGGAACTCTACGAGGCGGCCGATATAGACGGTGCGTCGCCGACGCAGCGTTTCTGGCACGTCACCTGGCCGCAGCTCGCGCCGGTGACGTTCTTCATCTTCGTCATGGGCATCATCCACGGCCTGCAGGGCGGCTTCGAGATGGCGCGCGTCATGACAATGGGCGGGCCGGCCGGCAGCACGACGACGCTCAGCTACTTCATCTACATCGAGGGCTTCGAGACCGGTCGCCTCGGGTACGCCTCGGCCGCCGCCTGGGTGCTCTTCGCCCTCGTGTTCGTCCTCTCGCTCCTGAACTTCCGCTTTGGCAACCGCGGCACCAATGACTGAACCCACCGCCCACACCCCTACCGCCCAGGCCAAGTCCGCCGGCACGCGCGCCGTGGCGGGAGGCTTGGGCCTGCACGGGCTCATGGCGGTGCTCAGCCTCGCGATGGTGGGGCCGTTCGTGTGGATGCTCCTCACGAGCTTCAAGTCCTACGCTGAGGCGGCCGATCCTGCCTGGATGCCCGAGGCCTTCCTCTGGGGGAATTATCCCGAGGTCCTGCGCATCATCCCGTTCGCGCGCTTCACGCTGAACAGCCTCATGATCGCCGGCTGGGTCACGCTGCTCCAGGTGTTCACGAGTGCGCTCGCGGCCTTCAGCTTCGCGCGCCTGGAGTGGCCCGGGCGCGACCGGGTGTTTTTCCTCTACCTCGGGACGATGATGCTGCCCGGGCTCGTGATGCTGATCCCGACCTTCCAGATCATGGTGCGCTTCGGCCTGGTGGACACCTACCTCGGCCTCATCCTGCCGGCGGCCTTCAGCGCCTTCGGCACCTTCCTCCTGCGCCAGTTCATGCTCGGCATTCCCAGGGCGCTCGACGAGGCGGCGGAGATCGACGGGGCGAGCAAGTGGCGGATCTTCTGGGACGTCGTCCTGCCGCTTTGCCGGCCGGGCCTGGTGACGCTCGCGATCTTCACCTTCATGGGCAACTACCACAGCTTCTTCTGGCCGCTGGTCATGATGAAGACCGTGGACAAGTTCCCGCTGCCCGTGGGCCTGATGTTCTTCGATTCCGAACGCGGCCAGGCCACGCAGCTTCTCATGGCGGGCGTCACGATGTCGGTCGTGCCGCTGATCGTGCTGTTCGTCTTCATGCAGCGGCAGCTCATCCGCGGCATCCAGATCGGCGCGGTCAAGGGGTGACGCGGGGTTGGGGCGCCGCGAACGCTTAACGCTGAATGTTTAACGCTAAACGCTTAAGTTTATGGACCGAACGGCTGTCTGGAACGCGGTGAAGCTGGCGGGGGATCCGCTCTTTTTTGTGCGGAGGGAGGGAATGGCGGTGGCCATGGCGCGGGTGATCCTGACGCCGTGGGGCGTGCCGCAGCTGCGGCGGGCGGATGGGGGCGCGGAGTTTGTGGCCGGAGTGGATTACGAGTGGGTGCCGGGCACGCGGATGGTGGTGCTGACGCCAGGCAGCCGCATTCCCTGGCGGGACGAGGCTGAA
The DNA here is from genome assembly GCA_964355715.1 of uncultured Opitutaceae bacterium. Lineage (GTDB taxonomy): Bacteria > Verrucomicrobiota > Verrucomicrobiia > Opitutales > Opitutaceae > UBA2377. Next base: position 36,829 of record CAYHEW010000025.1, on the reverse strand, counting down.
TTGCTGCCGCCGCCGGGGACGCCGGATTCGATCATGGGGAGCCGGGACGGGAAGCGGCATCTGCTCTATGGCGAGGGGCACTTCTTCCACGATCAGCAGGTGCTGGCCGACTATGAACCGGCTGAGACCTGGAGCGGGCCGGTGCCGTCGGCGGACGCCGCGGGGCTGGCGCGCACGCTGGCGCGGTTGCGCGCGCGGCAGCCGGTGAAGGTTGTCCTGCTGGGTGACAGCATCTCGACGGGGGCAAACGCCTCGCGCACCGTCGACGCGCCGCCTCACCTGCCGGCGTACCACGACCAGGTGGTGGTGGGTTTGCAGAAGCGTTTCGGCGGCCCCGTCACGCTATGCAACCTTTCGGTCGGCGGCATGAGCGCGCCGTGGGGCGTCGAGCAGCTGCCTCGCGCGATCGCGGAGGCGCCGGATCTCTTCATCATCGCGTTCGGCATGAACGACGCCTCGGGCCGCTGCGGACCCGAGACGTTCGGCGCGTTGGTCGACCGGATGCGGCACGAGGTGCAGGCGGCCCGGCCGCAGTGCGACGTCATTCTGGTCTCCACGATGACGGCTAACCCGGAGTGGTCCTACGCCGCCCCGGCGCTGTTCCCCGCGTACCGTGAGATCTTCCTGCGCCTGCGCCAACCGGGCGTCGTCGTCGCCGACATCACCGCGATCTGGTCGTGGCTCGTGGCGCGGAAGCACTACCTCGACCTCTCCGGCAACGGCGTGAACCACCCGAACGATTTCGGTCACCGGGTGTACGCCGAGGCGATCCTGGCGCTGTTTGGCTAAGCCCCCGGCGCTGGGTGCTTCACGATCGTGTCGGGCGGCGTGTAGTGCGTGTCGCCGCCGAGCTTCTTCCACTGGAAATAGAGGACGATCATCATGATGAAGGTCAGTGTCGTGCAGATGCCGCAGAAGATGAACAGATACCGGTAGTCTTTCACTGTCCCCAGCGCCCAGCCGATGATCGGCGGCACCAAGATCATGCTGCTGTAGCCGAAGGTCTGATTGGCGCTGAAGAACTGTCCGTACCGCTCGCGCGGCAGCATGCGGGGCGTCAAGGCCGCACCGGCGCCGAGATGGATGGCGAGTACGCCCTGATTGATGGTCCAGCACACGAGCAGGCTGTTCGGCCCCTGCACGAACCAGTAGCAGCTGAAGTAGCTTACGCTGATGAGGAAAAGGCCGACCAAGCTGACGCGGATCGGGTGGAATCGGTCGATCAGCGGACCCATCAGGAAAAACATCGGGATCTGGATCAGGAAGGTCCAACCCTTGATCCGGCCGAATTCCTCGAGCGATAGCCCAAGTGTCGGCGCGTAGCCTGGTTGGCCGGCCTGGGTGGCGAAGAAAACGATGAAGCTCAGTGGCACCAGCGACGCCCAGAAGAAGAAACTCAGGCTGTAGTAGGTCAGGTAAAACGGATGCGTGAAGCACTCCCGGCAGTAGCGCTTGATCGCCCCGATGCCGCCGCCGCCGGTCTTCGGCGGGGGCGGGGGATAGTCGCCCTCCTTCACCTTCCAGACGATCATGTAGAAGGCGGCGGCGTAGAGCAGGCCGATGAGGAGATAGACGTGAAACGTGTGGGCCTCCGCGTAGCCCAACGCCCAGCGGTTGAAGGCAAGGTTGCCGATCGCGCCGATGGCGCGGTACAGGCCGAAGAACTTGCCCATCACCTCCTGCGGGATCACATCCACGAAGAGGTACATGTACACCTGGGCGATGTAGGCGTTGAAGATGACCCACAACCCGTAGCACGCCGCGATCCACGCGATCGTGCAGCCGGCCAGGGTCAGTTTCGAGCTGCCCATCCAGCTGAGGGCTTCATGCAGCCACGCGCCGGCGGGCTCGGCGACACCGAGCAGCACGAGGCTCAGGACCACGGGCGGCGTGCACCAGAGCAGGAACGGCCGGCGACGTCCGAGCCGGCCACGATGCCGGTCGCTGTGCATGCCGATGACCGGGTACAGGCAGAAGGCGAGGATGGCCGACTGGCTGGCGACGAACCCGATGGTCGTGTCGCTCGCCCCCGCCCAGCGCAGCTGCAGCGGCACCAGCGCCGGGGTCACCGACTCGAGCAGCTGGAAGAAGAAGTCGCCCCACAGCATCCAGAACATGACCTGGAAGAGCTGGCTCTTCGTGTACGTGAGCGTGCCGACGCGATAGGTCTTGGGGGTGGCAGAAGCGACAGGCGAGGGTTCCACGGGGAGGCAACGGTGAAAGACAGACCGCATGGAAATGCGACCTGACGCTGCGTGGCGTCAACGGCGTGTACGTCCTACCAGTAGGGCGGCAGCTTACGGCGTGAGTTCGATGGCGCGGATACTGCGTCCGCCCTGTAGCTGTTCCCAACGCGTTGAGCCGGCGCCGCGGAAATCCAAGGTCAAACGATCCACGCGGTCACCCTTGGTCACGACGATCTCGTGCGTGTCGTCGACGCTGGACCGCATCGTCAGCGTATGTGTTGGGCGCTCGCCGCGGTAGGGCACGATCAGCATGGCCGTGAGCACGGGGGCGGTGCCGCGCCAGCGGTATTCGAGTTGCGGGGAGGGGATCATCGTGCCGTTTTCCGGCGAGAACCAGCCGCGCAGCGGGTCGCGATGCCCTGACCAGACGTCGAGCTGCGTACCCGGCGGGACGGCCGGCAACAGGCGCACGTTGGCGTCCGGGTTGTCGGTGTGCACGCTGAGGCCGTCGGCCTCGATTGCCGTGGCCGACGGCGTGAGCAGCCACCGCAGCGAGAAATCGTGCGTCCCCGGACCGAGGATACGGTCCACCACGAGCCAGTATTCGCCCTTCACGAACAGGCAGCCGCGCTGCCAGCGCACGTCGGGCGCGGCGTCGAACCCTGCCGGGTGCGTGCCCCAGGCCCAGTCCACGTCGGCACCGAGACGCCAGTTCGCATCGCGCAGACCTTCGCCTTGCCGCAGCGGATGTTCACCCCAGATGGCGGGCGTCGAGCCATCGACCATGAGGGTGTTGTAGCCGGCGCTGGTGAAGTAGCCTTCCCACTCGGGCTGGTAATAGCCGTAGCGGCCCGGCGCGGTGACGAGCGTGCGGCCGAGGGCGTAGAGATCGATGGCCAGGCTCGGGCGATCGACATTGTGGTAATCGCCGTTGTGAAGGCACCCGAACATCGCATCGCGGCCGAACCCATCGCGCAGGAGAAAGGCGCCGGCGTCGGGCAGCACGCGGCTCACCTCGGCTGGCGGCGTGCCCTGCGCGCCGGCGGTGGCGATCGCCAGCCAGTCGGGCCGGTTGAACCAGGCGGCGCCGGTCGCCAACCACCGGCCGTAGCCCTGAAGGTCGGAGCCGTTGTACTGCGGGACGGTGTCGTCGGGCTTCTGCACGGCGGCGAGCCAGTCGACCAGCCGTTCGACGCCCTGCTTGGCGCCGGGCTCGAGGAGGTCCGTGTAGCCGAGCTTGGCCGCCAGAGGGTAGAAGGCCAGCGGCCAGACGGCGGTGGCGCCAGCGTAGTGCGGACAGAAATGGAAGCGCTTGATCGTACCGTCGGGCCGCAGCTCGGTCTGGAAAAACCGGTTCGCGAAGGCGAGCGCGTCGGCCGCGTCTTCAAGAATGGCCTGCAGAAGGCGCAGCTTGAACTCCGTCGTGATGTGCGGCGACGGCAGGAACGTGAACCAGCTGCGCAGCAGCCCCGACTGGCTGATGGCGTCGCCCAAGCGGATGGCGTTGGTCACCGAAAACTCGTCCTTGGTCCAGCGGCGGAAGGTCATCCAGCTGGTCAGCAGCCGCTCGAACTGCCGGGCCACGCGCTCTTGTCCGGCGGCATCGGCGCGGAGGTAGGCGATGTCGAACGCCCGCAGCCAATACATGCGTCGCAGCAGCGCGCGCGCCTGGTCGACCGGCTTGAACTTGCCGCCGGCCCAGTAGATGCCGCTGGTCCAGTCGATGGCCTCGTCGCGCGCAAAATCGAAGTCCTGCCCCGACGCGTAGAGCAGCCCGCGGCTCACGCGTTCCGGCGTGTTCTTCCAGAGCTGGTCGTACGTGGACGCCGCGCCCCAGGGCATGGCATGGTAATCTTCCGGACCGGCCGGATCCCAGAAGTCGAGGCACCGGGTCTGCCGGTGGCGCGCATAGTAGGCGAGGAGCGCGGAGCCCGCGGCCGCCTGATCACCGCGGGCGGCGGCAGCGCGGACTTCGCCAAGATCCGGGGCGGAGAGATCGAGCAGGTCGAGGAGAGGTTGCATGGGGGACCGCGATGCTCGCCGGGAGACGAGGTAGGGTCAAATGCGCGTGGGAACTACCCGTAGAAGAACGCGACGCGGGGGCGGTCCAACGTTCAACACTTAACGCTCAAGGAGCGATCTCAGGATGCGGGCACTTGAGCGTTCAGCGTTAAGAGTTGAGCGTTCAGCGTTCGCCGGCCGTCAGGCCGGCGCCGTCTTTTTCACCCGCACGACCTCATCCCAATCGTACACGCCCTCGATTTCTCCCGCGGGCGGGACGACGAGGTATTCCTGGGGATCCCAGGTGCCGTTGATGAGGTTCTGGATGAGGCGGATATTGCCCGGCAGCTGGACCGCTTCCTTGCCGGCGGCGGCAGCCTTGACCTTGAACTGCTCGGCATATCCGAGATGGCTCGTTTCGGGGAGGTCGATGAAGACGGCCTTCTTGTTGTGATCGTCGGGGTACATCTCGGCCCAGATGTACTTCGCGTCCTCCTCGCCGTACTTCGCGACGAGCGCCTGGTAGCTGTCGCCCATCTGCACGTCGGACGACCCGTCGTCATTGGTGCGGAGGAAATAGTTGCCACGTTCGAGGTAGCCGACCGACGAGAACGGTGTGCTCGGCGCCTGGCCGAAGTGCTCCGTGAACTTGGCGCGCGAGCCGAGCAGGATCGTGCAGCAGTCGTGGGCCCGTGGGATCACGAGTTTGGTGCGACGTGACTGAATGCCGACGGTGGCGTTGCCGCAGACGCCGAAGAGCAGCAGAATGGCGTCGTAGTTTTTGCCGGAAGCCTCGGTCGCATCGATGCGCGCCTGGATGATCTGACGCAGGCCTTGGCTGCGCGCGTGCTCGCCGAGCTCGGTGTAGTCGGAATCGACGACGTGCGGCGAATGCGCGATGCACCAGGAGGCCTCGCGCTGGAAGACATTGCAGGAAATCAGCTTCAGGAGCATGGCGGCGGAAGGGGACGTTGACCCAACTATGCCGCCAGGACGGGTGTCTTGTCGCCGCATATTTTGTGCATGTTGCGGCAGCGGATGCGCATTTTGGGAAACGGTCAGCCCGGGCCGGCCGATGGCGCCGACCGGAGTGCTGCGCGGGCCCGCTCGAGTACGGCGGCCAGTTCGGCGCTCTTGATCGGCTTGCCGAGATAGTCGTCCATACCGGCCTCGAGGCAGCGCTCGCGGTCCCCCTCCATCGCATTGGCGGTGAGGGCGATGATCCATGGCACGCGGCCGCCGACCGGGCTGCCGGTCTTGATCTTTCGCGTGGCCTCGAATCCGTCCATCTCCGGCATCTGGACATCCATCAGGACAATGTCGTACGGCCGACTGCTGACCGCGGCGACGGCCTCGAGCCCGTTGGCCACGGTGTCCGCGCGATAACCCAGGCGCGCGAGCATGTGCAGCGCGACCTTCTGGTTGACGGAATTATCCTCCGCCAGCAGCAGGCGCTCCGACTGGGTCTGACCGACCGGGGCGAGCGTTGGCGCGATCGGGGAGGTGACCGGCGCCGGCCCGCCCAGAAGGCTGGAGATGGCGTCGTGGATCTGCGACGGCTTGGCCGGCTTCGTGAGCACGGCGGCAAACAGCTCCGAGGTTTCCGGACCCGGCGGGCGACCGATGGAGGAGAGCAAAATGAGCGGCAGCGCCTGGCCGCCGGGCAGCCGGCGGATTTCGCGGGCGAGCATGATGCCGTCCATCGCCGGCATCTGCATGTCAAACAGGCCGACATCGAATTTCGCGCCAGCGCGCATCTGCTCGAGGGCCTCGGCGCCGTTGCCGAGGACGGAGGCGGTCATGGACCATTTTTCGGCCAGCGTCGCCAGGATGCGCCGGCTGGTCGCGCTGTCGTCCACGATCAGGAGGCTCCGGCCTTCGAGGTGCGGCCGCGCGACGGACTGGTAGCGCCGGACGCCCGGGGCGACCCATTCGAGGCGGACCGTGAAGAAGAAGGTCGAGCCGCGGCCGGGCAGGCTCTCGAGCCACATGCGTCCGCCCATGAGCTCGGCGAGCCGCTTGCTGATGGCGAGGCCGAGTCCGGTGCCGCCGTATTTGCGGGTGGTCGAGGCGTCCACCTGCGTGAACGACTGGAACAGCCGGCCCTGCGCCTCGGGCGCGATGCCGACGCCGGTGTCGCGCACGGCGAATTGCAGCTCGCGGGCGCCGTCCTCGGCGGTCACGGCCTTCACGGTCAGCTCGACCTCACCGCGCTCGGTGAACTTGAGGGCATTGCCCACGAGATTGACCAGAATCTGGCGCAGGCGGGTGACGTCGCCGCGCACGTCGTTCGGCACGCCCTCGCCGATTTCATAGAGCAGGTCGATGCCCTGCTTCGTCGCCTTCGGGGTCAGCAGGTCGAGCGTGCTCTCGATGCAGTCGCGGAGGCTGAACGCCTCGGTCTCGAGGTCGAGGCGGCCGGACTCGATCTTGGAGAAGTCGAGGATGTCGTTGATGAGCGTGAGCAGGCTGTCGCCGCTGTAGCGGATGATCTCGGCGTACTCGCGCTGTTCCTTGGTGAGGGAGGTGTCGAGGAGCAGCGAGGTCATGCCGATGACGCCGTTCATCGGCGTGCGGATCTCGTGGCTCATCATTGCGAGGAACTGGCTCTTCGCGCGGTTCGCCTGCTCGGCGCGGAGCTGGGCCTGCTCGGCCTCGTGACGGGCCTCCTGCAGCGCGGTGATGTTGGTGAGGACGCCGAACCACACTTTGGTGCCGTCGGCCTGCCGGCCGAACGACGAGTGGGCGTCGATCCAGCGCTGGGTGCCGTCGGGCTTGGTGATGCGGAAGGTGTGGATCCAGGGCGTGCCTTGCGCGATCGCGTCCTCCAGGCTCGTGCGAACCGCGCGCAAGTCGGCGTGATGGACCGTGGTGAAGAGCATCGCCGGCCGCTCCTTGGCCTCGGCGGGTTCGCGGCCGAACAGCTCCCGGTAGGCGTCGCTGAGGAAGACGAAAGCGCGCTGGCCGTCGGGCCTGACCTCGAACTGGAAGATGACCCCGGGCACCTCGCGCGTCAGGGCGCTGAGCTGCCTTTCGCTCGCCTCCACGCGCTGCTGGGCGGCCTTGCGCTCCGTGATGTCGCTCTCGATCGCCATGAAGCCGGTGAGGGCGCCGGCGTCGTCGCGCAGCGGCTGGACTTCGATGTCGATCCAGTAGGATCGGCCCGACTTGTGGTAGTTGATGATCTCGACCTTGAACCCTTCACCCCGGTTCAAGGCGTCGCGCATGGTGACGATCGTGGCCGGATCGGTGGCCGGTCCCTGGAGGAAGCTGCCCGGCTTCCGACCCCGCACCTCGTCCAGCGTGTAGCCGGTGACCCGGGTGAAACCGTCGTTGATCCACTGGAGGCAGCCGTCGGCGTTGGTGATGGCCACCGCGTTGCTCGTGCGGCTGGCCACCATGGCGAGGCGTTTGGCCTCAGCCTCGCTGGCGCGCAGGCTGGCCGTCATCTCCTGCGCCAGCTCCAGGGCCCGGGTCCGGCTGCGACCGAGGACCAGGACCATCCCGGCCAGCATGAGGGTCACGAGTCCGCCGCTGACGCCGATGAGCAGGGGTGTGCGGCGGTCGACCGTGGCCTCGAACTTCGGCGTGGTCGTCATCACCAGCGTCCAGGTTCGTCCGCCGACGGTGATCTCCCGCACGCGATGGAGCAGGCGGCCGCCGTAGGGGGGGCCGTCACCGCTCACCGCGACCGGTATGTCGTCGGCGTCGAGCAAAAGGCTGGCGGCGGCCGGTGTGCGGCCTTCGAACACCTCGACGTCGAGCATGTTGTCGGCGCCCTCCATCACGCCACGGAAGACCTCATCGATCACGATCGGGGCGTAGGCCAGACCGAGGAGGGCGGCGTAGCGCTCCTCGAGCGTGCCGACGGCGGAGCCGGGACGGAAGATGGGCACGAGATAAAGAAATCCCGTTCGCGCCTGCTGGTCCTGCACCAGGTTGAGGCTGGCAGTCAGCGTGGGCTGGCCGGTGCGGACGGCGGTCTCGATCGCCTCGCGGCGGCGGGGCTCGGAGCCGACGTCGAAGCCCCACGCCGGCCGGTTGGCCTCAAACGGCTCAATAAACTTGATGACGAATAGATCAGGGGCGGTCCCTGTGCTGCGTACCTCGAAGTCCGGCGCCTGATCGGCCCGCTCCGCGGCGACGAATTGCGGGAGATCGGAACGCAGGACCCGCTGGATGAAGCCGAACCCCAGAGTGCCGGGAAACTCTTGGGCCAAGTCGCGGGAGGCGACATAGGCGCGGAATTCCTCGCGGTCCACGTTTTTGCTGGCGACATACATGCCGCGCGCGCCTTTCAGGCCATAGACGGTTTGATTCACCCGTCGCTGCACCTCGTTGCCCAGCCTCTCGGCGAACCGGTCGAAGCGCAGTTGGGACTCGACCTGGATGCCATGGTGCGAGAAGTGGGCGCCGATGGCCGTGAACCCCAGTCCGCCGGCCAGCGTGACGATCACCAGAAACACGTTGATCCGGCGCGAAGCGACGGCCGTGCTCAACCGATCAAGGGCTTTCTGTCCGACGCCAGGCATGGGGAATGGGGCAACAATGCAGCTAACGTCGGTTGCTGCAATCCCCTGCGCCGGTAACGCGCAGAAAATGCACCGACCTTACCGGGCCAGATGGGCCTGATCTGCCGGTAGCGGCTTGCGCGCGACGACCGGCCGGGTGAACGGTCCGTAGGTGTCGGGTCGGCGGTCGTTGAGCATGTCGATCTGCCACACCCAGTCGCCCGGACGCGTGAACTGCGTCGCGACGCGCGGGGCGGCAAGGTCGATGGTCCCGAGCGCAATGCCCGGATGGCGGCCGGCGTCGGCGACAAAGGTGCCGTCGGGGCGAATGATGCTGCTGCGGCCGAGGAGCATGCCGGGCATCCACGCCCGGTCGGGCGGTGTGCCGAAGCACACAGGTACGTGATGCACGCCGTTGTAGATGGCGGGGCCGCGCAGGAGCACGTCCATGAACTCGTCGCCCCAGCCGCTCATCACGTGCGGCCAGAAGATGATCTGCGCGCCGTTGAGCGCGAGGCAGCGTGCGCTCTCGACGAAGGAGTTGTCGTGGCAGATCTGGATGCCGACGCGCGCGTGGCCGAGTTGGAACACGGTCCAGTGATCGCCCGGCACGGTGCCGTAGGCCTCCTCGTTCTCGATGGTGTGCACCTTGCGGTAGCCGCCGAGGACCTCGCCCTTGGCGTCGATGACGATCGCGACGTTGCGCACGATGTGGTCGATCAGCGCAAGGACCGGAATGATGACCGCCATGCGGTGCTTGCGGGCAAGGGGTGCGAAGCGACGAACCGCGTGGGCCCAGGCGTCCTTGATGAGTGGCGGTGTGTTGGCGCGCGTGAGCTTGCAGCCGAGCACGTTGAAGGTTTCGCCGATGCAGGCGATGTCCGCGCCGCGGCGGCCCGCCTCGTCGAGCCAGTGGGCGGCGAGGTCGAAGTTGGCGCGCTGGCGCGCGGCGTTGGTCTTGCCGGGAGCAAGGGAGGGCAACTGAACGGCGGCAATGGTGACGGGGCGTTTCATGGCAGGGAACGGAGAAGCTTTTTAACCACGGATTGCACGGATTTTACGGATCACAACTGCAGGCGGGAGATGGAGGAATCGCCACAAGAAGCACAGAAGGCACAAGATAATACCATAGGTTTGGTCCTTTATGTGCTTTTTGTGCCTTCTGTGGCCATCCTTTGATCCGTGCAATCCGTGTAATCCGTGGTTCAAGGATTTAAACTCAGGGGCATGCGACCATTTCGAGGGTGTGGTCGTCGCGGGTGATCAGAATGCGGTCTTGGCCGACGACCAGGGCGCGGCGGAGCGGGCGGGCGAGGGTGGCGCGGACCTTCCAAGTGGCGTCGAGGATCTCGAGGCCGGCACGCGAGGCGACGAGTAGGCGGTCGGCGCCGAGGGCATGCACCCCAACGACTGGAGCTGGGGCGGCGTGCGTGCGGAGGACGCGGCCGTCGGCTTGTGCGAACCCGTTGAGGAAACCGTCGGCGGCTCCAATGAGCACGGCCGGTTCGCCGGCGACGTTGGCCGTGGCGCAGGCCTGGAGACGGTTCGCGACCTCATGTTGCCAGATCCACGTGCGATCGGCGACGTCGAGGAGGCCAAAGCCGAGTTCGGCCGCCGCCAGGATCGCGCCGGCCTGGCGGCCGGGAATCGGCAGGTGCCGGAAGCTGAGGGTCGGTCCGTTGACGAAGGGGATGACCTGCTTCAGCTCGCGGAACATCGGCTGGCGGAAACCGCCCCAGGATTGGACGACTCCGCTGGGCCCGGACCCCGGGTGTGCCAGGTAATGGCCGATACCGTGGTTCCAGCCGCTGCGAATGTAGATGTCGCCGGCAGCGGGATGACCATCGGGCAGGGTCAGGATGTTGGTGACCCACGCGCCGTCGGCCCACGCGTGACCGAGGATGCGACCTTCACCGTCGAGGAAGAGCATCAGGCCGTAGCCGCCCACGGCAAGCCAGCCACGGCCAGTCTCGTCGCGACGCCAGACGGCCACGCTGTTGGCGACGTAGAAGATGCCCATGAGGCGATCGGTGAACGCGCGCAGGTCGGTGGCCAGCGGACGCTGCCATAAGGGCTGCCCTTTGGCGTCGAACACATGGAGCGTGCCGTCGATCAGACCCACGCACACGGCCGGGGCGCCGCCGAGACCGGCCGGCTGCAACGACAGGTGCGTGGCTTCGAGGGCGAGCGCCTGTTCCCAGCGCAGGCAGCCTTGGCCGTCGAGGACGCGCAGGTTGCCGGAGACGTCGATCAACACGACTTCGTTCTCGCCATCACCATCGAGGTCGGCGGTGAGCCAGTGCTTCACTGCCGGTGCGATCCGCCGCGGGCCGAGCACCTCCAGCTCGTGCAGGACGAACGGCCGGCCACCCGTCGGGCCCGGACAACGCAGGCGGAGGGCCGCGACAGTGCGATTCACCGTGGCGCGGCGTTGCTGGAGCGCGACGGCGAGGTCCACATAGACGCGCTTGAAGAGCCGATCGGGTGCGTCCGCCACCGCGCGCGACTGGCGCATGCCGTCTGGCGTCTCGGACTCGACCGTCAGGCCCGCGGGCAGCGGCGCGAAGGTGCGCAACGTGGGTTCGTCGACGCAGTCGCCCATGATGCTGAGCGATTCGATCGGCTGCGGAGTGGGAAAGCGCAGCGTGAGGTCGTAGTGCGGCGCGGTCGGCCATTGGTCGGCGACCTCGCGTGACTGCGGCGGGATCGTGTCGATCAACTGCTGGGCGATGCCGTCGACGGGTGGCGGGTTGGCGGTGACGCAGACATCGCGCAGACGCTCCGGCACGGCCGGACCTGCGGGTTGGGCCCAGAGTGTGGACCAGGCTCCGGTCGTGGCCAGCGCCGCGCCCACGGGCGCCGTGGGCGCGGGACGCAGGGCGGCGAGCCAGGCGCCGAATTTGGAGGCGAGCGCCGCAGCGAGGTTCGGCGGGATGGATACCGGATTGTGGATACCGGAAACCGGAGAGGTGAAGGCGAGAACGGGATGGGCTTCGGCGGGGGCGGTGATCGTGAGGGTGCCGGTGGTCAGGTCGAGGTGGAGGGCGGCGGGATGGTCGCTGTGGAACGTAAGCCCGGGCAGGGTGAGCGCGGTGGCACCGGCGAGGACGAGGGTGTCGGCGGTGAACAGGGCGCTGGCGGCAGTGGCGGAAGCTCCGGGCAGCCAGCGCGAGTCGGGCGCAAGGGCGACGCCGCACCAGGCGATGGTCTGGCCATCGCGTTGCACGAGGGCGCTGCGCGCGTCGAGACGGAGCAGGTCGAGGCGCTCGGACGCCGCCTGTGGGCGAACGTAGAACAGGTTCTGGAATGTGAATTCCTCGCCGGCGGCATGCGTGCCCATCCGGCGCTGGCGCAGCACGTAGGGGCGGCTGGCTCCCTGGTTGGTTTCTTCCTCGCATGTCATGGCGCCATTGTCGGCGGCGACGAGGTCGAAGCGATGGGTGCCCTGGCGGCTGTACCAGCGGTTGCCTTCGAGTCCGGCCCAAGCGGGGGTGCGCCAGGTGCAGGTGAGCGAATGCAGTCCGGCGACGGCGTAGTGCGCGTGGTCGATGACGACGAACCAGCCCGCGCCGGGTTTTGACCAGAAAAGGTGCCGCGTCCACTCAGCTCCGGCGCACGCCGGCAGCTGCGTCACGGTGAGGGCAGCGGGCGCGAAATCCGCTGTCGCCACGCAGGCCGCGAGCGGCGGCAGCGGCGTGAGCCCGGGACCGTCGCTGAACTGGATGCCATTCTTGTCGTACGGCGCGTGGCGCACGGTGTTCTGCACGAGCCAGACGTGGCCGGCCTGCGCGAACCGCACGATGCCGTTGGCCGCATGCATGTGACCCTGCCAGCGGAAGCCGCCCTGGTAGCCTTGAATCAGGAGATACGGGTCCGCCGGCGCGAAGCCGCCGCGGAGCACGAGTTTGTCGAAGGCCTGCGCGCGCGTCAGCTTGGTCAGCGTGACGCCCTCGGGCGTGAGCCAGGTCTCGATCGCGTTCGCCAGGTGGCCGCGGGGCTCGACATGGACCGGCGGCTCCGTGCAGAGCGTGAATTGGTGGGCCGTGGCCGGGAGCACACCGACGCCGTAGTAGCGCCGCGGGGGTTTGGGTGCGACTTCGTCGCCGACCTCGAACTGGTGCACAAAGGTCGGCGTGAACTGGAACGGCATGAACCGCTGCGCCCGCGCCAGCCGGGGCAGGTGCTGAAAAATCCACTTCAGTTCGCCGTCGCCAAAGTAGAACGCGGTGCCGGCGACCTGCGTCGCCGCCTCCTGCTGGTAATACATGCTCAGGCCCTCGCCGTAGCCGCCCTGGCCGGCGCCGCTGCCCATATTGTCGTGCAAGGCGAGCGCACGGTCGGCGGCACGGCGCGCATGGCCGTTCGTGAAAAACTCGTGCCGCTCCTCGCCCAGTGCATAGCGGAAGAGCTGGGCGATGTTGTTGAACGTGCTCTCGTCGTCCTGGTCGTCGATCTCCGCGCGAACCATGCCGTCGAGGAACGCCGTGCATTCCGCGATCCACCGGTCGCACAAGGCGCGCAGCGCCGGCGAGGGCTCGGCCGTGTCGCGCAGGGTGCGGGCGAGGACGAGAAACTCATACGTGCCCTTGCCTTGATGGCGGTGGCCAAAGGGCGCCTTGCCCTCGCGCATGCGCCACCAGTCGTTCTGCGAGGCGAGGGCGGTCCCGAGGAGCAGCTGATAGGTGCGCTCGAGCTCGGCCGGGGTCAGCCAGCCGCCGCCGACGAGGATGGGTAGCGCGCGCAGGAAGCGCTCGGCGAGGTAGTGCCAGTCGCCGTAGCTGTTCACGACATGCGCGTTCAGCGCGCGGAGGTGCGTGAGCGCGACCTCGTAGTACCGCCGGTCGCCGGTGAGCCAACCCATGTGCGTGTACATGCTCACGGTGCGAATCAGGTCCGCGAAGAAGTAATAGCCACGCGACGTCGGGATCTTGGTCGCCTCGGGATCGAGCGGCGTGTGCGGCCACGCCGCGAACTGCACGGCCACCGCGGGATCGAGTTCCAGCGCGCAGAGCCAAGGCAGGACCAAGGCATCCGCCGTTGGGCAGGCCGCGATCTCGGCGCAAAGGCGGTCCACGGCGCGCGCGACGCCGTCGCGGCGACTACAGCCGCAGAGGATCAGGTTGGCGCCCGTGTGATAGGGGTCGACGAGCGTCCGCAATTCCCAGCCGGCCGCGCCCGGGTAGGCGGCATCGGTGGCACACAGGAAATTCGCATAGTGCGGCTGCAGCACGCGATTGGTGCCGAGCGAACCGAGCAGGATCAGCGGCCGCCGACGATATGCGGCGGGCAACGGCACGCTGCGGTCCGGAATCAGGGCCACGTCGGTCGCGCACTCCGCCGCGACGCCGCGCGCGCCAAGGGCGTCCCGCACCTGCGCGGCGAGTGCCGCCCAGCCGGGATCGCCGGCGGGATGCACGATGAGCGGAACCTGGTCCCGCCCGCCCAGCGCCGTCGTGCGCACGAGCGGCCGTAGCTTGAGACTCAGGTCAGGATCAGAGGCGACAATAGCCATGGGAATTCAGAAGAACCACGGATTTCACGGATGGGAGCCAATCAATGGCCACATAAGGCACAAAGGACCGGACCATTTTTACAGAAGGCAACGGAGGAAACGGAGGTATGATTTTCAGGGCTCTGTTCCCTCTGTTCTCTCCTGTAAGAATTCTGGTCCATTTTGTGCCTTATGTGCCTCTTGTGGCCATCTCTCCACGCAGCATTCGCCGGAATTGGTGATTCAAAAAACGCCTTAGTCAGCTGTGACCATTTCCAACGTGCGGTCTTCGCGGACGAGGAGGAGGCCATCGGCACCGACGGCAAGGGCTTGGCGGATGGGCCGGGTGGCGGCGGACCTGACTTGCCACGCCGGGTCGAGTGCCTGCAGGCCCGTCCTGGTGGCGACGAGCAGGCCGCCGTCCGCCGTTGGGTTGAGGCCGACGACCGGGGCGCCGGTGTGGTGGCGGCGGATGACCTGGCCGGTGGCCAGATCCACAGCCGCGACGAAACCATCTGCTCCGCCAATGAGTCCGACCGGCGTACCCCCGGGCTGCAGGCGGCCGACGGTGGCGGCATTGAGGCTCAGACCGCCCTCGAGTTTCCAGAGCCAGTCCTTGGTCGCGACGGAGAACACGCCGCAGCCGAGCTCGGCGGCAAAGAACATTGCGCCCGCCGGTAGCGACGGCAGGTCGACCCAGCTCGCGGCCAACGAGCGGCCGTTGATGAAGGGCACGACGCGCCGCAGCATGCGGAACATCGGCTGCATGAAGCCGCCGAAGCTGTGGGACACGCCGCTGGGCCCGTTGCCCGGGACGCCCTCGTAGCACATGATGCCGTGATTCCAGCCGCAGCGCGCGAAGAGGTCGCCGGTGCCGGGTGCCGCGAGGATGTCGTAGACCCACGGACCATCGCAGAAGGCATGGCCGGTGATGTGGCCGTCAACATCGAGGAACACCACGATACCGTAACCGCCCACGACGAGCGAGCCGCGGCCCGCGGCGTCGCGGTGCCAGATGGCGGCGCAGTGCGTGGCGCTGTACCAGCCGAAGAGGCAGTCCTTCAACTTGGCGAACTCCTCGGCCAGCTTGTAGGTGGCACGCACGCGGCCGTCGGCATGGAAGAGCAGCACGTCGCCGCCGAGCAGGCCGACGCAGAGCACCGGCGGACGGCCGGTTTCGATCAGCTGCGCCGACAGGTGCGTGGCGGTGTTGGCCAGCGGACGACGCCAGCGCTCACGGCCGTCGGCGCCCACCACGATCAGTTCATTGCAGGCGTCCGCATAGATCAGCTCGGGCCGGCCGTCGCCGTCGAGGTCGGCGGATGTCCAGCGCACGATTTCCGGCGGCAGGGTGCGGTCGCTCCGCACGTCGAGCCGGTTCAGCACGAAGGGCCGGCCGTGGGCGGGCGCGGGCAGGCGGACTTGCAGGCTGGTGACGGTGGCGTTGATGGCGGCCGTCCGCGCCTCCAGCCGGTTCTCGGCGTCGCGGTAGCGCTTGTAGCGGCGGTCGGGCGCGGGCGTAGCCGGGCAGGTGCGGCGGGCGCCGTCGGCGCTGACGGTCGCGACGGTGATGCCCTCGGGCAGCGGGTTGAACGTGCGGAGCAAGGGGTCGTCGATGCAGTCGCCGAGGATATTGAGTTCAGTCACCGTCTGCGGGGCGGGGAAGCGCAGGTCGATCGTGTAGGCAGCGGCGGTCGGCCACTGGCGCCAGATCTCGCGCGAGTAACCGTCGGGCATGACCGGATCGAGCAACTGGTCGGGCGAACTGTCGATGGGCAGCGGTGCGGCGGTGATGCAGAGGTTGCGCACGCGCTCCGGCACGCGGCTGCCGCTGTCGTAGGTCCAGGCGGTGCGCCAGCCGGCATCGGGTACCGGCGCGGACGCGGCCGGGGGCGTGAGCGCCGGGCGCAGGGTGTGAAGCCAGGTTGCGATGGCGGCTGTCAGCGCACGACAGAGTTTCTCCGGCAGCGGGAAGGACTGGCCGGGGGCAAGCGAGCGGATGTCGTTGTCCAGCGTGAGCGTCACGTTGGCGGACGTGGCGGCCTGTACGGCGAGCGTGCCGCCGGCGAGGTCGAGGTGGAGGGCGACCGGGACCTTGCTGTGGAGGACGAGGCCGGGCAGGCTGAGCGCGGTGGCGCCGGCAAAGGTGAGGGCGCCGGGCTCGACGAGGGCGCTCTCGGCCGCGGCGGCGGCGCCGGGCAGCCAGGTCATCGCGGGCTCGAGACCGGCGGCGAGCCAGGCTGCGGGCGCGTCCGCGCGGCGGACGAGCGCGGTGCGCGTATCGAGGCGCTGCAGGTCGAGCGTCTCGCGGTCGGCCTGCGGGCGTACGTAGAACAAATTCTGGAACGAGGCCTCGTCGCCTGCGCGGTGGGTGCCGGCGCGGCGCTGCCGGAGCACGTAGGGATCGCAGGCGCCTTGGTCGGTCTCGGACTCGCAGGTGGAGGGCACGTGCTCGCCGCAAACGAGAGTGAAGCGGTGCGAGCCCTGGTCGGACTGCCAGCGACGGCCCGTGATGGCGGCGTAGCCGGGCGTGCGCCACGAGCAGGTGAGCGAGTAGGGGCCGTCGGCCTCGAAGGCAACGCGGTCAATGACGACCCAGCAGCCGAGGCCGGACTTTGGCCAGAAGAGGTGCCGCGTCCAGGTGGTGTGGTGGCAGTCGGGGAGGCGGGTGACGACGAGGGCGGCCGCCGCGAAGTCGGCCGACGCGACCTGCTCCGCGATCGGCGGCATGGGCGTGCCGCAGGCGCCGTCGCTGATGAGGAGGCCGTTCTTGTCGTGCTGCGAGTGGCGCGACGTATTTTGGACGAGCCAGACGTGGCCGGCCTGGAAGAAACGCACGATGCAGTTGGCGGCCTGCATGTGACCCTGCCAGCGGAAGCCGCCCTGGAAGCCCTGGATCATCAGGTAGCCGCCTTCGGGCGTGTAACCGTTGCGGAGGACGACCTTGTCGAACCCGCGCGCCTGCGGGAGGCGGTTGAGCCCGATGTTCTCGGCGAGCTGCCAGGTCTCGATGGCGTTAACCAGGTGGCCGGAGTATTCGACGTTGACCGGCGGCTGGTTGCTGATCGCGAACTGGTGGTCGGTGACCGGCAGCCATTCGACGCCGCGGTCGGCGGGCGGGGCGGTGGGCGCAAGCTCGGGGCCGGTGTCGAAGCGCTGCAGGAAGACGGGGGCGTAATGGAGGAACGAGTAGCGTTGCGCGACGGCGAGATTGGGGAGGGTCTGCAGGATCCACTTCAGTTCGCCGTCGCCGTAGTAGAAGGCGCTGCACGCGGTCTGGATCGTGGCCTCCTGCTGCAGGTACATGCCCTGGCTCTCGCCGTAGCCGCCCTGGCCGGCGCCGCTGCCGTTGCTGTCGTGGAGGGCGAGGCAGCGGCGTGCGACCTGGCGGGCGCGGCCGCTGGTGAAGAAGTCGTGGCGCTCCTGGCCCAGGGCGTAGCGGAAGAGCGTGGCGAGATTGTTGAGCGAGCTCTCGTCGTCCTGATCGTCGGTGCAGGCGCGGGTGAGGGCGTCGAGGAAGGCGCAGCATTCGGCCATCCAGCGGTCGCAGAGGGCGCGCAGGGCGGGCGTCGGGTTGGCCTGGTCGCGCAGGTAGCGGGCGAGCAGGAGGAACTCGTACGTGCCCTTGCCCTGGTGCCGATGGCCGAGGGGCGGGTGACCCTCGCGCATGCGCCACCACTCGTCCTGGTTGCCCAGGGCGGTGAGCATGAGCAGGTGGTCGGTGCGCGCGATGTCGGCGTCGTTCAGCCACCCGCCGGCAATCAGGTGCGGGACGGCGCGCAGGAAGCGCTCGGCGAGGTAGTGCCAGTCGCCGTAGCCGGTGGTCATGCGCTCGTTGAGGACGCGCAATGTGTCGCGGGCGATCTCGGCGTAGCGGACGTCGCCGGTCCATTGCCACATGAGCGTGTAGGCGCCGATCACGCGGATGGGCTCGGTGAAGAAGAGGAGGCTCCGGTTGCGCAGCGCCTGGAGCGCAGGCGTGTCGTCGAGCGGCGTGAACGGCCAGGCGGCGAGGTTCGCGGCAAGGGCGGGAGCGAGTTCGACCTCGAGGAGGAAGGGCACCGCGAGCGTGGCGTCGGTGCGGGCGATCGCGGCCAGGAGGCGGTCAACCGCCCGCGTCGCGCCCGCGAGGGTGCTGCCGCCGGCGAGTATGACGTTGGTGCCGGTGCCGTAGGGATTGACGATCGTGCGCAGGTCGTAGCCGTCGCCGCCGGGGTAGGTGGCGTCGGTCGAGCAGAGGTAGTCGGCGTAGAGCGGCTGCAGTGCGCGGTTGGTGTTGAGGTTGCCGAGCAGGATCAGCGGCCGGGCGCGATAGGCGGCGGGCAGCGGGGTGCTGCGCGCGGGCATCAGGGCGAGGTCGGTCACGCACTCCACGCGTTTGGCGCCGCGGGCGGTGAGGGCGGCGGCGATTTTCTCCGCGAGCGCGCGCCAGGCGGGATCGCCGGCGGGATGAATCAGGGCGGGAGCCGTGAGGAGCGTCGTGGCGCGATTGACAGTGCGGGGCAGCAGATCGACGGCAGGGTCGCGGGGAGCGTGCATGATTCGGGGACGACAGAGAAGCGGCTGTTGGCTTAACCGCGATGACGGGAGGGCGACAAATCCTATCTGGGATTTCTGCGCCGCGGCGCGTGATTATTCCGCGGGGCACCGGTGTGAATAAAGATCCGTTAACGACCGGAGGAATTAACCGCAAAGAACGCGGAGAACGCAAAGGACAGACCCACAATCAATGAAACCACTCATGCACACTTATGGCTTGGGAATTGGAGGAATCTTCATTCCGAACATTTCTGTATGAATTAGTGTGAATTAGTGGTTCACGGGTTGTAGGCTCCCTTCATGCACACGTCACGTGCCCGGATTGCCACGGCCATGCGCCGGGAGCGGCCGGATCGTGTGCCGGTGATGTGCCAGCCGGCACTGGGGTTCGTGCTGCGGCAGCTGCCCGACCTCGACCCGATCGACGTCTGGCACAACCACGACGGCGCGTTGGCGCGCGGGTTCTGCACGATCAGCCAGCGCTTCGGCTTCGACGGCGTGCTGATCCCGGCCGTGGGCGCCGCGCCGCTCGACGAGCGGACCGTGTCGCGCATTGATCGCGCGAATCCCGAGGGTCCGGTCGTGTATTTCAAGAACGGCGACTCCTGCGTGTACTGCCGGAACGACCTGCCGCGCTACACCCACGCCGTGCCGCCCGAGCGCGACATCGTCGACCTCGATCCGGCGGCCGTGGCGGAGCGACTCGCCTATCACCCGCCGTCGACGCGTCTGCGCATGTGGCTCGCGCCCGACGCGGCCGGACGCGTGGCCGAGCTGCGACAGGCGCGGGCCCTCGTGGGTCCGGACGTGTCGGTGCACGGGGCGCTTTATTCGCCGGAGGATTACCTGATCGATCTCATGGGTGCCGACGGCGCGATGATCGCCCTTCTGACCGAGCCGGAGAAATGCCGTGACCTCCTGCAACGCTTTGCTCGCGCCGTGGCCGGCCATGCGCGGGAGCAGATCGCGGCCGGGGCGGATGCGCTCAATGTGTCGGCACCGTGGTCAGGTCAGAATTTCATGTCGCCCGCCATGTACCGCGACCTCATCGCGCCGGCGCAGGCCGTGCTCGTGGCGGCGGCGCGGGCGGGCGGGGTGCCGAGCTATTGCCACACGTGCGGAGCGATTGGCGACCGGCTGGAGACGATCATCGACACGGGGTTCGACGGCATCGAGTGCCTCGACCCGCCGCCGCTCGGCAACGTGGAGCTGGCCGATGCGGTGCGGCGGATCGGTCACCGCGCGTTCGTCAAGGGCAACATCGACCCGGTGCATGTGCTGCTCAAGGGCACGCCCGACCAGGTGCGCGCCGACGTGATCCGCCGCCTCGAAATCGGCATGCAGGCCCAGGGCTTCATCCTGAGCACCGCCTGCGCGATCGCGCCGGACACCCCCGCGGAGAACGTGATGCTCCTGCGGGGGCTGGTGGAGAAGTACGGCTGGTATTGAGGTGGGTGGCCAATAACGCCGCACGTAGGCCGCGAGCTTGCTCGCGCTCGAACGGCATGCGCACGCCAAACGAGCGCCCGCGAGCGGGCGGCCTACGAGGTGGGTCTTCGCGACCTCAGCTGATGCCGAGGTACTTGTCGCGGCCGCGGACGAGGGCTTCCATCTTCCGGTCGGAGACGGAGCGCTTGAGCATCCAGAAGCCGCAGTCGGGGTGCACCCAGCGGACGCGACCCTCGCCGACCTTCTTCTCGACCGCCTCGATGCGGGCGGCGATCTCGTCGGGGGTCTCGATGTGGTTCACCTTGATGTCCACGACGCCGATACCGAGGGAGATCTTCTTGTCGATCAGCTTCAGCGCATCGATGTCGCTCTTCGGGCGGTGGGCCAGCTCGAGCACGAGGTGGTCGCAGTGGAGGTCATTGAGGAAATCGACGAGCTTCTGCCAGTTGCCCTTCTGGATGGTCTGGCCGCCGTAGTTGCCGAAGCAGAAGTGGACGGCGCGCTCGCCCTCGATCTGGTCGAGGACGACGTTCATCGAGGAGGCGGCGAGGGGGGCGTCCTCGGGGTTGCCGGGGATGTTGGCCTCATCGACCTGGATGCACGGGGCGGGTAGGCCGGGCATCTGCGCGGCGAGGACCTCGGCGAGCGCCATGGTGAGCTTGTCGAAGCTGCCGTAGTGGTGGTCGAGCAGCGTGCGGGCGAGCATGTAGGGGCTCGTGACGGTGAACTTGAACGGACCGCCGGCGACGGCGGCGGCGCGCTGGCAATCGGCGAGCAGGTTGAGGGAGCCCTCACCGAGCTTGCCGGTGACGACGCCGGCGGGCTTGCGGCGGAAGCCCATGGGGTGATGGCGGGAGAACTCCTCGGTGACGGAGCGGCCGACGACGCCGGTGATGCCGGCCATCGGGCGGATGAAGTATTCGATCATCCCGTTCGTGTCGGGATGGTTGACGTCAAAGCGGTAGAGTTCGCCGTCCGTCGGGAGGTCGATGCCGGCCTGGCGCTGGATGTCGAACACGACCCGGGTCGCATCGATCACGGCCTGCTCGCTCGGCAGGGCGGCGAGCCAATCCGGGACGGGATAGGAGCCGACGGTGGTGGTGAGGATGCGCGGTTTGGAGGGGATTTTGTTGGCCATGGAAACGCGCAGGGAAACCCATGGCGGCGGCGATAACGAGCAGAAATTACGTCACGGGAAGGAGTGGGAACGCTGATCTGCGCTGATTGACGCTAATCGGGAAGCAAGGTGTCAGGTGTTTTTAACTGATTGCTATCAGCGTGGATAAGCGAAGATCAGCGTTCCTCAAATCGTCCACCTTGCGACGCCGACGTGGTAGCGGGTGTGGGCCGGGGTGCCTTTGCAGTAGTAAGCCGTGACCAGGGTGCCGTCGGGGAGTTGGACGGTGGCGGGGTAGCCGCCGTCGCGCCACTTGGGGTCGTCGGGATTGGTGGCGGTCACGAAGTCGACGAGGGTCTGGGGTTCGCTCCAAGTCTGGCCGGCGTCGCGGGAAAGACGGCCGCCGACGCCGTAGAGCGCTTCGGTACGGATGCCGTAGGTGAGGAGAATGCCACCGTCGGCGAGGGCGGTGAGGGCGGCGGGGTGTTCGTTCTTGCCGGTGACGGCTTGGGTGAAGGTCCACGTGTGGCCTTGGTCGGCGGACACGAACAGGTCGAGATGTTGGTCGCCGTAGGTGCGGGCGGCGGCGAGGAGGCGGCCGTCGGGGAGGGGGAGCCAGGTGGTTTCGTTGTGGCCGTCGGGCGTGCCAAAGGCGCCGCGGTGAGACCAGGTGCGTCCGTCGTCGTCGCTGACGTAGAAGTGAACCCGATCCATATACGTCATGGCGCCCAGTGAACCGTCACCCAGCGGCAGGATGTCACCAAAGGGTGTGGGGCTGGCCTCGCCGCCGGCTTTGCCGAACCGTTTGCCGTCGCCGTAGTGGGGTCCGCGGGCCCCGGCCGGGGCGGTGAGGGGAGGGAAGTTTTCCCAAGTGCGCCCGCTGTCGCGCGAACGCGCCGGCACGGCCGGGATGAGATTCTGCCCGGCGTGCCCGGCGCGCGTGCCCCGGGGTGGGCGACCGTCCCAGCCGGCGACGAGAGCGACCAGCGCCCCGTCCTGCGCCAGGCCGGCGGCGAGGTTCATGCGGTTTGTCCCGGGCGAGAAGGGCACGGGCACGCCGCGTTTGGCCCAGGTGCGTCCGCCGTCGGTGCTCCCCCAACATTCCGCTGCGCCCTCCCAAAGGCCGTGACACGGTTCCGGCCAGATCAGCGCGACGATCGAGCCGTCTGGCAGCAGCGTGAGGTTCGGCCACCCGCAGGCGTGATCGATGGCGATGAAGCGTTCGAGAACCCGAGGGACGAGGGCAGGGGGCATGATTGGGAAATGGGCGGCGGGAGGGCTGCCGGCAATCGTTTCTGAACTAGAATCCAAGTCGCGGAATCACGGAAGGGCGGAGAGGTGGAAGCTCGCACTAGCCCTCGATTTCCGACAACAGCAAGGCCGCGGCTGTCCGTGGCTTTGTGATGGGAAGTCGCAAGGTCTCTGTTTGAGTTGGATTCTGCCATGATGACGCGCACCGCTCTAGCCCTCAGCCTCCTGGCCGTTTCGGATTTCACCATGCACGCACAGACCCCCGCCGACCTCCCGCCTCCGGCGCGCGTCATTGAGCTCTACGACGGTGTGGCGCCGGGGTCGGAGGAATGGAACTGGGAGGAGTACACCTACGTGACCCACTTCGGGAACACGGTGACCCGCAATGTCGTGAAACCCACGCTGCAGTATTATCCGGCCATTCCGTCCGCGCCCGCGGACGTGGCCGTGATCGTGGCACCGGGCGGCGCGTTCACCGATTTGATGATCAAGTACGAAGGCGTGCGCACCGCCCTCGCGCTCAACGCCGTGGGGGTCGACGCGTACATCCTCAAATACCGTCTCATCTACACCGACCCCTCGGCCCCGCTGCCGCGGCCGGGGGCTGAGATTCCGCCACCGCCGCGCAAGCAGCCGGAGGATGGCCGGATCATCTGGGGTCCGCAGACCGGACAGAATATCCGCGAACTCTCGCACGCCGATGCGCGGCGGGCCTTAGCCTGGCTGCGCAAGGATGCTGCAGCCATAGTTGGGCGCAGCCCGAAACACATCGGGATCATCGGCTTTTCCGCCGGTGCCTTCGTCTCGCTCGCTGCGGCCCTCGACGAACCGGTCAGTCGGCCCGATTTTGCCGGCGTGATTTACGGTCCGGACAATCAGGGTCGGCCGGTGCCCGCGGACGCACCGCCGCTCTTCATCGCGGTCGCCGCGGACGATGCGTGGGCGGCGCCCAATTCGCTCCGGCTCTACCAGGCCTGGCGAGAGGCCAATCGCCCGGCCGAGCTGCACGTGTTCCAGACCGGCGGCCACGGATTCCTCAATTTCGGCGGCGGGGCGGACCTGTTCATGGATCGCTTTGCCGACTGGATGCGCGCCAACGGCTGGATCAAACCAGCCGTTGCCGGAACGGGACCGCTGTTCCGGTAGGGACGTCGGCGCTAACTTGGTAGGTAAGCGAGAGGTGCTCGATGGGGCGGGCTTTCCGCCCTTGCGGTGGGTTTCGGCCTGTTTTCTGGGGCGTTGCCCCAGGCTGTTATCGTCCGCGCCGTTGGCGCTGAATTGGTCGGTGCATCATCTCAGGCCGGATGACCTGATCTGGAATTCGAAATTCGATTTTTCCACAAGCACGATGGTCTTCGGCTTGGGTGAACCCGCCGGCAGGACCTCCAATGCGACTTTGGCGCCGACGCCAGAATAAAACGGATAGTCATTGGGGTGGGTGATCTGCGGGAAGTGAAACGTCTCGAAAGCCATTCCGCAATCCGACTTCATGACATGGCATGAACCTGCCACCACCGCCACCCGGCTACGAGACCCGCCTGCCGCGGTTTACCGAGGAAGGGCTGCTGTGCGATGTGGGGCAAGATGCGTTTGGTCGGGAGGTGCGACTCGCGGTTGAGGCAGCGGAAGCGTGGACTTCGATGCGGGCGGAAGCGGAGCGGGCAGGGGTGGACCTGCTCCTGTTGTCGGGGTTTCGCAGCGTGGAGCGGCAGGCGGAAATCGTGGCGAAGAAACTCACCGCCGGGCAGGTGCTGGCGGACATCCTGCGTGTGAACGCCTATCCGGGGTTCAGCGAGCACCACACCGGCCGGGCCGTCGATATCGGATCGGCGGAATGCGAGCATCTCACCGAGGCCTTCGAGACCACCCGCGAATTTGCGTGGCTCCGTCAGCACGCCGCGCGGTTCGGCTTCGCGCTCTCGTATCCACGCGACAACCCACACGGCATCGCCTACGAGCCCTGGCACTGGTGCCATTCCCTCGCCCCGCGTCTGCTACACGTAGACCGCCAAGTGCCTTGATCGGCTCGTGCTGATGTGCGAGACAGGTTCGTCATGAGCACCCCGCCCCTGCGCATTGGATTGTTCGGCATCGGTCTTGACGCTTATTGGCCGCAGTTCGCGGGCCTCAAGGAACGGCTCGAGGGCTATGTCGGCCGCGTCGCCGGCAAGCTCGCCCGGCCCGGGGTCGAGGTCGTTAACCTCGGGCTCGTGGACAATCCCGAGCGGGCCTACGCGGCCGGCCATGAATTTCGCCGCGCGGACGTGGACCTGATCTTCCTCCACGTCACGACCTACGCCCTGTCGTCCACCGTGCTTCCCGTCGTGCTCCGCGCCAAGGTGCCGGTGGTGATCCTCAACCTCCAGCCGGCGCCGGCGATCGACTATCCGATCTTCAACCGGATGGACGATCGCACGAAGATGACCGGTGAATGGCTCGCCCACTGCGCAGCGTGCCCGGTGCCGGAGATCGCCAATGTCTTCAAGCGCGCCGGCATCCGCTTCCACCAGGTCACCGGTATGCTCGACGACGATCCGACCTGCTGGCGTGAGGTTGATGCTTGGGTCGAGGCCGCGCGCGTCACGGCTGGCATGTACGGCAACCGGCTCGGGCTGATGGGACACTATTACAGCGGGATGCTCGACATCTACTCCGACACGACGCTGCAGTGCGCGACGTTCGGCACCCACATCGAGATCCTCGAGGTGGACGAACTCTCGGCGCTGCGGCGCGAGGTGACCGACGCGCAGGTCAAGGCGCGCGTCGCGGACTTCCACCGCGAGTTCGACGTGCAGGCCGACTGCGCCGCGCCCGATCTCGCAGAGGCGGCGCGGACGTCCGTGGCGCTCGATGCGCTGGTGGCGAAGCGCAAGCTGGGCTCGCTGGCCTATTTCTACAGCGGCACCGGCGTGGCCGAGAACGAGGCCACGATGGCGTCGATCATCCTCGGCACCTCGCTGCTCACTGGCCGCGGCGTGCCGGTTGCCGGCGAGTATGAGGTGAAGAACGTGCAGGCCATGAAGATCATGGACCTCCTCGGCGTGGGCGGGTCGTTCACCGAGTACTACGCGATGGACTACGCCGCCGACGTCGTGCTGATGGGCCACGACGGCCCGGGTCACATCCGCGTGGCCGAGGGCAAGACGAAGGTGCGTCCGCTCAAGGTTTACCACGGCAAGGTGGGTAAGGGCGTGTCGGTCGAGATGTCGGTGAAGCACGGCCCCGTGACGCTCCTGTCGGTCATCGAGCGCGGCGACGGCAAGCTTGGCCTGCTCTGCGCCGAGGGCGAGTCGGTGCCCGGCCCGATCATGGAGATTGGCAACACCAACAGCCGCTACCGCTTCGCCTGCGGGGCGCGCGAATTCGTCAACCGCTGGAACAGCCACGGCCCCGCGCACCACTGCGCCGTCGGCGTCGGCCACGTAGCGGAGAAACTGGAAAAGGTCGGCGCCCTGCTCGGCCTCGAAGTGTTGCGGGTGGTATGAATAGCAGGTGCCTAGTTTATTTGTCGGCGCTCCTTCTTTGTGCGACGGCCATTGCTTCTCCCATGAACCCCGAACCCACCCTGCCTCGCGCCGTCACCATCGCCGGCCAGCCGGCCGAGGAATTTACCGTCGACGGTTGCCGCGCCTTCGTGATCTTGCCGGAGCAGTCCGCGCCGGGCCGGCCGCAGCCGTGGGTGTGGTATGCGCCGACGCTGCCGGGGCTGCCGGCGAAGGAAGAGACGTGGATGTTCGAGCGCCTCCGCGCGGCGGGCATCGCCGTCGCTGGCATTGACGTGGGCGAGTCGTTTGGGAGCCCGGCGGGGCGGGCGCATTTCACCGCGCTGTACGCCGAGCTCGTGCAGCGCCGCGGTTTCGCGCCCAAGCCCGTGCTGCTCGCGCGCAGTCGCGGCGGGTTGATGTTGTACAACTGGGCGGTGGAACACCCCGAGTCGGTTGCGGCCGTGGCCGGAATTTATCCGGTGTGCAACCTCACGAGTTATCCGACGCTCGCGAAGGCCTGCGCGGCCTACGGGCTGACCGAGGCGGAACTCGCGGATCATCTCGGTGCGCACAACCCGGTCGACCGCCTCGCGCCACTGGCCCGGGCGGGGGTGCCGATCCTCCATCTCCACGGCGACCAGGATGCGATCGTGCCGCTGGAGCAGAATTCCGCATTGCTCGAGACCCGCTACCGGGCGCAGGGAGGGGAGGTGCGGGTGACCGTGTTTCCCGGGCAGGGGCATAATTACTGGTCGGGCTGGTTCGAATCGCCGGAGCTACTGGCGTTCATGATCGTGCACGCGGCGAAGTAGGCGCTCATTCCTACTGGTAGAAGGCGCCAGCGTTTGACGCTCTGCTTTCGTCGGAGCGTCATTGCCTTGCTTCGGATTTACCCCTGTCGTCGAACCCAATCGTGGAATCCCCCACCGCCTCCGCTCCTGCGCCCAAGGTCTTCAAGGTCGGCACGCTTTCCTACACGCGCGGGGCGTTGCTGCAGGTGATGTTCTGGATGCTGTGGGGCGATTTCTGTTTCACGCTCCTCGAATCGCTGCCGGCGGCCGTGCTGCCATTGCAGCTCCGCTGGGAGGGGGCGAGCGACACGCTGATCGGACTCAAGGGCAGCATTTCCTCGCTGGTCGCGTTTCTATGGTATCCCGTGGTCGGTTCGCAAAGCGACCGGCACCGCAGTCGGTTCGGGCGCCGCCGGCCGTTCCTGCTCTGGTGCATGCCGCCGGTGATCCTGAGCCTGCTGCTGCTCGGGCTGGCCAAGCCGGCCGGGACGATGGTGCATGAGCTCCTGGGCGACGCCGGGCTCGGGGCCTACGTCACGGTGCCGGGCTGCACGTTGGTGTGGATCGCGTGCTCCTTCATCATCTTCCTGGTCTTCAATGCCTACGTCGTGCAGGTTTATGCCTGCCTCGTGGCCGACGTCATCCCGCCGGAGGTCATCGGCAAGTTCACCGGCATCTACCGCGCCGTGGGCGCGCTGGGCAGCCTGGCGTTCCATCGCTGGGGCCTGGGCTACGTGGAGGGCAACACCTTTGCCGTCTATGCGTGCACGGGCCTGCTGTATGCGACGGCCTTCAGCCTGCTCGTGTGGCGGGTGAAAGAGGGCGAGTATCCGCCGCCGCCTCCGCCGGCGCCCGGCGGCCGGTTCGGGGCGGTGAAGGTTTACCTGAAGGAGTGCTTCACAAACCGGTTTTACCTCAAGTATTTCTCGGTGACGTTTTTCCACTGGGGCTCGCTGGCGCCGCTGGGTTTCATCGTGTTCTTCGCCACGCAGGCCGGCAAGGAGGGCTACGCCGCCACGCTCGGGCTCTCGCTCCAGGAGTTCGGCGCGATCAAGGGCTGGACGTTTCTGGTGCAGATCCCGGTCTTCCTCGTCGTGGGCTACTTCGTGGACCGGTTTCATCCGCTGCGGGTCGCGATCGTCGGCCTGCTGCTGACGAGCATCACGTACTTCGCCTGCTACTGGCTCGTGGTCGATGCCGACAGCATGCTGCTCTGGTCGTGCCTCAACAACGGCGCGATCGCGATCTACCTGGGCGCCGGCATGGCGATGGGCCCGCGCCTCCTGCCGCGGGAGCGCTTCGGCCAGTTCGTGAGCGCCAACGTGATCTTCGGCATCACCAGCCTGATCGTGGCGCCGCCGGCCATCGGGCTGCTGATGGAGTACCTCCGCGACTACCGCTATTCGTTCCTGATCTCCGGCCTGAGCAACTTCTTCGCCTTCCTCGCCTGCATCGCGCTGTTCCTGCAGTGGCGGCGCTTGGGCGGGGACAAGAATTTCCAGTCACCGTCGGTTGGTTGAGACCGGATCCTGCCCCGTGGACACGTCGTTCGCCTCCTCCGGTCCGAAACTCCACCAGGTGGGCACGCTCACCTATACCCGCGCCGGCCTGTGGCAGGTGATGTTCTGGATGCTGCTGGGCGTGGTGTTCTTCCAACTCCTGCAGATGCTGCCGGCGAACGCGATTCCGCTGCAGATGCGCTGGGCCGGGGCGGGCGACACCCTGATTGGCTTCAAGAGCACCCTCTCCTCGCTCGTGACGTTCCTTTGGAACCCGGTGGTGGGCTCCATGAGCGACCGCTACCGCGGCCCGCTGGGTCGGCGGCGTCCGTTCATCCTCTGGAGCATCCCGCCCGTGTTCCTCGGGCTGCTCGCCCTGGGTGCGTCGGAGCCGGCCGGCGATTTCCTATACCGCACGATCGCGGCATGCGGCCTCGGGGCGTCGGTCACCGCGGCCGGCTGCACGCTCGCCTGGCTGCTGGTGGTGATGGTCGTGTTCCTGATGTTCAACGCCTTCTACACCCAGGCGTACGGCTGCCTGGTGGCCGACGTGATCCCGCCCGACGTCATGGGCAAGTTTTCCGGTTTCTATCGCGCGCTCGGCGCGCTCGCGAGCCTGGCCTTCAACCGGTGGTCGCTGCCTTGGCTCGAGGGATACACGTTCGAGGTCTACGCCGTCACCGGCGTGCTCTATGCCGTCGTGTTCGCCGTGATCGTCTGGCGGGTGAAGGAGGGCGAGTATCCGCCGCCGCCGCCCAAGGCGCCCGGCGGCTGGAAGGGCGCGGTGAAGACCTACCTGCGCGAGTGCTTCACGGATCGGTTCTACCTCAATTACTACGTCGCGACGTTCTTCAACTGGGGTTCGCTCGCGCCGATGGGCTTCCTGGTGTTTTTCGCGACTTCCGCCGGCCAGCCCGGCTATGCGGATACGCTCGGGCTCTCGCTCGACGAGTTCGGCAAGGTGAAGGGTTGGACCTTCCTCGTGCAGATCCCGGTCTTCTTGGTGGTCGGGCATTTCGTGGACCGGTTCCATCCCATCCGCGTCGCGGTCCTGGGGATGGCGTTGGAGACTGTCACCTATCTCCTCTGCTACTGGTTCACGACCGATGCCTCGAGCCTCCTGCTGTGGCTGTGCGTCAACCAGGCGGCCATCGCGGTGTACCTCGGGGCCTACATGGCCCTCGGCCCGCGGATGCTGCCGCGCAGTCGGTACGGGCAGTTCCTCAGTGCCAATGGGGTCTTCGGCATCTCCAGCCTGATCCTTGCCCCGCTGCTGGTGGGCATGCTGCTGGCGGTGCTCCGCGACTACCGTTACATTTACCTGATGTGCGCCATCTTCACGGCGCTGGCGACGATCGCGAACTGGACGCTGTTCCTGCAGTGGCGGAAACTCGGCGGCGATACCGGCTTCACGCCGCCGGAGCCGTACGCGGTCCAGCCACCGGCGCCTTCCGACCAGGCGACCTGAACGGCGCGCCCCGTCTTCGCCGATCCCTTCCCATGAATCCCGTCACCTCCTATCCGAACCCCAGCGAGGCGTTTGCCAACCGCGCCACCGATCCCGCCACCGAGCGGACCGTGCAGGTCTGGGAAACCGCGAAGACCGCGTCTTTGGTCACGGACATCGCCGCGCCGGCCCGCGACGCGAAGGTCTGGGCCTTCAGCCTGCCGGTGAAGGCGAGCCGGCAGTCCATGCTGTTCGTGGACGTGGTGCTCGATTGCGGGGCGGACGCGGGTTCGCCCGTCGCGACAGGTTACAAGACCAGCTTCGTCGTCGAGTGGTCGGGCTGGAACACGCTGCATTTCACCGCGTCGTCGCTGGCCAAGATCGGCGAACCGGTGGGGCTGCACACCGTGAAGCGCCTGCGGCTCACGGCCGGCACGGCGACGTTTGCGGGCACGATCCTGGAACTGGGCGCGATCGCCTGGCTGAACGATTCGCCGCTGGTCAAGGTCACGCCGTACGAGGACATGGTGGTCAATTTTCTCTCACCGCGGATGTGGGACCGCAGTGACTGGCAGTACGCGGGCGGGACGGATCTGCCGGAGGGCGAGCAGGCGATGGAGGTGGGCTGGATGTACACCAACGTGCGCTACCTGCAGAAGCCGGGCCGCCGGCATCGCACGTCGTACACACGGCGCATGAACGTGGACCTCACGCCGTATCAGGCGGTGACGCTGTTCACGGCGACGGATGTCCGGGCCAATTTCAGCTTGGTGCTCGAGATCGACGGGAAGACGGTACGGGCCATCGACCGCCGGCGCGGGCTAGGCGGCGGGGATGAGATGCGCGCGGTGATCTCGGGCCGGCGCCTGACGGCGCTGACCATCGAACTCGAACAGGCGGAGACCGAGATCAAGGAAACCCTCGATGTGCAGGTCGCCACGTCGATCCGCTGGATTCTGCTGGAGCGCAAGGGCACGGATCCGGCGCAGGTCGGCGAGGCGTGGGGCATCCCGGCCGTGCCACCGCCGGCCCGGGTGGAAAAACTGGAGGACAACATCCTGCCGGTCGGCCTCATGATCGGCCGCGGGGAGTTCCTGCAATTGCGTGAGTCCACGAAAAAACCCGGGACGCTGAAAAAGATGGCCGACGAGATCGTTGCCGAAGCGGTGGCTCATCTCGATTACCAGCCGGAGCAGTATGCCGGGCGCTACCTGCCCGTGGATCTAGGCAACCAGGGCTGCGAGCGCCGGGTTTCGCCGGCGAACCAGATGTACGATGTGAACAGCTGCATGGTCTACGGCGGCGTGGCCTATGCGCTGACCGGCGACGTGCGCCACGGGCAGACTGCGCGGCGGGCGCTCTTCACGACGCTGCGTTGCACCACGTGGCAGGCCGGTTTTGCCAGCCGCATTCCCAGCGGCCAGCCTGGTTACCGGGCGCCGTTCATCGAGGGGTCCACCGCCGAATGCGTGGCGACGTGCTATGACTTCATTTATCCGCTCTTGTCCGCGGACGAGCGGCGCGAGGTCGAGGACGCGCTTTACGAAAAGGCGCTGCCCTGGCTCGACATGTACCTGCGCCTGAATGGCGAGGGTTATCTCCTCAGCAGCAACCAGGGCGCGGTCTACACGGCGGGGCTCATGTGCGCGTGCCTGGTCGCGCGGCGCAGTCATCCGGACGTGGATGAGATCTTGGAGCGGGGGATCAAGTGGTTCCCGCGCATGATGAACAACTATTACAAGGTGAACGGCGCCTCGAACGAGGGTCCGGGCTATTGGGAGTACACCACGCAGCATGCCGTCTCCGCCCTCCTCACCATCTCCCGCCACAAGGGCTGGAAGGTGCAGGACTACGCGCCGGCGCATTTCGGCCGGACGATCGATTACCTGATGCATCTCCGCTCGCTGGCGCGGGACCGGCTCTCGTTCCTGCCGCTG
Source organism: uncultured Opitutaceae bacterium (assembly GCA_964355715.1). Taxonomy (GTDB): domain Bacteria; phylum Verrucomicrobiota; class Verrucomicrobiia; order Opitutales; family Opitutaceae; genus UBA2377. The sequence goes on along the minus strand of CAYHEW010000025.1, from coordinate 5,125 downwards.
AGCGACAACATCGAGGGTGTGGGTTACAACTTCATGAACAGCTCGTTCATGTTCTTCGCGAAGTATTACAACGACCCGAACGCCTTCTGGCTCTGGCACGAGTACTTTGGCCGCCGGCCCAATCCCCCGGGAAGCCCGTTCTTTGGCAAGCGCATGGCGGGCGCCTGCTCGCTGTCGGGGCTCATGGAATTCCTCATGTGCGTCGAGGAGGCGCCGCGGCAGCCGCAGCTGCCACCGGCGAAGACCTTTGAGGTGTGCGACCGCATCTTCCTGCGCACGGGCTGCCGCCACGGCGACATCCTCTTCATGTTCGAGGGCGGACCGCAGACGTTCGAGCACACGCACAGCGACAAGGGCGAGTTCATCATGGAGGCCTACGGCGAACGTTTCGCGGCCGACCCCGGGACCATCAAGTACCAGGATCCGGCGCACCTGTTCTACAAGGCGACGAGCTACCACAACCTCGTCACGCTCCGTGGCGCCGACCAGACCTACCGGGATCCCGAGCGTGCGGTGGTGTTGGAGCAGACGAGTTTTGGTCCGGAGTGTGACTACATCGCGGCGGACCTGGGCAATTCGTACAAGGCGCTTGTCCGCTACCAGCGGCGGATACTGTTCGTGCGGCCGCACTATTTCGTCGTGGTCGACGACGTGGCGGCGAACGAGACCGGGCTGGAGTGGAATTACCACGCCTGCGTGCCGATCGCGGGCGTCGATTTGAAGGCGGGTCGGGTGCGGTTCTCAGGCACGAAGGCCGCGATGACGCTGGCCGTGGGCAGCGACCGCGCGCTGAAGGCGACGACGGGCGTCTACGCGGCGGAAGGCGTAGTCCTGACACACAACCTCATGCTGACCCAGGTCGAACCGGCGAAGACGATGAAGATCGCCGCGCTGCTGCTGCCGTTCCCGCTGGCGGCGGACGGCGAACCAAAGGTCACGGTCGAGTCGGGTGGCAACGGCGTGGCGTTCACCGTCGAGGGCGCCTGGGGGATGGACCGCGTGCGGTGCGAATGGGGCAGCGGAGCGGTGGAAGTAACACGCCGGGAGGGTGGTGGGGAGCGGAGGGTTTGGGCGGGGTGAGGGGTTAGTGAAAGTGTCGCTTGGCAAAGGTTCGACCGGATCCGCCCTTGAGGTAATGCTCGAAGGCGAGGGCGGTGCGGGTAGCTGGAAAGGCGAAGTACGCGGCTATGGTCCACGGGCGAAAGGGCGCTGTGGATGGATTTTGGCCGGCGTTGTGGCTGACTAGACGGGATCGGAGGTTAGCGGTGGAGCCGACGTAGTGTTGCTTGGGAACTCGTTGGCTTTGTAGGAGATAGACATAGTGCATGGCAGGCTGGATGGAGTGATGGGTCCAGGGAGCCAAGGAGGCCTGGTGTCATCCGGGTGGATTACGGCTGTTGGCGGACGCGGGAATCGGCTCCGCGAATGGGACCGGGTTGTGAGCGTACACGGAAGCCCTCCTTCGCCGAGCCTACGGCGGGCAGCCTCCGCACCATCTGTTGGGTGGTTCCTACAGGAACTCTAGAATCGGCATGCCAGCCGTAGGCTTGGCGGAGGCTGGCGGAGCGAGCGCGATTTTACTGCGAAATCAAGGCGACTTCTACTTGGGTAATCCACCGTATCCAATATTAGTTCGAAACGCAAAACACGCACACATTCATCTGATCACCTGTTTCCGCTTGGGGGTTTGCGCCCGGTTTCGGCAAGCCGCGTCCACACCGCCTCGCGCTTTTCGCGCTCCTTCTCGCGCAGCCGCTCCTCCACGGGCACGGCAAACACGGCCTTTCCGACCAGCACGCATCCCTTCCGCCCCGGAACGCAATCCGTGTTCAGCCGCAGGCAAAAATCACGATTTGGGTCAAAATGTGGACAGGAAAAACTCATGGTAGAATCTTAGTCGCACATGGACCGGTCGGCCTTGAGCGAAATCAACCAATACGGTCAAACCATGAGGAATAGCGTGGGTAGAGAGTCCGCCAACGATCGGTTGTCGTCGAGGCTACGCACCAATCTGAGACGTGCGCAGCGAATATCGGGCCGATTTCTTCGTGCGGGCGCACGTCGGTATAGAAGTGACGTAAGAGGTCGGCAAATGCTGTGCGACCACCCATCCGGTCGAAAAGTGAAGCGAAAGATTGGAACATGGGATTGAGACTATCGGAGCCTCATCTTGCCATACCGGGTGCACCAGCACCTTGATATGGCTCAAGGTTTTAGGGAGCTTTAGGAAAATAGTGCAGGCGACCGATTCGGCTGGCGTGGCTTCCTTTCATTGCCCACAAGCCATGAAGGGTGGTCAATCAGTGAGCTAATTTTAGCAATTAGCGCGTAGAATCATTCTGCCTGGGTTGCTATGATCAGCCAGATTCAATGCAGCCGATGGTTCTCAATCAACTGTGCGCGCGGCGCGCGGAAATCCTAAAAACTTGGTCTGCCCTGCTGTGGGCTGAGCCAGTGACTACGCCCATGGCAGAGCCTCATCTGCTAGCACACCTATTTGAAAAGACCCTCGACCGGATATTCACGAGACTCAAGCGGCCGACTTGCGAGCCACCCCCGACGCCATTCCATTGCCCGTGCGGACTTAGCCCCTATCTCGCTTATTTCCGAGCGGCTGAACAAACCTTGCTAGAAACGCTGGTGCTTGTGCATGTCGAGAATGCGTCGGAGTCGAGCGCGGCGAAACGTGCACAGGATTTGGCCGACCTGAGGGCTGTCGTCCGGTCGATCGGAAACGAAGAGATCGCGCTGTTCGGAAGCGTCTGTCAAAAACGACGAAAATGCTTGTCGGGCGGGCAATGTCCGCAGTCGGTCACGGACGCAAGGTGCCTGATGGACGGCATTGTCACCGAAAGCTGATCGTGATTTCTCAATCCACTCCCCCGGATTTGAAGCAATGGCGCAAGGAACAGCGGGTGTCGCTCCTCGCCCGCCGGATGGCGTGTTCGCCGGCAGAGCGCGCCACTTGGAACGAGGCGATCCTCCGTTTTATAGCAACAGGTTTCCCCGTTCTGCGGGAACTCGTGGTGGGCTTCTGTTGGCCTTACAAAGGGGAGGTGGACCCGCGACCGCTGATCCATCAACTGCGTGCACAGGGTGCCCGGGTCGTGCTACCGGCAGTCGTGGCGAAGCACCAGCCGCTCGAGTTTCGGGAGTGGTGGCCCGGTGCCCCGATGAAGGCGGGGGCCCTCGGCATTCCCATGCCCGATGGCACCCCTGTGCTCGCGCCTGAAGCGGTGCTTGTCCCTCCCGTTGGATTCTGTGAATCGGGGTGGCGGCTGGGCTACGGCGGCGGCTACTTCGACCGGACCCTGGCGGCCATGGCGCCTCAACCGCTCAAGATTTGTGTCGCCCATGAAGTGTCGCGGATCCCGACCATCCACCCGCAGCCGCACGACATTCCCATGGACTTCGTCGTCACGGAAGCCGGTATCCACGCGGTGGCGGACGGCGGCATGCAGCGGATCAACGCCGCAGCCTGTGCGCAACTTGCCGCCGAAATTGTGGCCCGCCGCCGTGGGCAGGGTGTGAGCGAGGGGACTTAGTATCCTCGCGGCCCTTGCCGCGCTGGCGGTATTCAAGGCATACGAGACAGCAGGACACATTCTACAGCTTAAACAATTTAAGCCCGTAATGCCATGGGGGTAGGAGGAAGGAGGGGCCCTGGGCATCAAGACAACCGGCCGCTGCGCTCCACTTGAGTATGTGATCAGGCGTGGGCCGGATATCGACCGAAGGACCGCGAGGGGTTTCAAGATCGGTTCGCCAGTGGATGACAGCGATGAGGCCGCCGCGACGCAGTGCTTCTGCGGCCGCCCGGAGCAACGCTGCCGGTTCCTCGCCGTGCAGGATATTGAAAAGCAGCACGGCGTCGCATGATCCGGGGGGCACCCCAAAGCCCTCGCGCAGTAAATCCCTTTTCTGCACGCGCACATTGAGCACCCCGGCAGTCAGTGCTCGCGCCGTGGTTCTGGCGACCATGTCAGAATCGATGTCAATTGCATGGACAGTTCCGGAGACTCTGGAGGCGAGCGGCAGCGTGAAGGTGCCATAGCCGCAACCAAGTTCAGCTACATCCCGGGTGTTGGGCCCGAAACCGAATGCGTCGAGGATCCCGGGAACATCCATGAGTGTTTCCCAGTAGTCCTCGGGGGGCATCCCACTTTCGCGGAGTTTCACGTCCTAGAAGGTCACGAGTTTATCCGAATCCCGGACAATCTCATACATGTCCTTGAGCGTGGAGAGCGGGCAGATCTCCGATCCCTGCGACTCGCGGATCTTCAGGCAAGTACCACACGCGAGAAACTGACCGCCCGCCGCGAGTACGGCTTGAGCCTGCTCACGCACGTTGAATTTCGCGTCTGCGATCTGGTCCATCTCCACACCTGATCCGACCAGGAATATCCTTACGCTGTCGCCTTGCTTGAGGCTATAATTGGCGAGGCGGAGGGCATTGAACACCGTTTCAGGCTGCGTGTGCGATAGGATGATGCCGAGTTTCATGTTGGAGGGTTAGTTAGGGTGACCCTGGGGCTAAGTCAGTCGTAGATGCTTATCCCGTCACCGGTAGGCCTGCGAGCCTCCATAATGGAAAACCGGCTCGAATGCGCCTCCTTGAAAGGCCGCAGGGAACCGAAGCTACCGCAGGCGGACCAGGGAGATTCCCAGGCGCAGGCTCTCGGTGCGTTGGTCGTAGGACCGTAGGCTTTCCCCATAGCCGTTGAAGTACTGAAGCGTGAGGTAGGTGGCGAAATCCACTGCCTGGTTGCGGATGGGAATGGTGAGGTCCAGCTGCGTGCTAAAATGATCGAACGACTTGCCCATGCGTCCCGTGTAACTGAGCGCCACACCGTTGCCGCGTCCCAGCGCGACCATCCAATCGGCATAGCCGCGATAGTCGTCGAGGTTGGGATTGTCCGACAATCCTCCCACGTAAACCGCCAAACGTGGGCTGACGATCAAGTGCCAGGCATCCGCTCGACCCAACAGCAACCCGCGCCGGAAAAACGCGGAATTCAGACTGCGTGAGGCCGGGGCGGCCCCACCATTCGACTCATGTTGGAAACCAGTCTGGTAGCCGAGCCAAGTCAGCCCTCCCGTGTCACCGGCTGACGCCGGGGTGTAG